>NZ_CP067992.1:814465-1423930 GCF_016658865.1 Streptococcus mitis
ACGTGGATACTACTGAGGAAAGAGCACGATTAAACAGAATAGCTTCGGACTTTAGCCAAGCAGTATCTATAGGATTTATAAGAAATCAGCGCGCTTTGGAACAAAGTATTGAAAAAGAAGAGATTGAGTATAGACGAGAACGACGAAAATTAGAAGAGGATATAGATACCTTACATCGTCGAAAGATGAAACTTGATCAAGAAAAAAAGAAGGGATAGCTTATGTTTGATGAAATGATTAATGATTTCTTCTCAGGAGTGAACAATAATATGATTGAGATTCAGAAGGGACTAGAACGTTTACTAATCAGTCATATCTATTCACCGATCAAATTGAATGAGCGTAATAATTTGATGTCAGATGGTGACTTTAAGATCAAAACAGAAGTTCTAGCAACAAAGACAGCACTAGGGATGATTTCTAGTCAACTCGATACAACTATGAAAGGAGCTTATTCGACAAAGGTTGTTGAGACTTTGAAGACGAAAGAAAAAGATTATGATACGATTGTGTAGAGATGAATATTCTACAATTGGAATTAGATAGGAGACTAATATAGGAAAAATCAAGGTTCGAATCACCAGTAAAATAGTGGTTTGAACTTTGATTTTTCTTAGTGTTTGATGGATTTTTAAGGCTTTTTTATGGTATAATAAAACGATATAACTCGTTATTGAACAGAAGAGGAGAGACATGAGTGATTTGAAAGCGATTCAGGCTCGTAGTCTGGAAATGGCTGAATATTTCGCCGCATTTTGTAAAGAACATGATTTGCTTTGTTATCTTTGTGGTGGAGGTGCTATTGGTGCCCTTCGAAACAAGGGTTTCATTCCTTGGGATGATGATCTAGATTTTTTTATGCCCCGTAAGGATTATGAAAAATTGGCAGAATTATGGCCTCGTTATGCAGATGAGCGTTATTTCTTGTCAAAGAGTAACAAGGATTTTGTCGATCGCAATCTTTTTATTACTATTCGTGACAAGGAAACTACCTGCATTAAACCTTACCAGCAAGATTTGGATTTGCCACATGGTTTGGCCTTAGATGTTTTGCCTTTGGATTATTATCCTAAAAATCCAGCTGAGCGGAAAAAACAGGTTCGTTGGGCCCTGATCTATTCTCTTTTTTGTGCGCAAACTGTTCCAGAAAAGCATGGCGCACTTATGAAATGGGGGAGTCGCATTTTACTCGGTTTGACACCAAAATCTCTTCGTTATCGCATTTGGAAAAAAGCTGAGAAAGAAATGACCAAGTACAGTCTGGCTGAGAGCGATGGAATCACGGAGTTATGCTCCGGTCCTGGCTACATGAGAAACAAGTACCCAATCGCATCCTTTGAAGATAATCTCTTCTTGCCATTTGAAGAGACAGAGATGCCCATTCCAGTTGGCTACGATGCCTATCTCAGCACTGCTTTTGGTGATTATATGACACCTCCACCAGCAGATAAGCAGGTGCCGCATCATGATGCTGTTATCGCTGATATGGATAAGAGTTATAGAGAGTACAAGGGAGAATATGGAGCATGATGGGAGAAAAAATAAGCGTTATCGTTCCAGTCTACAATGTAGAAAACTATTTGGAACGATGTGTGGAGTCAATTCTTCATCAGACTTATACCAATTTTGAACTAATCCTAATAAATGATGGGTCTACTGATTCTAGTGGAAAGATCTGTGATGATTTAGCAAATCAGTATGAGAATATCAAGGTTTACCATATCGAAAATGCTGGTGTTTCTAATGCAAGAAATCTTGGAATTCAGCTAGCGACAGGTGCTTGGATAACTTTTATTGATAGCGATGATTTCGTCACCAATGATTATCTAGCTACTTTAGCTAGTGCAGTTGAGGGAGAACATGTAGGTTTTGTGATTGCTCCTCTACACCATATCAAAAATGGCATTGTAACAGACCTTCCTCTACATTCTGGAAAAACAGAACTCTGGTCAACAGAAGAAACCATGAAGGAACTACTGATGACTACCAGAACGTCATTTTTTCCAGTCGCAAAACTGTTTAAGAGAGACCTGCTTGCGGATGAAAAGTTTAATACAAATTATCACCTGGCTGAAGATGCCCTATTTTTAACTGAATTGTTACTAAAGACAAGATGTAGTAGCGTATTTATTGACAAACCGATTTATTATTATGATCATCGTGAGGGAAGTGCGACAACATCTGTTAATCGGTATGTATTTGATACGATAGAAGTTTATAAGCAAATAATTGCTCAAGTTTCACAAGTCTTCCCTAATTTAAAATATGAATTAATAAACAGAGAGTGTTGGTCGTACATCACAGTTTACGATAAAATTATCTTTACTTCACGTGGAGAGTATCAAAAGGAGAAAGCCGAGCTGAGGACTTGGATTGTTCAGCATCGACGTGAAATATGGAAGGATGCTTATTTCACTACTTTTCGCAAGGTAGCGATCCTCTCACTTGTCATTTCTCCATGGCTATATAAGAAAATTGTTGGATTAAAAAACTAATATCATGAGAAGGAGTTGAAAATGAATTTTTCAAAATTGGATGAATACTTTGAAAAATCAAAACTATGGATTGCGTATCTATTTGTTTTTATTTCGATTTTAAGTATGAGTTCACTGGTTTATAAGATAGCAAATCCCCTCTACAAGGGATTATCAGCGATTGTAGTACTTTATATTTGCTGTACCTTATTGTTTAAGTGGAAAGAAATCACAGTAGATCGCAAATTTCTGTCCTTATTTGGTCTATTGGCTGGAAGTCATCTGTTATCAGCTATTTTTAATCGCTCTGGACATTTGATTGGAAATGTGATAGAGATCCTCTTTATGGTGACCTATATTTTATTATTTACCATGTTAGAATCAGGGCAACTTAAAAAATTATTTGACTGGATTGCCTATACGGTTCAAATTGTATCTTTTTCTTCAGCAATTTTTGCGTTTGGTTTATTGGTAAGTAGAGTCCTTATCCTATTTAAGATTGGCGAACAATCTTATTACTATGGTGTTATGAATGGACGTCTGTGGGGGATTGTTAATCCAAATGCTAGTGCGATATTTTCATACATTAGCATTATTTTGGCTATGTATTTGATTCATAAAGGAAGTAAATATTCTGTCTATCTTAAACTGAATAATGTAATTCAATTAGTTTACTTCGCAACCATGCAAAGTAGAGGAGCTTTATTATCTTTAGTGTTAATGATTGGGTTTTATAGTTTCTTTATTAACGGGGGCAAGTTAGCTAAGCGATTTCTAATCTTTATTATTTCTGCTTTACTTGTTTCTGCTGCTAACATCGGATTGAGTTATGTAACCTCTATTTACATATCCTCGGGGAAAGCGACTGTATTAGACTTAAATAAAGGACAATCTTATGCAGAAACGGATTCTTCAGTTATAAAAAAAACAGGTGAACTTCATCTAATAGAAACAACACCTAGTGGCAGAACTTATATTTGGAAAAATGCTATAAAAATGGGAAGTGAGAAACCAATTTTTGGTTATGGTGTAAGAAATGTTCCAGATTATTACACAAAATATTTCAGTAAATTTGAGATTCAAAATTCTCTTATTGGTGGAAATTTCCATAACATTTTGGTAACGATATTTGTTAGTTCTGGAATTTTAGGTTTAGTATCCTTTCTACTTCTACTAGGATATATAATTAAGCGCTTTTTGACTTATTTGATTGTTTCTAAAAAGAACTCTGAAAAGTTGATTATGATTCTTTTCTTTGGCATCTTGTTCGGTCAATTATTTGAAAGTCAGATTATGTACTCAACTAACTTTATTAATATTATCTTTTGGTTGATTATTGGTTATGGATTAGTTGTTTGCAAACGTGATGAAGGTATTCGTTATCAGGAAGTAACTGATATTAGAGAGATCCAACAGATGGAACTAGGAATCATGGAATACATTCATGAAACTTGCCAGAAAATTGGTGTCAAATATTTCCTAGCTTATGGCAGTCTTATCGGTGCGGTTCGTCATAAAGGTTTTATTCCTTGGGATGATGACATGGATATCTGTATGTTACGAGAAGATTATGAAAAGTTGCAAGACTATCTTATTGCTAACCCTGATGAACGTTACGAAGTGATGTCTTATAAAAATAATCTCAACTATGTCTATCCCTTCATGAAAGTGCAGGATAACCATACCTACTTGCTAGAAGAAGATGTTCGTATTGATTCAAATATGGGGATTTATGTAGATATTTTCCCTGTAGATGGCTACGAGAATGATGCCAATTTCAAGAACAAGATGACAAAGCTGATAAAGAAACGTCAATTGAGTTGCTATACATTTAAAGGTATCACCAATACGAAAAGTGTTCTGAATTCACTGATACGCTATATTTCAGTTATTATTTTTTATTTCACAAATACAAATAAATACGTTGCACAAATTGAAGAACTTGCTAAATCACGTAAAGTGTCAGATTATGAGGAAGTGGATTATCTTATCTACAAGGATATGAACAAACCAGTGTGGAGACGCGAATGGCTAGAACAAGTTACTACTGGAACATTTGAAGGTAAGAAATTTACTATTCCGAAAAAATATCATGAAATTTTGACCTCAGACTACGGAGATTATATGCAATTGCCGCCAGTTGAACAAAGAGTATCTCATCATGGTTTTAAATTGTGGAAGATTGTTAAAAAGTCTAAATAACTGGATTGGGATTAAGAAACGTTTAAAAATATAGTCAAAATTAGGAGAATAAAACCTATGTCTGAAAGAACTTTAACTCTTGAAGAAATCAAACAAGTAGAATTAGATATTTTGAAGTATCTTCATGATCTTTGTGAACAACATCATATCAAATATTTTATTGATTTTGGAACATTACTAGGAGCTGTACGCCATAAAGGATTTATACCTTGGGATGATGATACAGATATTTCCTTAGCGCGTGATGAGTTTGAAAAACTGTATAAGGTTTTAAAAAATGAAAATCATCCCTACTACAAATTAATTTCATTCAGAGAAACAAAGGGGTATCCTTACAGTTATATGCGAGTCTATGATGTGAGGACACGTCGAGATGCTAATCTTATAGATAAAACGGTCGTATTGGGAACCTGCGTTGATATCTTTCCATATGATGGTGTCGTAACGCAAGAAAGTGACCAGAAGAAAATGAAGCTCTACAAATATTTCATTCGTCTTTCTTCTTTGAATTTTAAAGGGATTAAGTCTGAGAATGGTGGACTTAAAAATCTCCCTCGTTATATGGGGTCAGCTATTTTTCGTTTAACTTCCCCACAGATATGGAACCAAAAATTAGAGAGTCTTGCTTTGAAGTATAGTGTGGATCAAGCAACAGATCTCACTTGTACTATCTATGATTCCTATTATCCAGATGGTATAAAAAAAGAATGGCTCTATGATTTGATTGATATGCCGTATGAAAACATTGTGGTCAAGGTTCCTAGAAAATACCATGAATTACTTGTCTACGAATTTGGAGAAAACTATATGAGTCCGCCACCCATTGAGCAACAAGTGCCAGGAGGAGATAAAAATTATTGGATTGATTAGTATAAGTTTCTTATCTTTTAAAATAAAGGGGTTTTCAAGATGAAAAATAAACAGTTAATAAAATTAGTTGGGTATAGTTTTCTTGTATTCTTTCTAGCGCTGATTCAGTTATCGCAAGGAGTAGATGCAAATACTATCTCTGCAGGTTCGGGCAATCGTATCCATTTCATAAATACTAAAGCCAAATCAGGGAGTGATGCCATCCTTCTGGAAAGCAATGGTCACTATGCTTTGATTGATATGGGAGAAGACTATGATTTTCCTGATGGGAGTGACCCACGCTATCCAAGTCGTTGGGGAATTTCTATGAGAAATTATCAAGTATTAGAGGATAGATTGATTCGCCACCTAGATGAAATAGGTGTTAAAAAATTAGATTTTATCATAGGAACTCATGTTCATAGTGATCATATTGGTGGAGCAGACGAAATACTCAATCGTTATCAGGTTGGTAAGTTTTATTTGAAAAAATATTCAGATGATCGAATCACAGCAAAGTGGGGTCTATGGGATAATCTTTTCAATTATGATAATGCTTTGAGAGCAGCTCAAAAACGAGGAGTTACGCTTATCCAGAATATTTCAGATGAGGATAGCCATATAAAATTAGGTGATATGGATATCCAGCTCTACAACTATAAGAATGAATATGATGCTGATGGGAATCTGAAAAAAGTTCGAGATGATAACTCCAACTCCATTGTTTCAGTAGTGACTGTGGCAGGAAAGAGAATCTATCTTGGTGGAGATTTGGATAATGCCGAAGGAGCAGAAGATAAGTTAGGTCCAGTTATCGGCAAGGTTGATATGATGAAATGGAACCACCATTATGATGCGACAATTTCAAATACGATTAATTTCCTTGAAAACTTATCACCAAAAATGATTATTCAGACAACTGGTGGAGATATTAATGTTGCTTCAACTAGAGAATACCTTCAGAAGAAAAATATTCAGGTTCTTCGTGCTGCTAGCCAAACTCAAGACGCTACTGTTTTTGATATTAGCGATAAAGGATTTGCTAATGTTTCAAATACCTTCCCTGATATCCCAGTAGTTGACGAAAAATGGTATCAAGAAGATGGCTATTGGAAATATCGTTTGTCTGACGGGGAAATGGCTATCGGCTGGAAAGAGATTGGCGGAGCCACTTACTTCTTTAATGGAAAAGGACAAATGCAAGCAGGCCGCTGGCTTCACCTTAATGACGACTGGGGAGAAAATGCCAAGGGGAATGATTACTATCTGAACAAAAATGGTAAAATGCAAACTGGTGGATGGTTCAAGCTAGATAACTCTTGGTATTATATCCAGTCGAATGGTGCTAGACGATTTAGCGAGCTCTCTGAAATTGGAGGGAAAAAATACCTTTTTGCGGCAGATGGTAAGATGCTGACAGGACACCAAGTTTTTAATGGTAAGAAGATGTTCTTTAGCGAAAGTGGCGTACTACAAATTTCAGGTAAGCCTTCAACTTGGCAAAAGATTGATTCAGCTTGGTATTTCTATGATGAGGATGGTCTAAAGACTGTCGGTAAAAAGAATATCAATGGAAGCACATACTACTTTAATCAAGAAGGTGTCATGCAAACTGGCTGGGCCTTTGTTGATGGTCACTGGAACTATTTTGCAAGTTCTGGAGCTATGAAAACTGGCTGGGTCAAGGATCAGGAAACATGGTATTATCTGGATAAAGATGGCATCATGTTAACTGGCAGACAAGATATAAAGGGTATTCGTTACTATTTGAATGCTAGTGGTGCCATGCAGACTGGCTGGAAGTGGCAAGACAATAGCTGGTACTTCTATACGAACTCAGGTGCTATGAAAACTGGTTGGTTGAAAGATAAAGAATCATGGTATTATTTGGATCCGGAAACAGGTATCATGGCCGTAGGCTCTAAAGCGATTGATGGAAAAACCTATTTCTTTAAATCCTCAGGTAACATGCAAGTTGGCTGGCAGTGGTCAAATGATGTCTGGCATTATTACGCTGCATCTGGTGCACTTCAAACTGGTTGGCTAAAAGATCATGATATGTGGTATTATCTTGAATCTAAGGAAGGCGCTATGTTGGTTGGACTCAATCAAGTAGATGGTAAGCAATATTACTTTAGCAAATCTGGTGCCATGCAGACTGGCTGGAAATGGTTTGATAATCATTACCGTTACTTTGAATCAAATGGAGCCATGAAAACTGGTTGGATAAAAGACAAAGGCGTCTGGTATTATCTAAATCCTGAAGATGGTATTATGTTGGTTGGCCTTCATAAAGTTAATGGTGATCAATATTACTTTGATTCAACAGGAGCAATGCAAACTGGCTGGAAACAGCTTGATGGCAATTGGTACTATTTCCAAGCAGATGGTTCCTTATTAAAAAATTCTACTACACCTGATGGTTATAAAGTTAATGAAGAAGGTGTATGGAAACAAGTAGTTACTGTTGATAAGCAGCAAAATCATTCTACAAACAAACAGGAAACATCTACTCTAACTGATAAATCAGAAAATATGAATAAGGCAGAAAAGCAAGAAAATCATAAAGAAATTAACTCTTCTAATTCAGAAAAACAAAAAGAGGACTCAATTATAGAGTCAAGTAGTTCCGATAAGAAAGAAAAGGAATAATGAGAAAATCCCCTGCTAGTAGAATAGTCTATTAGCAGGGGATTCTTTTAATTTCTTTTAATCCTAGCAAGTGCAAGATTGAGTGCATAGTGGAATGTTTTATCTTTGGTAATAAATAGTGTCAAGAGATAATATATTCCACAAGTAGAAACAGTCGAGAGAACCATGAGTATCATATTGAGGTTGACTGTATAAGAGTTGATTTGGAAAAGAAACTTAAAAGTGAAATAAATTGGAATGAATCCGAGCGATACAATAGTATAGCGTGTTAAAGTAGTAAAGATTTCTTTTAAATCAAGTAGCTGATGTTTTTTGATAAAGTAAATTTCCAGTAGAACAACTACAGTTTCTGCAATAATAGTAGTAGCAATGTAGTACTCTGGTGCAAAAATATTATTGAAATACAAGAGACTGTTGAGTAGGATATTAGCTCCGCCACCAATAAAGTAAAAGGCTGTTAAACGATTTTCGTGGTCATTGATGAAGATGATCTGTTTACCGAGAATCAATTCAATAGCCCAGATGATGGTACGAAAGGCGAAGACACTAGTCACAATACCTGCTTCAAGGTATTTTTCAGAAGAGTAGATAACTGCCGCGTAGTTTCCCAACACCATCATTCCAATACTGGTTGGAATGATAAGGAAGTAAAAGAGGGCAGCTCCTTGGTTCAGAAGATTTTTATAAGATTCGTAGTCTTTCTTACCGAGATAGTAGCCGAGACGTGGAATACTGACGTTGATAGCTCCACTCAAGACACTGGCAATCAACATAACGATGCTGGAAGCAATAGTATAATAAGAAATATAGTTTTCATCAGGACCTTTGGTGATAAACATTCTATCGAGTAAGGTGTAGAGCATATTGGCATTAGCTAGAAGCAACATGGTCAATAGCGGTTTAGATGCTTTGACTAATTCGACAAGACCGATTCTAACAAAGGAAACTTCTCTCTTGATCCAAAGAAAACTGAGCAGGTAGTTGAGGATAGTTGTTGCACTCATAATAATTGCATAAGGTACGATATCATCTGGAGTTTTTACAAAGGTAAAGATAGCAACCAGCATGGCAATCCGAATAATCAATGTCTTGTAAAGGATGAAGGCATAGTTTTCATAAGCCTCGTTCATCCACTCGATATAAAGGAATTGGAAGAGAGCCTGGACACCAAGTATGTAGTAGAGCTCTTTTAAATTTTCAATACTATTATCTAGGTAAATAAACAAAAAATAGATACTTGTTGTAAGGACAGAAGTAATTACAGATATATAGAATAACTTGGAGAAGACATAATTAATCTTATCTTTGTCGTCCTTGACCTTACTGATAGCTCGAATTCCGTAGTTGTATATTCCAAAGGCAGCTAGTGGAATGACAAAGCTAGCCCAGGTATTGGCGGTATTGAAATAACCGTAGTTGGATTTGCTGAGAATCCGCGTTAGATAAGGATTGGTTATCAGTGGAAAAACGATATTGAGAACATTGACTAGTAAGCTAGCCAGTGCATTAACTTTTATATTTTTCATTGTACTTTCTTTCTTGTATTGTAAAATGGTCTCTAGTATTATATCACATTCTCGCTTTATTCTTTTGATAAAATCGTAAAAATCTAGTATAATAGATAGAACTGAAAGTATGAGGTTACTAGCAATGAAAATGAAACAAATTAGTGATACAACTTTGAAAATCACGATGTCTTTAGAGGATTTGATGGATCGTGGCATGGAGATTGCTGACTTTCTCGTTCCTCAAGAAAAAACAGAAGAGTTCTTTTATGCCATCTTGGATGAGTTAGAGATGCCTGAGAGCTTTTTGGATACAGGTATGTTGAGCTTCCGTGTGACTCCAAAACCTGATAAGGTCGATGTCTTTGTGACCAAGTCAAAGATTGACCAAAATCTAGATTTTGAAGACTTATCGGATTTGCCAGATATGGAAGAATTGGCTCAAATGTCGCCAGATGAGTTTATTAAAACCTTAGAAAAAAGCATCGCAGACAAAACCAAGGATGATATTGAAGCCATTCAATCTTTAGAGCAAGTTGAAGCCAAGGAAGAAGAGCAGGAACAGGCTGAACAAGAAGCTGAAAACAAGAAAGAGCCTTACATCTACTACATCCTTTCTTTTGCTAAGTTGGCTGACTTGGTTGCTTTTGCCAAGACAGTGACTTTTGAGATGGAAACTTCTGAACTCTACAAGATGAACGAGCGCTATTATTTGACCATTTTAGTGGATATTGAAAATCATCCAAGTCCATATCCAGCATGGCTTTTGGCTCGTATGCGCGAGTTTGCGGACGATAGTGACATCAGTCGCTCAGTTTTGCAAGAGTATGGTCAAGTCTTGATGAATCACGATGCAGTGCTTAATTTGCAAAAGATTGGTTCATAATTTTAAAAATCAATTTTCATCTATCAAGAAAGACGAATCATGGGATTCGTTTTTTCTTTTCTAGATTGAAATAGTGAATTACTATAATAGGAATTTTCACAAAATTCTGTTATAATAGCTATATTAGAAAATTTCGAGGAGACAAACATGACAGTTAAAATTGCTTTACTAGGATTTGGTACCGTTGCAAGTGGCGTGCCTTTCCTCCTAAAGGAAAATGGAGAAAAAATCAATCAATCAGCACATTCAGATATTGAAGTTTCTAAGGTATTGGTCAAGGATGAAGATGAAAAGAATCGCTTGCTTGCAGCAGGGAATGACTTTAACTTTGTAACCAATGTGGATGATATTTTGTTAGATCAAGACATTACAATCGTAGTGGAATTGATGGGACGTATCGAACCAGCTAAAACCTTTATCACTCGTGCCTTGGAAGCTGGGAAACACGTTGTTACTGCTAATAAGGATCTTTTGGCTGTCCATGGCGCAGAGTTGTTAGAAATCGCTAAAGCTAACAAGGTAGCACTTTACTACGAAGCAGCAGTAGCTGGTGGGATTCCAATTCTTCGTACTTTAGCAAATTCATTGGCTTCTGATAAAATCACGCGCGTACTTGGAGTAGTCAACGGAACTTCTAACTTCATGATGACCAAGATGGTGGAAGAAGGATGGTCTTACGATGATGCTCTTGCGGAAGCTCAAAGACTTGGTTTTGCAGAAAGTGACCCGACAAATGACGTAGATGGGATTGATGCAGCTTACAAGATGGTGATTTTGAGCCAATTTGCCTTTGGTATGAAGGTTGCCTTTGACGATGTAGCCCACAAGGGAATCCGCAATATCACACCAGAAGACGTAGCTGTAGCTCAAGAACTTGGCTATGTAGTGAAATTGGTTGGTTCTATTGAGGAAACTCCTTCAGGAATTGCTGCAGAAGTGACTCCAACCTTTCTTCCTAAAGCGCATCCACTTGCCAGTGTGAATGGCGTAATGAACGCTGTTTTTGTAGAATCTATCGGTATCGGCGAGTCTATGTACTATGGACCAGGTGCGGGTCAAAAACCAACTGCAACAAGTGTTGTGGCGGATATTGTCCGTATCGTTCGTCGCTTGAATGATGGAACCATTGGCAAAGACTTCAACGAATATAGCCGTGACTTGGTCTTGGCAAATCCTGAGGATGTTAAAGCAAACTACTACTTCTCAATCTTGGCTCCAGACTCAAAAGGTCAGGTCTTGAAATTGGCTGAAATCTTCAACGCTCAAGATATTTCCTTCAAGCAAATCCTCCAAGATGGAAAAGAAGGGGATAAGGCGCGTGTTGTGATTATCACTCATAAGATTAATAAAGCCCAACTTGAGAATGTTTCAGCTGAATTGAAGAAGGTTTCAGAATTCGACCTCTTGAATACCTTCAAGGTGCTAGGAGAATAAGATGAAGATTATTGTACCTGCAACCAGTGCCAATATCGGGCCAGGATTTGACTCGGTCGGTGTAGCTGTAACCAAGTATCTTCAAATTGAGGTCTGCGAAGAACGAGATGAGTGGTTGATTGAACACCAAATTGGCAAATGGATTCCTCATGATGAGCGTAATCTCTTGCTCAAAATCGCTTTGCAAATTGTACCAGACTTGCAACCAAGACGTTTGAAAATGACTAGTGATGTTCCTTTGGCGCGTGGTCTGGGTTCTTCAAGCTCGGTTATTGTTGCTGGGATTGAACTAGCCAACCAATTAGGAAAGCTCAACTTATCTGACCATGAAAAGTTGCAGTTGGCGACCAAGATTGAAGGGCATCCAGACAATGTGGCTCCAGCCATTTATGGTAATCTCGTTATTGCAAGCTCTGTTGATGGACAAGTTTCAGCTATCGTGGCTGACTTCCCAGAGTGTGATTTTCTAGCTTACATTCCTAACTATGAATTACGCACTCGCGACAGCCGTGGTGTCTTACCTAAGAAATTGTCCTATAAGGAAGCTGTTGCTGCTAGTTCTATCGCCAATGTGGCGGTTGCTGCCTTGTTGGCAGGAGACATGGTGACAGCTGGGCAAGCAATCGAGGGAGACCTCTTCCACGAACGTTACCGTCAGGACTTGGTGAGAGAATTTGCGACGATTAAGCAAGTAGCCAAAGAAAATGGTGCCTATGCAACCTATCTTTCGGGTGCCGGGCCGACAGTTATGGTCTTGGCTTCTCATGACAAGATGTCGGCGATTAAGGCAGAATTGGAAAAGCAACCCTTCAAAGGCAAACTACATGATTTGAAAGTTGATACCCAAGGTGTCCGTGTAGAAGCAAAATAAAGAATAGAAGATAGGATGGGGAAACTCTTGACCAGAGGGCTTCCTATCCTTTTTTTGAAAAGAATTCGAGTTAAAGACTTGATAAAGGAGAAATAAAGATGGCAGAAATTTATCTAGCAGGTGGTTGTTTTTGGGGCCTAGAGGAGTATTTTTCACGAATTTCTGGAGTGTTAGCAACTAGTGTTGGCTACGCTAATGGGCAAGTTGAAACAACCAATTATCAACTAATCAAGGAAACAGACCATGCAGAGACGGTTCAAGTGATTTATGATGAGAAGACAGTATCACTCAGAGAGATTTTACTTTATTATTTCCGTGTCATTGATCCATTGTCTACTAACCAGCAAGGGAATGACCGTGGTCGCCAATATCGGACAGGGATTTATTATCAAGATGAAGCAGACCTACCAGCTATCTACACGGTGGTGCAGGAGCAGGAGCGTATGCTGGGTCGAAAGATTGCAGTAGAAGTGGAGAAACTTCGCCACTACATTTTAGCTGAAGACTACCACCAAGACTATCTCAAGAAAAATCCTTCCGGTTACTGTCATATCGATGTGACCGATGCTGAGAAGCCATTGATTGACGCCTCAAATTATGAAAAGCCTAGTCAAGAAGTGTTGAAAGAAAGTTTGTCAGCTGAGTCTTACCGTGTCACCCAAGAAGCTGCTACAGAGGCTCCATTTAGTAATGCCTATGACCAAACCTTTGAAGAGGGCATTTATGTAGATATTACGACAGGTGAGCCACTCTTTTTTGCCAAGGATAAGTTTGCCTCAGGTTGTGGTTGGCCAAGTTTTAGCAGTCCGATTTCCAAAGAGTTGATTCACTACTATAAAGACCTGAGCCATGGAATGGAGCGAATCGAAGTTCGTTCTCGGTCAGGAAATGCTCACTTGGGTCATGTGTTCACAGATGGACCGCGGGAGTTAGGTGGCCTCCGTTACTGTATCAATTCTGCTTCCTTACGCTTTGTGGCCAAGGATGAGATGGACGAAGCAGGATATGGCTATCTATTGCCATACTTAAACAAATAAAATTGAGAGGGTGGGGGCTTCCCACTTTCTTCATTTTAGAAAATAGAAGGGATTTATGAAACACTTACTATCTTACTTTAAACCCTACATTAAGGAATCGATTTTAGCACCCTTGTTCAAGCTATTAGAAGCTGTGTTTGAGCTTCTTGTTCCCATGGTGATTGCAGGGATTGTTGACCAATCCTTGCCCCAGAGAGATCAAGGACACCTCTGGATGCAGATTGGCCTGCTCCTTATCTTTGCCGTGATTGGCGTTTTAGTGGCCTTGGTAGCCCAGTTTTACTCAGCTAAGGCTGCGGTTGGTTTTGCCAAAGAACTGACAGACGACCTTTATCGTCATATTCTTTCCTTACCCAAGAACAGCAGAGACCGTCTGACAACTTCAAGCTTAGTGACTCGCTTGACTTCGGACACCTATCAGATTCAGACTGGTATCAATCAATTCCTGCGTCTCTTTTTGCGAGCGCCTATTATTGTTTTTGGGGCAATTTTTATGGCCTATCGCATCTCGTCTGAGCTGACTTTCTGGTTCTTGGTTATGGTTGTCATTCTGACCATTGTTATTGTAGGCCTATCTCGATTGGTCAATCCTCTCTACAGTAGTCTGAGAAAGAAAACGGACCAACTAGTTCAGGAAACACGTCAGCAATTACAAGGGATGCGGGTCATTCGTGCTTTTGGACAAGAAAAACGAGAGTTACAGATTTTTCAAACCCTTAACCAAGTCTATGCGAGACTGCAAGAAAAGACGGGTTTCTGGTCTAGTTTATTAACCCCTCTGACTTATCTGATTGTTAATGGAACTCTCCTCGTCATCATCTGGCAGGGCTATATTTCTATTCAAGGAAGTTTACTCAGTCAAGGTGCCCTGATTGCCCTTATCAACTACCTCTTGCAGATTTTAGTGGAATTGGTCAAGCTCGCCATGCTGATAAATTCCCTCAACCAGTCCTATATTTCAGCCAAGCGAATCGAGGAAGTCTTTGCAGAATCTCCAGAGGATATCCATTCAGAGTTAGAACAAAAGCAAGCTACCAGCGAGGAGGTTTTACAAGTCCAAGAACTGATCTTTACCTATCCAGATGCGGCCCAGCCTTCTCTGAGAGGCATTTCTTTTGATATGAAGCAAGGGCAAATCCTTGGTATCATTGGGGGGACGGGTTCTGGTAAATCAAGCTTGGTGCAAGTCTTACTTGGACTTTACCCAGCAGACAAGGGGAGCATTGACCTTTATAGAAATGGACGTAGTCCTCTTAATCTTGAGCAGTGGCGGTCTTGGATTTCCTATGTGCCCCAAAAGGTCGAACTTTTTAAAGGAACCATTCGTTCCAACCTGACTCTAGGTTTCAATCAAGAAGTAACGGATCAAGAACTTTGGCAGGCCTTGGAAATCGGGCAAGCCAAGGATTTTGTCAGTGAAAAGGAAGGACTCTTGGATGCCATAGTTGAGGCAGGAGGACGAAATTTCTCGGGCGGTCAAAAACAAAGACTGTCGATCGCTCGAGCAGTCTTGCGCCAAGCTCCATTTCTCATCCTAGATGATGCGACTTCGGCCCTCGACACCATTACCGAGTCTAGGCTCTTGAAAGCTATTCGAGAAAATTTGCCAAATACAAGCTTAATTTTGATTTCTCAACGGACTTCGACACTACAGATGGCTGACCAGATTCTCCTCTTGGAAAAAGGGGAGCTCCTAGCTATCGGCAAGCACGAGGACTTGATGAAATCCAGTCAAGTTTATCGCGAAATCAATGCATCCCAACATGGTAAGGAGGACTAGTATGAGACAACAAACTGCAAACCAGACGCTCAAACGTTTGGCAAAAGATTTAGCAAGCCATCCCTTCCTCCTTTTCCTAGTCTTTCTAGGAACTATTGCCCAGGTTGGCTTATCAATTTATCTTCCTATCTTGATTGGGCAGGTCATTGACCAAGTCCTGGTGGCTGGTTCTTCACCAGTTTTTTGGCAGATTTTTCTCCAAATGATCTTGGTGGTCATAGGAAATACCCTTGTACAGTGGGTCAATCCTCTTCTCTATAATCGCCTAATCTTCTCTTATACCAGAGACTTGCGAGAGCAAATCATCCATAAGCTCCATCGGTTACCAATTGCTTTTGTGGATCGACAAGGAAGTGGAGAGATGGTCAGTCGTGTGACCACAGACATCGAACAGTTGGCAGCTGGCTTGACTATGATTTTTAACCAATTTTTCATTGGTGTCTTGATGATTTTAGTCAGCATTCTAGCCATGCTCCAAATTCATCTCCTCATGACCCTCTTGGTCTTGCTGTTGACGCCACTATCCATGGTAATTTCACACTTTATTGCCAAGAGATCCTATCATCTCTTCCAAAAGCAAACGGAGACAAGAGGGATTCAGACCCAGTTGATTGAAGAATCGCTTAGCCAACAGACCATTATCCAGTCCTTCAATGCTCAGGAAGAGTTTATCCAAAGATTGCATGAGGCTAATGATAACTACGCAGACTATTCTCAGTCAGCCATCTTTTATTCTTCAACGGTCAATCCTTCGACTCGATTTGTAAATTCGCTCATTTATGCCCTTCTAGCTGGAGTAGGAGCTTATCGTATCATGATGGGATCCACACTGACCATTGGGCGTTTAGTGACTTTTTTGAACTATGTCCAACAGTACACCAAGCCCTTTAACGATATTTCTTCAGTTCTAGCCGAATTGCAAAGTGCTCTCGCTTGTGCAGAACGTGTCTATGCTGTCTTAGAGAGTCCTGAGGTGGCTGAAACAGGTAAGGAAGTCATGACCAGTGACCAAGTCAAGGGGGCTATTTCCTTTAAACATGTTTCTTTTGGCTATCATCCTGAGAAGGTCTTGATTAAGGACTTGTCTATCGATATCCCAGCTGGTAGCAAGGTAGCCATCGTTGGTCCGACAGGTGCCGGAAAATCAACTCTTATCAATCTCCTCATGCGTTTTTATCCTATTAACTCGGGAGATATATTGTTAGATGGTCATTCCATTTACAACTATACCCGAGCGTCATTGAGACAGCAGTTTGGGATGGTGCTCCAAGAAACCTGGCTCAAGCAAGGAACTATTCATGACAATATTGCCTTTGGAAATCCTGAAGCCAGTCGGGAGCAGGTGATTGCTGCTGCCAAAGCAGCCAATGCAGATTTTTTCATCCAACAGTTGCCGCAGGGATACGATACTAAGTTGGAAAATGCAGGAGAATCTCTCTCTGTCGGCCAAGCCCAACTCTTGACTATCGCCCGAGTCTTTCTAGCTATCCCTAAGATTCTTATCTTAGACGAGGCGACTTCCTCCATCGATACACGGACAGAAGTACTGGTTCAGGATGCCTTTACCAAACTCATGAAGGGGCGCACAAGTTTTATCATTGCCCACCGCTTGTCAACCATTCAGGATGCGGATTTGATTCTTGTCTTGGTAGATGGTGATATTGTTGAGCATGGTAACCATCATGACCTCATGGCTAGAAAGGGCAAGTATTACCAAATGCAAAAAGCTTCAGATTTTAGCTCTGAATAATCCTTTCTATTTTGAAATCTTATGGACAAAAAAAGTTGCCTTCGGGTGACTTTTTTGTTACAATAGCTAGAAAAAATCAGGGTCTTAGAAGGAGAAAACAATGAAAGTCTATCAGCATGTAAATATTGTGACTTGTGACCAAGATTTCCATATTTATTTGGATGGTATCTTAGCCGTTAAGGACTCTCAAATCGTCTATGTCGGCCAAGAGGAGTCAGAGATTTTAGAGCAAGCTGAGCAGATTATAGACTATCAGGGAGCCTGGATCATGCCTGGATTGGTCAATTGCCATACCCACTCTGCTATGACAGGATTGAGAGGAATCCGAGATGATAGTAATCTCCATGAATGGCTCAATGACTATATCTGGCCTGCAGAAGCAGGATTTACTCCCGACATAACTACCAAGGCGGTTAAAGAAGCTCTGATAGAGATGCTCCAGTCAGGAACAACAACTTTTAATGATATGTATAATCCCAATGGTGTGGATATTGAACGGATTTATCAGGCAGTGAAAGGTTCCAAGATGCGTTGTTATTTCTCACCGACCCTTTTTTCTTCAGAGGCAGAGACAACTGCTGAGACTATAAGCAGAACTCGAGCAATCATTGAGGAAATTATTGGCTATAAAAATCCAAATTTCAAGGTTATGGTAGCCCCACATTCTCCCTACAGCTGTAGTAGAGACTTGCTGGCAGAAAGCTTAGATATGGCAAAAGAGCTGAATATTCCTATCCATATCCATGTTGCGGAGACCAAGGAGGAGTCAGGAATTATCCTGAAACGATACGGCAAACGTCCTCTAGCCTTTTTAGAAGAACTGGGTTACTTAGATCATCCATCTGTCTTTGCTCACGGGGTCGAATTAAACGAGAGAGAAATTGAACGTTTGGCAACTTCTCAAGTGGCTATCGCTCACAATCCTATCAGTAACCTCAAATTGGCATCAGGGATTGCTCCTATCATTCAACTGCAAAAAGCAGGAGTGGCAGTAGGAATTGCGACTGACTCGGTTGCTTCCAATAACAATCTAGATATGTTTGAGGAAGGGCGGACCGCCACTCTCCTACAGAAAATGAAGAGTGGGGATGCCAGCCAATTCCCGATCGAAACAGCCCTCAAGGCACTAACAATCGAAGGGGCTAAGGTCCTAGGAATGGAAAATCAGATAGGAAGTCTGGAAGTAGGTAAACAGGCAGATTTTCTCGTTATTCAACCACAAGGGAAAATTCATCTCCAACCTCAGGAAAATATGCTTTCTCATCTCGTCTATGCTGTTAAATCCAGTGATGTTGATGATGTTTATATCGCTGGAGAACAGGTTGTTAAGCAAGGTCAAGTTCTGACAGTAGAACTTTAGAAGAAAAATCACGAAAAAATTTTAAAAAAAGTTTGCAAAAATCTTGCATTCTTTTTTTGACTATGCTATACTTATATACGGTTTGAAAAAACTGCCTAAGACAGTAGGGGAGCTCGACTCATAAATATCCTACCGAGGACAAAACGTATCATGTAAAAAGAAGCGTATTGTACTTTCGTGTCTAGGTTTGGGCGCGTTTTTCTTTTGGAAAAATTCCCCAAGCAAAATAATAACGGAGGTGAACACACTAATGAGTGAAGCAATTATTGCTAAAAAAGCGGAACTAGTTGACGTAGTAGCTGAAAAAATGAAAGCTGCTGCATCTATCGTCGTTGTAGACGCTCGTGGTTTGACAGTTGAGCAAGATACAGTTCTTCGTCGTGAGCTTCGTGGAAGCGAAGTTGAGTATAAAGTTATTAAAAACTCAATCTTGCGTCGTGCAGCTGAAAAAGCTGGTCTTGAAGATCTTGCATCTGTATTTGTTGGACCATCTGCAGTAGCATTTTCTAACGAAGATGTTATCGCACCAGCGAAAATCTTGAACGACTTTTCTAAAAACGCTGAAGCACTTGAAATCAAAGGTGGTGCAATCGAAGGCGCTGTCGCATCTAAAGAAGAGATTCTTGCTCTTGCAACTCTTCCAAACCGCGAAGGACTTCTTTCTATGCTCCTTTCTGTACTTCAAGCGCCAGTGCGCAACGTTGCTCTTGCAGTCAAAGCGGTTGCAGACAACAAAGAAGACGCAGCTTAATCTTAAGCTACGCAGCGTAGCCTAGCTACGAAAACCTATTATAAATTTAAAACATATTTGGAGGAAATAACAATGGCATTGAACATTGAAAACATTATTGCTGAAATTAAAGAAGCTTCAATCCTTGAATTGAACGACCTTGTAAAAGCTATCGAAGAAGAATTTGGTGTAACTGCAGCTGCTCCTGTAGCTGTTGCTGCAGCTGGTGCTGCTGACGCTGGTGCTGCTAAAGATTCATTCGACGTTGAATTGACATCTGCAGGCGACAAAAAAGTTGGCGTTATCAAAGTTGTACGTGAAATCACAGGTCTTGGTCTTAAAGAAGCTAAAGAACTTGTTGACGGTGCACCAGCACTTGTTAAAGAAGGCGTTGCAACTGCAGAAGCTGAAGAAATCAAAGCTAAATTGGAAGAAGCTGGAGCTTCAGTTACTCTTAAATAATAGAGTATCGCAATTTGATTGCGGAAGCCCAATTTAATGGTCTTTCTGATATCATAAAGCGATTTTAAAAAATGGAGAACTAAACTGTTCCCCACTAAAACCCCACTAGGAATTTTCTTGGTGGGGTTTTTAATAATTAAAGTGGTATAATGAATATATAGAAAGACAAAGGTATAAATTATGGTTGAAAGAGCGGAGAGTACTTTAATCGAAGGATACATATTAGTAAAAACTAATGTTAGATTATTTCAAAATAAGTATCCTAATCACTTGTATAACCAATTTAAGTGTTGTGATCCGAATTGTGGTGTCCCACTAAGTTGTTCTGTATGGAATGACAAAAATTCAAAAATGGGACCATATTTTTATATTAGTAATCATAATTTTCCACATATAGCTGGCTGTAAAGAAGTAAATCAATCTGAAAAGCAGAGTAGAGTAGACAGTGATAGGACTTATGCTTATAAATGTATACAAGACAAGAAAATTATTACTTTAGGAAATACAGTTCAAAGTCATGGTAAAAAAACAACATCTAACACTGAGAATGTGTCTGAAAAGATGCCTAAAGCTATTTTTGTAAAGTCTGCTAACAATCATTCGACTTTAACAAAAAACAAGCAAAATAGAATTTCGTTACTAGATTCTATGATTTCAATTTATAACGATATAAATTTTAACAATGATTCTGAAATTAAACTTGATTTTAATTTTCAATTAAATCAAAACCTTTCACTTGAATCTTTCAAAACGGAAGAAGAGTTCCAAGCATATGTAAATAAACGGAATAATAGAGAGCAGAATGTTAAAAGAATAAAGAATACACATTGTAGAAGTACCTTAAATAATCTTTTTTATATGATTTCTAAAGATTTGCCGTTTAATGAATTTCATATTTTTTATGGTAAGGCTAAGTTTTGGGAGTCAATCCAAAAACCTGGTTTAGTATACGTTTTTTTTAGCTCTCTTGATTCAAATACGTTGAACAATGATAAAAAGTTAAAGTTTAAATTTAATAAGAATCATTTAAATGATTACAATAAGAAAATTGTAAACGAAGCGCTAAAAAATAAATCAGAAGTAGAAATTTATTTCCAAGGAGCTTTTTCTGAAGGTGGATCGAATATTTATATGATTCCTTTAACTTTACAAAACTATAATTCTATTTCTTTAAATTTGCAATAAATAACTAATGTACTTGGTATCAGGAAGTATTATTTATAAATAGTTATTATGGTATGAATTTTGACCAATTTATTGATATGGAATAGACATTTCTTATCGGTGTTCAAAATGTTGGTAACGTAAGTTAAACGATAAAAATCTCATTTTTATGAATAGAAAGAATGAATGGATATGATCAAACGCCTACAGATTTTAAAGGTAATTATTGAATTTATTTAGATTGAAATTTTTTGTTCAATAGACGATAACTTTACTTTAATATTTATGAAAGTTATTCATATATAGTTTTTTATAAATAATATAATGTTAATGGTTTGAAAAAATGTATTTATTTTTTTATAATATATGTGGGATTATCTTTTTATTTTATAAATCTTAAAATTGATTTAGAAAGAAATGGTGAGGAAATTTTTATGCATAATGAAACTCAAGATATGGATGTTTTAGAATTTGCAAGAAAAATAAGTATGTTACCGATTGATACACCCTTGTCAAATAAATATGATAATGATTTTGGACAAATAAATGGCAAATGGTGGTCATGTCAACGAGAGCACCTAACTGTATGGGCTCTTCATTATCCGACAAAAGGAAAAGATAACTTTGCGCATGAACCTAGTAATAGTTCAAAGAAAATGTATAATCATTTTGGAAGACCTGAAACATTACTATGGTTAGCTGAAACATTGGGTGTAGATTCAAAACTTATAGAAGAAGTAATAGGAGAAATTTCTAATCACAATAACGCATCAACTCGTTGTAAAATAATTAGAGAATATATCCCTTTTGAAAGGATATTAGAATTATTAGATTAATTTAGTGAGAAATAAAAAGAATATATCCCATCTAAGTCACTATCATTAGTGGCTTTTTTAAATTTTTAATGTTACATAAAATATGATATAATAAAAGCGATTACAAGTTTTTTAATAATTTATTTAAGTGGGAGTAGAATAATGTCGAACATTAAAACGGAAAATGAACATCAAAAGCAAACTACAAATAATATTCAAAAAAAGGCTGCTCTCATTTGGGGCACAGCTGATATTCTACGTGGTCTATATAAACCACATGAGTATGGTAAGGTAATACTACCTATGACAGTCATTAAAAGACTTCATGATACATTGCTTCCTACACGAAGAGCTGTTTTGGAAACTGTGGAGAATGTAAAAACTATCAAAGTTGAACAGATTAAAAACCGAAAATTAACGGATGCTTCAGGCTATAGTTTCTATAATACTAGCAACTTTACTTTTGATACACTCCTGTCTGATGCTGAGAATATTGAAGAAAACTTTAGGTCATTTATTAATGGTTTCTCAGAAAACGTACAAGATATTTTAGAGAACTTTGAATTCGATAAGGAAATCACTAAAATGCAGAATAATGATGCTCTTTATTCAGTGATTCAAGAATTTAATAGTCAAAAGGCCTACCTGGGTGCGGATACAGTCACTTCAACAGACATGGGCTACATTTTTGAGGAACTCGTTCGTCGTTTTTCAGAAAGTTATGGAGAAGGTGCTGGAGCACACTTTACTAGTCGAGATATTATTTATCTCATGACAGATATCCTCTTGATTGATGAAAAAACATCAGATAAAGCTATTGTAAGAACTATTTACGATCAGACAATGGGAACCTCTCAAATGCTTTCAGCTATGATGGAGCGAATTAAAGCGTTAGATGCTAATGCAGATGTAACAACATTTGGTCAAGAGTTAAACCCAGAAACCTATGCTATTGCAAAAGCAGACACGATGATTCGTGGAGGAAATCCAGATAATATGGCCTTAGGATCAACTCTCTCAAAAGATGCTTTTTCAGGTTATACTTTTGATTATTTGATTTCAAACCCACCATTTGGTATCGATTGGAAGAAAGATCAGAGTGCTGTCAAGGCAGAGGCAGACTTAGGAGAACAAGGCCGTTTTGGGGTCGGTTTACCTAAGATTTCAGATGGTCAACTTCTTTTCCAACTAAATGGCATTGCTAAATTAAAAGATTCAGGTCGTATGGCGATTATCCATAATGGTTCAGCTCTATTTTCTGGAAATGCAGGAGGTGGAGAATCAGAAATTCGTAGACATGTTATTATGAATGACTGGCTGGAAGCTATTATTCAACTACCGACTGATTTGTTTTATAATACAGGAATTTCTACCTATATTTGGATTATCACTAAAAATAAAAGTAAAGAACGACAAGGTAAAGTGCAGTTATTAGATGCAAGTAAAGCGTTTGTTAAGCGTCGTAAAAATATTGGTGATAAGAAGGTTGATATTGATAAGCAACGTCGAGAACTAATTGTAGAGGCTTATGGTGAATTTGCTAATAAAATTTATACTGAAGAAGATTCGGTAGTAGAGTCTAAAGTATTTAATAATGATTTTTTTGGTTATCAAAAAGTTGTTGTTGAAACACCTCTATATGATGAAAGTGGCAATATTATCAGAAAGAAAAATGGGAAACCAGAACCTGATACTAGCAAGCGTGATACTGAGGATATTCCTCTGACAGAAGATATTGATACTTACATCAATAGAGAGGTACTGCCTTTCAATCCAGACGGTTGGGTTGATAAAAGTAAAACAAAGATTGGTTTTGAGATTCCATTTACACGTTTGTTTTACAAATATCAAGCGCCAGAAAGTTCTGAGGTTATCGCAAAGCGTATCAAAGCACTGGAGGAGAAAATTGTGAAGAATTTTGAAGCTCTGAGTAGTAACGGCGTGGAGGAATTGGGATGAGAAAGTTGAAGGACAGCGGTGTAGAATGGATAGGTGAGATTCCTGAGCACTGGGAGGTTTCGACTATCTCAAAAGTTTTTTCCCAACGCAATATGAAAGTTTCAGATTTTGATTTTTCTCCGCTATCAGTTACTAAACATGGAATTGTGCCTCAGTTAGAAAGTGCAGCAAAATCAGATGACCATTCAAATCGAAAATTAGTAAAAAAAGGTGATTTTGTAGTAAATTCTCGTTCGGATAGAAAAATGTCTTCAGGAGTTTCAGAGTTTGATGGTTCGGTTAGTTTAATCAACCTTGTTATGATACCAAGAGGGGAAAAACTTAATGGTAAGTTTGTAGGTTATCTTCTGAAAAACTATGGTTTTGCAGAAGAGTTTTATCGTTGGGGAACTGGTATTGTTGCTGATTTATGGTCAACTAACTGGGAAAGAGGAAAAAGAATTCAGCTCCCAATCCCTCCTATTTCCGAACAACAAAGAATTGCAAAATTTCTTGATGAAAAGACCGCTCTAATTGATGATATTATTACAGATACGAAACAAACGATTGCAGAGTTAAAATCATACAAACAGTCTTTAATTTCGGAAATTGTTACTAATGGTATTAATAAAGATGTAAAAATGGTTTCTACCGAGATTGATTGGATTGATGAAATTCCTGAGGGATGGGAAGTTGCAAAAATTAAAAATATATCAAAGTTAAGAAATGAAAAAACGTCTTATGAGAGAGGCCAGAATTTTTTAGCTTTAGAAAAAATGGTTTCATATAAACCAGGATATATCGATTTATTGACTGAAGTCGAAAACGGAAGACAACAAGTTATAAAACAAGGTGATATTGTGTTTAGCAAATTACGTCCCTACCTTGCTAAGGTAGCTTTAGCTGATTTTGATGGACATGGGACAGGTGAATTATTGGTGTTTAATGATATTAAAATTAAGCGTAAACTATTCATGTACAAATTAATTTCTGAACAGATTTTACAACCAGTAAGAGGGGCGTCTTATGGAGTGAAAATGCCAAGGGCTAATCCTGATTTTATATTATCATTACCTATTTCTTTTCCAATTTCATTATCTGAGCAATCTAAAATTGTAAACTATCTTGATCAAAAGATGTCTCAAATTGATACTTTAATTATAGAAAAAGAAAATCTTATATCCGAATATGAGTATTATAAAAAATCAATAATTTATGAATATGTGACAGGGAAAAAGCAGGTGGAAGTCTATGAAAGTTGATTTTGAACTATTGTTAAAACCAAAAATCCAAGACGGAGACTTACGCCAGCTGTTTTGGAAATCCTTTGAAAGGGTTCATGACATCAATCGGTTAGAGAAAACCAATACGCTTACTTACTATTTCCCAGAGGATAACCCGCTACAATTTAAAACAATCATCAGAAAATCAGATAATATCCTTCATTGTCGACTAAAAGCAACAGTTGATATTCACTGGAGGAAGACGTGTTTCTATGATAAGTTTAGAGCAAGGATAAGTGGAGTCTTGAGTCAACATTTTGAAGTAACTCATTACTCTGCTGATTTATCAGCTTACTATGCGAAAAAATGCTACTCGACTCTTCTTGACTATGAAACCAACTTAAGAAAGATTTTTTACTTCATTTACCATTTCTATGATGTGACAGATGCGACCGCTGGACGCAAAAAACAAACCTTAAATGCCTATGTTGAAGATTTGGATTTGAGTCAACTAGAAAAACTCTTGTTTGCGAAAGATTGGCTGTTAGTTGGTAAATCTTATGAATTTTGTGGTATTAGCAAAGATAGCAATCTATACGAAAAATTCTCAAAGATAGCTGAAAAGATAGAATTTCGAAGTCTGTGGGAAGTGAATATAAAGCCCTTACTACCTAAGCATGATATTGATGAAGAAGTCATAACGAAGATTAGAAATGTCCGAAATAAGGTCGCTCACCATAAAGAAATGAGCTTTAATGATTGGAAGTTCTGTAAAAATGAAGTTCGGACCTATGCTAATAAATTTCACAAAATTCAAGATGAGCTACTTGAAAGGAAATTTTACCAAAATACAAAGGGTTCAACTGTTGCACTACAAGGACTTCTTGAAATGTCGAAACAATTTCAAAAAGCGGTTGAAGCTTACACAAAGACAATACAGGCCCACAATGCAATTCTGTTAGGAGAAACAATAGCAAAGGCAATGAAGAGTATAACTATTCCTAGAATTGATATTTCTAAAACCATTGCACCTGCTATGGCCGAGATTGCTAATTCTCATGTTGAACGTATATCAAAAATAATGCAAAATACAACTATTCCTCAGATAGGCGTGTTAGGAAATGATGAGCAAGAAAGTTCATCGGAAAACGATGAAGAAGATAAGGAATAATATGGAAGATAATGAAAAACGCTTTGAGCAAGATATCGAAACTTGGTTAAGTTCGCAAGACGGTGGGTGGATAAAAACTAAGTTTCAAGACTCAAACTATGATGCGACAAAAGGTCTCGACTTAGATGCTCTTTTATCCTATATTCAGGAAACACAGAGTAAAATGTGGGAACGTTACAAAAAGGTAGTTGGAGTAAATCCTGAAAGTTCTTTTTTCAAGAGATTTGAACAAGAAGTTAATAACCATGGGATTTTACATGTACTACGTAATGGTATAAAGGATAGAGGATGTAAATTTAAAGTAATACAATTTAAACCGTCTTCTAGTTTAAATGATGAACTTTGTCTTGCCTATCAAGCAAATAAAACTACGATTACACGTCAGTTTGCTTATAGCCCTCATAACAAAAATACGATTGATATCGTCTTGTCTATAAATGGTATACCTCTAGTAGCTCTTGAACTGAAAAATCAGTTTAAGAATCAGTCTGTAGAACATGCAAAAAAACAGTTTATGTTTGATAGAGATCCAAAAGAACTGGTTTTCCAATTTAATCGCCGTTTTCTTGTGTACTTTGCAGTTGATACTCATGAGGTATGGATGACTACGAAACTAGCTGGAGACAAGACTTATTTTCTACCCTTCAATCAAGGTTCGAATGGTGCTGGTAATGTTGGTGGTGCTGGGAATCCTGAACGTGATGATGATTATATAACAGCCTATCTTTGGCAGAATGTTTTACAAAAAGATGCTCTCTTAGATATCATTCAGAGATTTATGAATCTAGAAGTTAAGATTGAAAAGAATTCATCTGGAAAACAGGTTGAGAAGAAAACGTTGATTTTCCCTAGATATCACCAGTTAGATGTTGTTAAAAAGTTAGTAGAAGACACTCAACAGAACGGTTCTGGAAATCATTATTTGATTCAGCACTCAGCAGGTTCTGGGAAATCTAATTCAATTGCCTGGTTAGCTTATCACTTGCAGAGAATTCACAATGATCAGAATCAACCCTTGTTTAACTCAGTTATAATTGTTACAGACAGAACAGTACTAGATAGGCAGTTGCAAGATACTATTACTTCATTTGATGCTACAACAGGTCTAGTTGAAACTATTGGAGAAAACAAATCTTCTAAGGACTTGTTGAAAGCAATAAATGATGGTCGCCAAATCATAATAACCACCCTGCAAAAATTCCCAGTTATTTATCAAGAGGTTGATTCAACACAAGGTAAACGTTTTGCTGTCATTGTGGATGAAGCACATTCTTCACAGACAGGGACAGCAGCTCAAAAATTGAGAAGAGCTTTATCGGACACAGAGGATGCTTTAAAAGAGTGGGAAGAGTTTGATGAGGAAGAAGCTTCAAAAGCACGTGACGAGGAAGATGAGTTAAATACTATTTTGCTTGGACAGGGACGTCATGAAAATATCTCATTCTATGCTTTTACAGCGACCCCTAAAGTGAAAACAATGGAAATGTTTGGAACTCAGCAAGCTGACGGTAGTTTTGTACCATTTCATGTTTATTCAATGAGACAAGCTATCGAGGAAGGCTTTATTTTAGATGTCTTAAAAAATTACATGACATACCATACAGCATACCAGATAGCTAAGTTGGTTGAGGATGATCCAAAACTTCCACCTTCAACTGCCAAGCGAATTATCACTCGTTATGCTGACCTCCACCCATATAATATTGCTCAGAAAACTGAGATTATGATTGAGACGTTTAGAGAAAAGACACGTCATAGTATAGGTGGTAGAGGGAAAGCAATGGTTGTAACGAGTTCTCGTTTGGCTGCAGTTCGCTACTTAAATGAATTTAAGCGATATATTGATGAAAAGGGATATCGTGATATAGGAGTTCTCGTAGCTTTTTCAGGTGATGTTATCGATGGAGATGATCACTACAATGAAGTTGGATTAAACATTCTTAAAGACGGTTCTCATGTAAAGGAAAATCAATTAAAAGAAGTCTTTCATGGGACAGACTTTAATATTTTAATTGTGGCTGAAAAATATCAAACAGGTTTTGATGAACCATTGTTACATACGATGTTTGTAGATAAGAAACTTCGTGGGGTTAAAGCTGTTCAGACATTATCTCGCCTTAATCGAACGACAACTAATAAATCAGATACATTTATATTGGATTTTAAAAATACTGCAGAAGAGATTCAAAAAGCATTTCAGCCATTTTATGAAGTTTCCAGTCTTGATAAGGCTATTGATCCCAATATGCTTTATGATGCTAAAGAAAAAATTCGTAAGTACAAAATTTATACTGATGAAGACGTTCTTAAAGTTTCTGGTCTTTATAGTAAAGCTAGCATAGAGCAAGATGCAAAATTGCTTGGACGTCTTTCGGCGGTCTTTAGACCGATAATTGAAAGATATAAAGAACTGGATGATACAGTTCAGTATGAATTTAGAACTCTCCTTAGAGGTTTTAAAGAAAAATACAATTATATTTCCCAACTTATAAGACTTTTTGACAAAGATTTATTGGAAGAGAGTATTTTTGTTACTTATTTGATAAATCTTTTACCAATTCCTGGGGTAGATTATGTTGACATCGAAGATAAGATTCGTATGGAATATTACAAGTTGACACAGGACGGTTTTGGTTCTATAGACTTATCATCTAGTGAACAGTCTCAGTATAAACAACAAGAAAAAATTAATCCAACTGTAAAGGCTCCTGAAGAGAATGATAGCTTAACTGCAATAATTGAAAAAATTAATAGTCAATTCCCAGATACATTTACTGAAGACGACCGTGTTATACTTGAGATGCTTGTTAATCACGTGGTTAATAATCCAACAGAAAAACAGCGTTCTTTGGCAAAAGGGAATGATTTTCCGATGTTTAAAAACTCCCTATTTCCAAAAGAATTTGAAGATCGGGTTGTTGAACTCTCTAATTCGGCTAATGAAGTTTTCGTTAAATTATTCCAAGATGAGAATTTATTTAAGTTGCTTCAGTCAATTGTTGCAGGCGAGGCATACAAATATTGGAGAAGTGAAGGAAATTAAGTATATATTAAAGCCCGTAATAATTAGATTTTGAAACATATAAAGATACATTTTATAAGAGTCTTTTAATTGACGGTAATGATGATATCAAGTTACAAAAAGCTATGTTAAAGATTGCTGGTTATTTAGGAGAATATAACCTTTAAATGTTATTTTATAGAATCTAGCATTATTAAAATTCTTATTGTTTTAATTTTGCCATTTTATTTATTTCTAAAAATTTGAAATGTGAGTAGCATCTATCGATAAATGCACCAAAAATGGTGCATTTCTTTTTTCTAAATGTTATAATGGTCTTATCAAGTGAAAGGAGTTTGCTATGATTGGAAAGAACATAAAATCCTTACGTAAAACACATGACTTAACCCAACCCGAATTTGCACGGATTGTAGGTATTTCACGTAATAGTCTGAGTCGATATGAAAATGGAACGAGTTCAGTTTCTACCGAATTAATAGACATCATTTGTCAGAAGTTTAATGTATCTTATGTCGATATTGTAGGAGAAGATAAAATGCTCAATCCTGTTGAAGATTATGAATTGACTTTAAAAATTGAAATTGTGAAAGAAAGAGGTGCTAATCTTTTATCTCGACTCTATCGATATCAAGATAGTCAGGGAATTAGCATTGATGATGAATCTAATCCTTGGATTTTAATGAGTGATGATCTATCTGACTTGATTCATACGAATATCTATTTGGTAGAAACTTTTGATGAAATAGAGAGATATATCGGTTATTTGGATGGAATTGAACGTATGTTAGAGATATCTGAAAAACGGATGGTAGCCTAATGGAAATCCAAGATTATACCGATAGTGAATTCAAACATGCTTTGGCACGGAATCTTCGTTCTCTGACAAGAGGAAAAAAGTCCAGTAAGCAACCTATAGCGATTTTGCTTGGAGGGCAAAGTGGTGCTGGCAAGACTACAATTCATCGTATTAAACAGAAAGAATTTCAAGGAAATATTGTTATCATAGATGGTGATAGTTTTCGTTCTCAGCATCCACACTATTTAGAACTGCAGCAAGAATATGGCAAAGATAGTGTAAAATACACCAAAGATTTTGCGGGAAAAATGGTGGAGTCTTTAGTAAGAGAATTGAGTCATTTGGGATACAATCTTTTGATAGAGGGAACCTTACGAACAATTGATGTTCCAAAGAAAACAGCACAACTATTGAAAAATAAGGGATATGAAGTACAATTAGCATTGATTGCGACAAAGCCTAAGCTGTCCTATCTGAGTACCCTTATCCGATACGAAGAACTATACGCTATCAATCCAAATCAAGCACGCGCGACTCCAAAAGAATATCATGATTTCATTGTAAATCATCTAGTTGATAATACACGACAATTGGAAGAACTAGCTATCTTTGAAAGAATTCAAATTTATCAACGAGATAGAAGTTGTGTATATGATTCAAAAGAAAATACAACTTCAGCAGCAACCGTTCTTCAAGAGTTACTCTTTGGGGAGTGGAGTCAGGTAGAGAAAGAGATGCTTAAATCTGGAGAAGAAAGATTGAGAGATTTAACTAATCGAAATGGTTGTTAGATCTTGAGTGTTAAAATATAGTCTATTTAGGATTTAAAAAGTCTTTAAAATCAGAAAAACGCATAGTATCAGGTGTTGAAAGCTTGATATTATGCGTTTTCTTGTGGGAAGATTACTCCAGTTTCTTCAGGAATTGAGATTTTACCCATCTCTTTTTATTATATTTAAGGATATTTGAAAGATGTATTTTAGAAAAACAATTATGGAGTCCTTAATACGGAATATAGTATAAATGTTGGTTCAAAGTGAAGTGTTGTATGCTTTTGCTTTTGCTGAGTATAAAATCTATTAATTAAAGTCGAACTACAAAAATTAATTTAAGATGAAGTGAACTGTAGACTTTCGAAATGTCTCTTACTCGATTTCAGAATGAATTACTGATACGGGATTAAAAGAACTAAGTATTTCTTTTTGTTTTGAATGAGATACGTGAGTATAGATTTGTGTGATTGATATAGAACTATGTCCAAGAATTTGTTGAATATATCGAATATCTACATCACTATCTAGAAGCATTGTCGCAAAGCTATGTCTAAACATATGTGGTGTAATAGTTTTAGATAAGCTATTTTGTTCAACGATTCTCTTTAAAATTAAACGTACACTTTGCTCTGACAATGGTTTAGGAGAATGTTTCCCTGGGAACAAGAAATCATTGGGTTCATTTTTTGTTTTATTTATATATGTTTCTAATAAATTGAATGTTTTTTGATCTCCTAAAAATAAGATACGTTCTTTCTTACCCTTTCCTATAATATGGAGTGTCTTATTGGAAAGATTAATGTCTTTGAGATGAATGTGGCAAAGTTCAGAAATTCTTATGCCTGTTGAAAGTAAAAGTGAAATAATTAGTAGATTTCTTTCAGCGTGTTGTTTTTGATAGTCAGTTTTAGATACAATTACTTTCTGTTCTAAATATATAAAAATGCTTTTCAGAATGTCATACGGAATCGTTTTAGGCAATACTTTTTCAGTTCTAAATTGAAAGCGGAATTGATTGAAGGGATTCTCTTCAATTATGTTTTGGTATTTTAGATAGTTATAAAACACCTTCATACAAGCAATTTTTCTTCTTAATGTATTCGTTTTTATGTTAGATTGTGTCAATTGTTCTATATAGGATTCGACATTATCATAGTCTGAGTTATAAAATTGCATAAGATCATTCTTATAAGCGCGAATCGTGTGTGAACTCAAACGCTTATGAGTTTTGCAATAATCTAAGTAAGTAGAAATAAGTTTATAATCCATAAAAATCTCCTTTATCAATAATCATGCTATTATAAACCTATTTGGGTGCTTTGTATAGTGATAATAAATAGTTATCGGTAGGAGAATTGAATAGAGAATGGATAAAGTTAATCCTGATGTAGTCAGAGAGTTTTACAATAAACATGATCAAATATGGGAAATAAATAATTGGTATAAATACAGTCAAAACTCTATTATCTCATTTTTGCAAAAACAACACTATACTGAAAATATTTTAAATGCAGGTTCAGGTGGAAATACTTATGGTATCACATCGCCAATGATACACTTGGATATTTCTGAGGAAAAGGTTAAAGATATAGAAGATGCAGTTATTGGAAACTTAGAATCCTCTAATCTTTTTCAGACAAATAATTTTGACTCTATTATTTGTGTTGGCAGTGTAATTAATTATTGCAATTCTTATAAAGTTATAGAAAATTTTCAAAAATGGCTTAAGGAAGATGGAGATTTAATTCTAGAATTTGAAAATAGTAGTTCTTTCGAATATCTTTTCACTGATTATTATGATAAACCTATGTCAATTGTTTCAACACATTACATTGACTCCAATCATGTTATATATATTTTCTCCTTCGATTATATTATTTCCCTTTTGAAGCTAAACAATTTTGAAATTATCGAAATTGCTGGTTTTCATATCTTGAGTTCGCTAGCTCTAAGATTTTTCAATTCTGAAAACTTTGCGAGTAAATTTACATTTCTAGATAAATTTTTAAATAAAATCCATTATTTTAAAAAACATTCTGCTAACATCATTATAAGATGTAAAACAACTAGCACTAAAGTTTAAATGCTAGTTGTTTATTATTATTATTTTTTCTTATTTAAGTTAGTGAAAATGCTGCCTATTACTGGAATTGCCATTGTACCAGCAATGATAGAAGCAATTATTTCACCTTTATCAGTTATATTGCTAAAAGCAAAATGTACAGTAATTAGACTTAATATTACTCCTAAAGATAAAGATATAACAGCTGTCACCAAATATATATATATTCCATTTAATATATAACTCAAATTATTTGATTTAGTTATTGGAGTAGGTCCAGTTGTTTCCTTAAAGACTTTATAACCCTCATCTAAAATCTGGATGGGGTCAGAAATTGTATCGATACTTTTTTCTAATTTTTTATAAGTTGATCTTAATTCATTTTGATATTCTGAAAAGTCATTTTTGGATAATAGTTTCTGATACCATTGGAAGTAATAGTCAAAGAATATCGACTTTATTATGCCTCCGTATATTGTTTTAGAAAGTGATTTGATATTATCTGTTGATTTAATCATAATGTACGCCTCAAATCCTGGTATATCAGTCATACCTAAGCTGGGTGTTTTAAACGGGGCATCAATTTTTTTATATCCTTCAAGATCTAGGATTATTTGAAACATTTTGCTTTCAGAATCAGTTCCTTGTCCATTCTTATCATTGTTGATATCAGTGACCCAGTAATTAATGGAGTAATTTTTTTCATTACTGAAATATTGTCCGAGCAGATTTAGACAAGAAAGATATACGACATTTTTTCGATATGATTTTTCGACTGCAATATATTCTAATATCATTGTTTTTGTGCGACTAAGAAAACTAGTCATTGTCATCCCAATAAGTTTTTCATTACAGTATATTTTAAAAATATTTATTCTAAACTCTTCGATAGGATTGTCAACCCAATAAATAAAGTCATTTGGGTCAGTCTTAATAGTAACTGGAGTAACATTATCATAGATTTTTAATGCTTTTAAAAAATCATCATCATCGCCTTTATTAACTAGTTCTATAGAATAACTTTCTCTCATAAATTTTCTCTCTCCTACCGATAACTATTTATTATCACTAGTATACCATAAATTTATCTTTAGTAGCTTAAGAACATGATTAAACCGCTATTCTTAGGAGTAGCGGTTTTTCTTTTTATGTGCCAAGGGGGAAAAAAGGGAAAGGAATCTTTAAAAGTGAGGAGAGTTAGATTGAAAGAATCATATTGGTAAATCGAAATGATGGATATTTGTATCATGTCATAAATCGTTATCAAACGATAATATTGATTTTCTTACAAATTAAGAGTATAATTTATAAAAATGAGTGTTCACTCAATTTTTGTGAAATTAAGGAGTAAAGAAAATGGTTGTTGAAGCAATAGAGTACAGTCGTTTCGGTAACGAAGAGGTCTTGGATTTGCTGAAGATAGACTCTACAGCCTTGGATGTAAATCAGGTGAGAGTAGAAGTTCATGCTGTTGGTTTAAATCCTATTGATTATAAAACTTTTGAGGGAGCGAAACCCCTTCGATTTCTATCTTTTATAACGAAATTAAGGAAACCAAGTCGTTGGTTTGAATCTAAATCATCTTTATTTCCAAGAGGTGTGGGGAGAGATTTTTCTGGAGTTATTACAGAAGTTGGAAATGAAGTAACTAGGTTTTCAGTAGGAGATAAGGTGTTTGGAACAATGATTAGCGATCCTGGTTTGGGAACTAAGAGGGGAGCTTTAGCAACAGAAATTTGTATCAATGAATCAGAAATTGTATTGAAACCAGAGATGATCGACATGACTCACGCAGCTACTATGGGAGTAGCTGCTCTAACTGTGGGTGGGGCTTTTAGAAGAATCGGTTTAAATTCAAGAGATACTGTTGTTATTTCAGCTGCAGCAGGAGGTATTGGAAGTATTGCAGTACAGTATGCAGTTGCTAAGGGGGCGACAGTGATTGGAATAGCAAGTAAGAAAAATGCAGAGTATCTGAAGTCTTTAGGTGCTATACCAGTAAGTTACGAAGAGAATATCAAGAAGGCTCTTCTATCAGCTAGTCCAACGCCTATTACAAAATTTTTGGATTGTTATGGACCTGATTATGTTAGATTGGCTTTTAGTTTAGGCTTGAAGGGGACAGCTATTGGGACATTAGTACCTTCACCCTATGTTATGATAAAAGGTGCTCAGTTTACTGGTCCGAGACATTCCACATATGATGATTTTAGCACTTTAGCTGAAATGGTCTCAGACGGGAAGATTCAGCTGAAAATTGATCAAGTGTATGACTTTTCTCTAAAGTCAGTTAGAGAAGCCTATCGTAGTCTGAAAATGGGACACAGTCGAGGCAAAAAAGTCGTAAAAGTAAGAGAGTAGAAGAGAGGTGCTAGCGATGGAAAGTTTAGAACAAAAGTATGCTCAGACGTTAGAAGTTAGCAACTTGAGCTTGAAACAACGTCGAGTATTATTATCAAGCTTAAAATTATTCTCAGAAATTGGATTTGAGAATACAACGTCCAGCCTTATTGCCGAACGAGCTGGAGTGTCAGAAGGAACTGTTTTTAGTTACTTTAAAACAAAGGAAGGTATTTTAGAAGCCATTTTATCTACTTTTCTAGAACAGGTTATTCCAGAAGTAATTGCGGATTTCTCAGAAAAAAAATTCACAGTAGATCAAGAAACTTTTCCCTTCTTTTTAAAAAGTATTGTTCGAGATAGGCTCTTTTTCATTCAGGAGAATCAAATGCATGTTAAAATTCTCTTGGGGCGTTCTTTTATTGATAAAAATCTTTCTATCCAGTTAGGAAATATTATTGTTCAATCTATAATAGAACCAATTAGCCCTGTTTTAAATCAATTTAAAGAAAAAGGACTTATTCTAAATTGGTCAAATGAAAGAATTGTTCGTTACATCTTAGCATTGAGTTTTTCTTATCTTATTCCCATGATGTTGAATGATGAAGGAACTATAAACATAGATGAAGCAGTTGATGAGATTGTTGAATGTTTGTCATCTGCTCTAATGAAAGTAAAATAAATTCTGATGTTAAAACTCACTGTTAATGGTGAGTTTTTTGGATTCAACATAAAAATCCCCAATCGTAGCGATTGAGGATTAAGCAAATGAATCTTAAACAATACCTTGTGCAATCATAGCGTTTGCTACATTTTCAAAGGCAGCAATGTTTGCTCCTGCAAGGTAGTCTTTATCAAGACCGTATGTTTCTGAAGTTGTTTTAGCTGTGTTGAAGATGTTTGTCATGATGTCTTTGAGACGGCCATCAACTTCTTCACGAGTCCATGAGAGGCGAAGACTATTTTGGCTCATTTCAAGGGCTGAAACGGCTACACCACCAGCGTTGGCAGCTTTGGCAGGTCCGTAGAAGATACCATTTTCTTTGTAAACTTTGATGGCATCAAGGTCGCTTGGCATGTTGGCACCTTCAGAGACACAGATAACTCCTTGACCAACCAAGCGTTTAGCAGCTTCACCGTTGATTTCGTTTTGAGTAGCACATGGAAGAGCGATATCGTAGTTTCCAGCGTAAGTCCATACAGAACCTTCATGATAAGTAGCAGTTGCTTTCTCAGCTGCATACTCAGTCAAACGAGCGCGACGTTTTTCTTTAACATCAACCAAAAGATCGAAGTCGATACCATTTTCATCGATGACATAGCCGTTTGAGTCAGATACAGAGATAACAGTTGCACCGAGTTCAGTTGCTTTTTGAAGAGCGTATTGAGCAACGTTACCAGAACCTGAAATAACCACTTTCTTACCAGCAAAGCTGTTACCGTTAGCTTTGAGCATTTCTTCAGTATAGTAAACCAAACCGTAACCAGTTGCTTCTGGACGAATCAAGCTACCACCAAATCCAAGAGGTTTACCAGTCAAGACACCAGCATCAAATTGGTTAAGGCGTTTGTATTGACCGTAAAGATAACCGATTTCACGTCCACCAACACCGATATCACCAGCAGGTACGTCTAGTGATGGTCCGATGTGTTTTTGCAATTCAGTCATGAAGCTTTGGCAGAAGCGCATCACTTCAGCATCTGTTTTACCTTTAGGATCGAAGTCTGATCCCCCTTTACCTCCACCGATAGGAAGTCCAGTCAAGACGTTTTTAAAGATTTGTTCAAATCCGAGGAATTTCAAGATCCCTTGGTTAACAGTTGGGTGGAAACGAAGTCCGCCTTTGTATGGTCCAACAGCTGAGTTGAATTGAACACGGTAGCCGCGGTTAACTTGAATGTTTCCATCACGGTCAACCCAAGGAACACGGAAAGAAATCACGCGCTCTGGCTCAGTAATGCGTGCCAAGATATTTTCTTCAATGTACTCAGGGTGTTTTTCAAATACAGGTTCCAAAGTGTTAAAAAATTCTTCAACAGCTTGGAGGAATTCAGCCTCGTGCCCGTTACGAGCTTTTACAGTTTCAAACACGCTTTGGATATATTCTTTAGCAGATGTCATATCGTTCTCCTTAAATTCTAATTTAATTATGTGTGTCATTATAGCAGAATTTTTTTTAACTGTAAAGGGAAAAACAAAAATTTTCTAAAAATTCTTTCAATTTGATTTTTGGGGTTGTTTGAAATTGGAATTTTTTGAAAGTGGATAAAAAACGAACGTTTTTCTTATAAATAACTTTCTTAAAGTGAAAATCTGAAAATGTGGTATAATATTAGCAATAAAAGGAATCTGGAGGATCAGAATCATGGTATCAACGAAAACACAAATTGCTGGTTTTGAGTTTGACAATTGTTTGATGAATGCAGCAGGTGTGGCTTGTATGACGATAGCGGAGTTAGAGGGTGTTAAAAACTCAGCGGCAGGAACTTTTGTCACAAAGACAGCGACCTTGGACTTCCGTCAGGGAAATCCTGAGCCACGCTATCAAGATGTTCCGCTTGGCTCCATCAACTCTATGGGTTTGCCGAATAAGGGCTTAGACTATTATTTGGACTACCTCTTGGATCTGCAGGAAAAAGAGCCGAACCGAACTTTCTTCTTATCTCTAGTCGGTATGTCTCCAGAGGAAACCCATACTATCTTGAAAAAGGTCCAAGAGAGTGATTTTCGTGGTCTGACTGAGCTAAACCTCTCCTGTCCAAATGTTCCAGGTAAACCTCAGATTGCCTATGATTTTGAGACAACAGACCGGATTTTGGCAGAGGTATTTGCCTATTTCACCAAACCTCTAGGAATTAAATTGCCACCATATTTTGACATTGTTCACTTTGACCAAGCGGCAGCTATTTTCAACAAGTATCCGCTCAAGTTTGTCAACTGTGTTAACTCTATCGGAAACGGACTTTATATAGAAGATGAGTCTGTCGTTATTCGTCCTAAAAATGGTTTCGGTGGAATTGGGGGAGAGTACATCAAACCGACTGCTCTAGCCAATGTTCATGCCTTCTACCAACGTCTCAATCCTCAAATCCAAATTATCGGAACAGGTGGCGTGTTGACTGGTCGTGATGCCTTTGAACACATTCTCTGTGGAGCAAGCATGGTGCAGGTGGGAACCACCCTTCATAAAGAAGGTTTCGGTGCTTTTGACCGCATTACCAATGAACTAAAAGCAATTATGGAGGAAAAAGGGTACGAAAGCCTAGAAGATTTCCGTGGGAAATTGCGCTATATTGATTAAATGAACTAAAAAGTTAGAAGAAAGGAGAGAAGATGCTAGCCATTGAAGAAAGTCAGAAGTTGACTTTATCAAATTTACCGAGCTTGAGCCTTTTTACAGGGACGGATCAGGGTCAGTTTGAAGTTATGAAGTGTCAAGTATTGAAACAGATTGGTTATGATTCTGCCGACCTCAACTTTGCCTACTTTGATATGAAAGAAGTAGTTTACAAGGATGTGGAACTGGAGTTGGTCAGTCTTCCTTTCTTTGCGGATGAAAAAATCGTGATATTAGACCATTTTGTTGATATCACGACTGCTAAAAAACGATTTTTGACAGATGATGAACTCAAGTCGTTTGAGGAATACCTTGACAATCCTTCCCCAACAACCAAGTTGATAATCTTTGCGGAAGGAAAACTGGATAGCAAAAGACGATTGATTAAATTACTGAAGCGTGATGCCAAGGTTTTTGATGCAGTAGAAGCCAAAGAACAAGAATTGCGCCAGTATTTCCAAAAATGGAGTCAGAAACAAGGTTTGCAGTTTGCCAATCATTCTTTTGAAAATCTCCTCATCAAGTCGGGTTTTCAATTTAATGAAATCCAGAAAAATCTTCTCTTTTTACAGTCCTATAAGGAAGATTCTGTTATCGAGGAAGAGGATATTGTCAACGCTATTCCCAAGACCTTACAGGACAATATTTTTGATTTAACTCAGTTTATTCTGACTAAAAAGATGGACCAGGCGCGCGATTTAGTTAGAGACTTGACCTTGCAGGGTGAAGATGAAATCAAGTTGATTGCAGTCATGCTAGGACAATTTCGGACTTTTACTCAGGTGAAAATTTTGTCGGAGTCTGGGCAAACAGAATCGCAGATTGCAAGTAGTCTAGGAAGTTTTCTGGGACGCAATCCTAATCCCTATCAAATCAAGTTTGCGCTAAGGGATTCGCGAGGACTTTCCTTGAGCTTTTTAAAGCAAGCTATTTCTTATTTGATTGAGACAGACTATCAGATTAAGACAGGTCTTTATGAAAAAGGTTTCCTTTTTGAAAAGGCACTCTTACAGATTGCTAGTCAGGTAAATTGATACTATTTTTGAAACTACAACCCGCGTCAAAATTATCTTGTCGTGGGTTTCTTAGTGATTTACTTATTTTATACTCAATGAAAATCAAAGAGCAAACTAGGAAGCTAGCCGCAGGTTGCTCAAAGCACCGCTTTGAGGTTGTAGATAAGACTGACGAAGTCAGCTCAAAACACTGTTTTGAGGTTGTGGATAGAACTGACGAAGTCAGCTCAAAACACTGTTTTGAGGTTGTGGATAGAACTGACGAAGTCAGCTCAAAACACTGTTTTGAGGTTGTGGATAGAACTGACGAAGTCAGCTCAAAACACTGTTTTGAGGTTGTGGATAGAACTGACGAAGTCAGCTCAAAACACTGTTTTGAGGTTGTGGATAGAACTGACGAAGTCAGTAACCATATATCTACGGCAAGGCGACGTTGACTCGGTTTGAAGAGATTTTCGAAGAGTATTATTAGAAAGTATTTCAGTGATTTCCTTATCTATAAGCAAAAAACTTGAAAAAAGTGAATGTTTGCGTTATCATTTTCATATAGAAAGAAAAAGAGGTATTACAGATGGCTATTATCTTACCAGATCTTCCATATGCATACGACGCTTTGGAACCATACATCGATGCGGAAACAATGCACTTGCACCATGACAAACACCATCAAACTTATGTCAACAATGCCAATGCAGCTCTTGAAAAACATCCTGAAATCGGTGAAGACCTTGAAGCCTTGCTTGCTGATGTAGAATCTATCCCAGCTGATATCCGTCAAGCACTTATCAACAATGGTGGTGGACACTTGAACCACGCTCTTTTCTGGGAATTGATGACTCCTGAGAAAACAGCTCCTTCAGCAGAACTTGCAGCAGCAATCGATGCAACATTTGGTTCATTTGAAGAATTCCAAGCAGCCTTCACTGCAGCAGCAACAACTCGTTTCGGTTCTGGATGGGCATGGTTGGTTGTCAACAAAGAAGGTAAACTTGAAGTGACTTCAACAGCAAACCAAGACACACCAATCTCAGAAGGTAAAAAACCAATCTTGGGCTTGGACGTTTGGGAACATGCTTACTACGTGAAATATCGCAACGTGCGTCCTGACTACATCAAAGCTTTCTTCTCAGTGATTAACTGGAACAAAGTAGATGAATTGTACGCAGCAGCTAAATAATGATAGTTGGAGGGAAGAATTGTTCTTCTCTTTTTAAGGTTATATTATTTTGGTCTGACAAAATCGTCAGACTTTTTTCATTTTTATGAGAAACGTGCTAACTGCTAGAAATTATGGTAGAATAAAGTATTAAGTAATCGTGGAAAAAGGATATCTATGCGAAAAGAAATTGCACCTGAATTATACAACTATAACAAGTTTCCTGGCCCTGAGTTTCATTTACACGGGGACAAGGTTGAAACGGAAGGGATAGCTTTTTCCTTGGTGGAAAATATCAAGGAAGCCTTTGATGTGACGACTTTTAATCAGCGTTTTTCAGAAGTCTTAACCAAGTTTGATTATATCGTGGGAGACTGGAGCAACGAACAGCTTCGCCTACGAGGTTTTTATAAGGATGAACGAACAGAAGAAAAACTTGAAAAAATCAGTCGTTTACAAGACTATCTTTTAGAGTATTGTAGTTATGGTTGTGCCTATTTTGTCTTAGAAAATGAAGCCCCTAAGCGAGCATCATTTGACAAGAAAATGCGTAAGAAGGAAGAAGAACAGCCTTCTAGAAAAGGAAAAAAACCGGCTCAAACAAAACGAAAACCGAATGCAGATAAGAAAAATAGACGTCGTCAGAAAGACCAGCATTCTCAGAAAGAGGACAAGGGGCAACGTCATTTTGTCATTCGTCAGAAGTGAGTAGAGAATAAGGAGAAGAAATGAAACCGTCAATTTATAGTTTAACACGTCAAACCATGCAGGAATGGGTTTTGGAGCAAGGAGAAAAGAAATTCCGTGCAGATCAAATCTGGGAATGGCTCTACCGTAAACGTGTCCAGTCATTTGAAGAGATGACCAACCTTTCCAAGGATTTGATTGCTAAGCTTAATGACCAGTTTGTGGTCAATCCCTTGAAACAACGTATCGTTCAAGAGTCTGCTGATGGGACAGTTAAATATCTTTTTGAATTGCCAGATGGTATGTTAATTGAGACAGTATTGATGAGACAGCACTATGGTTTGTCAGTCTGTGTAACCACTCAGGTCGGCTGTAATATCGGTTGTACCTTCTGTGCCTCTGGTTTGATCAAGAAACAACGTGACCTTAATAACGGTGAAATCGTAGCGCAAATCATGCTGGTTCAGAAATACTTTGATGAGCGTGGTCAGGACGAACGCGTCAGCCATATTGTTGTCATGGGAATTGGTGAACCATTTGATAATTACAATAATGTCTTGAATTTCGTTCGTACTATCAATGATGATAAAGGAATGGCCATCGGTGCTCGTCACATCACGGTTTCAACCTCAGGTTTGGCCCATAAAATTCGTGACTTTGCTAATGAAGGAGTTCAGGTCAATCTTGCAGTTTCCCTTCACGCACCTAACAATGAATTGCGCTCAAGCATCATGAAGATTAACCGTGCCTTTCCGATTGAAAAACTCTTTGCGGCTATTGAGTACTACATTGAGACAACTAATCGTCGTGTGACCTTTGAGTATATCATGCTCAACGAAGTCAATGACGGTGTAGAACAAGCCTTAGAATTGGCTGAATTGCTCAAGAACATCAAGAAATTGTCTTATGTAAACTTGATTCCTTATAACCCAGTTAGTGAGCATGACCAATATAGCCGTAGTCCTAAAGAGCGCGTCCTAGCCTTCTATGATACGCTTAAGAAAAAAGGGGTCAACTGTGTGGTTCGTCAAGAGCACGGTACTGATATTGATGCAGCTTGTGGACAATTGCGTTCTAATACAATGAAACGTGACCGCCAGAAAGCAGTCGCAGCAGTAAATCCATAAAATGACTAAAAAAAGAGAATTAATCTTAAGATTGGGAGTGGCTGTTTACAGTCTTTGCATTGTCTGTTTTTGTTTTACTCCCCAGCCTCAACTTCCTACAGGAGTGGAAACTCCAGGTATTCAAACTTTTGGACGCCTGGTTTTTCTTTTAACTCCCTTAAACTCCCTTTGGAATCTGGGTGAAGTGACCAGTTTGGGACAAGTCCTTTGGATCTTTTTGCAGAACATTTTAAATGTCTTCTTGCTTTTTCCTTTGGTTTTTCAACTTATCTATCTCTTTCCAAATTTAAGGAAAACAAAAAGGGTTCTTCTTTTCAGTTTTCTAGTAAGTCTTGGAATCGAGTGTACGCAGTTAGTCTTGGACTTTTTCTTTGATTTCAATCGCGTCTTTGAGATTGATGATTTGTGGACTAATACCTTGGGTGGCTATTTGGCTTGGCTCCTCTATAAACAATTACATAAAAACAAGATAAGGAATTAAAATGAGTATTTTAGAAGTTAAAAACCTGAGTCACGGTTTTGGTGACCGTGCAATTTTTGAAGATGTGTCTTTCCGTCTCCTCAAGGGAGAACATATCGGTCTGGTCGGTGCCAATGGTGAAGGAAAATCAACCTTTATGAGCATTGTAACTGGTAAGATGTTACCAGATGAAGGAAAGGTGGAGTGGTCCAAATATGTGACTGCTGGTTACTTGGATCAGCACTCAGTCTTAGAAGAAGGTCAGTCTGTTCGTGATGTTCTCCGTACAGCCTTTGATGAGCTATTCAAAGCTGAAGCCCGTATCAATGACCTTTATATGGAAATGGCTGAAGACGGAGCGGATATTGATGCTCTCATGGAAGAAGTTGGCGAACTCCAAGACCGTTTGGAGAGTCGTGATTTCTATACCTTGGATGCTAAGATTGACGAAGTAGCGCGTGCCCTTGGTGTCATGGACTTTGGAATGGATACAGATGTAACCTCTTTGTCAGGTGGACAAAGAACCAAGGTGCTTTTGGCAAAACTTCTCCTTGAAAAGCCTGATATCTTGCTGTTGGACGAGCCGACCAACTACTTGGATGCTGAGCATATTGATTGGCTCAAGCGCTATCTCCAAAACTATGAAAATGCCTTTGTCCTTATTTCTCATGATATTCCATTCCTAAATGACGTTATTAATATCGTCTATCATGTGGAAAATCAACAGCTGACGCGTTACTCTGGTGACTACTACCAGTTCCAAGAAGTCTATGCCATGAAGAAATCTCAGTTGGAGGCTGCCTACGAACGTCAGCAGAAAGAGATTGCAGACCTCAAGGACTTTGTCGCTCGTAACAAAGCGCGTGTTGCAACAAGAAATATGGCCATGTCTCGTCAGAAGAAACTCGACAAGATGGATATTATCGAACTCCAAAGTGAGAAACCAAAACCATCCTTTGATTTCAAACCAGCTCGTACGCCTGGACGCTTTATCTTCCAAGCCAAGGACTTGCAGATTGGTTATGATCGTCCTCTGACTAAGCCTTTAAATCTTACCTTTGAACGCAATCAGAAGGTTGCCATTATCGGAGCAAATGGTATCGGGAAAACAACTCTCTTGAAGTCTCTCTTGGGTATTATTCCGCCAATTGCTGGGGAAGTCGAACGCGGTGACTACCTAGAACTTGGCTATTTTGAGCAGGAAGTAGAAGGGGGCAATCGCCAAACCCCACTTGAAGCTGTCTGGAATGCCTTTCCTGCACTTAACCAAGCAGAAGTCCGTGCAGCCCTTGCTCGTTGCGGTTTGACAACCAAACATATTGAAAGTCAAATTCAGGTCTTGTCAGGTGGGGAACAAGCCAAGGTTCGTTTCTGTCTCTTGATGAATCGTGAAAACAATGTGTTAGTGCTGGACGAGCCGACCAACCACTTGGATGTGGATGCTAAGGACGAACTCAAACGTGCTCTCAAAGAATATAAGGGATCTATCCTTATGGTCTGCCACGAACCAGACTTTTATGAAGGTTGGATGGACCAAATCTGGGATTTTAACAAGCTAACTTAATAATAAGGATAAAAGAAATACAGTACCGAATGTGGGTACTGTATTTTTTAGATTTTTAAGATTTAAAATCGTAGTCTTTCACCACTTCGATGCTATCGATAGTAATAGCAGTCGTTGGCTTGTCTTTTTCATCTTTTTCGGCTTTAGCAATCTTATCTACAACATCCATACCGTCTATCACTTGGCCAAAGACTGGGTGTTTACCATCTAGACTAGGATTACCACCTTCTTTGTAGGTTTCGATGATTTTCTTTGGATACTTGCTTGTAGGGAGTTTAGCAGAGGTATCTGTAGAATTTTGGTTGATGAAGAACTGGCTACCATTGGTGTTTGGTTGACCAGTATTTGCCATAGCAAGAGCCCCACGGATGTTATAGAGATAAGGAGTGATCTCGTTCTTGAAACCAGTTCCCTTGTCTTTTGTCTTATCCTTGTCATGCCAGATAGACTGACCACCTGTACCGTCCCCTTTTGGATCTCCAGTTTGAACCATGAAGCCATCGATGACACGGTGGAAGGTAATGCCGTTATAGTAGCCTTCTTTGGCATGAGTGAGGAAGTTTTCAACCGCTAGAGGAGCGAGTTTAGGGAAGAGTTTGATACGGATATCTCCTTGACTTGTGTGGAGAATCACTTCGGCTTCATCTTCAGCAACTTCCTTAGAAAGTTGAGGGAAATTAGCACTCTCATTTGTTAAAGCATCGTTTAAGTCCTTGGCAGATTGAGCAGCTGCTTTAGAGCTTTCTTCAGCAGCAAGACTTGAATCCACATAATCATCACCACGCAGACTACGTTGGATGCTGCTACATCCAGCTAGAGCTACAGTAGATAGTAAAAGAAGGGTTGCTAGTTTTTTCATTCTGATCCTCTCAAAAATTCATTTCTACCATTGTACCCTAAAAAGAAGGGGATTTCAAATATTAGTGACAAGACAGTTTAAGAGGAAGCTAATCAGAAAGTCGCTTGCTTAGGGGCATCAATGTCATAAGTGTACTCAAAGTATTTAGGGAACCAGATCTTAAGAAAGCTCGTAAAGCATCACAATTAGTAAACGTTAATTCGAAAGAATTACTATATTTTAAAAGGGCACATTTTCAAAGGATTTTTTCTTTTGGCTTCAATTCCTAATTAATCAATGAACTTAATACTAGGTCTTGAAAAGAATTATGCTTCCTCTTTCTGTCTGAGTTCAAAGAGGTCTTCTACTTTCAGATTAAAAACTTGAGCAATTTTAAGGGCCATTTCCAGAGAAGGATTGTAACGGTTATTTTCCAAGTGCAGAATTGTCTCGCGTCGCATGCCGATGAGGTCGGCTAACTCCTGCTGGGTCATGCCTGTAGACTCACGAACAGATTTAAGATTAGTAATAATCTTGCTTTCTTTGGCCATGCTTATCCTCTCCGTTCCAAGATAAGATAGACAACCGCAAAGATGCAAATCAAGGCAGCTATGCTAATAAAGATCTGGCCCATGTAAATAGTGAGAGACCCCATATACCCAATGATAACTGCTAGAATCATCAGTGCGCCTAGTATAAAAACAAACATCAAGCTAGCTGCCTTTGCTAAATTAGCATAAAAGCGTTCGTCCGGAGTTTCCTTGACATTTTTCAAACAGAAAAAACCAAATACAATCACTTCAATAACGAGGCCAATTCCCAAAATCCATTCTTTAATACCAGAACTTATGCTTGGGGTCGCAACCCAAATCCCTACTGTATAAAAAATGCTTGCTGCCAAAAAAAGTATCGTGTAAAGCTTAGCAGACAAATCAAAAATAGTCTTTCCCTTACTTTTCTGACTCTTATGAGGCCATGGTTTCATATGTAGCCAGCCCCAAATAGCTACAATCTGACCAAACACTGAAATACCAGCAATAACTAACTTGGGTCCCCAACTAAGATTAGAACCAAATAAAACAATAAAATCAATAAAGAGAGCTACGGCAATCATTGCAATGAGGCCACGCATTTTTTGACTTTTTTTCATGATAGACTCCTTTTTTGTGTTATAAATATATAACACTGAAATTTCATGTTATAAATATATCACACTTAAATTTGAAAAGCAAGAATTTATGTGCCAAAGTGGCAATTATTTGAAAAAATTTTTAATAAAAGCCCTCGCTAGTCAAACAACTTTAGTAGATATCGTTCTTAAAATCCTTGATATTTCGTTTGGGAACGGGCTTAGGATTTAGAAGCCAAGTATCCAAATCTTGTTCAGGCGATATGAAGGTCTTGACTTGGTGTTCTTTATAAAATGTTTCTAAAATAGTATTCATGATATTCTCTTTCAAACTTTTATTTTCTATTCTAATAAATTTCTAAAAGCTTTAAAAATTTTATAGTCTGTCAAGTTTTTTTCTTGACACCTGTTAGAAATCTGCTATAATAGAACATGTGCTAAATAGCTCAGCTATTTCACCGAAATAAAAAATAAGAAAAGAGACTTTAAAAATGGCAGTTAAAATCCGTTTGACTCGTATGGGTTCTAAGAAAAAACCTTTCTACCGTATCAACGTAGCAGATTCACGTTCACCACGTGACGGACGTTTCATCGAAACAGTTGGAACTTACAACCCACTTGTTGCTGAAAACCAAGTAACTTTGAAAGAAGACCGCGTTCTTGCATGGTTGGCTGATGGAGCTCAACCTTCAGATACAGTTCGCAACATCCTTTCAAAAGAAGGTGTATTGAAGAAATTCCACGATTCTAAATTCTCAAAATAAGTTTAAAGTAGGTTGACAGATGGATACGATTGAAAATCTCATTATTGCGATTGTGAAACCCTTGATTTCACAACCAGATGCCTTAACTATCAAGATTGAAGATACACCAGAATTCTTGGAATATCATTTGGATCTTGATCAAAGCGATGTGGGTCGTGTAATCGGTCGTAAGGGTCGCACTATTTCTGCGATAAGAACGATTGTCTACTCTGTCCCAACTGAAGACAAAAAAGTAAGAATCGTTATTGACGAAAAGTAAGAAGGGCGGGACGAATGTCTCGCTTTTTTTGCAAGGAGTAGGATATGAAAGATTTAACGTTTAGACAATTACAAGACTACTTACTCGAACATTACCAGCAGTCTCGGACTGAGGAAGGTCTTTTTATCAAACTTGTGGAGGAAGTCGGAGAAGTAGCTGAAGTTTTGAATGGGCGCTCTGGTCGAAAAGAGGGCGTTCAGGATTCTAATGAGGAACTAGCAAAAGAACTGGCTGATATCATTCACTACACCGTCGCAATCGCAGCTATTAATCATATTGATCTCACTAAAAGCATCTTTGAGAAAGACAAAACTGCAGCCATTAAGTACCAACATGAACGTGATTTGGAAGGTTTTTTGGAGAACTTCCAAGAGAACTCGGAATAACCTCTTTTTACTGATATGAAAGGTTTCTCCTAGCCTACGCTAGCTTGTATAGAGAAAGCAAGGAAAATGGTGGATTATGCTATCAAAGTAAGGAATCTCCAAGAGGTAGACAAGCTAGAACTTGTGAGACAAGAACGAGAAAAGCAGGTCAGCATAGCTGCCTCCTTTATAGGCAATGAGAGAGAATTTATCAGCTTGAAAGAGTAATAGAATGCATAAAATACTAATCCTAGAAATAGCATCTAGCATTTTACTATGCTACAATGGAAAGACAGTCTCAAAGAATTATAGTCAATTAATCTTGAGAATAGCTACTTTTAAAGGGAGTAACAATCTATGAACGAGAAAACAAAAGCATACATAGCTGCCTTATCCTTTTCAGCAATCATTGGTTTTTCTTTTTTATTTACTAAGATTGCTTTAGGCTATGCCAGTCCTCTCACAAACTTAGCGCATCGCTATACAATTGCAGCTTTAGTAATGGTCGTTCTTAATCAAACAAAACTTATTAAAGTGAGTTTAAGTAGAAAAGATATTCTTTCTATTCTTCCTATGAGCCTTTTCTATCCGCTTTTCTTTTTTATTTTTCAATCCTTTGCTTTACAGTATATATCGTCTTCTGAAGCTGGAATTTTACAGGCTCTTGTCCCGATTTTTACTCTCCTTTTAGCATCGGCTTTTCTCAAGGAAAAGACAAGCTTGCTTCAAAAGTTCTTTTTATTTTTATCCGTAGCAGGAGTAGTTTTCATCTTCCTTAGTAAAGGAGCTAACTTTGGTACTGAGACTGCTAGTTTTGGCTTTCTCTTGATGTTGGGATCTGTTCTCGCCAATGCACTAAACAATATCCTCAGCAAGGCTAAAGGAGATCGCTATCGGGCCATGGATATGACAGCTGTTGTGATATTTGTTGGCTTCGTCACCTTTAATACGTTGAGTCTGACCTCGCACTATCTAGATGGCAACATATTAGCCTACGTTGCACCTCTCGGACAGCTTCCTTATCTGTTTTCCATTCTTTATTTGGGAATTTTAGCCTCTATCGTTACTGGTAGTCTCTCTATCTATGCTATTGTTCGACTTGGAGCATCAACCGTCAGTGTCTTTGGTAATCTTGGAACAGTTTTGACCATTCTAGCCGGAGCTCTTATCCTCCACGAACCAATTTATAGCTACCATGTAATCGGAGCAACTTTGATTATTGCTGGAATTTTAGGCATGAATCTGATGAGAAAAAAGTAAAGATTGCTGAGCAGTCTTTTTCTTAATCTAAATGATACAGAAAATTCAAAATTTTTAATGGACTTAAGTTTAGAAAACGATGATTTTAATATAGCATGATAAAATAGATAAAACGAATGACACTAGGATAAAGAGGAGAGAGTGTAATAATGAAGCAAAATGATATAGCTGAAGCTATTGCTTTTTATAACAGAAAACCTGAGACTTTAGTACGTCACATTATACCAGTCTTAGATTGTGACTTGGTTGTTTATCATCGTCCTGGAAACGCAAGTAAAGGCCACATTATTTTTTATCATGGAGCTTGTGGCCGTAGTCAGATGTGGGCCCACCAGTATGATGCCTTTGAAGGATTTGACCTCTACTTTGTCAATGTTAGAGGACAGGGTGAATCACCTATGAAAGTTGGTTTACCTGACTTGGAAGGCGCTGTTCAAGATGTAGATGCTATTTTGTCCTATTTCCAGCTAGATAAGGTGATATTGGTTGGTCATTCTTGGGGAGGGAATCCACTTCAAGAGTACACCTATCGTCATCCAAATCGAGTTCTAGCCTTGGTCATGGTAGATAGTTGGGGACAGCATCGTTACCTATCAGATAAAGAGAAAAATCGCATAAAATATAGTTCCCTTATGTACAAAACGATTCCTTGGAAGATGATTGCAGGTAAGAACTCAAAAATGTGTACAGATAATCCTATCACAAGAGAATTAGTCAAGGCGGCCATTATAGAAACTGGGAGAGATGTTTTTTTGAACCTTGGAATCACAGGTTTTTTGGCTGTCCATGAGATAGAAGGTTATCAAGGAAATCCTCCCATGCTTTTAGTAAGAGGAGAAAATGATTTTCCAAAACACCTAAAAATGATCTACGATGGGATCATTGCCTTAAATCCCAATGCGCGTCAAGTAACGATTTCAGATAGCAAACACCAACCTATGAATGACCATCCTGAAGAGTTTAATCAGATAATTGGTGAATTCTTTGAAGAAGTAGTAGGCCCATAAGATAGGATCTATCCAACTTGAGAAAATCCTTGGAACGTGTTAAAATAAAGGATAAGGATTTTTAATAATTCATTATATAGAACGAGTGGGTTTCTTTATGAAGAGGATTGAAGTATCTACAGAAATTGGTAGTCTCTCTGTTACTTATCAAAAGCAAAAGAAAATGCTAGTTTGTTTAAGTGGTGCAGGTTTGCTACCAAGTTATGAAAATTTTTCACTTATACTTGAAAAACTTCCTCCTACAATTGGTTATTTGACTATTGATTTTCCGAACACAGGTAGGAGTCCGATTCATGACCAAGCTGGAAAAAATCTGGATAATCTTGCAGATGCAGTTTATGAAGTACTTGAAGAATTGGCGATTTCTGAATATATACTTTGTGTACATAGTTTGAGTGGAATTTTAGCTTGCAAATTGCTCAACAAACCAATTAAGTGTCAGGCTTTACTAGCAATGGAACCGACAACTAAAAAAGTCATGTTTGCTGATTTTTCAGAAGATCCTTATCCAGAAATGGAAGAGCAGATGAGGCTGATTGAGGAGTGTGGTCCTGAACTTTATTTTAAGAACTTAACTCAAGCCACATTTAGCCCTGAAATTAATAAAGAAATCTGGGAAATAATGCAAGAAAAAGGTTCAGAGTTGGAAAATCAAGATCCAGGATTTCAGATATCTGGAGAGATTACTGAGGAAGATTTTGAGAATGTATTTGTAGAAGCTCATATCCCTGTGTTTATTTTTTGTCAGGCTTATAGAGAAAAAGAGTACAGAGAATCAGAATATTGGACTTCCAATACTAAACTCATTTTAGGAGGGAATCACCATTATTTACAATGGTCAGAATCAGAAAAAATTGTGACTATTATTCGAGAATTGTCCGAATAAGATGGAAAGAAATAGAGTACAGGAGACAAGATGAACTACTTTAATGTTGGGAAAATCGTCAATACGCAGGGGTTGCAGGGGGAGATGCGAGTCTTGTCTGTGACGGATTTTGCAGAAGAACGGTTTAAAAAAGGTACTGAGCTGGCTTTGTTTGATGAAAAAGATCAGTTTGTTCAAACAGTGACCATCGCTAGCCACCGTAAACAGAAGAACTTTGACATTATTAAATTCAAAGATATGTACCATATCAACGCTATCGAAAAGTACAAGGGATACAGTCTCAAGGTTGCTGAGGAAGATTTGAATGACCTAGACGATGGTGAATTCTACTATCACGAGATTATCGGTTTGGAAGTCTATGAGGGTGATAACTTGATTGGAACCATCAAAGAAATCCTGCAACCAGGTGCTAACGATGTCTGGGTGGTCAAGCGAAAAGGCAAGCGTGATTTGCTCTTGCCTTATATCCCACCAGTGATTCTCAATGTTGATATTCCAAATAACCGCGTCGATGTGGAAATCTTAGAAGGGTTAGACGATGAAGATTGATATTTTAACCCTTTTTCCAGAGATGTTTTCTCCGCTAGAGCACTCAATCGTTGGAAAGGCTCGAGAAAAGGGGCTCTTGGATATCCAGTATCATAATTTTCGAGAAAATGCTGAAAAAGCCCGTCACGTTGATGATGAGCCATATGGAGGCGGTCAGGGGATGTTGCTCCGCGCGCAACCCATTTTCGATGCCTTTGATGCTATTGAAAAGAAAAATCCGCGCGTCATTCTCCTCGATCCAGCTGGAAAGCAGTTTGATCAGGCTTATGCTGAGGATTTGGCCAAAGAAGAGGAACTGATTTTTATCTGTGGTCACTATGAGGGCTATGATGAGCGCATTAAGACCTTGGTGACAGATGAGATTTCCTTGGGGGATTATGTCCTTACTGGAGGAGAATTGGCGGCTATGACCATGATTGATGCGACGGTTCGCCTGATTCCAGAAGTGATTGGCAAGGAATCTAGCCACCAAGATGATAGTTTTTCTTCTGGCCTTCTTGAATATCCTCAGTACACACGTCCCTATGATTATCGAGGTATGCTTGTTCCAGATGTACTTATGAGCGGGCACCATGAAAAGATTCGTCAGTGGCGATTGTATGAGAGTTTAAAGAAAACCTACGAGCGCAGACCGGATTTGCTTGAACATTATCAACTGACAGCAGAAGAAGAAAAAATGCTGGCAGAAATCAAAGAAAACAAAGAATAAAGGAGAAACCTATGCAAGTAATCAAACGTGATGGAGAAATTGCCGAATTTAATCCAGATAAGATTTACCAAGCTATCTTAAAGGCAGCTCAGACTGTCTATGTATTGACAGACGATTTGCGTCAAAACCTTGCACAAGTCACTAAGAAAGTGGTTTTGGACTTGGAGGAAGCCAAGGTTGAACGTGCGACTATCAGCATGATTCAGTCTTTGGTTGAACATCGTTTACTGGGTGCAGGTTACATTACCATTGCAGAACACTACATTTCCTATCGTTTACAACGTGACTTGGAAAGAAGTGGTTATGGAGATCATATCGCGGTTCATTTACATTTTGAACAAGTTCGCTAAGAAAAAAGAGTGGGATGAAGCAACTACATCTCACTCTTTCTTAAATCTATTTTTTTGGGCTGTTTGGACGGTTGAAGGGACAAATCGTAGGCGTTGAATATCGCTTATGCGGATAATACGGGTCACATTTTTGGCAAAATTTTTCACGATAACTTGCTGGCGCTGTTGATCGTATTTGATGATGTCACCTGTAAAACTTGTCTCTGACAAGATAAGGTGAACAGCGGTTTGTTTCTGGATAGCCTCTTCAATAGTAGCAGTCAGGGAGTTGGTTTCAGTTTGGTCAGGTTGGTCATGTCCATTTAAAAAGTCATGTATTTTATTTAGAACTTGCTGAAATTTATGTCTCATATTGGCCTCCCTTCTTTTATATCAATATTATATAAAATTTTCCTTAAATCTACAAGATTTTACGAATAAACTAATGAAAGCTAAAAAAAGGAGAAGAAAATGGCAGAATTTACATTTGAAATCGAAGAGCACTTGTTGACTCTTTCTGAAAACGAAAAAGGTTGGACCAAGGAAATCAACCGTGTGAGCTTTAATGGTGCCCCTGCAAAGTTTGATATTCGTGCTTGGAGTCCAGATCATACTAAAATGGGCAAGGGAATTACCCTCTCCAATGAAGAATTTCAAACCATGGTGGATGCCTTTAAAGGCAACTAATACTCAATGAAAATCAAAGAGCAAACTAGGAAGCTAGCCGTAGGCAGTACTTGAGTACGGCAAGGCGAAGCTGACGTGGTTTGAATTTGATTTTCGAAGAGTATAAGTTTTCAAAATGAAAGAAAAGGATACTGAGTCATGACAACTCGATATCCTTTTTTAGTTAGCAAAGTAAGCCTGATTTTTAAGGCGTTGAAGTAATGGACGGCTAATAAAACTAATAGCAATAATTTTACCAAGATCTGGGATGATAAAGGGAAATACCCCCACAACAAGAGCTTTTTCAAATGGCATTCCAGCTAGGAAATGTAATCCAATGATCCCACCAACAAAAACAAGTGTATCTCCCAAGAGATTTGCTAGAAAAATTCTGACAAAACCACTATCACTGTTAGTTAGAGAAGAGGTAAGTCCAGAATAAACAAGATAAAACCAAAGATAGCCTGCAGTAGGACCAATCAAAGCATGAAATCCAGCTCCACCTCCTGCAAAGACAGGAAGACCGATAGCACCTAGAAGAAGATAAAGTCCAACAGAAAGTACAGCCTCTCTGGGTCTAAAGACAGTAGCAATCAAGCCGATTGCAAAGTTTTGTAGAGTGAAGGGGACGGGTCCAATCGGAAGACTGATTTGTGCCAATACCGCAATAAGAGCAGCCCCAATAGCAGGGATAGCATAAACGTGAGCTGTTTTCAAAATAGTTAACCTCTTTTCTAATGTATAGTAACAATTATACTCGTAGGAGAAATATTGTCAACCGATTTTTAAGAACAAGGTAACAAATACTGTAACAGCCGATTTGCTGACTGGGTAAGTTGTTTTCATCGATTCGTAAATCATCAAAAAAGAAGCAGACACATTTGTATCAACTTCTTGTGTTTAGATTAACGCATGGTTACAAATTCTTCAGATGCAGTTGGGTGAATCGCTACGGTTGCATCAAAGTCAGCCTTGGTTGCTCCCATTTTGATAGCAACGGCAAATCCTTGAATCATTTCATCAACGCCGTAACCAATTCCATGAAGTCCGACAACTTTTTCTTCTGAACCAGCTGTGATCAATTTGAAACGTGTTTCTTGACGGTTGCAAGTGCAAGCAGAGTACATAGAAGTAAAGCTTGATTTGTAAACCTTGATTTGGTCTTGACCGTATTCTTTAATAGCTTGTTCTTCTGTTAACCCAACAGTTCCGATAGCAGGGTGTGAAAAGACAACAGTTGGAATAGTCGAGTAGTCCATTTTTGCAGTTATTTTGTCGTTAAAGAGGCGTTCAGATAGGGTACGTCCAGCCTTGATAGCAACTGGAGTCAATTCTTTCTCACCCGTTACATCACCTAGAGCGTAGATTCCCTCAACAACAGTATTTTGGTATTCATCCACTTGGATAAAGCCACGTTCGTTTAGAGTGACTCCAGCTTTTTCAAGTTGCAAGCCCTTAACGTTTGGACGGCGACCTGTAGCCCAGATAACTTGGCTAGCTGTGTGACTAGTACCATCTTCGAAATGAATGGTAATGCCTTCAGCAGTTTTTTCTAACTTGGCAGGGACTTTGTGAGTATGAAGTGGTAAGTTTGTTCTTTCCATTTCCTTGACTAAACCTTCAACGATGTAAGAATCAAAACCACGTAAAGGACGATCGCGACGAACAAAGAGATCTGTCTTGACACCAAAAGTGTGGAGTACGCCAGCCAATTCAACGGCAATATAACCAGCACCTAGAATAGCAACTGACTCTGGAAGTTCTTCCCAAGCAAATACATCATCAGAAGAGCCACCTAGCTCTGCACCAGGAATATTTGGAATGCTTGGATGAGCACCAGTAGCAATTACGATATGTTTAGCACGAATGAGTTCACCATTTACACTGACAGTATGAGAATCTACAAATTCAGCATGGCCTTTAATCAAGTCTACACCGTTGCGTTTAAAACTGCCATCATAAGAAGAACGAGCGCGATCGATGTAGGCTTCACGATTGCGACGTAGGGTTGCAAAGTCAAAGTTAAGGTCAGTAGTTTTAAAACCGTAGTCTTCTCCAAATTGATGGAAAGTTTCAGCGATTTGTGCTCCGTACCACATGATTTTTTTAGGAACACAACCTACGTTGACGCAGGTTCCACCTAGTTTCTTTTCCTCAATAACGGCCGCTTTGGCTCCATGTTCACCAGCACGATTCATGGTAGCAATTCCTCCGCTACCTCCACCGATAGCAATGATATCATATTCTCTCATTGAAAACTCCTTTGTACTCCTTTAAATAGTAGAGTGTCATTTTTTGATAGTCATATTCTATCTTTTTTTTGATGTGATTGCAAAAATCTGCTACGTTCAAAAAAAAATTAAAGAAAAGGCTTGCAAAAAGGGGAAATAAAGTGTACTATATAACTAGTACAATAACGATAAAAATAAATTCCGAACAATAATTGAATCCCGAAATGTCATTATTTCGTTCTGAACGGTTATTGTTTATATTTGCTAATTTTTATATAATATTGTTAAGGACTTTAAATCAAAAAGGAGTTTCATTATGAAGAAGAATCGTAAAGCTAAAAAGTGGCAATTGTATGCAGCAATCGGTGCTGCCAGTGTAGTTGTATTAGGTGCTGGGGGGATTTTGCTCTTTAGACAACCATCTCAGACTGCTGTAAAAGATGAGCCTACTCATCTTGTTGTTGCCAAGGAAGGAAGCGTGGCATCCTCTGTTTTATTATCAGGGACAGTCACAGCAAAAAATGAACAATATGTTTATTTTGATGCTAGTAAGGGAGATTTAGATGAAATCCTTGTTTCTGTGGGTGATAAGGTCAGCGAAGGGCAGGCTTTAGTCAAGTACAGTAGTTCAGAAGCACAGGCGGCCTATGATTCAGCTAGTCGAGCAGTAGCTAAGGCAGACCGACATATCAATGAACTCAATCAAGCGCGAAATGAAGCTGCTTCAGCTCCAGCTCCACAGTTACCAGCGCCAGCAGGAGGTGAAGGAGCTGCAGGGCAAACTCTAGCTCCAGTCTCAGGAAATGCAGTGTCATCTATTGATGCGCAACTAGGTGATGCTCGTGATGCTCGTGCAGATGCAGAAGCACAATTAAGTAAGGCTCAAAGTCAGTTGGATGCAATGACGGTTCTCAGTACCTTAGAGGGAACTGTGGTCGAAGTCAATCGTAACGTTTCCAAATCTCCAACAGGAGCAAGCCAAGTGGTAGTTCATGTCGTAAGCAATGAAAACTTGCAAGTTAAGGGTGAACTATCTGAATACAACCTTGCCAACTTATCTGTCGGTCAAGAAGTAACCTTTACTTCTAAAGTTTACCAAGATAAGAGCTGGACAGGTAAGATTAGCTATATCTCTGACTACCCTAAAAACAATGGCGAAGCAGCAAGTGCAGCAGCTGCCGCAGCAGGTGGTAATTCTGGTTCTAAATATCCATATACCATCGATGTTACAAGTGAAATTGGTGATTTGAAACAAGGATTCTCAGTAAGTATTGAGGTCAAGAATAAGAGTAAAGCCATTTTGGTTCCTCTAACAAGTGTTGTGACTGAAAATGATAAGAACTATGTCTGGGTGCTTGACGAGCAGAAAAAGGCCAAGAAAGTAGAAGTTGGTTTGGGTAATGCTGATGCAGACAACCAAGAAATCACTTCAGGTCTGACAAATGGAGTCAAGGTCATCAGTAACCCAACGTCTTCTCTAGAGGAAGGAAAAGAGGTGAAGGCTGATGAAGAAACTAATTAGTCTAAAAAATATCTGCAGAAGCTACCGTAACGGTGATCAAGAATTGCAGGTTCTCAAAAATATCAACCTAGAAGTGAATGAGGGTGAGTTTGTTGCCATCATGGGACCATCTGGTTCTGGTAAGTCCACTCTCATGAATACGATTGGCATGTTGGATACACCAACTAGTGGAGAATATTATCTTGAAGGCCAAGAAGTAGCTGGACTGGGTGAAAAACAACTAGCCAAGGTCCGCAACCAACAAATCGGATTTGTCTTTCAGCAGTTCTTTCTTCTATCTAAACTCAATGCTTTGCAAAACGTAGAATTGCCCTTGATTTATGCAGGAGTTTCGGCTTCAAAACGCCGTAAGTTGGCCGAGGAATATTTAGATAAGGTTGAATTGACAGAACGCAGTCACCATTTGCCTTCAGAATTATCTGGTGGTCAAAAGCAACGTGTAGCTATTGCGCGTGCCTTGGTAAATAATCCTTCTATCATCCTAGCTGACGAACCGACAGGAGCCTTGGATACCAAAACAGGGAACCAAATTATGCAACTTTTGGTTGACTTGAACAAAGAAGGAAAAACCATTATCATGGTAACGCATGAGCCTGAAATCGCTGCTTATGCTAAACGCCAGATTGTCATTCGAGATGGAGTTATTTCATCTGATAGTGCTCGATTAGAAAAGGAGGAAAACTAAGATGCAGAATCTGAAATTTGCCTTTTCATCTATCATGGCTCACAAGATGCGCTCTTTTCTCACTATGATTGGAATTATCATTGGTGTTTCATCTGTTGTTGTGATTATGGCTCTGGGAGATTCCATGTCTCGTCAGATCAATAAAAATATGACCAAGTCACAGAAGAATATCCATGTCTTTTTCTCGCCTATCAAAAGCAAAGATGGTTCTTTTACCCAAAAGCAATCAGCTTTGACAGTCTCTGGTAAAGAAGAGGAAGTCCATGTTGAACCGCCAAAACCGCAAGAAGCTTGGGTTAAGGAGGCGGCCAAACTTAAGGGTGTAGATAGTTACTATGTAACCAACTCGACAAATACCACCCTATCTTATAAAGATAAAAAGGTTGAGCGCGCTAGCTTGACAGGTGGAAATATTACTTATATGAATGCGGTTGAAAATGAAATTGTTGCAGGTCGTAGTCTTATAGCTCAGGATTATAAAGATGTGGCCAGTGTCATTTTGCTAGACCAGGAACTTGCTAACAGTCTGTTTGGATCTGCTCAAGAAGCTGTTAACAAGATTATAGATGTTGGTGGCTTTAGCTATCGTGTTATTGGTGTTTATACTAGCGATGAGGCCAAGGCTGTCAAGACATTTGGTATTGGTGGACTTCCCATTACGACTAATATTTCTCTTGCCAATAACTTCAATATGGATGAAATTTCTGATATTGTTTTCCGAGTTAATGATACCAGTTTGACACCAACTGTAGGACCAGAATTAGCTAGAAAAATGACTGAAATTGCTAGTCTTCAACAAGGAGAGTATCAGGTGGCAGATGCGACTGCAGCCTTCCAAGAAGTACAACAACTTTTTGGATTTATAACTACGATTATTAGTGCCATCGCAGGAATTTCTCTCTTTGTTGGAGGGACTGGTGTTATGAACATTATGCTTGTTTCGGTGACGGAGCGTACGCGTGAGATTGGCCTCCGTAAGGCTTTGGGTGCAACACGTGCTAATATTTTAATTCAGTTTTTGATTGAATCCATGATTTTGACCTTGCTAGGCGGAGTCATTGGTTTGACAATTGCGACAGGATTAACCGCTATAGCTGGTCTACTCTTGCAAGGATTGATAGCTGGTATAGAAGTAGGAGTATCAATCCCAGTTGCCCTATTTAGTCTTGCGGTTTCGGCTAGCGTGGGTATGATTTTTGGGGTCTTGCCAGCCAACAAGGCATCGAAGCTTGATCCAATCGAAGCCCTTCGTTATGAATAAGATCAACAAGATGGACATTTGTCTATCTTGTTTTTGTATGGATTTCCCTATCGAAATTTATTAAAAATGTGATATAATGAAGTGTTAGAAAAACAGGTTTCATTTGCCTGGAAAGGAAAAATTATGTCTGAAAAGAATTTTTATATTACAACGCCGATTTACTATCCATCTGGTAAACTTCATATCGGTTCTGCCTACACAACCATCGCCTGTGATGTCCTAGCTCGCTACAAACGCCTCATGGGCTACGATGTCTTTTATCTGACAGGTCTTGACGAGCATGGTCAGAAAATCCAGCAAAAAGCTGAAGAAGCTGGCATCACACCTCAAGCTTATGTTGATGGGATGGCAGTTGGAGTTAAAGAACTCTGGCAATTACTCGATATCTCCTATGATAAATTTATCCGTACAACTGATGACTACCATGAAAAAGTAGTGGCGCAGGTCTTTGAACGCTTGCTTGCTCAAGATGACATCTACTTGGGTGAATACTCGGGCTGGTATTCAGTATCAGATGAGGAATTCTTTACAGAAAGCCAGCTTGCGGAAGTTTTCCGTGACGAAGCTGGAAATGTGACGGGCGGTATTGCTCCATCAGGTCACGAAGTGGAATGGGTATCTGAAGAATCATACTTCCTTCGCCTCAGCAAGTACCAAGACCGCTTAGTCGAATTTTTCAAAGCTCATCCTGAATTTATCACTCCAGATGGTCGTCTGAATGAAATGCTTCGCAACTTCATCGAGCCTGGTTTGGAAGATTTGGCGGTTTCTCGTACAACCTTTACCTGGGGTGTTCCAGTACCATCTAATCCAAAACACGTTGTATACGTTTGGATTGATGCCCTTTTGAACTATGCGACAGCGCTTGGATACGGTCAAGACGAACATGGTAACTTTGACAAGTTCTGGAATGGAACTGTCTTCCACATGGTAGGAAAAGACATCCTTCGTTTCCACTCAATCTACTGGCCAATCCTTCTTATGATGTTGGATATCAAATTGCCAGATCGTTTGATTGCCCATGGTTGGTTTGTCATGAAAGACGGCAAAATGTCTAAATCTAAAGGGAATGTGGTCTATCCTGAAATGTTGGTAGAGCGCTATGGACTAGATCCACTTCGTTACTACCTCATGCGTAGCCTTCCAGTTGGTTCAGACGGAACCTTTACTCCTGAAGATTATGTTGGACGTATCAACTATGAATTGGCCAACGACCTTGGAAACCTCCTCAATCGTACGGTTTCTATGATTAACAAGTACTTTGATGGACAAATTCCTGCCTATGTAGAAGGTGTGACTGAATTTGACCATGCTCTTGCTCAAGTAGCTGCCGAATCAATCGCTGATTACCATACACACATGGAAGCAGTTGACTACCCACGTGCCCTTGAAGCAGTATGGACTCTGATCTCTCGTACTAATAAATACATCGACGAGACAGCTCCATGGGTCTTGGCTAAGGATGAAGCTCTTCGTGACCAATTGGCAAGTGTTATGAGCCACTTGGCAGCCAGCCTTCGTGTTGTAGCTCACATGATTGAGCCGTTTATGATGGAAACCAGTCGTGCAGTATTGGCACAACTTGGTCTTTCAGAAGTTTCTAGCCTAGAAAACTTGAGCTTGGCTGCTTTCCCTGAGGGTGTAACAGTAGTTGCTAAAGGAACACCAATCTTCCCACGTCTGGATATGGAAGAAGAAATCGCCTATATCAAAGAACAAATGGAAGGAAATAAACCAGCAGTCGAAAAAGAATGGAATCCGGATGAAGTTGAGCTCAAACTTAACAAGGATGAAATCAAGTTTGAAGACTTTGACAAGGTTGAAATTCGTGTCGCCGAAGTCAAAGAAGTTTCCAAAGTGGAAGGTTCTGATAAGTTGCTTCAATTCCGCCTAGATGCTGGTGATGGAGAAGACCGTCAAATCCTCTCAGGAATTGCAAAATACTATCCAAATGAACAAGAATTGGTCGGCAAGAAAGTCCAAATTGTTGCCAACCTCAAACCACGTAAAATGATGAAAAAATATGTCAGCCAAGGGATGATTCTCTCAGCTGAACATGATGGACAATTAACCCTTCTTACAGTTGATCCAGCTGTACCAAACGGAAGTGTGATTGGGTAAAAGTAAAAGACCAACGTTATCCACGTTGGTTTCAGATTTAAGACAAAGCCTATAGACTACAAGTTTCTAAGGGCTTTTCTTTGTTGACTAAACTGAGATTTTCATTGAAGGGATTCGTATTATGGTCGCAGACAATAGCCACAAATATACTCACTAAGTTCTAGGCAAGTAAGTTGGATTCATGAGTGGCAACTGGAAGTTGAGATTGGCTTGGATCTGAAAAAACACGGGGAAAAAGCCGCTTGACCCTCAAAAGAAAGCGAACCTAAATCGAAAAAAATTCTACGTTGAAAAGTTATGTGGAAGTTGCTTTTAGAACTTACCATTATTTTTCTATCTTTATTAGAATGACTTCTAATGTAGAAGTATAATAGATTTTTTGGTATAATAAAGGTTATGGAAATCGAAAAAACCAACCGTATGAATGCGCTCTTTGAATTTTATGCGGCGCTTTTGACAGACAAGCAAATGAATTATATCGAGCTCTACTACGCTGATGATTATAGCCTTGCTGAAATTGCCGAGGAATTTGGTGTCAGTCGTCAGGCTGTTTATGATAATATCAAGCGGACAGAAAAGATTCTGGAAGATTATGAGATGAAATTGCACATGTACTCGGACTACATTGTCCGCAGTCAGATTTTTGACCAGATTTTGGAGCGCTATCCCAAGGATGACTTTCTGAAGGAGCAGATAGAAATTTTAACAAGCATTGATAATAGAGAATAAGAGGAAGAAAAATGGCATTTGAAAGTTTAACAGAACGTTTACAGAACGTCTTTAAAAATCTACGTAAAAAAGGAAAAATCTCTGAATCTGATGTCCAAGAGGCAACCAAAGAAATTCGCTTGGCCTTGCTTGAGGCCGACGTTGCCTTGCCTGTTGTAAAGGACTTTATCAAGAAAGTTCGTGAGCGTGCAGTTGGGCATGAGGTCATTGATACCCTTAATCCTGCGCAACAAATTATTAAAATCGTTGATGAGGAACTGACAGCCGTTTTAGGTTCTGATACGGCGGAGATTATCAAGTCACCTAAAATTCCTACAATCATCATGATGGTTGGTTTGCAGGGGGCTGGTAAAACAACCTTTGCTGGTAAATTGGCCAACAAACTCAAGAAAGAAGAAAATGCTCGTCCTTTGATGATTGCCGCGGATATTTATCGTCCTGCTGCCATTGACCAGCTTAAGACCTTGGGGCAACAAATTGATGTGCCTGTTTTTGCACTTGGGACAGAGGTTCCAGCTGTTGAGATTGTACGTCAAGGTTTGGAACAAGCCCAAACCAATCACAACGACTATGTCTTGATTGATACGGCAGGTCGTTTGCAGATTGATGAGCTTTTGATGAATGAGCTTCGTGACGTGAAAGCCTTGGCTCAACCAAATGAAATCTTGCTTGTCGTTGATGCCATGATTGGTCAGGAAGCGGCAAATGTTGCGCGTGAGTTCAATGCTCAGTTGGAAGTGACTGGGGTGATCCTTACTAAGATTGATGGGGATACTCGTGGTGGTGCGGCTCTATCTGTTCGTCACATTACTGGAAAACCAATCAAGTTCACTGGTACAGGTGAAAAGATTACGGACATTGAAACCTTCCACCCAGACCGTATGTCAAGCCGTATCCTTGGCATGGGGGATATGCTTACTCTGATTGAGAAAGCTTCTCAAGAATACGATGAGCAAAAAGCCCTTGAAATGGCTGAGAAGATGCGTGAAAACACCTTTGATTTCAATGATTTCATCGATCAATTAGATCAGGTGCAAAACATGGGGCCGATGGAAGACTTGCTCAAGATGATTCCAGGTATGGCCAACAATCCAGCTCTTCAAAACATGAAGGTAGATGAGCGTCAGATTGCTCGTAAACGTGCCATCGTATCTTCAATGACACCTGAAGAACGTGAAAATCCAGATTTGCTAAATCCAAGCCGTCGCCGTCGTATCGCTGCAGGTTCTGGAAATACCTTTGTCGAAGTCAATAAATTCATCAAAGACTTTAACCAGGCTAAACAGCTCATGCAAGGTGTTATGTCTGGAGATATGAACAAGATGATGAAGCAGATGGGAATCAATCCAAACAATCTTCCTAAAAATATGCCAAATATGGGAGGAATGGATATGTCTGCCCTTGAAGGAATGATGGGACAAGGTGGTATGCCTGACTTATCAACTCTAGGAGGAGCGGGAATGCCAGATATGAGCCAGATGTTTGGTGGTGGACTAAAAGGTAAAATCGGTGAATTTGCTATGAAACAGTCAATGAAACGCATGGCTAACAAAATGAAGAAAGCGAAGAAGAAACGCAAATAAAAAAGGAAAGCAGAAGTGCTTTCCTTTTTGATATAGCATATGTGCTTTCTATGATTAGGCAATTTTCTTAATCGAAAAATTGACTAAATAGAAAGAGAGATTTCAAATCCTTGCGTCCATTCGGATTTTACTGTGATTTCGATTTTTAAAGCATCTGCTAATTGTTTGACTAGATAGAGCCCCATACCTGTTGATTTTTTCCTTGTATCACCTGAATCACCTGTAAAGCCTTTTTCAAAGATATGAGGAAGGTCACAAGCTTTAACTCCGCAACCATTATCCCTAATAATCAGACTTGTGCGCCCCTTATCTTTTGACATAGAAATACTGAGTTCGGGCTTGTCAGAGCTATATTTAAGGGCGTTGGCGAGTATTTGAGAGAGGATAAATTCAAAACTGCGTTGATCGGTGTAGCAGATTCCTTGTATGTTCTCTAGCTGAATCGTAAATTTCTTTTCTTTGAGCAAGGGATCAAAGTTTTCCAAAAGATCTTGGATACACTCTTGGAGGTCAAGGTCTTCAAATAGAAAATCATTTTTTTCACTTTTCACCCTGTAATAGAATAGTATCTGTGATACATTTCCTTGGATTTGATTTTTCACATAGTCCAACTTAAAAGTTGTATCCTTTGGCAACTGGTCACTTTGATTGTCTAAAAGGAGGGAAAGAAGCGATAGAGGGAGTTTGATTTCATGAGCCCATTTTTCAACATAGTCCTCGTATTCGGCTAGTAATGAGTTGAGCTTTCCTATTTCCGCTTGCCTTTGGTAAAGCGCATTTGCGATTTCTTCGATGCTTTCTTTCTCTGAGGCACTTGATAAACGCAATAATTCCAGCTCAGTATCGACCTTGGGATTGGCTATGAAGGCTTTATAGGCAGCGGATTTTTTTCTTTCTTTTCTTATCAGTAGGAATGATAGGATGAAAAAGAGCAGGACAGTAGCTAAAAGATAGAGAATGATGAGGGCTTGAAACTTTCTCACGTCTGAAAGCCAAAGCAGGACAGCTGTGAATAGATCAAATGCTAAGAGAACAAGTAACCAAGGCAGATAGGTAGCCAAATATTTAGGATTCTGTTTCATATTCCCTTTCCTCTTCCAATTTGTAACCGATGCCTCTGACGGACTTGACTTGAAGTGCAATACCAGCCTGTTTCATCACCTTTTTGAGTCTTGCAATATTTACTTGAAGGGCATTTTCATCGATGAACTCAGTTGTATTCCACAGTTTCATGCTTAGTTCTTCTTTTGTGACGACAGAATCAGTTGCCACTAATAAAGTTTCTAATAATTTCCCTTGATTTTGGGGGAGTAAAATCGAGTGTCCATTGATATAAAGGGTATAGGTCTGTCTATCCAGCAGAAAATTATCTTTTTCAAGTAGATTTTGTCTGCCTTCATAGCGTTTCAAGATATTTTCTATACGTGCCAAAAATCTTTCTTTCTTGAAAGGCTTTGTTAGATACTCATCTGCCCCTAATTTCAGGGCGTAGATTTCATCTTTTAATTGTTCACGGGAAGTGAGAACCAATATAGGGACAGAGCGTTTTGACTTGAGATTTTTACAAATTTGAAAACCTGTTTCTCCTGGCAAATTCAAATCCAGTATGATTAGATCTGTATCGTATTGCAGCACTTGCTGGCTTGTATCTTTGAAGTCAGTCAACTTATCAACTTGATAACCCGCTTTCTCTAACAAGATGACAATTTCATCTCGAATCAAGGCTTCATCTTCAATAACCAGAATATGCTTCATATCGGTTCCTCCTTTTCCTATTTTATTCTACCTTATTCTACCTTATTCATCTCTTTTGGGTTCCATTAATGACAATAAGTACTTGTTGCTATTTTTCTTTACAATTCTGATATAGATGACTTCAAAGCCAGCTAACAGCAGTACGATCAGCATGGCTGTGATAAATCTATGCCCCATAACCATTCTTGCGCTAGTGGGCACTATTCCTATGAGGAGGGAGCTCACTCCGAAGCTACTACTGATAAGTGCAAGGGCTATTGGTAGACCGAAATACCAGTTGACTTGCTTTTCTGACGATTTACAAAGAGTTTCGTAGTTGGCACCAAGATGGATTAAGGTCTGGTATCGTCTATAGGATTGTCTTTGTCCCATCAAAAACTGAACGCCGATAATTGTATTTGCGACAACAAGGAAGATGATAGACAGATAGATGGTGACATAGCTGGCAGAGATAATGTAAAACAATTGTCTTCCCATATTTTGTATATAGCTTTCATAGCCAAGAGAGGTTTGATTTAGCTTTTCATTGGTATCTGAGATAGCTCTCATCAAGCCTTTTTCCTTGACTAGCTCAGGAGCCAAGATACCGCTAACATAGTTCGAATAGCGACCGTCTGTATAGCTCATAAAAATCTCATCTGGAACTATGAGAGCGACAGAGAGGGTTATCTCATGATCCGTTACGATTGGCAAAGACTCCACCTCGCCAATCAATTTTACATCATTTCCCATGACTTTGATTTGAGGTTTTGTCTTTAGGACAGAGTTGACGAGACTTTCATCTGGCAGAAAATCTTTCCCCATATACAAATATGCTTCCTTATTAGTTAGTTCTAGAGGGGGAAGATTGGCAGCCTTTTTAAGTTCATTGTATTCGGAAACTGGTATGAGGTGGAAATTAGTAGACTGTTTAAATTTATGAAGCAAAACTTCCTTGTTCTTGTTGTCTTTTTGATTTTTCAACTCCTTGATGACCTCTTCAAAGGACACGGATTCGTGTTCTTTAGTTTGGCCTACTTTAATTTGCAGAATCTTTGAAAACTGTGATACTAGTCCGGCAGCTTCAAGCTCTTTTTTAACTGCATTTACATCAAGATTTTCATCTGTTTCCTGCTTGCTATCTCTAAATGTATAATCCAATACGTGGGTTTGATTGCCTGGATTGCCGCTTGCAATGGCCACACCTGCTCCAAAGAGGCACAAGGCAGAGAAAATTAAGAGGGAGCAGACAGCCAGTATAGTTGAGCGTTGGATAACTAATTCCTGAATCTGTCTAAAATTATAGGCATGAAGTTTTCTATTGTTTCCAAGCTTGACCAAAAAGTCTATAAATAAACGCATACCAAAGAAGAGTAGGATAGTTCCCAGAGTTCCTAAGAGAACGGTGATGCCCATTGTTATGACATTTTCCCAAGCTTGTCCACTCATACCCATGTAATAGGCTGTTCCTAGAAGCAAAATTCCGAGGACAGAAGCAAGAAGGTACACCCCCTTGGGGAGTAGTTTCTTCATCCCAGAAGGAGAATAGGCGAGCAGGTTTCCGATTTCCATATTGGCAGTCTTTGTACTTAAAAGGACAAAAACAGCTAATTTTACGGCTAGGAAGCCGATGACTGTATAGAGTAGAGCTGTGGTAGATAGAGAAAATTGATGTTCAATAATCCCTAGTCCCACAATTTTAGCGGTTATTAGGCTAATCAATTCTGAAATTAAGATGGAAATAGGAAGGCCTATTCCAAGGGCAAGGACACTGTTTCTCAAATCCTCGAGTAGGAGCAGTAAGAAGAGTTTGCTTCTTCGCATGCCCAGTGTGAGATAGACACCAAATTCATGTTTTCTCCTTTCTATCTGCATACTGCTTGAGAAGTAGACTAGAAAAAAGAGAATAAAGAGCGTTGCTACATAAAGAATGGGAATCATGCTAAAGAGTTTATTTACAGCGTCACTTTCTATTTGTTTTAGAAAGTGCATCACATCTTGATGAGACAAAGAAAGGATGATGTAAAAGGAGATAATAGACAGAACCATAGAACTGAAATACAAGCCGTTATTTTTTCGATCTCTCTTGCTATTTCTTGAGACTAATTTAGAAAACATTACCATCACCTCCAGCTAGTGCAGCCATGACCTTTAGTATTCTGTGGTAGAAGTCTTCTTGACTTTCTCTTGGATAATCGCGACGGATTTCATGGAATAGTTTTCCATCTTGGATAAACAAGATGCGGTTGCAAAAGCTAGCTGCTACGGAATCGTGAGTCACCATGAGAATGGTGGTTTCTTCCACTTGATTCATTTCGGATAATTTTTGCATCAAAATGGTCGCATTTTTTGAATCCAAAGCCCCTGTGGGCTCGTCCGCAAATACAATCTTAGGGTCTAAAATTAAGGCGCGCGCAGCAGCTACCCTTTGCCGTTGACCACCTGATAATTGAGATGGGAACTTATTTAGAAGTTCAGAAATATCCAGATACTGGGAAAGCAATTCTAACCGAACCTTGCTTTCATTAGCATCGACCTTGTGCAAAGATAAGGGAAGTAAAATATTCTCTTTGGCAGTCAGATTGTCCAAAAGCTCAAAATTCTGGAAGAGATAGCCAATTTCCTTGCCACGATAATCAGCCAAATGGTTCCCTTTTAACTGACTTAAATCTTTTCCTTGCATTTGAATAGAGCCATCAGTTGGCTTGATAATAGTAGCGAGACAGTTAAGAAGAGTTGTTTTCCCAGAACCGCTACTCCCCATAATTCCTAAGAACTCACCTTTTACAACTTGAAAAGATATGCTATCCAAGGCTTTGGTAATATTGGGACCTTTCCCATAATACTTTTTTAATGATTCTACTCGTAAAATTGTGTCCATGTGAAACACCTCCATTTTTTGTTACTTTCATTATAATATGAATCAGAGTAGAATAATACTTACGGATGATGTAAGAAATCTTTATCGCTGACTTTTATAATCAGGTTATTGGAGCTATACTTACTATATTATAGCATGGTTTCAGGGATTTAAAAAGAGGAGTAGAGGTTGAAAAATTTTCCTAATATTGAGATCATAAAAAATAATACCACTGAAGTTCATGATCCAGCGGTATTATTTTTATTATAGAAAACTCTATTCCCACTCAACAGTTGCAGGTGGTTTACTTGTAATATCGTAGACGATACGGTTAACATGGTCTACTTCGTTTACGATACGTACAGAAATCTTTTGAAGGACATCCCAAGGAATCTTTGCAAAGTCAGCTGTCATACCATCGATAGAAGTGATAGCACGAATGGCGATTGTGTAATCATAAGTACGACCATCACCCATAACACCAACTGAACGAACACCTGTATTAACTGTGAAGTATTGCCAGATATCGCGGTCAAGACCTGCTTTAGCAATTTCCTCACGAAGAATAGCGTCTGACTCACGAACTGTTTCTAGCTTTTCTTCAGTGATTTCACCCATAACACGGATAGCAAGTCCTGGTCCTGGGAATGGTTGGCGCCATACGATATGGTCTGGCATACCAAGCTCTGTACCAAGGGCACGAACTTCGTCTTTATAGAGAGTGTTGAGTGGTTCAATCAATTCAAACTGCATGTCTTCTGGAAGACCACCCACGTTGTGGTGTGACTTGATAGTTTGAGCTGTATCTGTACCAGACTCGATAACGTCTGTATATAAGGTACCTTGAGCAAGGAATTTCACATCTTTGAGCTTACTTGCCTCGTCATCAAATACATACACAAATTCATTACCGATGATTTTACGTTTTTGTTCTGGGTCAGAAACGCCAGCAAGTTTGTCAAGGAAACGTTTAGCAGCGTCTGCTTTGACGATATTCAAACCAAACTTACCACCGAGCATGTCCATAACTTGATCAGCTTCACCTTTACGAAGAAGACCGTGGTCTACGAAGATACAGATCAATTGATCGCCGATCGCTTTTTGAAGAAGAACCCCAACGACAGATGAGTCAACTCCACCTGATAAACCAAGAAGGACACGTTTATCACCGACGGTTTCACGAATTTTTTGGATCTGCATATCAATGAAATTATCCATTGACCAATCGCCTTTAGCCTTACAAATGTTAAGAGCAAAATTACGAAGGATATCATTTCCGTATACAGAATGACGAACTTCTGGGTGGAACTGGATACCGTAAATGTGTTTATCTGGATTTTCGATGGCTGCGTATGGGCAGTCAGCTGATGTACCTGTACGAACAAAGTCAGAAGGAATCTCAGTAACCGCATCACCATGGCTCATCAGAACAGTCTGTTCATCAGGTGTTGATTCAAAAAGAGCTGATGGTGTGTGAGTAAGAGTGGATTGACCGTATTCACGATTCCCAGCGTCACCTGCAGGAACAACTTTTCCTCCAAGTTTATGGGTCAATAACTGCATACCGTAACAAATTCCCAAAATAGGAATTCCGAGTTCGAAGATTTCTGGGTCAATATCGAATGAACCATCTTCGTATACAGAGTTTGGACCACCTGATAGGATAATTCCTACAGGATTGATTTCACGAACTTCAGCAGCTGAAATTTTATGGCTCTTTAGTTCTGAAAAAACGCCAATCTCACGGATACGGCGTGAAATCAGCTGGTTGTATTGGCTACCATAGTCCAATACGATGATTTTTTCTACATCTTGCAAATCAGTTGAAATGTTGCTCATCTTTTTCCTTTCTCAAAAGAAATATCTTTTTTCAATATTCTATCACAAATAAGGGCGAATTACCAACTAAACAAGGCGAAGTTTGACTTTTTCTTGTTTATTAGGGTACAATAGAGAAAAGATAGAAATGAAGTGAAAAATATGCTACCTGCTTATATGAAAATCCATGATCAGATTAAAAAGGATATTGACGATCACCGTTGGGCTATTGGGGAGAGGCTTCCTAGTGAACGAGATTTAGCAGAGCAGTTTGAGGTCAGTCGCATGACCCTCCGCCAAGCTGTATCTCTATTAGTTGAAGAAGGTGTCTTAGAGCGCCGCGTAGGAAGTGGCACCTTTGTTTCCAGTACTCGGGTACAAGAAAAGATGCGAGGGACAACCAGTTTTACTGAAATTGTTAAGTCCCAAGGCAAAGTCCCCTCTAGCCAGCTTATTTCCTACAGAAAAACTATTCCCAATGAGCAGGAAGTTGCTAAGCTAGGAATTTCTCCAACGGAGAATATTATCCGAATGGAGCGGGTTCGCTATGCCGACAAAGTTCCTCTGGTTTATGAAGTTGCTTCTATTCCTGAAAAATTCATTAAGGATTTTAAAAAAGAAGAAATCACCAGTCATTTCTTCCAAACCCTGCAAAAACACGGCTACCGTATCGGTAAATCACAACAGACTATTTATGCTCGCCTTGCTAAAGAAAAGATTGCTCACTATTTGGAAGTTGAAAGAGGACATGCTATTCTTGGATTAACCCAGGTTTCCTACCTGGAAGATGGGACAGCTTTTGAATACGTGAAAAGTCAGTATGTCGGCGAACGTTTTGAATTTTACCTTGAAAATAACTAGTATAGAAAGGCTAGTTTTTTTACTTTCTTAAAAGATTAGAATTGTCAAAACAATCTGTCTAGGCTTGATTTTATGGATTATTTACTATAAAATGAGAAGGAAAAACGTCAAACTTTTATATTGCAAATAGGAGAAAACATGACAAAAACATTAAAACGTCCTGAGGTTTTATCACCTGCTGGGACTTTAGAGAAGCTAAAGGTAGCTGTTCAGTATGGAGCAGATGCTGTCTTTATCGGTGGTCAGGCCTATGGTCTTCGTAGCCGTGCAGGAAACTTTACCTTTGAACAGATGGAAGAAGGCGTGCAGTTTGCGGCTAAGTATGGAGCTAAGGTCTATGTAGCTGCCAATATGGTTATGCACGAAGGAAATGAAGCTGGTGCTGGTGAGTGGTTCCGTAAACTGCGTGATATCGGGATTGCAGCAGTTATCGTATCTGACCCAGCCTTGATTATGATTGCAGCAACAGAAGCACCAGGTCTTGAAATCCACCTCTCTACCCAAGCAAGTGCCACTAACTATGAAACTCTTGAGTTCTGGAAAGAACTAGGCTTAACTCGTGTCGTTTTGGCGCGTGAGGTTTCAATGGAAGAATTGGCAGAAATTCGCAAACGTACAGACGTTGAGATTGAAGCCTTTGTTCATGGAGCTATGTGTATTTCCTACTCAGGTCGCTGTACGCTTTCAAATCACATGAGTATGCGTGATGCTAACCGTGGTGGTTGCTCTCAGTCTTGCCGTTGGAAGTACGACCTTTACGATATGCCATTTGGGAAAGAACGCAAGAGCTTGAAAGGTGAGATTCCTGAAGAATTTTCTATGTCAGCTGTTGACATGTCCATGATTGACCATATCCCAGATATGATTGAAAATGGTGTGGACAGTCTAAAAATCGAAGGACGCATGAAGTCTATTCACTATGTTTCAACAGTAACTAACTGTTATAAGGCGGCTGTTGATGCTTATCTAGAGAGTCCAGAGAAGTTTGAAGCTATCAAGCAAGACTTGATTGATGAGATGTGGAAGGTTGCCCAGCGTGAATTAGCAACAGGTTTCTACTACGGTACACCATCTGAAAATGAGCAGTTGTTTGGTGCTCGTCGTAAAATTCCTGAGTATAAGTTTGTCGCTGAAGTGGTTGCTTATGATGATGCGACGCAAACAGCAACCATTCGTCAACGGAACGTCATTAATGAAGGAGACCAAGTTGAGTTTTATGGCCCAGGTTTCCGTCATTTTGAAACGTATATCGAAGATTTACATGATGCCAAAGGCAATAAAATCGACCGTGCTCCTAATCCAATGGAACTCTTGACTATCAAGGTTCCACAACCTGTTCAAGCTGGAGACATGGTTCGAGCTCTCAAAGAAGGTCTCATCAATCTTTATAAGGAAGATGGAACCAGCGTCACAGTGCGTGCTTAATAAAAATGTAGGATACGAAAGCTTTCTAGTTGCTTTCCCTTTAATTCTTCTTACTAAAAGAGCATTAGGTTAGAGAAAATATATTAATTTCCATCCGAGATTTCATCTCGGATTTTTTCATTATTTTTCAGAAAGACTCAGATAATGGACGCATTTATTACAAGTTTTTTCCAAAATTTTCTATATAATAGACTTAAAAATAGTAAAATTGTAAATAATTTTCATTAAACGCTTTCAACGTAAGTAAAAAGTTGACAAATCCAATTTTTAGGACTAAACTAAGTAAGTAAATTTTAATTAAAAGGAGAATTCGTCATGAATTTAACATTTTTCGGTCTATGTCTTGCCTGTATGGGTGTATCTCTTGGTGAAGGTATGTTGATGAACGGTTTGTTGAAATCAGTTGCTCGCCAACCAGATATCATCTCAGAACTACGTAGTTTGATGATCCTAGGGGTTGCCTTTATTGAAGGTACTTTCTTCGTTACTCTTGTCTTTTCATTTATCATCAAATAAAAGAAGTATAAATTGAAAAAGGGAGGATTTTAGATGGAAGAAAGTATTAATCCAACCATCAATATTGGTCCTGTTACCTTTAATTTAACCATAGTAGTTTTGACTTTGTTGACTGTAGCACTTATTTTTGGCTTTATTTATTGGGCAACTCGAAATATGACTTTGAGACCCACAGGAAAACAAAATGTATTAGAGTATTTATTTGATTTTGTTGTTGGATTTACAAAATCAAACCTTGGTCCAATGATAAAGGATTATTCTCTCTTTTATTTCTGTTTATTCCTATTTATGGCCATTGCAAATAATATTGGCTTAATGGCTAGAATTCAGACTACAGATGGTGTAAATCTTTGGACCTCACCAACAGCAAATTTGTCATTTGACTTGGTCTTGTCTTTTACAATTATCTTAATGACCCACGTAGAAGGAATTCGTCGTCGTGGAATCAAAAAGTATTTAAAAGCATTTGTAACACCAGGTTTTATGACACCAATGAATCTCTTGGAAGAAGTTACCAATCTCCTTTCACTTGCATTGCGGGTCTTTGGTAATATCTTTGCAGGGGAAGTGATGGCAAGTATGTTAGTCCTACTTTCTCATCAGGCCTTCTATTGGTATCCTATTGCTTTTGGAACAAATCTAATCTGGACTGCATTTTCTGTTTTTATTTCTTGTGTACAAGCATATGTATTTACATTGTTATCTTCAATGTACCTAGGAAATAAAATTAATGATGAAGAATAGAAAGGAGTAGTTTATGAATGTAACAGTAGGTGAATTACTTGGTGATTTTATACTAATCGCTGGTTCCTTTATTCTCTTGCTAGTCTTGGTTAAGAAATACGCTTGGTCAAATTTGACTAGTATTTTCGAACAAAGAGCAGAAAAAATTGCAGCAGATATTGACGGAGCTGAACAAGCACGTCAAAAAGCAGAAGTATTGGCTCAGAAACGCGAAGATGAATTGGCTGGTAGCCGTAAAGAAGCTAAGACAATCATTGAGAATGCGAAAGAAACAGCTGAGAAAAGCAAAGCTAGTATTTTAGCAGATGCTAAGCTAGAAGCAGGACGCTTGAAAGAAAAAGCGAACCAAGAAATTGCTCAAAATAAAGCTGAAGCTTTACAAAGCGTTAAGGGTGAGGTAGCAGATTTGACAATCAGCTTGGCTGGTAAAATCATCTCACAAAACCTTGACGGTCATGCCCATAAAGAACTCATTGATCAGTATATCGATCAGTTAGGAGAAGCTTAATGGACAAGAAAACAGTAAAGGTAATTGAAAAATACAGCATGCCTTTTGTCCAATTGGTTTTAGAAAAAGGAGAAGAAGACCGTATCTTTTCAGACTTAGCTCAAATCAAGCAAGTTGCTGAAGAAACAGGCTTACCTTCTTTTTTAAAAAAAGTGGCAGTAGACGAGTCTGACAAGGAAAAAACGATTGCGTTCTTCCAAGATTCAGTGTCGACTTTATTGCAAAACTTTATTCAGGTTCTTATCTACAATCACAGAGCAAATCTTTTTTATGATATTCTTGTAGATTGCTTGAACCGACTTGAAAAAGAAACAAATCGATTTGAAGTGACGATTACGTCAGCTCATCCTTTAACTGATGAACAGAAGAGTCGCTTGCTCCCTTTGATTGAGAAAAAAATGTCTCTTAAAGTAAGGAGTGTAAAAGAACAAATCGATGAAAGTCTTATTGGTGGTTTTGTCATTTTTGCCAATCACAAGACAATTGATGTGAGTATTAAACAACAACTTAAAGTTGTTAAAGAAAATTTGAAATAGAAAGTGGTGTTCTTTTGGCAATTAACGCACAAGAAATCAGCGCTTTAATTAAGCAACAAATTGAAAATTTCAAACCCAATTTTGATGTGACTGAAACAGGTGTTGTAACCTATATCGGGGATGGTATCGCGCGTGCTCACGGCCTTGAAAATGCCATGAGTGGAGAGTTGTTGATTTTTGAAAACGGCTCTTATGGTATGGCTCAAAACTTGGAGTCAACAGACGTCGGTATTATCATCCTAGGTGACTTTACTGATATCCGTGAAGGCGATACAATCCGCCGTACAGGTAAAATCATGGAAGTCCCAGTAGGTGAAAGTCTGATTGGTCGTGTTGTGGACCCACTTGGTCGTCCAGTTGACGGCCTTGGAGAAATCCACACTGACAAAACTCGTCCAGTAGAAGCACCAGCTCCTGGTGTTATGCAACGTAAGTCTGTATCAGAACCATTGCAAACTGGTTTGAAAGCTATTGACGCCCTTGTACCGATTGGTCGTGGTCAACGTGAGTTGATTATCGGTGACCGTCAGACAGGGAAAACAACTATTGCGATTGATACAATCTTGAACCAAAAAGGTCAAGATATGATCTGTATCTATGTAGCGATTGGACAAAAAGAATCAACAGTTCGTACACAAGTAGAAACACTACGTCAGTACGGTGCCTTGGACTACACAATCGTTGTGACAGCCTCTGCTTCACAACCATCTCCATTGCTCTTCCTAGCTCCTTATGCTGGGGTTGCCATGGCGGAAGAATTTATGTACCAAGGTAAGCATGTTTTGATCGTTTATGATGATCTTTCAAAACAAGCGGTAGCTTATCGTGAACTGTCTCTCTTGCTTCGTCGTCCTCCAGGTCGTGAAGCCTTCCCAGGGGATGTTTTCTACCTTCACAGCCGTTTGCTTGAGCGTTCAGCTAAAGTTTCTGATGAGCTTGGTGGTGGATCGATTACAGCCCTACCGTTTATCGAGACACAAGCAGGAGATATCTCTGCCTATATCGCAACCAACGTGATTTCAATCACTGATGGACAAATCTTCCTTGGTGATGGTCTCTTCAATGCGGGTATTCGTCCAGCCATTGACGCGGGTTCATCTGTATCTCGTGTAGGTGGTTCTGCACAAATTAAAGCCATGAAGAAGGTTGCTGGTACACTTCGTATCGACCTTGCTTCATACCGTGAGTTGGAAGCCTTCACTAAATTTGGTTCTGACTTGGATGCAGCAACACAGGCTAAGTTGAACCGTGGACGTCGTACAGTTGAGGTCTTGAAACAACCTGTTCATAAACCATTACCTGTTGAGAAACAAGTAACCATTCTCTATGCTTTGACACATGGTTTCTTGGATACCGTTCCTGTAGATGATATTGTTCGTTTCGAGGAAGAGTTCCATGTCTTCTTTGATGCTCAACATCCAGAGATTTTGGAAACCATTCGTGATACAAAAGACTTGCCAGAAGAAGCAGTCTTGGATGCTGCGATTACAGAGTTTCTCAATCAAACCAGCTTCCAATAAGAATAGAGGTGTCAGATGGCAGTATCTCTAAATGATATTAAAACAAAAATCGCCTCAACAAAAAATACGAGTCAAATCACTAATGCCATGCAGATGGTATCAGCTGCTAAGCTAGGTCGTTCTGAAGAAGCTGCTCGCAACTTCCAAGTTTATGCTCAGAAAGTTCGTAAACTTTTGACGGATATTCTTCATGGTAATGGAGCTGGTAGTTCAACCAATCCGATGTTGATTAGCCGTCCAGTTAAGAAGACAGGCTATATCGTCATTACTTCAGACCGCGGTTTGGTTGGAGGTTATAATTCCTCTATTCTGAAAGCCGTTATGGAGCTGAAAGAAGAATACCATCCAGACGGTAAAGGTTTTGAAATGATCTGTATTGGTGGAATGGGAGCTGATTTCTTTAAAGCTCGTGGTATTCAACCACTTTATGAACTACGTGGCTTGGCAGATCAACCAAGCTTTGATGAAGTTCGTAAGATTATTTCAAAAACTGTTGAAATGTACCAAAATGAACTTTTTGATGAACTCTATGTCTGCTATAACCATCATGTCAATACGCTAACCAGTCAAATGCGTGTGGAACAAATGCTTCCAATTGTTGACTTGGATCCAAATGAAGCAGATGACAATTACAGCTTGACCTTTGAATTGGAAACTAGCCGTGAAGAAATTTTGGAGCAGTTGTTGCCTCAGTTTGCAGAAAGTATGATTTATGGTGCTATTATCGATGCTAAGACAGCTGAAAATGCTGCTGGTATGACAGCCATGCAAACAGCGACAGATAATGCTAAGAAAGTCATTAATGATTTGACAATTCAGTATAACCGTGCCAGACAGGCGGCGATTACACAAGAAATTACAGAAATCGTAGCAGGAGCTAGTGCCTTAGAATAGGCACTAGTCCAGCTCGTATGAAAATGAACTTAGGACCTAGTTAAGCTAGGGACCGACAGTATCTTATATAGAATAGGAGAAGGAGATGAGTTCAGGTAAAATTGCTCAGGTTATCGGTCCCGTTGTAGACGTCTTGTTTGCAGCAGGGGAAAAACTTCCTGAGATTAACAATGCACTTGTCGTCTACAAAAATGACGAAAGAAAAACAAAAATCGTCCTTGAAGTAGCCTTGGAGTTGGGAGATGGTATGGTCCGTACTATCGCCATGGAATCAACAGATGGTTTGACTCGTGGAATGGAAGTATTGGACACAGGTCGTCCAATCTCTGTACCAGTAGGTAAAGAAACTTTGGGACGTGTCTTCAATGTTTTGGGAGATACCATTGATTTGGAAGCTCCTTTTACAGAAGATGCAGAGCGTCAGCCAATTCATAAAAAAGCTCCAACTTTTGATGAGTTGTCTACCTCTTCTGAAATCCTTGAAACAGGGATTAAGGTTATCGACCTTCTTGCCCCTTACCTTAAAGGTGGTAAGGTTGGACTTTTCGGTGGTGCCGGAGTTGGTAAAACCGTCTTAATCCAAGAATTGATTCACAACATTGCCCAAGAACACGGTGGTATTTCAGTATTTACTGGTGTTGGGGAACGTACTCGTGAGGGTAATGACCTTTACTGGGAAATGAAAGAATCAGGCGTTATCGAGAAAACGGCCATGGTATTTGGTCAGATGAATGAGCCACCAGGAGCACGTATGCGTGTTGCTCTTACTGGTTTGACAATTGCTGAATACTTCCGTGATGTAGAAGGCCAAGACGTGCTTCTCTTTATCGATAATATCTTCCGTTTCACTCAGGCTGGTTCAGAAGTATCTGCCCTTTTGGGTCGTATGCCATCAGCCGTTGGTTACCAACCAACACTTGCTACAGAAATGGGGCAATTGCAAGAACGTATCACATCAACTAAGAAGGGTTCTGTAACCTCTATCCAGGCTATCTATGTGCCAGCGGATGACTATACTGACCCAGCGCCAGCAACAGCCTTCGCTCACTTGGATTCAACAACCAACTTGGAACGTAAGTTGGTACAATTGGGTATCTACCCAGCCGTTGACCCACTTGCTTCAAGCTCACGTGCCTTGGCACCTGAAATCGTTGGAGAAGAGCACTATGCAGTTGCTGCTGAAGTAAAACGTGTCCTTCAACGTTACCATGAATTGCAAGATATCATTGCTATCCTTGGTATGGATGAACTTTCTGATGAAGAAAAGACCTTGGTTGCTCGTGCCCGTCGTATCCAGTTCTTCTTGTCACAAAATTTCAACGTTGCGGAACAATTTACTGGTCAGCCTGGTTCTTATGTTCCAGTTGCTGAAACTGTACGTGGCTTTAAGGAAATCCTTGATGGTAAACATGACCAGTTACCAGAAGATGCCTTCCGTGGTGTAGGTTCTATCGAAGATGTGATTGCAAAAGCTGAAAAAATGGGATTTTAAGAGGTGATCTATGGCTCAGTTAACTGTCCAGATCGTGACACCAGATGGTCTCGTCTATGATCACCATGCCAGCTTTGTATCAGTTCGAACTCTGGATGGTGAGATGGGAATCTTGCCACGACATGAAAATATGATTGCAGTCTTAGCAGTTGATGAGGTTAAGGTTAAACGTGTAGATGATGAAAATCACGTGAACTGGATTGCAGTAAACGGAGGTGTTATCGAAGTTGCCAATGGCGTTGTCACAATTGTTGCTGACTCTGCAGAACGTGCTCGTGATATCGACGTTAGTCGTGCAGAACGTGCCAAGCTTCGAGCAGAGCGTGAAATTGAAGAAGCACAAGACAAACACTTGATTGACCAAGAACGTCGTGCGAAGATTGCACTGCAACGTGCCATTAACCGTATTAATGTCGGAAATAGACTATAAGAAAAAAATGAACTTGAGTTACCAAGTTCATTTTTTATGTTTTCTTAAGGGTAAAACTGATGAAAAATTAGAATCGTCTATTGATATAAAAGATAAAAAAAGATAGCATAATTCAAATTGCGTAGCAGAAATCATACAAATGAAATTGATTATAGTAAAATAGGATTAGAATTATTAAGAAAGTTGGTTTTTTATTGGAAACGATAGTATTTTCAATCTCCGTTTTTTTAGCAGGGATCTTGTCCTTCTTTTCCCCTTGCATTTTTCCTCTGTTACCTGTTTATACTGGAATTTTATTGGATGATCAGGAAAGTGCAAAAAGCTTCTCTCTGTTTGGAAGAAAAGTCGCTTGGTCAGGCTTGATTCGAACGCTGTGCTTTATTGCAGGTATTTCTCTCATTTTCTTTATCTTAGGATTTGGTGCGGGTTACTTTGGTAATATTCTCTATGCCAATTGGTTTCGCTATACCATGGGAACGATTATTATCATTTTAGGTTTACACCAGATGGAAATTTTTCATTTTAAGAAATTAGAGGTTCAAAAAAGCTTTACCTTTAAAAAATCAGATTCTAATCGTTATTGGTCAGCTTTTTTACTTGGTATTACCTTCAGCTTTGGTTGGACGCCTTGTATTGGTCCAGTTTTAAGTTCTGTTTTAGCACTTGCGGCTTCTGGAGGCAATGGCGCTTGGCAAGGAGCGATTTATACCTTGATTTACACTCTTGGGATGGCCATTCCTTTCTTGGTCTTGGCCTTAGCTTCAGGCGTAGTGATGCCTTATTTTAGTAAAATCAAGCGTCATATGATGCTACTAAAGAAAATTGGTGGTTTCCTCATTATTTTAATGGGAATTTTGTTACTATTAGGACAAGTAAATGTTCTAGCTGGTATTTTTGAATAAAGGAGAAAAAGATGAAAAAAGTAATGTTTGCTGGCTTAAGCCTCTTGTCATTAGTAGTATTGATGGCCTGTGGCGAGGAAGAGACTAAAAAGACTCAAGCACCAGAACAATCCCCAAAACAACACCAACAAACGACTGTACAACAAATTGCTGTTGGGAAAGAGGCCCCAGACTTTACATTGCAATCAATGGATGGCAAAGAAGTCAAGTTATCTGATTTTAAGGGAAAAAAAGTCTACTTGAAGTTTTGGGCTTCATGGTGTGGCCCATGTAAGAAAAGTATGCCAGAGTTGATGGAATTAGCTGCGAAACAAGATCGTGATTTCGAAATTCTTAGTGTCATTGCACCAGGAATTCAAGGTGAAAAAACTGTCGAGCAATTTCCACAATGGTTCCAAGATCAAGGATATAAAGATATCCCAGTACTTTATGACACAAAAGGAACCACCTTCCAAGCTTATCAAATTCGAAGCATTCCTACAGAATACCTGATTGATAGTCAAGGAAAGATTGGAAAGATTCAATTTGGTGTCATCAGCAACGAGGATGCAGAAGCAGCCTTTAAAGAAATGAACTAGAATCAAGATTTTAAAATAGTATTTATACAATCAATCCCCTAGATTTTAGATAGTATTAATCTAAGATTTAGGGGATTTTTGCTATCAATAAATTAAGTTTAAAAAAAGAAGGGAGTTCTGTATTATACAGATTCCCCTTCTTTTTCTTTAAACATAATATTTATTTTTTAGCTTTAAGAAGTTTATTATATCATAGCTTCTCGTTGATAAAGCGGATAAACTGATTCCACCAAACTTTTAAGAAGAAGGCTTTTTCAACTTTCTTTTCTGCTACCATTTCAAAACTAGGACGTTCTGTAGTGATGTAACCTTGACCAATCAAATCATTGTCTTCATAAGTTAAATGGCCAACCATTGTTCCAGCTTCAAGTGGTGCTAGGATTGCTTTAGAATCAGGTGTGAATTGAACAGATTGAGAAGATTGATTCCCAATGCGTTCAATTAGAGAGATATCATCTTTGGCAACAGCAGTGACTGTATCTTCTTTTCCGTCTTGTACAGGGACTTTGCTATCTTGATAGGCATCACCTTTCTGAACGATTTTGCGAAGTGTGAATGTAGAAGAGATATAATCTATTAGTGAAGATGTAGCTGTGAAGCGAGCGTAAGGATTATTGTCTTGATGATCCGCATTCAAAACAACTGTGATAACCCTCATGCCTTTTTCGACAGTAGTACCAACAAAAGACTCTCCAGCCTTATCTGTGGTCCCTGTTTTTAATCCATCAAAACCACCGCGATAAGCAGGCATACCCTCTAACATGTAATTGGTAGAAGTGATTGTCATTCCAGCAAAAGTAGAAGAAGGTTTTTTCGTGATTTCTAAGACTTGTGGGTATTTTTTGATGAGGTTGCGAGCAACGATAGCGACATCATAAGCACTGAGCTTATTTTCCTCATCTTTTTTAGAGCCTGGGTAAATGTTGTCACCTAGACTCTCATTGTTAAGCCCCGTCGTATTGACAACAGTTGCATCCGAAATTCCCCATTCCAAGAGTTTTGCCCGCATCATATCGACGAAATCTTTTTCTGAGCCTGCAATTTTCTCAGCTAGCGCAATAGCCGCACTGTTGGCGCTAGATACCAGGGTTGCCTCAAGTAGTTGTTCGACGGTATAATTACGAGCTTCCATAGGAACGTTACTCGCTTCAGAATTTGTCGTTAATTTGTAAGGATAATCAGAAATATCTACCGGAGTTGATAGTGTAATACTGCCGTTTTCCAAGGCTTCATAGACAAGATAAACAGTAATTAACTTTGTGATTGAAGCAATTTCAACTGGCTGGGTTGCATCTTTCTCATAGAGAATTTTACCAGTATTTGCCTCAACAGCAATTGCATGTTTGGCAGCAATATTAAAATCTTGAGCAGCAACAGTAGATGCTGAGCCAATAACGGAAAGGCTTAAAAGAGTTAAAAATATTTTTTTCATAGTAAGTTTATTCTATCATAAAGAAAAAAATATTCCCAGTTTCATGATAGAAGAAAGAAGCTTTTTTGAAAGTGTGGTAAAATAGATGAATGGAGGTACTTCATGTTTCGTAAGAATAAATTATTTTTTTGGACCAGTGAGATTTTACTATTAACCATCATCTTCTATTTATGGAGACAGATGGGAGCGATTATTACACCTTTTGTAAGCGTTGCAAACACTATAATGATTCCCTTTCTTTTAGGTGGTTTTTTATATTATTTGACCAATCCTATTGTAAATTTTTTACAAAAGTATTTCAAAATTAACCGTATCATTGGTATTTTACTAACCTTGTGTACCTTGGTCTGGGGGCTAGTTATTGGGGTAGTCTATCTTTTACCGATTTTGATTAATCAGTTGACCAGTTTGATAGCAACAAGTCAGACAATTTATAGTCGTTTGCAAGATTTGATTGTGGATTTATCTACTTATCCAGCCTTTCAAAATTTAGATATTCAAGCGACAATTCAACAATTAAATCTATCCTATGTAGATATTCTACAAAATATCTTAAATAGTGTGACGAATAGTGTTGGAAGTGTCTTATCTGCGCTCTTTAGTACTGTTTTGATTATTATCATGACCCCTGTGTTCTTAATTTATTTTTTGTTAGACGGTAACAAGTTCTTGCCGATGCTTGAACGTACTGTTTTAAAGAGAGATAAGCTACATATTGCAGGCCTATTAAAGAATTTGAATGCGACAATTGCTCGCTATATTAGTGGAGTTGCAATTGATGCGATTATTATTGGGTGTTTGGCCTTTATTGGATATAGTATTATTGGTTTAAAATATGCTTTGGTCTTCGCCATCTTTTCAGGATTAGCCAATCTCATTCCTTATGTGGGACCAAGTATTGGCTTGATTCCAATGATTATCGCTAATGTCTTTACTGATCCTCATAGAATGCTGATTGCAGTTGTTTATATGCTAATTATTCAACAAGTGGATGGAAATATTCTCTACCCTCGAATCGTTGGTGGGGTAATGAAGGTTCATCCAATTACGATTTTAGTATTACTTTTGTTATCAAGTAATATCTATGGTGTCATTGGTATGATTGTCGCTGTACCAACCTATTCTATCTTGAAAGAAATTTCTAAGTTCTTATCTCGCTTGTATGAAAATCACAAAATAATGAAAGAACGAGAAAGAGAATTAGCCAAGTAAAAGTCAGGAAATTCCTGATTTTTCTTTTTATTTAGGCAAGTGATAGGAGTGGAAGTGCCGTTTAGATTAGTAGATTAAGAATAATTCACAAAAACTTTGTAAAACACTTGCAATTTAGCTGAAATTTGATAAAATAGTAAGGAAAGTTAGACTGTATTGCCTACTGTCTATCTATAAAATATATTTTATTGGAGGCTTTTACTCAAATGGCAAAAGAAAAATACGATCGTAGTAAACCACACGTTAACATTGGTACTATCGGACACGTTGACCACGGTAAAACTACCCTAACTGCAGCTATCACAACTGTTTTGGCACGTCGCTTGCCTTCATCAGTTAACCAACCTAAAGACTATGCGTCTATCGATGCTGCTCCAGAAGAACGCGAACGCGGTATCACTATCAACACTGCGCACGTTGAGTACGAAACTGAAAAACGTCACTACGCTCACATCGACGCTCCAGGACACGCGGACTACGTTAAAAACATGATCACTGGTGCCGCTCAAATGGACGGAGCTATCCTTGTAGTAGCTTCAACTGACGGACCAATGCCACAAACTCGTGAGCACATCCTTCTTTCACGTCAGGTTGGTGTTAAACACCTTATCGTCTTCATGAACAAAGTTGACTTGGTTGACGACGAAGAATTGCTTGAATTGGTTGAAATGGAAATCCGTGACCTATTGTCAGAATACGACTTCCCAGGTGACGATCTTCCAGTTATCCAAGGTTCAGCTCTTAAAGCCCTTGAAGGTGACACTAAATACGAAGACATCGTTATGGAATTGATGAACACAGTTGATGAGTACATCCCAGAACCAGAACGTGACACTGACAAACCATTGCTTCTTCCAGTCGAAGACGTATTCTCAATCACTGGACGTGGTACAGTTGCTTCAGGACGTATCGACCGTGGTATCGTTAAAGTCAACGACGAAATCGAAATCGTTGGTATCAAAGAAGAAACTCAAAAAGCAGTTGTTACTGGTGTTGAAATGTTCCGTAAACAACTTGACGAAGGTCTTGCCGGAGATAACGTAGGTGTCCTTCTTCGTGGTGTTCAACGTGACGAAATCGAACGTGGACAAGTTATCGCTAAACCAGGTTCAATCAACCCACACACTAAATTCAAAGGTGAAGTTTACATCCTTACTAAAGAAGAAGGTGGACGTCACACTCCATTCTTCAACAACTACCGTCCACAATTCTACTTCCGTACTACTGACGTTACAGGTTCAATCGAACTTCCAGCAGGTACTGAAATGGTAATGCCTGGTGATAACGTGACTATCGACGTTGAGTTGATCCACCCAATCGCCGTAGAACAAGGTACTACATTCTCTATCCGTGAGGGTGGACGTACTGTTGGTTCAGGTATGGTTACAGAAATCGAAGCTTAATTCGATTTAGTTCCCAGAAGAACAATTATTTAAGTCAGACACTAAAAGAATCTTGCTTTGCAAGGTTCTTTTTCATTATGTCACTATTAGTCCGTCTAGCTCCGTTAGGTGTGAGACAAATAAATGATGGCTGTGAAATATTTTTACTTTTCATGGAAAAATTGTTTTGAGAAAGATTCCATCTTTTTTTTGGGAGTAATTTGTAGATATAAAAAAGACAAACACTAAAATAATGTTTGTCTATGGTGTGTAGAACTTGTTAGAAGTGTGGTTATAATTGTCTTAATTAGCAAATCTGATGCAGACCGCTTCTGGGACATGGAAGTCATTAGAAAGTTCTGCTAGACGACCAGTTTCAGGATTGCGTTTAAAGACGGTTGCATTGTCAGAGTCTTGATGGATAGCAATGACAAATTCTTGATCCGGTGTCAAATCAAAATCACGTGGAGTCTGACCATGAGTCGGAACGATTTCTAACAACTCTAAACTACCGTCCGCAAGGATTGTATATACTGCGATAGAATCATGACCACGGTTAGAAGCGTAGAGATATTTACCGTCTTTAGAGAGACGAATAGCAGCAGTTCCATTAAAGCCTTCATAACCGTCTGGTAGAGTTGAAATGACTTGCATACGTTCAAATTCACCAACACCATCGTAGATTAGAACCTCGATAGTACTATTAAGTTCACAAATGAGATAAGCGATTTTATAGTGGTTATGGAAAATGATATGGCGTGAGCCTGCTCCTGGCTGGCTATGGTAGGTATAGAGTTTAGATAATTTTCCTTCTTGATCAAGATCATAAGTGATGACTTGGTCAGTTCCCAAGTCGCAAGTCACTAGATAGTGGTCAGGTGTTAAATCTGTATAGTGAACATGTGGAGAAGCTTGATTTTCATGTGGACCTTGGCCACTGTGTTGATCCACATCACTAAGTAGAAGACGACCATCTTCCTGACGTTTATAAACAAGGACCTGTCCCTTGTGGTAGTTTGCTGCGTACACCAAATCACGCTTTTCATCAACGGCAACATAACAGTGGGGTGCTCCCTCTTCCACGACATGATTTAATAAGGTACCGTCAGTTTGATAGGCAGCGATTCCTCCCTTATTGTCTTGACTACCAACGGTGTATAAATGTTGGTGCTGATCAAAAGCAAGATAGGTTGGACTTGGTTCAGGAGCAAAAAGTTTTAGATTTGCAAGTTGACCAGTTTCTGTATCAAAGTCCGTTTTGTAAATCCCTTGGGAAGTACGACGTGTGTATGTTCCAAAATAAACAGTTTCTTTCATAACTTTACCTCTATATAAAAGATAAGACTATTATATCACAAAATGAATTTATAATATGCTATGCGGTGCAATTCAATGGAATGTAAGCACTTTAAAAAACAGTTATTTTGATTTAAAAATGGTATAATGAGAGAATAATAGAAAGGAAGTATTTATGGAGCAAAAAGAGAAACAGTTTAGCCTATCTTGGTTTTTCAAATGGTTTTTGGATAACAAGGCAATTACGGTATTTTTGGTAACCTTATTATTGGGACTGAATCTTTTTATTTTAAGCAAGATTAGTTTTCTATTTTCACCGGTTCTAGACTTTTTGGCAGTTGTGATGTTGCCAGTCATTCTATCTGGTTTGCTATATTATTTATTAAATCCTATTGTTGATTGGATGGAGAAGCATAAGATTAATCGTGTCATCGCAATCAGTATTGTCTTTGTCATCATCGCTCTCTTTATCATTTGGGGCTTGGCAGTCGCCATTCCAAATCTGCAACGTCAAGTTTTAAGTTTTGCAAGGAATGTTCCAGTCTACCTCGAAGATGCAGACAGAGTTGTTAATGATTTGGTCACCAAGCGTTTACCAGATGATTTTAGACCTCAGTTAGAACAAGTTTTAACAAACTTCTCTAGTCAGGCTACAGTTTGGGCAAGCAAGGTTTCTTCTCAGGCAGTCAACTGGGTGAGCGCCTTTATTAGCGGTGCTTCTCAAGTGATTGTTGCCTTGATTATCGTTCCTTTCATGCTCTTTTATCTATTACGTGATGGGAAAGGCCTGCGTCACTATTTGACCCAATTCATGCCAACGAAATTGAAAGAACCTGTTGGACAAGTTTTATCAGATGTGAATCAACAGTTGTCTAACTATGTTCGAGGGCAAGTGACAGTAGCTATTATTGTAGCAGTAATGTTTATCATCTTCTTCAAGATTATTGGTCTACGCTATGCGGTTACGCTGGGTGTTACTGCTGGTATTCTAAATCTGGTTCCTTATCTTGGTAGTTTCCTAGCCATGCTTCCTGCCCTAGTATTGGGCTTGATTGCTGGTCCAGTCATGCTTTTGAAAGTAGTGATTGTCTTTATAGTAGAACAAACTATTGAAGGCCGTTTTGTCTCTCCATTGATTTTGGGAAGTCAATTAAACATCCACCCTATTAATGTTCTCTTTGTTTTGTTAACTTCAGGCTCCATGTTTGGTATCTGGGGAGTTTTACTCGGTATTCCGGTTTATGCTTCTGCTAAAGTTGTCATTTCAGCCATTTTCGAATGGTACAAGGTAGTCAGTGGCCTATATGAAGTAGAGGGAGAGGAAATCAAGAGTGAACAATAGTCAACAGATGTTACAGGCTTTGGAAGAGCAAGATTTAACCAAGGCTGAGCACTATTTCGTCAAAGCTTTAGAAAATGATCCAAGTGACCTTCTGTATGAGTTGGCAACTTATCTTGAAGGGATTGGTTTTTATCCTCAGGCCAAGGAAATTTACCTGAAAATTGTAGAAAATTTTCCAGAGGTTCATCTTAATCTAGCAGCTATTGCTAGTGAGGATGGTCAAATCGAGGAAGCATTTGCGTACCTTGAGGAAATCCAAGCTGACAGTGACTGGTATGTTTCAGCTTTGGCACTTAAAGCAGACCTTTACCAGCTGGAAGGTTTGACAGATGTGGCGCGTGAGAAATTATTGGAGGCCTTAACTTACTCGGAAGATCCTCTCTTGATATTGGGATTAGCAGAGTTGGATAGTGAGTTGGAAAATTACCAAGAAGCTATTCAAGGCTATGCCCAGTTAGATAATCGTACTATTTATGAGCAAACGGGCATTTCTACCTATCAACGAATTGGCTTTGCCTATGCCCAGTTGGGGAAATTTGAAACAGCTACAGAGTTTTTAGAAAAAGCCCTGGAGTTAGAATACGATGACCTAACAGCTTTTGAGTTGGCCAGTCTTTACTTTGATCAAGAAGAATATCAAAAAGCTGTTCTATACTTTAAGCAACTTGATACCATTTCACCTGATTTTGAAGGCTATGAGTATGGTTACAGTCAGGCCTTACATAAGGAACATCAAGTTCAAGAAGCCCTGCGTATCGCTAAGCAAGGCTTAGAGAAAAATCCCTTTGAAACTCGCCTCTTGCTAGCTGCTTCACAATTCTCTTATGAATTGCATGATGCCAGTGGTGCAGAAAACTACCTCCTTACTGCTAAAGCAGACGCTGAAGATACGGAAGAAATCTTACTCCGTCTAGCTACTATTTATCTAGAACAGGAACGTTATGAGGACATTCTAGACTTGCAAAATGATGAGCCAGAGAATCTTTTGACCAAGTGGATGATTGCTCGTTCTTATCAAGAATTGGACGATTTAGATACTGCCTATGAGCATTACCAAGAATTAGCAGGAGATTTAAAGGACAATCCAGAGTTTCTGGAACACTATATCTATCTCTTGCGTGAATTGGGTTATTTTGAAGAAGCAAAAGTCAATGCGCAAGCTTACTTAAAACTGGTTCCAGACGATGTTCAAATGCAAGAACTATTTGAGAGATTGTAAGAATATATTTTTTAAACCTGTATCTGATTATTTTTTATTATAACAGCTACAGGTTATTTTATCTATTTTGTGATGTTGTGTTTGTATTCGAATTTACAATACAGTACATAAGAAGTGAGATAAGTAATATTTTTAAAAGTACAATCTTAGATTTTATAACAATAAAAAGAAAAGTTCTCATTTTATAAGAAACTCAGACTGAAAACAAAGCCCTTAGATTAAAAGTTTCTAAGGGCATTTTTTCTAAAGTCGTATAATAGATGTCAGAAAAGTTGTGAGATGTTTCCTATGTTTCATAAAGAAAATCCAGACAATAACCGCAATCAGGTTGTCTTTTACACGCTAGATGAACTCGTTCCGCAAGAACATTTTCTTAGTCATATTGGACAAGTTATTGATTTTCCTTCATCTATGACTGAATCGTATCCAATAACCACAAATATACTCACAAAGTTTTGATAATCAAGCTAAGTTTATATGGAAGTTAAGATTGACTTAAATCGGAAAAACCACGGAAAACAGGGCGGGAAATTTTTTTGCATTGAAAAGTATTTTGTAGAGGTTTCAAATTTTTTAAGGATAGGAGATCTGGAGAAATAAAAAAGACAAACACTAGAATAATGTTTGTCTTCGGTATGGAGTTCTCATTTAATGAGAACCTAGTTACAATTAGTTTTTAGAAGCTTCTTGGAATTCTGGGTTTTTCCATGCTTCGTCAATGATAGCTTGTAATTCTTTAGCAGATGCTTGCATTTTTTGAGTTTCTGCGTCGTTCAATGGGATATTTACTGGACGAACAATACCATGTGCACCAACAACAGCTGGTTGACCGATAAAGACGTTTTTAACTCCGTATTGACCTTCTTGGAATACTGAAAGTGGAAGTACTGCGTTTTCATCGTCAAGGATTGCTTTAGTAATACGAGCAAGAGCTACTGCGATACCGTAGTATGTTGCACCTTTTTTATTGATGATTGTGTAGGCTGCATCACGAACACCTTCGAACAATTCAATCAATTCAGCTTCTTGAACATTTTGAGTGTCTTTAAGGAATTCTTCAAGGTTTACACCAGCGATGTTAGCGTGTGACCAAACAGCGAACTCAGAGTCACCGTGTTCACCCATGATGTAGGCGTGCACTGAACGAGCATCAACATCCAATTTTTCAGCAAGTGCTTGACGGAAACGAGCTGAGTCAAGTGAAGTTCCTGAACCGATAACGCGTTCTTTAGGGAATCCAGAGAATTTCCAAGTTGAGTAAGTCAAGACGTCAACTGGGTTAGCAGCAACAAGGAAGATACCTTTGAAACCTGATTCAACAACTTGAGTTACGATTGATTTGTTGATAGCAAGGTTTTTACCTACAAGGTCAAGACGAGTTTCACCTGGTTTTTGAGGCGCACCTGCAGTGATTACAACAAGGTCAGCGTCTGCACAGTCAGAGTATTGAGCTGCATAGATTTTTTTAGGTGAAGTGAAAGCAAGGGCGTGACTAAGGTCAAGCGCGTCACCAACAGCTTTTTCATGCAATTGTGGAATTTCGATAATTCCAAGCTCTTGTGCAATTCCTTGGTTAACAAGTGCAAAAGCGTAAGAAGAACCTACAGCACCATCACCGACAAGGATAACTTTTTTGTGTTGTTTAGTTGAAGTCATTATTCTAAACATCTCCTTAATTTTATTCAGGGATTTCCCCAGTTATTTCAATTCTATCACTTTTAAAAAGCTTTGTCACGGATATGCTTTGCAGTTCTTGATGTAAACGTTTTAGTGGTTTTAGATACCTGAAATATGGCGGACATTATGGTATAATATATTTTATACTAATAGTGAAATGAGGCATTTATTAATGCAGGATAGAAATTTAGTGAATGTCAATCTGACAAAGGAGATGAAGACGAGCTTTATCGACTACGCCATGAGTGTTATCGTAGCGCGGGCTCTTCCTGATGTTCGAGATGGCTTGAAACCTGTTCACCGTCGGATTCTCTACGGAATGAATGAATTGGGTGTTACTCCAGACAAACCTCATAAAAAATCTGCTCGTATTACAGGGGATGTCATGGGTAAATATCACCCACACGGGGATTCCTCGATCTATGAAGCTATGGTCCGTATGGCTCAATGGTGGAGCTATCGTTACATGCTTGTAGATGGCCACGGAAACTTTGGTTCTATGGATGGAGACGGTGCTGCCGCCCAGCGTTATACTGAGGCACGTATGAGCAAAATTGCTCTGGAAATGCTTCGTGACATCAATAAAAACACAGTTGATTTCGTCGATAACTATGATGCCAATGAACGTGAACCCTTGGTCTTGCCAGCACGTTTTCCAAACCTTTTGGTTAATGGAGCTACTGGTATTGCCGTTGGGATGGCAACCAATATTCCCCCTCATAACTTGGGTGAAACTATTGATGCTGTGAAGTTGGTAATGGACAATCCTGAAGTGACTACTAAGGACTTGATGGAAGTCTTGCCTGGGCCAGATTTTCCAACTGGAGCCCTTGTTATGGGGAAATCAGGTATTCATAAGGCTTATGAAACAGGTAAAGGTTCGATTGTTCTCCGTTCTCGTACTGAAATTGAAGAAACTAAGACTGGCCGTGAGCGCATCGTTGTAACAGAATTTCCTTACATGGTCAATAAAACCAAGGTTCATGAACATATTGTTCGCTTGGTTCAGGAAAAACGAATCGAAGGTATTACGGCGGTACGTGATGAATCTAACCGTGAAGGAGTTCGTTTCGTAATCGAGGTCAAACGAGATGCATCCGCAAATGTTATCCTCAATAACCTCTTCAAGATGACCCAGATGCAAACCAACTTTGGTTTCAATATGCTTGCTATCCAAAATGGGGTGCCGAAGATTTTGTCTCTTCGTCAGATTTTGGATGCTTATATCGAACACCAAAAAGAAGTGGTTGTTCGTCGTACTCGTTTTGATAAGGAAAAAGCAGAAGCGCGTGCTCATATTTTAGAAGGTCTCTTAATAGCACTAGACCATATCGATGAAGTGATTCGTATCATCCGTGCTAGTGAAACAGATGCGGAAGCACAAGCTGAGTTGATGAGTAAGTTTAAGCTTTCTGAACGTCAAAGTCAAGCCATTCTTGATATGCGTCTCCGTCGTTTGACAGGCTTGGAACGTGATAAGATTCAGTCTGAGTATGATGACCTCTTGGCTCTGATTGCGGATTTGGCAGATATTCTTGCTAAGCCGGAACGTGTTTCTCAAATCATTAAAGATGAATTAGACGAAGTCAAGCGTAAGTTTGGAGACCAACGTCGTACGGAATTGATGGTCGGTGAAGTCTTAAGTCTCGAAGATGAGGATTTGATTGAAGAATCGGATGTCTTGATTACACTGTCTAACAAAGGCTACATCAAACGTCTGGACCAAGCTGAGTTTACTGCTCAAAAACGAGGAGGTCGTGGTGTCCAAGGTACAGGTGTTAAGGATGATGATTTTGTTCGTGAGTTAGTGTCAACTAGCACCCATGATCACCTACTCTTCTTTACAAATAAAGGACGTGTCTATCGCCTGAAAGGCTATGAAATTCCTGAGTATGGCCGTACAGCTAAGGGCTTGCCAATCGTCAATCTTTTGAAATTAGATGAAGGTGAAAGTATTCAGACCATCATCAATGTTGAATCTGAACGCAGTGATGATGCTTATCTCTTCTTCACAACTCGTCATGGTATTGTGAAGAGAACCAGCGTTAAGGAATTCGCTAACATTCGTCAGAATGGACTCAAGGCTTTAAATCTCAAGGATGAAGATGAATTGATTAATGTCTTGCTGACAGAAGAGGACACGGATATTATCATTGGTACCAAGTTTGGTTATGCAGTTCGCTTTAATCAATCAGCCGTTCGTGGCATGAGTCGTATCGCCACTGGTGTGAAAGGTGTCAATCTCCGTGACGGAGACACAGTTGTTGGTGCTAGTGTGATTACAGACCAGGACGAGGTTCTTATCATCACTGAAAAAGGATATGGTAAGCGCACCGTTGCGACTGAATATCCAACAAAAGGTCGTGGTGGTAAAGGGATGCAAACTGCTAAAATTACTGAAAAGAATGGTTCTCTTGCTGGTCTTATGACCGTTACAGGCGATGAAGATTTGATGATTATCACTGATACTGGTGTCATGATTCGAACTAACGTTGCCAATATTTCACAAACAGGTCGCTCAACTATGGGAGTTAAAGTGATGCGCCTGGACCAAGATGCTAAAATTGTAACCTTTACGACGGTTGCAGCGGCAGAAAAAGAAGAAGTTGGGGCAGAAAACGAAACAGAAGGTGAAGCATAATGTCTCATAAAAAGAATAATAAGAAAATCAAACGAAAAAATCTGCTGACAAATATCTTGGCTGTATTTCTCATACTGATCTCTATTGCTTTAATTTTTAATGCAAAGATTCGTGATGCATTTATTGCTTGGAATAGTAATAAATACCAAGTTAGTCAAGTATCAAAAGAAAAAATAGAAGAAAATCAGGATACAGAGGGAAATTTTGATTTTGATTCAGTAAAAGCCATTTCCTCTGAAGCTGTTTTAGCCTCTCAATGGGATAATCAAAAATTACCTGTTATCGGAGGAATTGCAATACCTGAGCTTGAAATTAATTTACCTATCTTTAAGGGGATTGCAAATGTCAATCTTTTATACGGTGCGGGTACCATGAAGCGTGACCAAGAAATGGGTAAAGGGAATTATTCATTAGCTAGCCATCATATTTTCACAGGTGATAATGCTAGTCAGATGCTTTTTTCTCCACTAGATCGTGCGAAAAAAGGGATGAAAATTCACTTGACAGATAAGAATAAAGTGTATACCTATGAAATTAGTGAAGTGAAACGAGTTACACCAGATAGAGTAGATGAAATTGATGACCGAACTGGTGTTGATGAAATTACTTTAGTAACTTGTGAGGATGCAGCAGCTACTGAGCGGATCATTGTAAAGGGTGATTTGAAAGAAACAAAAGATTATTCACAAACATCTGACGAAATTTTAACAGCCTTCAATCAACCATATAAACAATTTTATTAGTTCTAAAAGAATCAGTGAAGATTAAGTTTCATTGATTCTTTTAATATTTTTGTAAAATAAACTTTTATAAAATACAGAAAACGTTTCCTTAATTCTAAAGTTTGTGATATAATTATCACAAATAAAAGTTTTAGGAGTTTATTATGGTTTCTTCAGAATTTATCTCAAAGATTGAATTTGCTTGTAAGAAGAAAGAAAGTCTTTATAGCCAAAGCAAATTTAAGTATGCGATTCGTTCTATGTTTGCAGGTGCTTTTTTAACCTTCAGTACAGCTGCTGGTGCAGTTGGAGCTGACTTGATTAATAAAATCGCACCAGGTAGTGGACGATTCCTATTCCCATTTGTCTTTGCTTGGGGCTTGGCCTACATTGTTTTCTTGAATGCCGAGTTGGTAACATCAAACATGATGTTCTTGACTGCTGGTAGTTTCTTGAAAAAAATCTCTTGGAGAAAAACAGCAGAGATTTTACTATACTGTACCTTGTTCAACCTTATCGGAGCCTTGATAGCAGGTTGGGGCTTTGCCCACTCAGCAGCTTATGCACATCTGACACACGATAGTTTCATCTCAGGGGTTGTTGAGATGAAGTTAGGCCGTTCAAATGAATTAATCTTGCTTGAGGCGATTTTGGCAAATATTTTCGTAAATATTGCGATTCTTTCATTTGTTTTGGTCAAAGATGGTGGTGCCAAACTTTGGCTCGTTTTATCAGCAATTTACATGTTTGTATTCTTAACAAACGAGCACATCGCTGCGAACTTTGCTTCTTTCGCGATTGTGAAATTCAGTGTTGCTGCGGATTCAATTGCTAACTTTGGTGTTGGAAATATGCTTCGTCACTGGGGTGTAACCTTCATTGGAAACTTTATCGGAGGAGGCCTCTTGATGGGTCTTCCATATGCCTTCCTCAATAAAAATGAAGATACTTACGTAGATTAAGAAAATGAGCACGATTAAGTCGTGCTTTTTCGTTTTTAAAATAGGGTAATAGCTATTTCTTATATCAAAATATAGAAAACTGATATTTGTAAACTATACCTTAAGGTGCTACAATATCCTTAATCAAACTATTTGGAGGTCGTTTTATGACTCGTGATTTTAAATTTGAAACTTTGCAACTACATGCTGGTCAAGTTGTGGATCCAGCTACCAAGTCTCGTGCAGTGCCAATTTATCAGACAACATCTTTTGTTTTTGATGACACGCAGGAAGGTGCCGATTTGTTTGCCTTGAGAAAGCCAGGTAATATCTATACTCGTATCACCAACCCTACAACAGCTGCCTTTGAAGAAAGAATTGCTGCACTTGAAGGTGGTGTTGGAGCTCTTGCAACAGCTTCAGGTATGGCCGCAGTGACTTATACGATTTTGGCGCTTGCCCACGCTGGTGACCATGTAGTGGCAGCATCAACTATCTACGGCGGGACTTTCAATCTCTTGAAAGAAACCCTTCCTCGTTATGGGATCACAACAACCTTTGTCGATGTGGATAATTTGGAGGAAGTGGAAGCGGCTATCAATGACAATACCAAGCTTGTCTTGATTGAAACCTTGGGGAATCCTTTGATTAACATTCCTGACTTGGAGAAATTGGCTGAGATTGCGCATAAACACCAGATTCCACTAGTGTCGGACAATACCTTTGCCACACCTTACTTGATTAATGTCTTTTCTCACGGTGTAGATATTGCCATTCACTCTGCGACTAAGTTTATCGGTGGACATGGTACGACTATTGGAGGAGTGATTGTTGACAGTGGTCGTTTTGACTGGGCAGCCTCAGGAAAATTCCCTCAATTTGTTGAGGAAGACCCAAGCTACCACAATTTGAGCTATACTCGTGATGTGGGTGCAGCAGCCTTTATTATTGCCGTCCGTGTCCAATTGCTCCGTGATACAGGTGCAGCCTTGTCCCCATTTAATGCATTCTTGTTACTTCAAGGACTTGAAACCCTTTCACTTCGTGTGGAACGTCACGTGCAAAATGCAGAGAAAATTGTTGATTTCCTTGTCAATCATCCTAAGGTAGAAAAAGTCAACTATCCAAAACTTGCAGATAGTCCTTATCATGCCTTGGCTGAGAAATATTTGCCAAAAGGTGTGGGGTCAATCTTTACCTTCCATGTTAAAGGTGGGGAGGCAGAAGCACGCAAGGTAATCGATAATTTGGAAATCTTTTCTGACCTTGCAAACGTAGCGGATGCCAAGTCTCTTGTTGTTCATCCAGCGACTACAACACATGGTCAGTTGTCAGAAAAAGACCTGGAAGCAGCAGGAGTCACACCAAACCAAATCCGCTTGTCTATCGGTCTTGAAAATGTAGAGGATTTGATTGAAGATTTACGCTTGGCCTTGGAAAAAATTTAAAGAAAAAAGAAGATAAACAGTGGGTTTCGACTCACTGTTTTTGATTTTCCCTCAGGCATGATATAATGGTTACAGAAGTCTAGAAAGAGGAACGATATGAACGAAATCAAATGCCCCAACTGTGGGGAAGTCTTTACAGTAAATGAAAGTCAGTATGCCGAACTTTTATCCCAAGTGAGAACGGCTGAGTTTGATAAGGAACTACACGATCGCATGAAGCAGGAACTGGCTTTGGCTGAGCAAAAGGCCATGAATGAACAACAGTCTAAACTGGCTCAAAAAGACCAAGAAATTGCGCAATTGCAGAGCCAAATCCAAAACTTTAATACAGAAAAAGAATTGGCCAAGAAAGAGGTTGAACAGACAAGCCATCAGGCTTTATTAGCAAAGGACAAGGAAGTGCAGGCATTGGAAAACCAATTGGCTACCTTGCGTTTGGAGCATGAAAATCAACTGCAAAAGACCCTTTCTGACCTTGAAAAAGAACGGGATCAGGTCAAAAATCAGCTCCTCTTGCAAGAAAAGGAAAATGAGTTATCTTTGGCTTCTGTTAAGCAAAATTACGAAGCCCAGCTTAAAGCAGCCAGTGAACAAGTCGAGTTTTACAAGAATTTTAAGGCACAACAATCTACCAAGGCAATCGGTGAAAGTCTGGAACAGTATGCGGAAAGTGAGTTTAACAAGGTCCGCAGTTTTGCCTTTCCAAATGCCTACTTTGAGAAGGATAACAAGGTCTCTGCGCGTGGGTCTAAGGGGGACTTTATCTTCCGTGAGAGTGATGAAAATGGAGTGGAAATCATTTCCATCATGTTTGAGATGAAAAATGAAGCGGACGGGACTGAGAAGAAGCACAAGAACGCAGATTTCTACAAGGAATTGGACAAGGACCGTCGTGAAAAGAACTGCGAATATGCTGTTTTGGTGACCATGCTTGAGGTTGATAATGACTACTTTAATACAGGGATTGTTGACGTCAGCCACGAGTATGAAAAGATGTATGTGGTTCGCCCTCAGTTCTTTATCCAGTTGATTGGTCTCTTACGTAATGCAGCTCTTAATTCTTTGAAATACAAGCAAGAGTTGGCCTTGGTTCGGGAGCAAAATATTGATATTACGCATTTTGAGGAAGACTTAGATGCCTTTAAGCTGGCCTTTGCTAAGAACTATAACTCTGCTTCGACTAATTTTGGTAAAGCTATCGATGAAATCGACAAGGCCATCAAACGCATGGAAGAGGTCAAGAAGTTCCTAACCACATCCGAAAACCAACTTCGCCTCGCAAACAATAAATTGGAAGATGTTTCGGTCAAAAAATTGACTCGAAAAAATCCAACCATGAAAGCTAAATTTGAAGCCTTGAAGGAGGAGTAGAATTCCCTTAGGAACAGAGATTTATATGAAAAGAGCTATAGAAATTATTAGAACATGGTCAGCTGATAAAATAGAATTAATTTTTCTTAAAATTATATTTAAATATTTGCTGTATTTTTTAGTGTTTTCAACAGTAATGTTTTATGTTTATATTTTTAACCATTCATCGACCACTTACACAAAGGTATTAACAGTATTTCTTGTCCTTCTTATATTGTTTATTCTTCTATCTAAATTATTACTAGATAGGGCTTTAATTGAAATTTTATTTGAGGATATCAATTTAACAAAGTATCAGGATATAGTTGCTAGAGCTGATGCAAATTCTTTAAATAGAAATGTTCAGATTCTTCCAAAATATTTGGCAAATGCAAGAGTATCCTTTTATAGAGGACACTTCCAAGATAGTTTAGAATTGCTGAATAAAATAAAAATTAGTAATCTAAAAAAATCTAAAAATCTGTACTATGTGTTTCATATCAAGTATTATAGCATCCTAAACTTGCTTCATTTGAATGATTGTTTAGAATTGCAAGAATTAATGGTAGAAATTGAAGAACTAACAAGTAATGTTCAATCGCAAATTTTAAAATATCAGGAAGAAATTTTGAGTTTAAAGGCTATTGTTGATATCTATTGCAATAAAATATCAAACGACTACTTTGACATTACTGAACCAGAAAGTAAGCTAGCTCGAATCATGTTTTCTTATTACGGCGCTCTCAATGCCCAGCTAAAAGGAGATGAAGCTCGTGCCCGTAGTTTGTTTGAAAGTATCGCTCATGAAAATCCAGAACTCTTTTATGTTCAGGAAGCGAAAAAATATTTAGAATCAGTGAAATGAGAGTAATATATGAAATTAATTAAAAAAATAGTAAGTAGGGCGACAGAAAACACTCTTCTACAACTTGATAGGACTATTCTAATTTGCTCAATTATTGGACTTGTTTTGGATGTGATGGCAGTATGCTTAGTATTTCAAAGCAATTTGGAAATATTGGGATTCATATTATTAGTTATTGTCTTTTTAGTTCTCGGCTTTGTATTTTATTTAAGATTTGTATCTAGAAAAGTTATTGATTTAGTGTTAAACGATTCTATTAATCTTAAGCTCTATGTAGACATGTTCAGAGTTCAATCAGAAAAATCTATTAAGCCCTTTAGAGCAACATATCGTGAGTATTACCAATTTATCCAAGGTCAAGTGGCTTATCTAAAAGGAGATTTTCAATCAGCTAAGGAAAACATGTCCGAATATGATTTGAAGAAAATTTGGAAGAGATTCAGAAACCATGTGTTTTTAATATCAAACTTTGAACTATTAAAAGTTTCCATTCATCTTCAAGATGCGCAAGATATTGCTTTCTTTGAGGAACAATTGTCCAAGGCACCAGATCTTAAAGGAGGCAAAGCTAAACTTGTTGCTCAAGCCCAAGCAATAAAAGATATTGTATTCAATAAAGAAGCAAACGACTACTTTGACACTACTGAACCAGAAAGTAAGCTAGCTCGAATCATGTTTTCTTATTATGGCACTCTCAATGCCCAGCTAAAAGGAGATGAAGAACGTGCCCGTAGTTTGTTTGAAAGTATCTCCCATGAAAATCCAGAACTCTTTTATGTTCAGGAAGCGAAGAAATATTTAGGAGCAGAGGAATAAGAGAGTAACATATGAACGGTATTATCAACTTAAAAAAAGAAGCGGGGATGACCTCGCATGATGCAGTATTTAAGCTGCGTAATATTTTGGGAACCAAGAAGATTGGTCATGGTGGGACCTTGGATCCGGATGTGGTGGGTGTTTTGCCCATTGCAGTTGGCAAGGCGACCCGCATGGTCGAATTTATGCAGGACGAGGGCAAGGTCTATGAGGGGGAAATCACTCTGGGCTATTCCACGACGACCGAGGATGCTAGTGGGGAAGTAGTTGCAGAGACACCTGTTTTGTCGCCCTTGGATGAAACCATTGTCGATGAAGCGATTGCGAGTCTGACTGGGCCCATTACCCAGATTCCGCCTATGTACTCTGCGGTTAAGGTTAATGGTCGCAAGCTCTATGAGTATGCGCGTGCTGGTCAGGAAGTGGAGCGTCCAGAACGTCAGGTGACCATTTATCAATTTGAACGGACAAGTCCGATTTCTTATGAGGGTCATCTTGCACGATTCACTTTTCGTGTGAAATGTAGCAAGGGGACTTATATCCGTACCTTGTCAGTTGACTTGGGAGAGAAGCTTGGTTACGCTGCTCATATGTCACATTTAACACGGACTAGTGCTGCAGGTTTGCAACTGGAGGATGCTCTTACCTTGGAAGAAATTGCTGCAAAAGTGGAGGCGGGTCAGCTGGACTTTCTCCATCCTTTGGAGATTGGGACAGGGGACCTCGTCAAAGTTTTCCTAAGTCCAGAAGAGGCTACAGAAGTGCGCTTTGGTCGCTTTATCGAGCTAGACCAAACAGACAAAGAACTGGCTGCCTTTGAAGGCGATACATTGCTAGCCATTCTAGAAAAACGGGATAATCTCTACAAGCCAAGAAAGGTTTTTAGCTAGTCTAACTGGGGTGTAGGGAATGTTGTTTCCCATAGACTATCCAAATCAGACTATAAATTTTGCAAAAAATGTGATAGAATAGACCACGGATAAAAAAACGGAGGATAGCATGCAAAATAGACCAATCATTATCGGAGTGACAGGTGGTTCTGGTGGAGGAAAAACCAGTGTTTCAAGAGCCATTTTATCGCATTTTCCTGATGAAAAGATTTCCATGATTGAGCACGATTCATACTACAAGGATCAGTCTCATTTGACCTTTGAAGAGCGTGTCAAAACCAACTACGACCATCCTTTTGCCTTTGATACAGACTTGATGATCGAGCAGATTAAGGAATTGTTGGCAGGGCGTCCGGTGGACATTCCGACTTATGACTATACAGAGCATACACGGAGTAGCAAGACTTATCGTCAGGAGCCTCAAGATGTCTTTATCGTTGAGGGGATTTTGGTCTTGGAGGACAAGCGTCTGCGCGATTTGATGGATATCAAGATTTTTGTGGATACGGATGATGATGTGCGCATTATTCGTCGTATCAAGCGTGATATGGAGGAGCGTGGCCGTAGCCTTGATAGCGTTATTGACCAGTACTTAGGCGTGGTTAAACCAATGTACCATCAGTTTATCGAGCCGACTAAGCGTTATGCGGATATCGTCATTCCTGAAGGGGTTAGCAATACAGTTGCTATTGATCTGTTGACCACCAAGATCGAAAAGATTTTGGAGGAAGCTCGAAACAGCAAATAATCAGATGTGGAGGCCTTGCCTCCTTTTTCTATTTTTCCCTCATAATGGTACATAAATGGAGATTTTTAGGCATATTTTTGGTATAATAATACCCATGAAAGAGCAAGGAAATGAGTAGTAGGTGGAGATGGAAAAGTATTTATCGGTAACAACTTTGACCAAGTATCTGAAAATGAAATTCGATAAAGACCCTTACTTGGAACGGGTCTATTTAACTGGTCAAGTTTCCAACTTTCGTAAACGACCTACTCACCAATATTTCTCACTAAAGGATGACCATGCAGTCATTCAAGCGACTATTTGGTCTGGGATTTATCAGAAATTAGGCTTTGACCTTGAAGAAGGGATGAAGATCAATGTGATTGGGCGTGTACAGGTCTACGAACCGAGTGGTAGCTACTCCATCATTATTGAAAAAGCTGTGCCTGATGGGGTTGGGGCGCTTGCGATTCAGTTTGAACAACTTAAGAAAAAATTGACGGAAGAAGGCCTGTTTCAAGAGAGGTTCAAGCAACCTCTGCCTCAATTTTCTAAGAGAATTGGTGTAGTGACCAGTCGCAGTGGAGCCGTTATTCGAGATATTATTACGACCGTCAGCAGGCGCTTTCCAGGTGTGGACATTCTTCTCTATCCGACCAAGGTTCAAGGTGATGGAGCGGCAGAAGAAATTGCTCGAAATATTGCGCGTGCCAATCAACGGGACGATTTGGATTTGCTCATTATTGGTCGTGGTGGTGGTTCTATCGAGGATCTCTGGGCCTTTAACGAAGAAATTGTGGTACGAGCTATTTTTGAATCTCGTTTGCCAGTTATCTCTAGTGTGGGGCATGAGACAGATGTGACCTTGGCAGATTTTGTCGCAGATAGACGGGCTGCGACGCCAACAGCAGCAGCTGAACTAGCAACACCAGTGACCAAGTTGGATCTATTAGCTCATTTGCAAAATCAAGAAAAACGGATGGCAACAGCAGTCCGAAATGTTCTATCGAAGAAACAAGAAGCTTTGAAAAAATGCAGTCAGTCTGTTATCTTTAGACAACCAGAGCGCTTGTATGATGGTTATTTGCAACGCTTGGATCAACTACAACTGCGCTTAAAACAAAGTTTGCGAACACAGATTTCTGATAACAAACAGCTAGTCCAAGCAAGGACACATCAACTGGTGCAATTATCACCTGTGACCAAAATCCAACGCTATCAAGACCGCCTAGGTCAGTTGGACAAGCTTCTCCGTAGCCAAATGGCGCTGGTTTATGATGCCAAAGTTGCTGAGGTCAAGAGACTTTCAGAAGCCTTACTGATGTTGGATACCAGTCGAATTGTGGCGCGTGGCTATGCTATTGTCAAAAAAGAAGAGTCCGTTATCGATTCAGTTGAGAGTTTGAAGAAAAAAGACCAAGTGACGCTTTTGATGCGAGATGGTCAAGTAGAATTAGAGGTTAAAGATGTCAAAACAAAAGAAATTTGAGGAAAATCTTACAGAACTAGAGACTATTGTCCAAAGTTTGGAAAATGGTGAAATTGCTCTCGAAGATGCGATTGCGGCCTTTCAAAAGGGTATGGTCTTGTCAAAAGAGCTCCAAGCGACGCTGGACAAGGCTGAAAAGACCTTGGTCAAGGTCATGCAAGAAGACGGAACAGAGAGTGATTTTGAATGAGAAAGCAAGAAAAATTAGCTCTTGTCGAGTCAGCCTTGGAAGATTTTTATGGCGACCAGCAGTTTTCCTCTAGTTTGCGAGAGTCTGTTCTCTATTCTATTCATGCTGGTGGCAAGCGTATTCGGCCTTTTCTCTTGTTAGAAGTTTTGGAAGCCTTGCATATTGCCATCAAACCTGCTCACGCGCAGGTGGCCGCGGCCTTGGAAATGATTCATACAGGTAGTTTGATTCACGATGATCTTCCAGCTATGGATGATGATGATTACCGTCGGGGACGCTTGACCAATCACAAGAAATTCGGTGAAGCTATGGCCATTTTGGCTGGAGATGCTTTATTCCTAGATCCTTATGCCTTGATAGCGCAGGCAGATTTGCCAAGTCAGATCAAGGTGGACTTGATTGCCAATTTATCTCTTGCTTCAGGAAGTCTGGGTATGGTAGCAGGGCAGGTTTTGGACATGGAAGGCGAACACCAGCATTTGTCTTTGGAAGAACTCCAGACCATTCATGCCAATAAGACTGGAAAATTACTAGCCTATCCCTTCCAAGCAGCAGCCATCATAGCCGAATTGGAACCTGAAATGCAGGCAAAACTGAAAACTATTGGGGAATTGATTGGACTTGCTTTTCAAGTTCGAGACGATGTACTGGATGTGACCGCTAGTTTTGAGGAAATCGGCAAGACACCACAAAAGGATTTGCAGGCTGAAAAATCAACCTATCCTGCTTTGTTGGGCTTGGAAGAAGCTATTGCCTTTTGTAACCAAACTCTGGATCAAGCTAATGCCAAATTAGAAGAAATTGCCCAGCAGGTTTCCTTTGAAACAGAATCGATTGTAAAAGTAGTAGAAAGTTTGAGAATCAATGGCTAAGGAAAGAGTGGATGTACTAGCTTATAAACAGGGCTTGTTTGAAACGAGAGAACAAGCCAAGCGCGGCGTCATGGCTGGTCTAGTCGTAGCAGTCCTTAATGGAGAACGGTTTGATAAACCAGGAGAGAAAATTCCAGACGACACCGAGCTAAAACTCAAGGGGGAGAAACTCAAGTATGTCAGCCGTGGTGGTTTAAAACTGGAAAAGGCCTTGCAGGTCTTTGATTTGTCAGTTGATGGAGCGACCACAATTGATATCGGTGCTTCTACTGGTGGCTTTACCGATGTTATGTTGCAGAATGGTGCTGAACTTGTTTTTGCAGTTGATGTCGGTACCAATCAGTTGGCTTGGAAATTACGCCAAGACCCGCGGGTTGTCAGTATGGAGCAATTCAATTTCCGCTATGCTGAAAAGACTGATTTCGAGCAGGAACCGAGCTTTGCCAGTATTGATGTGAGTTTCATTTCCCTAAGTCTTATTTTGCCGGCCTTGCACCGTGTGTTGGCTAATCAGGGTCAGGTTGTGGCTTTGGTTAAGCCCCAGTTTGAAGCAGGACGTGAGCAAATCGGGAAAAATGGAATTATTCGAGATGCTAAGGTTCATCAGAATGTCCTTGAATCTGTCACAGCTATGGCAGTAGAGGAAGGTTTTTCAGTCCTTGGTTTGGATTTTTCTCCCATCCAAGGTGGTCATGGAAATATTGAGTTTTTAGCGTATTTGAAAAAAGAAGAGTCAGCAAGCAATCAGGTTCTTGCTGAGATTGCAGAAGTAGTAGAGAGGGCGCATAGTCAATTTAAAAATGAATAAAAAAGAGAGACTTGAAAAAATTAGACGATTTGTGACAGATTATCAAATCGGTACGCAAGAAGAAATCGTAGAACATTTGAAAGAGGCAGGAATCACTGCCACTCAAGCAACAGTATCACGAGATATCAAAGAGTTAGGCATTGTCAAAATTCCTTTGAGAGACAACACCTATGTCTATGAATTGCCAAAATCAATCGTAAAAAGTTTGCAACTGGCTGAAGACAATATCGAATCGGCTGAATTGATGGATAAGATGATTAATCTCCAAGTCATCCCAGGAAATACTGCTTTTGTAAAAGCTCAGTTAATCGAGACTTTTGCGGACAAGATTTTTAGCTGTTTGGCTGATGATAGTTCGATTTTAGTCATTGCCAGAAGTGAAAATCTAGCTGAGGAAATCTTTGAACAAGTAAAAAATTGGTAGGTCTATATGTTACTTGAAATTTCGATAAAAAACTTTGCCATTATTGAGGCTATTTCCCTCAATTTTGAAAAGGGAATGACTGTCCTGACTGGTGAAACGGGTGCAGGGAAGTCGATTATCATTGATGCCATGAATATGATGTTGGGAGCTCGTGCTACGACAGATGTTATTCGTCATGGTGCGCCAAAGGCAGAGATTGAGGGGCTTTTCTCAGTTGAGAATAGTCGCCTTTTACAGGAAATTTTTGATGAGCAAGGTTTGGAAATGGGGGATGAGATTATCATCCGTCGGGAAATTCTGCAAAATGGTCGTAGTATCAGCCGTGTCAATGGTCAGATGGTTAATCTGTCTGTTTTGCGCGCTATTGGGCAACATCTGGTAGATATTCATGGTCAGCATGACCAAGAGGAGTTAATGCGTCCCCAACTGCATATTCAAATGTTGGATGAATTTGGTGATACAGGCTTTTGGGCCTTGAAAGAAACCTATCAAACGAGTTTTGATGCCTATCGAAAAATGCGTAAGCAGGTTCTGGAAGTCAAGAAAAACCAACAGGAACACAAGGCACGTATTGAAATGTTGGAATTTCAAATGGCAGAGATTGAGGCGGCAAACTTGCAGGCTGGAGAAGACCTGTCTCTCAACCAAGAGCGTGATAAACTTCTTAATCATAAAAATATTGCGGATACGCTGACCAATGCGTACAGTATGTTGGACAATGAAGACTTTTCAAGTCTGGCCAATGTTCGTTCAGCCATGAATGACATGGAAAGTGTTGAAGAGTACGACCCTGAATACCGTGAAATTTCAAGCTCTTTGTCTGAGACATACTATGTCTTAGAAGACATTAGCAAGCGTTTGGAAGCTATTATTGAGGACCTTGATTTTGATGGCAATCGTCTCATGCAGGTCGAGAATCGTTTGGACCTCCTTCATACTATTACCCGTAAGTATGGTGAGACTGTTGATGATGTCTTGCTTTATTTTGCTAAAATTACAGAAGAATACAATCTCTTGACAGGCAATAACCTTTCTTCTGAGGACATGGAAGCAGAGCTTAAGAAGTTGGAAGTTAATCTTGTCGATTTGGCAGGTCAGCTTGCCTCTGCTCGTCATGATTTGGCCCAGCAGCTCGAAGCTGAGATTAAACAAGAACTTCAAGACCTTTATATGGAAAAAGCCCAGTTTCAGGTTCGTTTTAGCAAGGGCAAATTCAGTCGTGAGGGCAATGAAACGGTCGAGTTTTACATTTCAACCAATCCTGGCGAAGACTTTAAACCCTTGGTCAAGGTTGCGTCTGGTGGGGAATTATCTCGTCTCATGCTAGCTATTAAATCTGCCTTTTCTCGTAAAGAAGGTAAGACCAGCATTGTCTTTGATGAGGTGGATACGGGAGTTTCAGGTCGTGTAGCTCAGGCCATCGCGCAGAAGATTCACAAGATTGGTCAGCATGGTCAGGTTCTTGCTATTTCCCATTTACCACAAGTGATTGCGATTGCGGATTATCAGTTCTTTATTGAGAAGATTAGCAATGAGCATTCAACGGTTTCGACTGTTCGTCTCTTGACGGTTGAAGAGCGAGTGGAGGAAGTTGCCAAGATGTTGGCTGGTGATGATGTGACGGAAGCAGCCCTGACGCAAGCTAGAGAATTGTTGAGAAACAGGGAGAAATAAGATGACAGACTATTATGTAATTGGAGACGTTCACGGAAAAGCTGGGATGCTAGAAGACCTTCTCAAAACATGGGATGGTCAGACCCAGTTGCTCTTTCTAGGTGATTTGATTGACCGTGGTGAGGATAGTCGCCGTGTTCTAGAGATGGTTAAGGACTTAGTGGACAATCAAGGGGCGATCTGTTTGTCAGGAAATCACGAGTATATGTTTTTGACTTGGCTCGATGACCCAGAAGAAAGTTATGACCACTATCGTCGTAATGGTGGAGATACAACCATTAACTCTATCCTAGGTCGTCCCTTGAATGCACCAGTTGATGGAGTGGAGGATGCCAAGCGTGTCGCTACTGAAGCGGCAGATTTGGTCGAATTTATTCGTCAAATGCCATTTGTGGTAGAGACAGATAAGTATATCTTTGTTCATGCAGGTATTGATTTGACCTTGGATGACTGGCATGAAACAACAGATTACAAGAAAGTCTGGCTTAGAAAACCATTCCACGAAGCCGAAAATCATACTGGAAAAACCATTGTTTTCGGACATACACCAGTTTATGGTTTACTGAAGCAAGAACGAGGTACAGCTGAGCTTTGGACGACAGAAGATGGTAAGATTGGGATGGACGGAGGAGCTGTTTATGGTGGTGTCCTTCATGGAATTGTTTTTACAGACCAAGGAATGACAGAACACCACTTTATCGAAAATGACGGCTTTGTCGCTGAAGATTAGTACTCCTAGCAGGGTATGGTCTTGTCAAAATATCAAAAACAATTTATAATAAATAGATACCCTGAAAGGAAGAGAATCATGAATTTAGAAGAATTGAAACAACGACAGGAGAAGATCCGTAACTTCTCTATTATTGCCCATATTGACCACGGTAAGTCGACTCTAGCAGACCGCATTTTGGAAAAGACAGAGACAGTTTCAAGCCGTGAAATGCAGGCCCAGCTTTTGGATAGCATGGATCTAGAGCGGGAACGTGGGATTACTATTAAACTCAATGCTATCGAGCTCAATTATACTGCAAAAGATGGGGAAACTTATATTTTCCACTTAATTGACACGCCGGGGCACGTGGATTTTACCTATGAAGTTTCACGTTCGCTAGCTGCCTGTGAGGGTGCTATTTTGGTGGTCGATGCTGCCCAAGGAATTGAGGCTCAAACTCTTGCCAATGTTTATCTAGCCTTGGACAATGATTTGGAAATCATGCCAGTCATTAACAAAATTGACCTGCCAGCTGCAGATCCAGAGCGCGTGCGTACAGAAATTGAGGACGTCATTGGTTTGGATGCTAGCGAAGCAGTCTTAGCATCAGCTAAAGCTGGTATTGGTATCGAAGAAATTCTTGAGCAAATCGTAGAAAAAGTGCCAGCACCAACGGGTGATGTGACGGCGCCGCTTAAAGCCTTGATTTTTGACTCTGTTTACGATGCTTACCGCGGGGTTATTCTCCAAGTTCGCGTTATGGATGGAGTGGTCAAACCTGGCGATAAGATTCAGCTCATGAGCAATGGCAAGACCTTTGATGTTACGGAAGTCGGTATTTTCACACCAAAAGCAGTTGGTCGTGATTTCCTTGCGACTGGTGACGTTGGTTATATTGCGGCTTCTATTAAGACGGTTCAGGACACTCGTGTGGGTGATACCGTTACCTTGGCAACCAATCCTGCTGCAGAGCCCTTACATGGTTACAAGCAGATGAATCCTATGGTCTTTGCGGGTCTCTATCCAATCGAGTCAAACAAGTACAATGATCTACGTGAAGCGCTTGAAAAATTGCAACTGAATGATGCTAGTCTTCAGTTTGAACCAGAAACATCTCAGGCACTTGGATTTGGTTTCCGTTGTGGTTTCCTTGGACTTCTCCATATGGATGTTATCCAAGAGCGTTTAGAGCGTGAGTTTAACATTGACCTCATCATGACAGCGCCGTCTGTTATCTATAAGGTTAATTTGACTGACGGTGAATCAATGGATGTGTCAAACCCGTCTGAGTTCCCAGACCCAACCAAGATTGCGACCATTGAAGAGCCTTATGTTAAGGCGCAGATTATGGTACCACAGGAGTTCGTCGGAGCAGTAATGGAATTGGCTCAGCGCAAGCGTGGGGACTTTGTGACTATGGACTATATCGATGATAATCGTGTTAATGTCATCTATCAAATTCCACTTGCTGAAATCGTCTTTGACTTCTTTGATAAACTTAAATCTTCGACACGTGGTTATGCAAGCTTTGACTACGAATTGTCAGAGTATCGCCCATCTAAGCTGGTGAAAATGGATATCCTTCTCAATGGAGACAAGGTGGATGCCCTCAGCTTTATCGTTCACAAGGACTTTGCCTACGAACGTGGGAAACTCATCGTTGATAAGCTCAAGAAAATCATCCCTCGTCAACAATTTGAAGTTCCGATTCAAGCAGCAATTGGACACAAGATTGTGGCTCGTACTGATATCAAGGCTCTTCGTAAGAACGTACTTGCTAAGTGTTATGGTGGAGACGTTTCTCGTAAACGTAAACTCCTTGAAAAACAAAAAGCTGGTAAGAAACGTATGAAAGCTATCGGATCAGTAGAAGTTCCGCAAGAAGCCTTCCTTAGCGTCTTGAGTATGGATGAAGAATAATGATTCTATATAAAACTCTTGAAATACATTCAAGAGTTTTATATTTTTAGTTAAAAATTGTAACTTAACTCCATTTATGGTAGAGTAAAATACGGAGGTTATATGGAATACTAAAAGTTATTATGACTAGGAAAATTTTAAATAAAATTGATAAAGAACTGGGGCAGAAAATGAATTAGAATAATGATTCTATTTTACCGCTTGGATCTATAATTGTTAGTAAAGAAGGGGCGATTTCTTTAACTTATGATGAAAGTATTAGAAGAAAAACAAATTAAAACTGAAAAGTTATATGGTTTTACTCGATATTTATTAATTGAAATAAATAATGGTTACGGGTTACTGGATTGTGAATCTACGACTTGTTTTGGTTATTTTTATAAAATTTATAAGATTGATTTTGATTTATTTTATAAGATAAAAAAGCAATCTGAGGATAAGCGAGAAGATATAACAAAAAATATAAAATTAGGTAGATTTTTCATGCTACCGATAATGATAGTGATTTTTTTCATTCTTTTAATAGAATTTATTGGCTTTAATAAATTTAATCTTGTTTTATCTCATAGCTTTACGTATTTTATCTTTTCTGCATTACCTGTTATATTATCAGTATTATTTCGCTTGGGCTATTCTTATAAGCAAAAACTGATGATTAATAAAATTTTTATATTAGAAAATTCTCGTCATTACCATGTAGTTGAAAAGTTTAGTAATTTTAAATTAAAAAATTGGCTTCTCCTAATTATAAATGTGGTTATTGCCAGTTCTTTACTTATTTATATTTATGTATATGGTAATTTAATTGTTATGTTTTTTACGACAATATATTTATATTTATTAACTTTTAGTAAGAATATACGATTGAGTCAAGCAAATACAATGAATATTAAAATATTTGTTGAAAAAGGATATTCGGAAAGTGATTCAATGTTATTATAGAATTCAATAATTGGATAAATAGATACTCGATACGACTTAGTCAGTTTTCATAATCAAGAGTATATTCTATATTATCAAATCCAATGTTTGAACTAAAATTGGAAAAAATTCTTATACTTTATTTGTTTTTATTAAAAATTGTAAATTAACTCCATTTATGGTAGAGTAACATATGGAGGTTATTATGAAAAAAATTTTACTTTTAGCATCTATTTTGCTTACAAGTGTCACGTTAGTGGCATGTTCAAATCAAGCTCAAACTCAAGGAAATTCAAGTAAAACAACTAGCTCTTCAACTAGTCAAGATTCAACTAATTCAAACACTCTTAGTAGTACACAGAATTCAGAAGAAAGTCAAGTGATTGGTTCTGATGAGTATGGGTTCGTTAAAGTACCAAAGTCTTGGATTAAGTTCAATGAAGTACAGGGAGGCAATGATATTCAATATTCAGACGGTACGGATGTCAATATTGTCACCTTGAATACTTTTAAAGCAGAACAATTTGGTATTTCTGATAATGAATTTCAAAAAATTGAAACAGTTCGTATTTCTGATGGTATTTTTACTTCAAAAGAAAGTAATCCAGAATTCACTAAAGTATGGGGTTCTAAGTCAACTATTGGAGGTTATGAAGCCTATGTAGTTAACGCAATTTCTAAGTCTGGAAAATACATCATTACATGGATTTTTAAATCTAGTGATGGTAAGTTCAGATATGTTGCTTTAGAAGGGACTCCAGAAACATTAAAAAATCTACTTCCCATGATTGAAGAGAGTTGGACAATTCAAAAATAATTATTAAAGCAGGATTGGTATCCTGTTTTTTTGTTTAAGTCATTAAAAATCGTTTTAAATGTTTGTTTTAAATGTTTGTTTTGCTTATAAAGATAAAAAATAAACAAAATAATCAAAAAAAGGACAAAAAACAACAAAAAATATTGACAACGATTTCATATAGTGTTATACTTATAGCATAAAGTTAATGGAAAGAAGGGAAAACCTTATGGGATTAGATCATTTCTTTGACAAAAACCTTGTGTTTTGCTTAGAAGCGGATAATCAAGAACATCTCTTTGATCAGGTCGCAACTTTATTGGAAGAACGAGAAATCGTGACTCCGACCTATCGTGAAGCCCTGATCACGCGTGAAAAGTCATTTCCAACTGGCTTAGATATGGAATTTTTGGGTAAGGATTTGCCGAATGTGGCTATTCCTCACACAGATATTGTTCATAATCTTGCCGAAAAAGTTGTGGTCGTTCGATTAGAAAAACCAGTGACTTTCCACAATATGATTGCGCCAGATAAGGAAGTAGAAGTATCCTTGCTCTTCTTTATCATTAATAACTCAAGTTCAAGTCAAACGAACATTCTTGCTCAGTTGATGGACTTCTTTACTGGAAATGGTCATCTTGAAGACCTATCAAAAATTTCTGAACCAGAAGCCCTCTATGCTTATATTGCTGAAGCAATTGCTTAATCTTGTCTATTAAAAATATTAAATCGGAGGAAATCCATATGATTAAAATTCTTGCTGCCTGCGGTGCAGGTGTTAACTCAAGCCACCAAATTAAAAGTGCTCTTGAAGAAGAACTTTCAAACCGCGGTTTCGATGTTCACTGTGATGCGGTAATGGTCAAAGACGTTAATGAAGACCTTATCAAAGGTTATGACATCTTCACACCAATTGCTGCGACAGATCTTGGTTTTGACCCAGGTATTCCAGTTATCGAAGCTGGACCAATCTTATTCCGTATCCCAGCAATGAGTGCTCCAGTATTTGACAATATTGAAGCAGCTATCAAAGAACACGGATTAAGCTAATTTTAATTTGTTAACATTCATATAACTATAAAAAGGGAGGAACTATTATGGATGTCATTATCGAACTAGCCAATAAGCTGTTCAAACCTATCTTGGATATGGGTGGACCGATCATCATGCTGATCATTTTGACAGTATTGGCTCTACTTTTTGGAGTGAAATTCTCCAAAGCGCTTGAAGGTGGTATCAAACTTGCCATCGCCCTTACTGGTATCGGTGCTATCATCGGTATGCTAAATGGTGCTTTCTCAGCATCACTTGCAAAATTCGTTGAAAACACTGGTATTCAATTGAACATCACCGACGTTGGTTGGGCACCACTTGCTACAATCACTTGGGGATCTGCTTGGACACTTTACTTCTTGCTCATCATGTTGATTGTCAACGTAGTGATGCTTGCTATGAAGAAAACTGACACACTTGACGTCGATATCTTTGATATCTGGCACTTGTCTATCACAGGTCTTTTGATTAAATGGTATGCAGACAACAATGGAGTTAGCCAAGGAGTTTCACTCTTCATCGCGACTGCAGCAGTTGTCCTTGTAGGAGTTCTTAAAATCATCAACTCTGACTTGATGAAACCAACATTTGACGATCTTCTTAATGCACCAAGTTCATCTCCAATGACTTCAACTCACATGAACTACATGATGAACCCAGTTATCATGGTTTTGGATAAAATTTTTGAAAAATTCTTCCCAGGTCTTGATAAATATGACTTTGATGCTGCTAAATTGAACAAAAAAATCGGTTTCTGGGGATCTAAATTCTTCATCGGTTTCATCCTTGGTATCGTTATCGGTTTGATGGGAACTCCACATCCAGTTGAAGGACTTAAAGATGCAGCAAACTGGCAAGAAGTTATCAAAGGTTGGTTGTCTCTTGGTTTGACAGCCGGTGTAGCTTTGGAACTCTTCTCACTTATCGGTTCATGGTTCATTGCTGCCGTAGAACCACTTTCACAAGGTATTACAAACGTTGCTACTAAACGTTTGGAAGGACGTAAGTTTAACATCGGTCTAGACTGGCCATTCATCGCTGGTCGTGCTGAAATCTGGGCTTGTGCAAACGTACTTGCACCAATTATGTTGATTGAAGCAGTACTTCTTTCAAACGTCGGAAATGGTATCTTGCCACTTGCAGGTATCATCGCTATGGGTGTTACTCCAGCTCTCTTGGTTGTAACACGTGGTAAATTGCTCCGTATGATTATCTTCGGAACACTCTTGTTGCCACTCTTCCTTCTTTCAGGTACACTTATCGCACCATTTGCAACAGAACTTGCTAAAGGTGTAGGTGCCTTCCCAGAAGGTGTGAGCCAAACTCAATTGATCACTCACTCAACCCTTGAAGGACCAATCGAAAAACTTCTTGGTTGGACAATTGGTAACACTACAACTGGTGATATCAAAGCAATCCTTGGTGCTGTAGCCTTCCTTGTATTCTATATCGGTATCTTTGCATGGTACAGAAAACAAATGATCAAACGTAACGAAGAGTACGCAGCAAAAGCAAAATAATGCGCTCCTATAAAATGTAAATTGTTGAAACTAGGTTGTCATACCATTAGGAGTGACAGCCTAGTTTTTTATAAACTATCAAGAAATCGGAGAAAATAATGGTAATTGAATTAAAATCAGAACAATTAAGAGTTCAATTTAACAGTTTTGGTGGAGCTCTTTCTTCTATAAAAGATGCTGAGGGACTGGAGTATTTGTGGCAAGGGGATGCTACTTATTGGAGCGGACAAGCTCCTGTTCTCTTCCCCATTTGTGGTTCATTGAGAGAGGATACAGCCCTTTATATAGATGAGAGGGGACAAGAAAGTAAAGGAAAGATTCCTCGTCATGGTTTAGTTCGCAAGAAAGAATTTGAATTAGTTGAACAGACAGATAATAGTGTAACTTTTGCAATTGAAGACGATGAGAATAGCTATCAGAACTACCCTTATCATTTCCGCCTAGAAATCACTTATATCCTTACTGGAAAGACAGTACGGACTCAATACAAGATTTTCAACAAAGAAACTAGTAAGGTCATGCCTTACTTTATTGGTGGACATCCAGGCTTTAATTGTCCTCTACTGGATGACGAGGTCTATGAAGATTACTATTTAGAGTTTGAGAAAGAAGAGACTTGCTCTGTTCCACGTCCTTTCCCAGAAACGGGTATGCTGGATTTTCAAGATAGAAGTCCATGGCTAGAGGGTCAAAAAGAATTAGACCTCAGCTATGATCTTTTCAGTACAGATGCAGTCACCTTAGATGAATTGGAATCTAGAACAATTGCCCTTCGTTCTCGTAAACATGATAAGGGATTGAAAGTACACTTTACAGAGTTTCCAAACCTCATTATCTGGTCAACTTTGAATAAAGGACCTTTCATTGCTTTTGAACCATGGTCCGGCTTGTCAACATCCCTTGAAGAAGGAGATCACCTAGAAGATAAGAAGAATGTTCGTCTCCTAGAACCTGGTCAAGTGGATCAAATTGGTTTTGATATCGAAATTTTTTAGTTAAAAAAACACAAAAACAAACACTAACTGTTGACTTTTTTAGGAAATAGGAGTATATTATGTTTGTAAGCAACAAATGATGTTTGTAACAAACAAATAATCGCTTGTTATATTCTCTTTTGTGGAGAAAGATTATTTCTAGGAAACTGGTTTCCTAAACTTGAATAAGGTGTCATTCATCTCATTCAATCCAATTTGTCAATAAACTGCTAGAAAACTTTTTGTAGGTAAACTGCTAACTATAAAAGGTTTTACTAGCCTAGAAAAATAAAAAGGAGTATACAATATGTCTATTGTTATCGGTGCAGATGCTGCAGGTTTGAGATTGAAAGAAGTTGTGAAAGACTTCTTGGAAAAAGAGAACTTCCACGTTGTGGATGTTACAGCTGATGGTCAAGACTTTGTTGATGTGACTCTTGCTGTTGCTGCAGAAGTAAACAAAGAAGAACAAAACCTTGGTATCGTGATTGATGCTTATGGGGCTGGTCCATTTATGGTTGCAACTAAGATCAAAGGAATGGTTGCTGCAGAGGTATCTGACGAACGTTCAGCTTATATGACTCGTGGTCACAACAACTCACGTATGATCACTATGGGTGCACAACTTGTTGGTGATGAATTGGCTAAAAATATCGCTAAAGGATTTGTTAACGGTAAATACGATGGTGGACGTCACCAAATCAGGGTCGATATGTTGAACAAAATGTGCTAATACTCTTCAAAAATCAAGATAATCTGTCGTCAGCTCACTTTAGCTAACCTCAGTTATGCTCGCAGCTCGCTTCCTAAGCTAATCTTGATTTTTCTTGAGTAAGGATAAATGATATTAGATTTATATAATTAATCGGAGGGAATAACTAATGAGAATTGCAATTGGATGTGACCACATCGTAACAGATGAAAAAATGGCGGTTTCAGAATTTTTGAAATCAAAAGGATATGAAGTCATTGACTTTGGTACATATGACCATACACGTACTCACTACCCAATCTTTGGTAAAAAAGTTGGTGAAGCCGTAACTAGCGGTCAAGCTGATCTTGGGGTATGTATCTGTGGTACTGGTGTTGGTATCAATAACGCTGTAAATAAAGTTCCAGGTGTTCGTTCTGCCTTGGTTCGTGATATGACAACAGCTCTTTATGCTAAAGAGCAATTGAACGCTAACGTTATCGGTTTTGGTGGTAAGATTACTGGTGAATTGCTCATGTGTGACATCATCGAAGCTTTCATCCATGCTGAATACAAACCATCTGAAGAAAACAAGAAATTGATTGCGAAAATTGAACACGTTGAAAGTCACAATGCTCAACAAACAGACGCAAACTTCTTCACTGAATTCCTTGAAAAATGGGATCGCGGAGAATACCACGACTAAGAGGTGACCTATGATTTTAACAGTCACAATGAACCCATCCATTGATATTTCCTATCCCTTGGATGAGTTGAAGATTGATACTGTCAATCGTGTGGTGGATGTAACCAAAACGGCTGGTGGTAAGGGACTCAATGTTACCCGAGTACTTTCAGAATTTGGGGATTCTGTTCTTGCTACTGGTTTAGTGGGTGGCAAACTTGGTGAGTTTTTGGTTGAAAATATCGATGATCAAGTAAAGAAAGATTTCTTCTCAATTCAGGGAGAAACTCGGAACTGTATCGCTATTCTCCACGGAGACAATCAAACAGAAGTTCTTGAAAAAGGTCCTGTTGTATTGGAGCAGGAAGGTCAAGACTTTTTGGTACATTTCAAAAATCTCCTGGATTCAGTTGAAGTAGTCGCTATTTCAGGTAGTCTCCCAGCTGGTCTTCCAATTGATTACTATGCGAGCTTGGTAGAACTTGCTAATCAAGCTGGTAAACCTGTAGTCTTGGACTGCTCTGGTGCTGCTCTTCAGGCTGTTCTTGAATCACCACATAAACCAACAGTCATCAAACCAAATAATGAGGAATTGTCTCAACTTCTAGGAAGAGAAGTTTCTGAGGATTTGGATGAATTAAAAGAAGTTCTTCAAGAACCTTTGTTTGCAGGTATTGAATGGATTATCGTTTCACTTGGTGCCAACGGTGCCTTTGCCAAACATGGAGATACTTTCTATAAGGTAGATATTCCTAGAATTCAGGTGGTAAATCCTGTCGGATCTGGAGATTCTACTGTAGCAGGAATTTCTTCAGGACTTCTTCATAAAGAATCGGATGCAGAATTACTCATCAAGGCAAATGTCCTTGGTATGCTCAATGCTCAAGAAAAAATGACTGGTCATGTCAACATGGCCAACTATCAAGCTCTATATGATCAATTAATAGTAAAAGAGGTATAAAATGGCTTTAACAGAACAAAAACGTGCACGCTTAGAAAAACTTTCTGATGAAAATGGAATCATCTCAGCTCTTGCATTTGACCAACGTGGTGCTTTGAAACGCCTCATGGCTCAACACCAAACAGAAGAACCAACTGTGGCTCAAATGGAAGAACTTAAAGTTTTGGTAGCAGATGAATTGACTAAATACGCATCATCTATGCTTCTTGACCCTGAGTATGGACTTCCAGCAACAAAAGCTCTTGATGAAAAAGCTGGTCTTCTCCTTGCTTACGAAAAAACAGGTTATGATACAACAAGCACAAAACGCTTGCCAGACTGCTTGGATGTTTGGTCTGCAAAACGTATTAAAGAAGAAGGTGCAGATGCAGTTAAATTCTTGCTTTACTATGATGTAGATAGCTCAGATGAACTCAACCAAGAAAAACAAGCTTACATCGAACGTATTGGTTCTGAGTGTGTGGCTGAAGATATCCCATTCTTCCTTGAAATCCTAGCTTACGATGAAAAAATTGCTGACGCTGGTTCTGTAGAATATGCGAAAGTAAAACCACACAAAGTTATCGGTGCTATGAAAGTCTTCTCAGACCCACGCTTTAACATTGATGTCTTGAAAGTTGAAGTTCCTGTTAACATTAAATATGTTGAAGGCTTCGCTGAAGGTGAAGTAGTTTATACACGTGAAGAAGCAGCAGCCTTCTTCAAAGCCCAAGATGAAGCAACTAACTTGCCATACATCTACTTGAGTGCTGGTGTATCAGCTAAACTCTTCCAAGAAACTCTTGTATTTGCTCATGAATCAGGTGCAAACTTTAACGGAGTTCTTTGTGGCCGTGCTACATGGGCTGGATCAGTTGAAGCATACATCAAAGATGGTGAAGCAGCAGCTCGCGAATGGCTTCGCACAACTGGTTTTGAAAACATTGACGAACTCAACAAAGTTCTTCAAACAACAGCGACTTCATGGAAAGAACGCGTGTAAGTAAGTCCTCCTAGGTTAGGAACATGAATCTAAAAAAATTTAAAAAAAGTTGTATGTAAAGGTTTACAAAATAACTTACTTGTGCTATACTTAAATCACAAGTTAATACAAGGTGAGTGTTACTAAGTAATATTAGGCATGATCACAGGTGAATTAGAAATCGGCTGATTTTCTAGTTCATTTGTGGTCATTTTTTGTACTCATATACCTTTAAGATATAAAAGGAGGTTGACATGTATCGAATTCTAAATCCAATAAATCATAATGTTTCGCTTGTCAGGAATGATAAGGGAGAAGAAGTGATTGTAATTGGTAAGGGGATTGCATTTGGGAAGAGGAAGGGAGATTTGATTACTGAACATCAGGTTGAGAAAATCTTTCGGATGAAGACCGAAGAGTCAAGAGAAAACTTTATGGCTCTCCTAAAAGATGTTCCGCTTGATTTTATCACAGTGACCTATGAAATCATTGATAAGCTATCAAAGAAATATCATTATCCGATTCAAGAGTATCTCTACGTAACCTTGACAGATCATATTTACTGTTCTTACCAAGCTCTAGCACAAGGAAGGTACAAGGATAGTAATCTGCCAGATATTTCCACTAAGTATCCTGTCGCTTTTCAAATCGCAAATGAAGCATTTGAAATTTACCGCCAGAAGCTAGCAGATCATTTTCCTGAGGACGAGATTATTCGGATTGCTTATCATTTCATTAATGCCGAAGGTGAAAATGAAGTAGAACTTGTGGAGTCGATTGATAAGAGGAAAGAAATTCTCAGGAATGTTGAAGAAGTTTTAACGGACTATGCAATTCAACGAACTAAAGAGAATAACCATTTCTATGATCGCTTTATGATTCATTTGAATTATTTCTTGGATTATTTAGACAGATCTAGAGATGATAACCAATCACTTCTGGATATGGAAGATCATATTAAACAATCCTATCCAAAAGCGTTCGAGATTGGTTCCAAGATCTATGATGTGATTACGCAACATACGGGTCTTGATTTGTATAAAAGTGAACGAGTTTATCTAGTTCTACATATCCAACGTTTATTGTCATAAAAATTTAATTAAAAATACATAAGGAGAATTCTATCATGAATAGAGAAGAAGTAACATTGTTAGGTTTTGAAATCGTAGCCTATGCTGGAGACGCTCGTTCAAAACTATTGGAAGCCTTGAAGGCTGCTGAAGCTGGTGATTTTGTAAAAGCAGATACTCTTGTAGAGGAAGCTGGTTCTTGCATTGCAGAGGCTCACCACGCGCAAACAAGTCTATTGACTAAGGAAGCTTCTGGTGAGGACTTAGCGTATAGTGTAACCATGATGCATGGCCAAGATCACTTGATGACAACCATCTTGTTAAAAGATTTGATGCACCATTTAATCGAACTCTATAAGAGAGGAGTTAAGTAATGAATAAATTAATTGCATTTATCGAGAAAGGAAAGCCTTTCTTTGAGAAATTATCTCGTAATATCTATCTTCGTGCTATTCGTGATGGTTTCATTGCAGGTATGCCTGTTATTCTCTTCTCAAGTATCTTTATCTTGATTGCCTTTGTACCAAACTCATGGGGCTTTAAATGGTCTGATGAAGTTGTAGCTTTTCTGATGAAACCTTACAGCTATTCTATGGGTATTCTGGCTCTCTTGGTAGCTGGTACAACAGCTAAGTCATTGACCGACTCAGTAAACCGTAGCATGGAGAAGACCAATCAAATCAACTATATGTCAACATTGTTAGCAGCGATTGTTGGTTTGTTGATGTTGGCAGCTGATCCTATCGAAAATGGTCTAGCTACTGGATTCTTGGGGACAAAAGGTTTGCTTTCAGCCTTCCTTTCTGCCTTTGTTACTGTAGCCATCTATAAGGTTTGTGTTAAGAACAATGTCACTATTCGTATGCCTGACGAAGTTCCACCAAATATCTCACAAGTCTTTAAAGATGTGATTCCATTCACTCTATCTGTTGTTTCACTTTATGCTCTTGATTTACTAGCTCGTCATTTTGTTGGTGCAAGCGTAGCTGAATCAATCGGTAAATTCTTCGCACCATTATTCTCTGCTGCTGATGGTTATCTAGGTATTACGATTATCTTTGGTGCCTTTGCCTTCTTCTGGTTTGTTGGTATCCATGGTCCATCTATCGTTGAACCAGCAATCGCAGCTATTACCTATGCAAATGCCGAAGTCAACTTGAACCTTCTCCAACAAGGTATGCACGCTGACAAGATTCTTACTTCTGGTACACAAATGTTTATCGTTACCATGGGTGGTACTGGTGCGACACTGGTTGTTCCATTCATGTTCATGTGGTTAACAAAATCAAAACGTAACCGTGCAATCGGACGTGCTTCAGTAGTTCCAACATTCTTTGGTGTAAATGAACCAATCTTGTTTGGTGCACCACTTGTATTGAACCCAATCTTCTTCATTCCATTTATCTTTGCTCCAATCGCAAACGTATGGATCTTTAAATTCTTTATTGAAACTCTTGGAATGAATTCATTTACTGCTAATCTACCATGGACAACCCCAGCTCCACTAGGTCTAGTTCTTGGTACTAACTTCCAAGTTCTATCATTCATTCTTGCTGCTCTTCTAATCGTGGTTGACGTAGTCATTTACTATCCATTCCTTAAGGTCTATGATGAACAAATTCTTGAAGAAGAACGTTCAGGTAAATCTAATGATGAATTGAAAGAAAAAGTTGCTGCAAACTTCAACACTGCAAAAGCAGATGCTATTCTTGAAAAAGCGGGTGTAGAAGCAGCACAAAATACCATCACTGAAGAAACAAATGTACTCGTTCTCTGTGCTGGTGGAGGTACAAGTGGTCTCCTTGCAAATGCTTTGAACAAGGCAGCTGCAGAGTACAATGTTCCTGTGAAAGCAGCAGCAGGTGGTTATGGTGCTCACCGTGAAATGTTGCCAGAGTTTGATCTAGTTATCCTTGCACCTCAAGTTGCTTCAAACTTTGAAGACATGAAAGCAGAAACTGATAAACTTGGTATTAAACTTGCGAAAACAGAAGGCGCTCAATACATCAAATTAACTCGTGATGGAAAAGGTGCTCTTGCATTCGTACAAGCTCAATTCGATTAACGATAGGGACTCTGAAATAGTCTCCTTTCGTTACGGAAATCGCTATGGCGAATTTCCTAATCGCCTTATTAATTCGTCGGTAAAAAGATATCGTTTTTACCTCCTCATGTCACAATTCGATTAACGATAGGGACTCTGAAATAGTCTCTTCTCGTTACGGAAATCGCTATGGCGAATTTCCTAATCGCCTTATTAATTCGTCGGTAAAAAGATATCGTTTTTACCTCCTCATGTCACAATTCGATTAACGATAGGGACTATAAAACAGTCTCCTCTCGTTACGGAAATCGCTATGGCGAATTTCCTAATCGCCTTGTTAATTCGTCGGTAAAAAGATATCGTTTTTACCTCCTCATGTCACAATTTGGTGACTCGGTACAAGAAGTGAGATGGAGAAGGATGGCTCACTGACTCCTCTCCTCTCACTTTTACTTTATTTAAATCAAGAAATAGGTGAAAAAATGACAAAATCATTACCAAAAGACTTTATTTTCGGTGGCGCAACAGCTGCCTATCAAGCAGAAGGCGCTACGCATACTGATGGAAAAGGACCAGTTGCTTGGGATAAATATCTTGAAGATAACTACTGGTACACTGCTGAGCCAGCCAGTGATTTTTACAATCGATACCCAGTTGACCTCAAGCTAGCAGAAGAGTATGGTGTCAATGGTATTCGAATTTCTATTGCCTGGTCACGTATTTTCCCAACCGGTTACGGTCAAGTAAATCAGAAAGGTGTTGAGTTTTATCATAATCTATTTGCAGAGTGTCACAAACGTCACGTTGAGCCCTTTGTAACTCTTCATCACTTTGACACACCAGAAGCTCTCCACTCAAATGGAGACTTCTTAAACCGTGAAAACATTGAACATTTTGTAGACTACGCTGCCTTCTGTTTTGAAGAATTCCCAGAAGTAAACTATTGGACAACCTTTAATGAAATTGGGCCAATTGGTGATGGTCAATACTTGGTTGGTAAATTCCCTCCAGGTATTCAGTACGACCTTGCCAAAGTTTTCCAATCGCACCACAATATGATGGTTTCTCATGCGCGTGCAGTCAAGTTATATAAAGATAAAGGTTATAAAGGTGAAATTGGTGTTGTTCATGCACTGCCAACCAAGTATCCTTTAGATCCTAAAAATCCAGCAGATGTTCGTGCAGCTGAGTTGGAAGATATTATTCACAATAAATTTATCTTGGATGCAACTTATCTAGGTCGCTATTCAGCTGAAACGATGGAGGGTGTCAACCATATTTTATCAGTCAATGGTGCTAGCTTAGATCTTCGTGAAGAAGATTTCGAAGTATTAGAAGCTGCAAAAGACTTGAACGATTTCCTAGGCATCAACTACTATATGAGTGACTGGATGGAAGCCTTTGATGGAGAAACTGAAATTATCCATAATGGTAAGGGTGAGAAAGGAAGCTCTAAATACCAAATCAAAGGTGTTGGTCGTCGTGTAGCTCCTGATTATGTACCACGTACGGATTGGGATTGGATTATCTACCCTCAAGGTTTGTACGACCAAATCATGCGTGTGAAGAAAGATTATCCTAACTACAAGAAGATTTACATCACTGAAAATGGTCTAGGGTATAAAGATGAGTTCGTTGATAACACTGTTTATGATGATGGCCGTATTGATTATGTCAAACAACACTTAGAGGTCTTATCTGATGCGATTGCTGATGGTGCAAATGTCAAAGGATACTTCATCTGGTCATTGATGGACGTCTTCTCATGGTCAAACGGTTATGAAAAACGTTACGGTCTCTTCTATGTAGACTTTGAAACTCAAGAACGTTATCCTAAGAAATCAGCTCACTGGTACAAGAAAGTAGCGGAAACTCAAGTGATTGAGTAGTAGAATGAGTAATTAGATATAGAATTCTAGTGAGGCAAAAGATGTTCAAAGATTTTATCCAATCTATTTATGAAAAAGTTTATATTATCAATTTTGATAAATGTTCTCAAATACCTTGTTTGACTAATGAGGAGCTGAAAAAACTTGGGAAATGGTATGTCTCTACCGGTAAAGAATGGATTTGCCATTCAGACTATGAGCTGGAAGAATTTAAAATTATCTTTTTAAATTTTATCAGTCCTGAAGAACGGGATAACATCTCCTTTGATTCAGATTTTATGCCGTTTCAACAATCATAAAGAATCTAGGAAACTCTTTGTAAAAATCTTCATCAAAAAATGCGTCATATCAAGATTCTTATTTTCTTGATATGACGCATTTTATATTTTATCAATCCTCAGTTTTATGGTTTAGAAAGAATAATTTTTGTTTGTTTTGAAAGTTGTTCAAACGTTTCTTTGCTCAGTTTAGAATCTGAAACGATGGTATCAATATCAGAGATATTGTAGAAGGTATAGAAATCAAATTTATTGAACTTACTATGGTCAGCTAGTAAGTATTTTTTATTGGAATTATTGAGGGCGATGCGTTGGGATTCACCTTCCTCTTCACTAAAGGTCGCAATCGCATTGTCCTTGATACCATTACAGCTAACGAAGGCTTTGGAAAATTGTAGGTTTGCTAAGTTTTGCAAGGTTAGTGTTCCTACAAAGGCTCCAGTGATAGATCGATAGTTTCCACCAATTAAAATTAAATCTGTTAGTTTTCGTTCGTTTAGGATGAGAAAGACTGGTAAACTGTTTGTTACAACACGAATATTATCAATTGGAAGTTCACGAGCAAAAGATTCCAATGTTGTTCCTGGTCCAATAAAAATAGTCTCCCCTTCATCTATTAAATGGCCTGCAAAACGACTAATTTCTTGTTTTTCTGCGATTTGTAAGCTTTGTTTTTCAATATTGGAACGTTCATTGTTTAAAATGGAGCCTGTACGAATTTTTTCAGCTCCTCCATGCACACGAACAAGTAAATCCTTGTCAGCTAACTCTTGTAAGTAGCGTCTAGCAGTCATATCTGACACATCTAAGCGAGTCATGATTTCTTTTACAGTAATAGTTCCCTTTGTATTTACCGTTTCTAGAATATTATCTAGTTTTTCCTGCTTTAACATCGTTATCACCTCTATTTCTATTACTATTTTATCATAAAGTATTCAATCAATCAATTTAAAAAACAAAAGAAAACAAAAACAAAAATATCATGGTTGTTTTAAACAAACCATGATATTTGTTATCAGTTCTGGGATAATTGAATTAATTCAAACCGTAGTTGTAATCATCGTCTTGCATGGCTTCAACTTCACCAAGGAGGTAACCATTTCCGACTTGAGAGAAGAAGTCGTGGTTGGAAGTTCCTGTTGAAATACCGTTCATAACGATTGGGTTGACATCATCAGCTGAATCTGGGAAGAGTGGATCTTGTCCCAGGTTCATGAGAGCTTTATTGGCATTGTAGCGAAGGAAGGTTTTAACTTCCTCCGTCCAACCAACACCGTCATAGAGACTCTCTGTATAACCTTCTTCATTCTCGTAAAGCGTATAGAGCAGGTCGTACATCCATTCTTTGAGTTTTTCTTGCTCTTCTTCAGGCAATTCATTGAAACCAAGTTGGAATTTGTAACCAATGTAGGTTCCGTGAACAGACTCATCACGAATGATCAATTTGATGATTTCAGCGACGTTGGCTAGTTTGTTGTTACCAAGATAGTAGAGGGGAGTGAAGAAACCAGAGTAGAAGAGGAAGGTTTCGAGGAAGACACTGGCAACTTTCTTTTCAAGTGGGCTACCGTTGAGGTAGATTTCGTTGACGATTTCAGCCTTCTTTTGTAGATAAGGATTGGTATTGGTCCATTCGAAAATTTCTTCAATCTCAGCCTTAGTATTCAAGGTAGAGAAGATTGATGAGTAAGATTTTGCATGGACAGATTCCATAAATTGGATGTTATTGAAAACAGCTTCCTCATGGGGTGTACGGATGTCCGCGCGAAGGGCTTGAACCCCAGTTTCAGATTGCATAGTGTCGAGAAGTGTTAAACCACCAAAGACTTTTCCTACCAAGTCTTTTTCTACATTTGATAGCTTTCTCCAGTCATCCAAGTCATTTGACAAGGGAATACGTGTATCAAGCCAGAATTGCTCCGTCAGTTTTTCCCAAGTTGATTTGTCGATGACATCTTCGATGGCATTCCAGTTAATGGCTTTGTAGTAAGTTTCCATTTTGAAATCTCTTTCTGTGTTTAGTATTGCGAACTCACAATTACTTCTATTTTATCATAATTCTAGAGGAGTATCGCACAAAAAGTCGGAAGCCCGACTTTTTGTTATTTCATAGTATAGATGCTTATTCTAGTTTAGCAGGGTGAATGAATCACTTATCTGAGAAAAAGTAGTTTTCTCAAGCAAAGATTAAATCACACAGCTTTCACATTGGTTAGCACCGACTTCTCCACCATCATCTGTAAAGGTACGGACGTAGTAGATAGACTTGATTCCCTTGTTAAAGGCATAGTTACGAAGGATAGACAAGTCACGTGTCGTTTGCTTATTTTCCTTCTTCCATTCGTAAAGACCTTTTGGAATGTCACTACGCATGAAGAGAGTGAGTGAAAGTCCTTGGTCCACGTGCTCAGTTGCAGCAGCATAGACATCAATCACCTTACGCATATCCATGTCGTAGGCAGAAGTGTAGTAAGGAATGGTTTCTGTTGACAAGCCAGCAGCAGGATAGTAGATTTTACCGATTTTCTTTTCTTGACGTTCTTCGATACGTTGCGTAATCGGGTGGATAGAAGCAGAAACGTCGTTGATGTAACTGATAGAACCATTTGGCGCTACAGCAAGGCGGTTTTGGTGGTAAAGACCATCTGCTTGAACCTTGTCGCGAAGTTCAGCCCAGTCAGCAGCACTTGGGATAAAGACATCTTTGAAGAGTTCTTTAACACGGTCTGATTTTGGAACAAACTCGCCAGTCACATATTTGTCAAAGTAGCTTCCGTTAGCATAGTCTGATTTTTCAAAGTTGTGGAAGGTGATACCACGTTCACGCGCGATATTGTTTGATTCTACCAAGGTCCAGTAGTTCATGAGCATGAAGTAGATGCTTGTAAATTCAACAGACTCAGGCGATCCATATTCAATCAATTGTTGGGCAAGGTAGCTGTGAAGTCCCATGGCACCGAGACCAAAGGTGTGGGCTTGGCTATTTCCATGGTCGATAGTAGGAACAGCTACGATGTGCGAACTATCTGTAACGAAAGTAAGGGCACGAACCATAGCACGGATAGAACGACCAAAATCAGGTGAGGTCATCATGTTAACCACGTTGGTTGAACCAAGGTTACATGAAACGTCTGTTCCCATTTGAAGGAATTCTTGAGCATCGTTGATCAAGCTTGGTTCTTGGACTTGAAGAATCTCAGAACACAAGTTACTCATGATAATCTTACCATCAACAGGATTTGCACGGTTAGCCGTATCAATGTTGACTACATAAGGGTAGCCAGATTCTTGTTGCAATTTAGAGATTTCAGTTTCCAAATCACGCGCCTTGATTTTTGTCTTGCGGATATTTGGATTTGCGACTAGCTCATCGTATTTTTCAGTGATGTCGATGTAGTTAAATGGCACACCGTATTCAAGTTCTACTGAGTAAGGGCTGAAGAGGTACATTTCTTCATTTTTACGTGCTAATTCGTAGAATTTATCGGGTACCACGACACCAAGTGAAAGGGTCTTGACACGAACTTTTTCATCGGCGTTTTCTTTCTTAGTTGAAAGGAAGGCGATAATATCTGGGTGGAAGACGTTGAGGTAGACAACACCAGCACCTTGACGTTGACCCAATTGGTTAGAGTAAGAGAAGCTATCTTCGAAAAGTTTCATAACTGGAACGACGCCAGAAGCAGCTCCTTCATAGCCTTTAATAGGTGCGCCAGCTTCACGAAGGTTGCTGAGGGTAATTCCTACACCACCACCAATACGTGAAAGTTGAAGAGCTGAGTTGATAGAACGTCCGATAGAGTTCATATCATCAGTTACTTGGATCAGGAAACATGATACCAATTCCCCACGGCGAGCACGTCCAGCATTCAAGAAGGAAGGAGTAGCAGGTTGGTAGCGTTGGTGGATGATTTCATTGGCAATATCGATTGCAACAGCTTCATTGCCATCAGCGAAATAAAGGGCGTTAAAGAAGACGCGGTCTTCCATACTTTCAAGATAATATTCACCGTCGTTAGTCTTCAAGGCATATTGATTGTAAAATTTATAAGCTGCCATAAAAGACTTGAATTGGAAGTTTTGGTCTTTGATAAATTGAGCCAATTCTTCCAAAAATTCTGGACGGTATTTCTTGATAAAGGCTGTTTCAATGTAGTTGTGTTCAATGAGGTAGTTGATTTTATTCTTGATTGAATCAAAAACCATAGTGTTTGGAACTACATTTTCTTTAAAGAAAGCATCCAAGGCTTCCTTATCTTTATGAAGCATGATTTGTCCATTGATAGGACGATTGATTTCGTTATTGAGACGGAAGTAAGTTACGTCTTCAAGATGTTTTAATCCCATAAAATTTCCCTTATCTAATTACAAAAGAAAGGCTTCTAAGTTAGCCCTAGAAGCAGTTTCTTCTGGATGATGTACTAAGATTATGCTAATTGTTTCAGTTTTCCTGGTTGGAAACCTGAAAAGACTTCAGTTGGTGTTTGGATAACAGGAGCTGCGCTGAAACCGAGCTCTTTAACTTGATCGATGTACTCAGGTTGCTCATCAAGATTGATTTCACGATAAGCGACATTATTACTGTCCAAGAAACGTTTAGTCATCTTACATTGGACACAGTTGTTTTTAGAATAAACGGTTACCATTGTGTAACTCCTCTTTCAAAATAGATTACTTTCTTAGTATATCAGAAAATAAATTTTTGTCAATGATTTAAAACTAAATATAGTGGTCTATTTTTATGCTTAAGCTCACAAAACACAATATATAGTGTTTACTTTGTAAAATAGTGATGATAATCCTACAAGTAGTTTTTTGGAAAACTATATCCTGTGTTTTGTTATCTAGAATAGAAGATTTTCAGCAAGTTATCTGAAAGGAAATCGAATAAATCCCATAAAATGCTTGAAAAAAATCCTAGAAGATGATATAATACCAAATTGTAAGGGTTATCACATATAACTCAAAAAAGAAAGAACAAAAGGAGAGTCAAACTATGGCTTCTAAAGATTTCCACGTAGTGGCAGAAACAGGTATTCACGCACGTCCAGCAACATTGTTGGTACAAACTGCAAGCAAATTTGCTTCAGATATCACTCTTGAGTACAAAGGTAAATCAGTTAACCTTAAATCAATCATGGGTGTTATGAGTCTTGGTGTTGGCCAAGGTGCTGACGTAACTATCTCAGCTGAAGGTGCAGATGCAGATGACGCTATCGCTGCAATCTCAGAAACAATGGAAAAAGAAGGATTGGCATAAGGAAAATGACAGAAATGCTTAAAGGAATCGCAGCATCTGACGGTGTTGCAGTTGCAAAAGCATATCTACTCGTTCAACCGGATTTGTCATTCGAGACTGTTTCAGTCGAAGATACAAACGCAGAAGAGGCTCGTTTGGATGTAGCTCTTGAAGCTTCTCAAAACGAGCTTTCTCTTATCCGTGAGAAAGCTGTAGGTACGCTTGGTGAAGAAGCGGCTCAAGTTTTTGACGCTCATTTGATGGTTCTTGCTGACCCAGAATTGATTGGTCAGATTAAAGAAACAATCCGTGCTAAGAAAGTCAATGCAGAAGCAGGTCTTAAAGAAGTGACTGACATGTTCATCACTATCTTTGAAGGCATGGAAGACAACCCATATATGCAAGAACGTGCAGCGGATATCCGCGACGTGACAAAACGTGTATTGGCAAACCTTCTTGGTAAGAAATTGCCAAACCCAGCTTCTATCAATGAAGAAGTAATCGTGATTGCCCATGACTTGACACCATCTGATACAGCTCAATTGGACAAAAACTTTGTAAAAGCTTTTGTAACAAATATCGGTGGACGTACAAGCCACTCAGCTATCATGGCACGTACACTTGAAATTGCAGCTGTATTGGGAACAAATAACATCACTGAAGTAGTGAAAGACGGTGATATCCTTGCCGTTAACGGAATTACTGGTGAAGTGATTATCAACCCAACAGATGAACAAGCGGCAGAATTTAAAGCAGCTGGTGAAGCTTATGCTAAACAAAAAGCTGAATGGGCACTTTTGAAAGATGCTCAAACAGTGACTGCTGACGGTAAACACTTCGAGTTGGCTGCTAACATCGGTACTCCAAAAGACGTTGAAGGTGTTAACAACAACGGTGCAGAAGCTGTTGGACTTTACCGTACAGAGTTCTTGTACATGGATTCTCAAGACTTCCCAACTGAAGATGAGCAGTATGAAGCATACAAGGCTGTTCTTGAGGGAATGAATGGTAAACCAGTGGTTGTTCGTACAATGGATATCGGTGGAGATAAGGAACTTCCTTACTTCGATATGCCACATGAAATGAACCCATTCCTTGGATTCCGTGCCCTTCGTATCTCTATTTCTGAAACTGGAGATGCAATGTTCCGTACACAAATCCGTGCCCTTCTTCGTGCTTCTGTTCATGGTCAATTGCGTATCATGTTCCCAATGGTTGCCCTTTTGAAAGAATTCCGTGCAGCCAAAGCAGTTTATGAAGAAGAAAAAGCAAACCTTCTTGCTGAAGGTGTTGCAGTTGCGGATGACATCCAAGTTGGTATCATGATTGAAATCCCTGCAGCAGCAATGCTTGCAGACCAATTTGCAAAAGAAGTAGACTTCATGTCAATTGGTACAAACGACTTGATCCAATACTCAATGGCAGCAGACCGTATGAACGAACAAGTTTCATATCTTTACCAACCATATAACCCATCAATCCTTCGCTTGATCAACAACGTTATCAAGGCAGCTCACGCTGAAGGTAAATGGGCTGGTATGTGTGGTGAGATGGCTGGTGACCAAAAAGCTGTTCCACTTCTTGTCGGAATGGGCTTGGATGAGTTCTCTATGTCAGCAACATCTGTCCTTCGTACACGTAGCTTGATGAAGAAATTGGATACTGCTAAGATGGAAGAGTACGCTAACCGTGCCCTTACAGAGTGTTCAACAATGGAAGAAGTTCTTGAACTTCAAAAAGAATACGTTAACTTTGATTAATCGAAAAGTCCTTGCAACTAAGTTGCAAGGTTTTTTGGCTCTTTGTCAACTGTAGTGGGTTGAAGAAAAGCTAAGATCTAGAAAGGACGGATTTCGTCCTTTCTTTTTTGATATTGAGAGCGATAAAAATCCGTTTTTTGAAGTTTTCAAAGTTCCGAAAACCAAATGCATTTCGTTTGATAAGTTTAATGAGATTATTAGTCGCTTCTAATTTGGCATTAGAATAAGGTAGTTGAAGAGCATTGACAATCTTTTCTTTGTCCTTGAGGAAGGTTTTAAAGACAGTGTGAAAAAGAGGATGAACCTGCTTTAGATTGTCCTCAATAAGTCCGAAGAATTTGTCAGGTTCCTTGTTCTGGAAGTGAAAAAGTAAGAGCTGATAGAGATTGTAGTGGTGTTTCAAGTCTTCTGAATAGCTCAAAAGCTTATCTAGAATCTCTTTGTTGGTTAGATGCATGCGAAAAGTAGGGCGATAGAAACGTTTATCACTCAATTTACGACTATCCTGTTGAATGAGCTTCCAGTAACGCTTGATAGCCTTGTATTCATGGGATTTTCGCTCAAACTGATTCATAATTTGGACACGCACACGACTCATAGCACGGCTGAGATGTTGGGCAATGTGAAAGCGGTCGAGAACGATTTTAGCGTTAGGAAAAAGTTTTCTGGAAATATCGTAGTAGGGGCTAAACATATCCATAGTAATGATTTTCACCTGACAACGAACGGCTCTATCGTAGCGCAGAAAGTGATTTCGGATGATAGCTTGTGTTCTGCCTTCAAGAACAGTGATAATGTTGAGATTATCAAAATCTTGCGCAATGAAACTCATCTTTCCCTTAGTGAAGGCATACTCGTCCCAAGACATAATCTCAGGAAGACGAGAAAAATCATGCTTAAAGTTGAAATCATTGAGCTTTCGAATGACAGTTGAAGTTGAAATGGAAAGCTGATGGGCAATATCGGTCATAGAAGTTTTTTCAATCAGCTTTTGAGCAATTTTTTGGTTGATGATACGAGGGATTTGATGATTTTTCTTTATTAGAGGAGTCTCAGCGACCGCTATTTTCGAGCACTGATAGCACTTAAAACGGCGTTTTCTAAGGAGGATTCTAGTAGGCATACCAGTCGTTTCGAGGTAAGGAATCTTAGACGGTTTTTGAAAATCATATTTCTTCATTTGACTTCCACACTCAGGACAAGATGGAGAGTCGTAGTCCAGTTTAGCGATGATTTCTTTGTGAGTATCCCTATTGATGATATCCATAAATTGGATATTAGGGTCTTTGATATCGAGCAGTTTTGTGATAAAATGTAATTGTTCCATATGATTCTTTCTAATGAGTTGTTTTGTCGCTTTTCATTATAGGTCATATGGGACTTTTTTTCTACACAAAAATAGGCTCCATAATATCTATAGAGGATTTACCCACTACAAATATTATAGAGCCGGTTTTTTATAGTTTAATAGCAGAAATTTTATTAACTAGTTCATAAAAAGCTTGACAATAAAAAAAATCGGAGTAGAATATTAACTAGTTAAATAACTAGTTAAGGAGTTTTTATGAAGAAACAAAATTTGTTTTTAGTGTTGTTAAGTGTCTTTCTTTTATGTTTAGCTGCTTGTGGTCAAAAGGAAAGCCAGACAGGGAAAGGGATGAAAATTGTGACCAGTTTCTATCCTATCTACGCTATGGTCAAGGAAGTATCTGGTGACTTGAATGATGTTCGAATGATTCAGTCAAGTAGTGGGATTCACTCCTTTGAGCCTTCAGCGAATGATATTGCGGCCATCTATGATGCAGACGTCTTTGTTTACCATTCTCATACGCTCGAATCTTGGGCAGGAAGTCTGGATCCCAATCTAAAAAAGTCCAAAGTTAAGGTTTTAGAGGCTTCAGAAGGAATGACATTGGATCGTGTCCCTGGTCTAGAAGATGTGGAAGCAGGTGATGGAGTTGATGAAAAAACGCTTTATGATCCTCACACATGGCTAGATCCTGAAAAAGCTGGAGAAGAAGCCCAGATTATCGCTGATAAACTTTCAGAGGTGGATAGTGAGCATAAAGAAACTTACCAGAAAAATGCGCAAGCCTTTATCAAAAAAGCTCAAGAATTGACTAAGAAATTCCAACCTAAATTTGAAAAAGCGAGTCAGAAGACTTTTGTAACACAACATACGGCCTTTTCTTATCTAGCGAAGCGATTTGGACTCAATCAACTTGGTATTGCAGGTATCTCTCCTGAACAAGAACCAAGTCCGCGACAACTAACAGAAATTCAGGAATTTGTTAAAACCTATAATGTTAAAACAATTTTTACAGAAAGTAATGCTTCTTCGAAAGTAGCTGAAACTCTTGTCAAATCAACAGGTGTAGGTCTTAAAACTCTAAATCCTTTAGAGGCAGACCCACAAAATGACAAGACTTATTTAGAAAACCTAGAAGACAATATGAGTGTTCTAGCAGAAGAATTGAAATGAGGAGATTATGAAAATCAATAAGAAATATCTAGCTGGGTCTGCGGCTGCACTTGTTTTAAGTGTGTGTGCTTATGAACTAGGTTTGCATCAAGCCCAAACTGTAAAAGAAAATAACCGTGTTTCATACATCGATGGTAAACAACCAAGTCAAAAGGCAGAGAATTTGACACCTGATGAAGTCAGTAAAAAAGAAGGTATTAATGCCGAGCAAATCGTCATCAAGATTACGGACCAAGGTTATGTGACTTCTCATGGGGACCACTATCATTATTACAATGGTAAGGTTCCTTATGACGCTATCATCAGTGAAGAGTTGCTGATGAAGGATCCGAATTATCAGTTGAAGGATTCAGATATTGTCAATGAAATCAAGGGTGGCTATGTGATTAAGGTAGATGGTAAGTATTATGTCTATCTAACGGACGCATCACATGCTGATAATGTTCGAACAAAAGAAGAAATCACTCGTCAGAAGCAGGAACACGGTAGTAATCACGGAGGTGGTTCTAGCGATAAAGCAGTAGTCGCTGCCAGAGCTCAGGGCCGTTATACAACAGATGATGGTTATATCTTTAATGCATCTGACATCATCGAAGATACGGGCGATGCTTATATCGTTCCTCATGGCAATCACTTCCATTACATTCCTAAGAGTGACTTGTCTGCCAGTGAATTAGCTGCTGCCCGAGCCTTCTTATCTGGTAAAGGTAGTCAAACAAGCTCAGTTGGGTATCGTCCGTCTACAAATTCTTCTATCAGTAGCTCATCAGCGATATCAAATAGTAGTTCATATGGACAAACAAATCAAAGCAATGTTGAGACAAATACTAGAAGATGGGCTCCAAGTGTTAGCCCACAAGTGGATAATAGTTATCAAGCAAGTCCAAGTGAAGATGTATCTAGTCTCTTGAAACAACTTTATGCCTTGCCACTTAGCCAACGACATGTGGAATCAGATGGGCTTGTCTTTGATCCGGCGCAGATTACAAGAAAAACTGCAAATGGTGTTGCAGTGCCTCACGGAGACCATTATCACTTTATCCCTTATTCTCAAATGTCTGATTTAGAGCAGAAGATTGCAAGAATGATTTCTGAAAATTATCAAGGAAATCATACTACTGCAGGTGGCAAAGAATTAAAACCAATTCCGAATCCAAGTCTTCCAAATTTAATTCCATCTCCTGTTTTGCCAGCTCTTACCTTAAAACCTTTGAAACCTATTGTAAAGCCGGCTCCTACTCCAAATCCTAAAATAGACTCAAATTCTTCTTTGGTTAGTCAGCTGGTACGAAAAGTTGGAGAAGGATATGTATTCGAAGAAAAGGGCATCTCTCGTTATGTCTTTGCGAAAGATTTACCATCTGACACTGTTAAAAATCTGGAAAGCAAGTTATCAAAACAAGAGAGTGTTTCACACGCTTTAACTGCTAAAAAAGAAAATGTACCACCTCGCGACCAAGAATTTTATGATAAAGCATATAATTTGTTGGCCGAGGCTCATAAATCCTTGTCTGAAAATAAAGGTCGCGTTTCTGATTTCCAAGCCTTAGACAAATTAGCAGAACGCTTGAATGATGAATCTTCTAATAAAGGAAAATTGGTAGATGATTTATTGGCATTCCTAGCACCAATTACTCACCCAGAGCGACTTGGAAAACCAAATTCTCAAATTGAATATACCGAAAACGAAGTTCGTATTGCTCAATTAGCTGATAAGTATACGACGTCAGATGGTTACATTTTTGACGAACATGATATTATCAGTGATGAAGGAGATGCCTATGTAACACCTCATATGGGCCATAGTCACTGGATTGGAAAAGATAGCCTTTCTGATAAGGAAAAAGCTGCGGCTCAATCTTATACTAAAGAAAAAGGAATTTTACCTCCGTCAGCAGACGCAGATGCTCAAGCAAATCCAACTGGAGATAGTGCAGCGGCTATTTACAATCGTGTGAAAGGTGAGAAACGAATTCCACTCGTTCGACTTCCATACATGGTTGAGCATACAGTAGAAGTTAAAAATGGTAATTTAATCATTCCTCACAAGGATCATTACCATAACATTAAATTTGCTTGGTTTGATGATCATTCATACAAGGCTCCAAATGGTTATACTCTAGAAGACTTATTTGCGACGATTAAGTACTATGTTGAACATCCTAATGAACGTCCACATTCTAATGATGGATGGGGAAATGCCAGCGACCATGTCTTAGGCAAGAAAGACCATAGTGAAGATCCAAATAAGAACTTCAAAGCGGATGAAGAACCAGTAGAGGAAACACCTGCTGAGCCGGAAGTTCCTCAAGTAGAGACTGAAAAAGTAGAGGCCAAGCTTAAAGAAGCAGAAGTTTTACTTGCTAAAGTAACAGATGCTAGTCTGAAAGGCAATGCGACAGAAACCCTAGCTGGTTTACGAAATAACTTGAGTCTGCAAACCATGGATAATAATGGAATCATGGCAGAAGCAGAAAAATTACTTGCTTTGCTAAAAGGAAGTAATCCTTCACCTGTGAATAAGGAAAAAACAAACTAATGAAAAATGAGAGTCTCGATAAAGAGGCTTTCATTTTTATTATGTATATACGAAAAATTCTTGACAAGCAGTACTAAAAAGAGTAAACTATTAACTAGTTAATTAACTGGTTCATTATTTGTGGTGAATCAAATAGAGTTAAGAAAAGAGGAAAGAATGAAAATCAATAAGAAATATCTAGCTGGGTCTGCGGCTGCACTTGTTTTAAGTGTCTGTGCTTATGAACTAGGTTTGCATCAGGCTCAAACTGTGAAAGAAAATAACCGTGTTTCTTACATTGATGGTAAACAACCGAGTCAAAAGGCAGAGAATTTAACACCTGATGAAGTTAGTAAAAAAGAAGGTATTAATGCTGAGCAAATTGTTATCAAGATTACGGATCAAGGTTATGTGACTTCTCATGGAGACCATTATCATTACTATAATGGCAAGGTTCCTTATGATGCTATCATTAGTGAAGAACTGCTGATGAAAGATCCGAATTATCAGTTGAAGGATTCAGATATTGTCAATGAAATCAAGGGTGGCTATGTGATTAAGGTAGATGGTAAGTATTATGTCTATCTAAAGGATGCAGCACATGCTGATAATGTTCGCTCAAAAGAAGAAATTACTCGTCAGAAGCAGGAACACGGTAGTAATCACGGAGGTGGTTCTAGCGATAAAGAGGTAGTCGCTGCCAGAGCTCAGGGTCGTTATACAACAGATGATGGTTATATCTTTAATGCATCTGATATTATAGAAGATACGGGAGATGCCTATATCGTTCCTCATGGTAATCACTTCCATTATATTCCTAAGAGTGACTTGTCTGCCAGTGAATTAGCTGCTGCTCGAGCCTTCCTATCTGGAAAAGGTAGTCAAACAAGCTCAGTTGGCTATCGTCCGTCTACAAATTCTTCTAACAGTAGCTCATCAGAGGCATCGAATAGTAGTTCATATGGACAAACAAATCAAAGCAATGTTGAGACAAATACCAGAAGATGGACTCCAAGTGTTAGCCCACAAGTGGATAATAGCTATCAAGCTAGTCCGAGTGAAGACGTATCCAGTCTCTTGAAACAGCTTTATGCCTTGCCACTCAGCCAACGACATGTGGAATCAGATGGGCTTGTCTTTGATCCGGCGCAGATTACAAGAAAAACTACGAATGGTGTTGCAGTGCCTCACGGAGACCATTATCACTTTATCCCTTATTCTCAAATGTCTGATTTAGAGCAGAAGATTGCGAGAATGATTTCTGAAAATTATCAAGGAAATCATACTACTGCAGGTGGTAAAGAATTAAAACCAATTCCGACTCCAAGCCTTCCAAAACCAATTCCTGCTCCAGAGCCTACCCCAATACCAAGTCCACAACCTGTACCAAATCCTAAACCAACTCCAAGCAATCCAATTGATGGAAAATTGGTAAAACAGGTGATTCGAAAGGTGGTTGATGGTTATGTCTTCGAAGAGAATGGAATTTCGCGTTATATTTCTGCCAAGGAACTTTCAGCAGAAACTGTTGCAGCCATTGATGATAAACTTGCCAAACAAGAAAGTTTGTCTCATGAGTTAGGAGCTAAGAAAACCAATCTTGCATCTGCTGATCAAAAATTTTACAACAAAGTTTATGATTTACTAGCAACAGTTCATCAAGATTTGATTTCCAATAAAGGGCGCCAAGCTGATTTTGACGCTTTGGATAGACTATTGGAACGTCTCAACGATGAGTCAAGTGATAAGGTCAAGTTAGTTGATGATATCCTTGCTTTTCTAGCGCCGATTCGTCATCCAGAACGTTTAGGAAAACCAAATGCACAAATAGCTTACACAGATGATGAGATTCAAGTAGCCAAGTTGGCAGGCAAGTATACAACAGAAGATGGCTATATCTTTGATCCACGTGATATTACCAGTGATGAGGGGGATGCCTATGTAACTCCGCATATGAGCCACAGTCATTGGATTAAGAAAGAAAGTTTGTCTGAAGCTGAAAGAGCATCAGGTCAAGCTTATGCTAAAGAGAAAGGTTTGACTCCTCCTTCAACAAATCATCAAAGTTCAGGAAATACTGAGGCTAAGGGAGCAGAAGCGATTTACAATAGAGTAAAAGCAGCTAAGAAGGTACCACTTGACCGTATGCCTTACAATCTCCAACATACTGTGGAAGTTAAAAATGGAAGTTTGATTATACCTCATTATGACCATTACCATAACATCAAATTTGAGTGGTTTGACGAAGGACTTTATGAGGCACCTAAGGGGTATACTTTAGAAGAGCTATTTGAAACTGTGAAGTATTATGTCGAACATCCAAACGAACGTCCGCATTCAGATAGTGGTTGGGGCAATGCGAGCGACCATGTTCAAAGAAACCACAATAGTCAAGCTGCTAACAATCAAACAGAGAAACCAACAGAGGAGAAACCTCAGACAGAAAAAATTGAGGAGGAAAAACCTCGCGAAGAAAAACCGAAAAATGAGAAAGCAGAATCTCCAAAACCAAAAGAACCAGAGGAATTAGAAGAATCACCATCGGAACCAGAGGAACATCAGGTTGAAACTGAAAAGGTTGAAGAAAAACTGAGAGAGGCGGAAGAGTTACTTAAAAAGATTAAGGATCCAATTCTTAAGTTCAATGCCAACGAAACTCTCACAGGATTAAAAAATAACCTGTTATTTGGTTCTCAGGACAACAATACTATTATGGCAGAAGCTGAAAAGCTATTAGTCTTGTTAAAGGAGAGTAAGTAACTATACAACAATTATATGAGATAAAAAGGGAGCAGAATATGGATTCTGTTCTCTTTTTTATGAAATTGTGTAAAAATTCTTGACATATTTTCTAAATAAAGATAAACTATTTACTAGTTAATTAAATGGTTAAACACTAGTTAAGGAGTTATGGTGAAAAAGAGGACGATTTTAGTATTGATGACCAGTGTATTGGCTCTGGTATTAGCTGCTTGTGGCCAAAAGGAAAGCCAGTCAGGTAAAGGGATGAAAATTGTGACCAGTTTTTATCCTATCTATGCCATGGTCAGGGAAGTATCTGGTGACTTGAATGATGTACGAATGATTCAGTCAAGTAGTGGAATTCACTCCTTTGAACCTTCAGCAAATGATATCGCAGCCATCTATGATGCAGATGTCTTTGTTTACCATTCGCATACGCTCGAATCTTGGGCAGGAAGTCTAGATCCAAATCTAAAAAAATCCAAAGTTAAGGTTTTAGAGGCTTCTGAAGGAATGACCTTAGATCGTGTTCCAGGATTAGAAGATATGGAAGCGGGTGATGGTGTTGATGAAAAAACGCTTTATGACCCTCATACTTGGTTAGATCCTGAAAAAGCTGGCGAAGAAGCCCAAATTATAGCTGATAAACTTTCAGAGGTTGATAGTGAACACAAAGAAACTTACCAGAAAAATGCGCAAGCCTTTATCAAAAAAGCTCAAGAATTGACTAAGAAATTCCAGCCTAAATTTGAAAAAGCGACTCAGAAAACCTTTGTAACACAACATACGGCCTTTTCTTATCTAGCGAAGAGATTTGGACTTAATCAACTTGGTATTGCAGGCATCTCTCCTGAACAAGAACCAAGTCCACGACAACTAACAGAAATTCAGGAATTTGTAAAAACCTATAAGGTTAAAACAATTTTTACAGAAAGTAACGCTTCTTCAAAAGTAGCTGAAACTCTTGTCAAATCAACAGGTGTAGGTCTTAAAACTCTAAATCCTTTAGAGGCAGACCCGCAAAATGACAAGACTTATTTAGAAAATCTTGAAGAAAATATGAGTGTTCTAGCAGAAGAATTGAAATGAGGAGATTATGAAAATAAATAAGAAGAAACTTGCTGCTGGTGCAGCTGTCGTCCTTTCTTTAAGTCTGTGTATTTATGCATTGAATCAACATCAGACAGGAGAGAATAAAGATACGAATCGTGTATCTTATGTCGATGGGAAACAAGACACTCAAAAAACAGAGACACAAACACCAGATCAAGTCAGCAAAAAAGAAGATATCCAGGCTGAACAGATTGTTGTGAAAATTACTGATCAAGGTTATGTGACTTCACACGGTGATCATTTCCATTATTATAATGGGAAAGTTCCTTTTGATGCGATTTTCAGTGAAGAACTTTTGATGAAAGATGCCAATTATCAACTTAAAGACGCTGATATTGTTAACGAAGTCAAAGGTGGTTACATTATCAAGGTGGATGGTAAGTATTATGTTTACCTTAAGGATGTGGCACATGCGGATAACGTTCGTTCGAAGGACGAAATTGAACGCCAAAAACAAGGTCATACTCACGATGCACCAACATCTAATAGTGCAGTGGCGCTTGCTCAATCTCAAGGTCGCTATACTACTGATGATGGCTACATCTTTAATGCATCTGATATTATAGAGGATACTGGTGATGCTTATATCGTTCCTCACGAAGGACATTACCACTACATTCCAAAGAGTTCCTTGTCTGCTAGTGAATTGGCTGCAGCACAAGCTTACCTCTCTGGAACTAGAAATCAGCCTAGTGTGACTGACTATCGTCCAAGTACAAATGGGACTGGTCAAACTACCAAGCCTATTCAACAGGCTGAAATACCAAGTAATAAAGCCGAGAGTCTTCAAAGTCTATTACAGCAGCTCTATGCTCTTCCAAGTACTCAACGATATGCTGAATCGGATGGTTTGACTTTTGATCCTGCTAAGATTTTAAGCAGGACACCGAGTGGTGTAGCGATTCCTCATGGAAATCACTATCATTTCATTCCCTATACAAAGCTTTCTGCATTAGAAGAAAAGATTGCGAGAATGATTCCTCTAACTAGTGACAGTGTGAAACCAACACCATTGGAGAATCCAAGCAAACCAGCAGAAAAACCTACTCAGCAAAACCATCATCATGAGAAAGACGGTGACCATGGAAGTCAGGCCCCTAAGCATGAAGAACATGGACATGACGCTCATCATGATGAAGACCATGATCATGGTTTTGATGCCAATCGTGTCATCAGTGAGGATGAGCAAGGCTTTATCATGACCCATGGTGACCACAATCATTATTTCTTTAAGAAAGATTTGACAGCAGACCAAATTAAGGCTGCTCAAGATCATCTGAAAGGTAAAAAACCATCAGTACCGAGTCCAGCCCATGATGATGAACACGATAACGATAATCATGGCCACAAACATGATGAAGACCATGATCACGGTTTTGATGCCAATAGCGTCATCAGTGAAGATGCGGCAGGCTTTGTCATGAGTCACGGAGACCATAATCATTACTTCTTCAAGAAGGATCTAACATCAGAACAAATCAAGGCCGCGCAGGATCATTTGAGAGGTAAAGCGACAGTAACACCTAGCCCAGCCCATGATGATGAACACGATAACGATAATCATGGCCACAAACATGATGAAGACCATGATCACGGTTTTGATGCCAATCGTGTCATCAGTGAAGATGCGGCAGGCTTTGTCATGACTCACGGAGACCATAATCATTACTTCTTCAAGAAAGATTTGACAGCTGACCAAATTAAGGCCGCACAGGATCATTTGAGAGGTAAAACGACAGTAATACCTAGCCCAGCCCATGATGATGAACACGATAACGATAATCATGGCCACAAACATGATGAAGACCATGATCACGGTTTTGATGCCAATCGTGTCATCGGCGAGGATGAGCAAGGCTTTGTTATGAGTCACGGCGACCACAATCATTACTTCTTCAAGAAGGATTTGACAGCAGATCAAATTAAGGCGGCTCAGGACCACTTGAAAACCCATCATGATACAGAGCCTGTAAAACCTCTTGCTAAAACGGTAGAGTCTTTCTCAAGAGATGCTAGCGATGAAGAAAAAATTGCTTACATTTCTAAGACCTACGGTGTTCCACTTGAAGCGATTAGAATTTCAAACGGATTCTTTGTCTTTGGAAATCCTGACCAAGCCTACGATCCAACTCATATCCATCCCTATGCTGTTCGTAAGGAACATGTTCGTTTGCCACTCCAAACTGGAAATCCAGAACTTGATTTCCTAAATGAACTCTATACCACTGCCTTACGTGATGGTGTGTCTCCTTATAGCTTACAGGTAGAAAATGGTAGTTTTGTGATTCCTCATGGTGACCACAATCACTACATCAAGGTTCAAACAAAGGGATATGAAGTGGCTTTGAAAAACAAGATTCCAGCTCTCCAATCCAACTATCAACCTGGAGCTTTTGATGAGAAGGCAGTCTTGGCAAAAGTAGATCAACTTCTAGCTGAAAGCAGAAGCATCTACAAAGATAAACCTATTGCACAAAGACAGATTGAGTTAGCCTTAGGTCAGTTTACTGAAAACATGAAGAAATTGGCAACTAATTCTACAGCAGGTTATCTTGCAACACTTGATCTCTTTGATAAGCAATATATCCATATCGATGAAAGTGTCAAACCTGTTGAAACAAGTGCTTTAGATAAGAAATATCAGGCCTTGATTGATAAAATCAACACACTGGATACAGACACTTATGGACTTCCTAAGAAAGACCTACTCGTTCGACTCCAAGAAGCTAAGTTAGCTAAAGATGAGGCTGGTTTAGCAGCGGTTGAATCACAACTTCAAGCTCTTCAAGACTTTAATGATCGAACAGGTGTTACAACTGTAGAATACATCAAGTATTTCTACGAACACGTAAATGACGGTCGTTTAAATGATGAACTTCGAAACAAAGTGGCTCAGTTGACTTGGACCTTGTATCAATCTCAATCCTTCCTGAAGGCAGCAGAATTGAACAAATTATTCCCAAGTATCTATCAAGCAAAACAAGAAGTGGAAGAAGCTTTGAAAGCTCAACCAACTACTGCTAAATCAAGTCAGACAGTTCTAGATACTGAAAAAGTAGATAACCAAAGTGCTAAGACAGCTATTTATGCCTTCTTGAAAGAATTGTACGGAGACTTTATGCTTGAAGAGCATGTCAATCATGTTAGCAAGGAACAAGTAGAAAGTCTCTTGAGCAAGGCAACTCAACTTTTGGAACAAATCCAAGAAGAAGGAATCAGACAATCCTTGGCAGAAGAAGTAGAAAATCTCAAAGCTGCCACAAACAAGGCTGATGCAGACTTGGATGAAGTAAACAGCCAGGTAAAAGATGTCTTGACTCGTATCGCTAGCGCCCTTCAACAAGAGAAGGAAAATGCAGAGCAAGATCCTCAGACACTTGTACTCTATCAAAAACTCTACGATATTCTTATGTCGCTTCACGCATACTTAGAAAACAATAAGGGTTCTGATGCCGACTTTGATAAGGTGGATGCATTACTAGATCAACTTTCTGCTAAGAGTAAGGATAAAGCCGCTTTACTTGAATTGACAAAAGCTATCCTAGTCTTGAATCAAGAAATCAAGTCAAAATCAAACGCGAGTGAAGAAGCAAGTCCAGCGACAAATGCTGAGTCAAATGATGATAAGACAAGTACCAAAACTGAAACATCAGTAGCTACAGAATCTAACAGTGAAACTGCAAGGGACGAAAACAAACCAAGCAACACAACCGATTCTAAACCTGCTGAACCAGTTTCAGAAAAGGAAACAACAGAATCTACAACAAGTACTGGAAATCAAGAAAAACCTGCTGAATAACTAAAAAAGACGAGGTAGCTTTGCTACATCGTCTTTTTAGTCTTTATAAGCTACGATACCAATGATGGTATCAACTGCACGTTCCATAGTCTGAAGGCTGACGTATTCAAAACGTCCGTGCATGTTTTCACCACCCGCAAAGATATTTGGAGTTGGGATTCCCATAAAGGAAATTTTAGAGCCGTCTGTCCCTCCACGGATTGGTTCGATTATAGGAGTGATACCTAAATCTTCCATAACGGCTTTAGCAATGGTAATTGGAGTCATATCTTTTTCAATGACTTCTTTCATATTGTAGTACTGGTCTGTCAAGTTTAGAGTGACACGGTCGCTACCAAGTTCTTGATTCATCTTATCAGTGATAGACTGCATAGCTGCTTTACGAGCTTCAAAGGCATCTTTTTCAAAATCACGAATGATGTAGCTTGCACGCGCCTCTTCGACACTACCTGTCACATCCATTAGGTGGTAGAAGCCTTGGTAACCTTCTGTTAACTCAGGTCGGTCATTCTCTGGAAGTTGATTATGAAAATCAATTGCTAGCTGAAGGGCATTGACCATCTGATCTTTGGCGGTACCAGGGTGGACATTGCGTCCTTGGAAATGCAATTCAGCCCCAGCTGCTGAGAAAGTCTCGTACTGAAGTTCTCCGAGAGGTCCGCCATCTACAGTATAGGCAAAATCAACATCAAAATCTTCTGCATCAAATTTATTAGCACCAACACCGATTTCCTCATCTGGACCAAAACCAACACGAATCTCACAGTGTTTGATTTCAGGATGGGCAGTCAGATATTCAATAGCAGTCATAATTTCAGCAATCCCTGACTTGTCATCAGCTCCTAGTAAGGTTGTTCCATCGGTTGTGATGAGTGTTTGTCCTGGATATTTTTCAAGACTCTTGAAGTCGGCTGGATCGAGTTTGAAACCAGAATTTCCAAGTTCAATCACACCACCATCGTAGTTTTCAATTACCTGTGGATTGACTCCTTCGGCATTAAAATCAGCAGTATCCATGTGAGATATAAAGCCAATCTTACGTGTTAAAGATGGATCATTGGCTGGCAAGGTTCCAATTGCAAAACCATTTGGTAGATAATAAACATTTTGTAATCCAACACGTTTCATTTCAGGAATAAGAACATTGGTTGCAAAGTCAACCTGACTCTGCGTACTTGGAGTAGTAGTAGAGTGTTCATCAGAGCGCGTGTTGACCTTAACGTAGGTTAAGAAGCGGTCCAAGAGATTGGGATAAGTCATAAAAAACTCCTTTTGAATTCATTTTTTCCATTGTATCATAGAAAAGAGAGAAAAACAAAAGACTGAAGTTAGGGAAATTCGCTATGTTGGCGTTTACTTATCAACGAATTCATGATAAAATAAACTTGATAAAAATATCACAAGGAAGCGATTATGAAAAAAGCAATTTTAATGATGACTTTCGGTTCGCCAGAAGAGATTACCTTTGAAGGTGTGGCTGATTTTTTCACAAATATTCGTCGTGGAGTGAGACCTCAAGACCACGAGATTCAAACTCTCTATGATAATTATGTACTAATTGGAGGGACGCCTCTGCAAAAAATTACTCGAGAAGAGGTTGCCTTGGTAGAAGCTAGGTTGGGGAATGAGTATAGTGTTTATTTTGCTAATAAGTTTTCCAGACCTTTTATTCCAGATGTGATTGGTCAGATGGAAGCAGACGGCATTGAACAGTGTATTTGCCTGATTTTGGAGCCCCATTATTCTTTTTACTCTGTCATGGGATACGAGAAATTTTTAGAAAGCAAACAAATTCAATTTTTAGTTATCAAGGACTGGTATCAAGAAGAAGCGCTCTTAAACTATTGGGCAGATGAAATTGATAAGATTTTAAAAGAAGAAGTAAAGCAGGATAGCTTTAAAGTCATCTTTTCAGCTCATAGTGTACCAATTTTTGCCTTGGATTTTGGAGACCCTTATATCGACCAAATTTTTGAAAATAGCAAGCTAGTCGCTGAAAAGCTGGGTTTGAGTTCCGAGCAATATACTAACACTTGGCAAAGTGAAAGTGATATCGGGATTCCATGGATTAAGCCAGATGTCTTGGAGTATCTTAGAGAGCAGAAAGAACATCCAGACCATTATATTTTCGTACCTATTAGTTTTATCAGTGAGCACATTGAAGTCTTGTTTGACAACGATGTGGAATGTTATGACTTGTGTCAGGAATTTGGGGTGAACTATCATCGTCCACCAATGCCAAATACAGATTCTCGTTTGATTGATGCCTTGGTCAATACAGTCAGAGCCAATGAACATCAAGAATTTAAGGAATTTCTCCCAGAAGAAGAAACCTTTGATGAGTTAGTTCCTTCAGATGAGACTAAAAATATTTTGGCCGAATCTGAAGATTTACAAATGCCGGAATTTGTGAAAAAACTGATTGAGAAAAAAGGTCGGGAAAATGTTAAGATGCCTTATCTTATTAAGAAAATGCTTGAAAAAGCAGGCAAGTTAACTAAAGAGTAAAGAAAAAAGGATTTAGCCTTGCGCTAAATCCTTTTAATTGATTATTTTTTCTCAAGAAGAGCTTTGATTTCCTGAAGTACTTCCAACTCAGTTGGACCAGCTGGAGCTTCTTCAGCTTCTTCTTTCTTAGTAAGGCTTTGAGCTTTTTCAATACCTTTGATAACGAAGAAGAGAACAGTACCGATAACTAGGAAGTTGATAACAGCACTCAAGAATTTACCATATGTAACACCATTCCAAGCAAGCTCAGCGATGTTTTGTACTTTCGCAGCTTCCAAGGCTGGATTCAAAATAAGTGGAGTGATGATATCGTTAACAAGTGATGTAACGATTGCACCAAAAGCAGTAGCAATGATTACACCGACAGCAAGGTCAACAACGTTACCACGAAGCAAAAATGCTTTAAGATCTTTTAACATTTTCATAATTTCCTTTCAAAAAATTTTTACACTTTATTATATATTAATTAAGAAGTTCTTGCAAGCTATATGCTTAAATTTTTTCTTATTTTTTAAAAATAAATACCTTACTAAAAATGTAATTGAGGATAATTATTAAGAATTGTGCAATAACTGTTTCAATACTATTCACCTCATTAATATTATAATTTACAAATTGCCCGATAATATTAGGAAACTGAGTTACAAAGAGAAAAGTTAAAAACAAGTCTAAAAGAAAAGTAGAAAGACGTGCCAGAGTAAATTTCACTAAACGGTTTGGCCAATTCTGCCTATCTTGTTTAAATACGATTGTATCATTTGTAATAAATGCAAACAGGATACCGATAACATTTGCTAGTCCAGTAGCAAGCAGTTCTCTATGAGTTAGTTGATAAATGAATAATCTAGATAGAATGGAGACAAGAGTAGTTGCTATTCCAAAAAAGAGATAGGCTAAGAGCTCATTCTCGAAGAGACTTTGAATGTGTTTTTTCATGCTTTTAGTATAGCATAAAGCAGGCTATTGTGCTATACTAGTAAGGTTGATTGAACCAACCCTTGGTGCTTAGCTTCTTTCACCAAGCATATTAAACGCGAGTAATCGCCAAAGGAGAACAAATGAAAAAATTAACTATTCGTGATGTAGCAGACATTGCAATTGTTGCTGCTATCTATGTCGTTTTAACTGTAACACCGCCCCTAAATGCTATTAGCTATGGTGCTTATCAGTTCCGTATTTCAGAAATGATGAACTTTATGGCTTTTTACAATCCTAAGTACATCATCGGAGTTACTATTGGTTGTATGATTGCTAATTTCTTTAGCTTTGGATTGCTAGATGTCTTTGTTGGTGGTGGATCAACCTTGGTCTTCCTCAGTCTAGGTGTTTGGCTTTTTGCAAAATACAGCAAAGACTACCTCTTTAATGGATTAATTCGAAAAGATCATTTCTTCTTTTCAATCCTCTTTTCAATTTCCATGTTTACCATCGCCGCAGAGTTGAATATTGTAGCAGAATTACCATTTTTCCTTACTTGGTTTACAACAGGAATTGGTGAATTTGCCTCATTAATTATTGGAGCGATTATTATCGGTAAAATTGGTCGTCGAATTGATTTAAGCAAATAGAAGAAAATAAGCTAGGTAACTCTTACCTGGCTTTTTCTTATGGAAAATTTCTAAGGAAACTTGACAAGATTTTCTAACTATAGTATACTTTTTAAGTAAGCTGATTTAGCTCAGTTGGCAGAGCGCATCCATGGTAAGGATGAGGTCGCCGGTTCAATCCCGGCAATTAGCATGATATTTACAGGGAAACTCTTGAGCACAAGAGTTTTTTCTTATGCTCAAGAGAAAAAATTCTGACTTTTGTATAATAAAAGTCATCCTGCAAAAATTTCTTATTGACAAAACCACTTATTTCTAGTAATATAATAGACGCGATGAGTCGATAGGTAGTCTTCGGACTACTATTGAGCATAAGGAGGTCATAACGCAGGAGCGGACCTTGATGAGTTGTGTGAACCTGCTCATCACATGAAGATGCCTCTTAGTCCCTAGTTTAGCGACTGGGGATTTTTATTTTCCAAAAAATGATGAAAAAGCTTTGCAATTCATGGAAAAAGTAGTATAATACATCTATTATAGAAATTTTTAGAAAATTCCGAAAGAGGTTATTTATGGGATATACAGTTGCTGTAGTCGGCGCGACAGGTGCTGTCGGAGCTCAGATGATAAAAATGTTGGAAGAATCAACACTTCCAATCGATAAAATTCGTTTACTTGCTTCTGCACGTTCAGCAGGCAAGACTTTGAAATTTAAAGATCAAGATATTACGATTGAAGAAACGACTGAAACAGCTTTTGAAGGAGTTGATATTGCTCTCTTTTCAGCAGGTGGTTCTACATCAGCTAAATATGCACCATACGCAGTTAAAGCTGGAGCGGTAGTAGTAGATAATACATCTTACTTCCGTCAAAATCCAGATGTTCCTTTGGTTGTTCCAGAGGTCAATGCTCATGCACTTGATGCCCACAACGGTATCATTGCCTGCCCTAACTGTTCAACAATCCAAATGATGGTGGCTCTTGAGCCAGTTCGCCAAAAATGGGGCTTGGACCGTATCATTGTTTCAACTTACCAAGCAGTTTCAGGTGCTGGTATGGGAGCAATTCTTGAGACACAACGTGAACTTCGTGAAGTCTTGAATGATGGAGTGAATCCACGTGATTTACATGCCGAAATCTTGCCTTCAGGTGGTGACAAGAAACACTATCCTATTGCCTTCAATGCTCTTCCACAAATTGATGTCTTCACTGACAATGATTACACTTACGAAGAGATGAAGATGACTAAGGAAACTAAGAAAATTATGGAAGATGACAGCATTGCAGTATCTGCAACATGTGTGCGTATTCCAGTCTTGTCAGCTCACTCTGAGTCAGTTTACATCGAAACAAAAGAAGTGGCTCCAATCGAAGAAGTGAAAGTAGCTATCGCAGCCTTCCCAGGTGCTGTTCTTGAAGATGATGTAGCTCATCAAATCTATCCACAAGCCATCAATGCAGTTGGTTCACGTGATACCTTTGTTGGTCGTATCCGTAAAGACTTGGATGCTGAAAAAGGAATCCACATGTGGGTTGTTTCAGATAACCTGCTCAAAGGTGCTGCTTGGAACTCAGTTCAGATTGCAGAAACTCTTCACGAACGTGGATTGGTTCGTCCAACGGCCGAATTGAAATTTGAATTAAAATAGTCATATTGTTTAGGAGTTCAGATGAACTCCTTCTTTGAAATAGAGAGGTGTTTCTCATGTCTTATCAAGATTTAAAAGAGTGTAAAATCATCACAGCCTTTATTACTCCCTTCCACGAGGATGGTTCCATCAACTTTGATGCCATTCCAGCCTTGATTGAGCATTTGTTGGCGCATCATACGGATGGAATTCTTCTCGCAGGGACCACTGCTGAGAGTCCAACCTTAACCCACGATGAAGAGTTGGAACTGTTTGCAGCTGTACAGAAAGTTGTCAATGGGCGTGTTCCTTTGATTGCGGGTGTGGGTACCAATGATACGCGTGACTCTATCGAGTTTGTCAAAGAAGTAGCAGAGTTTGGTGGTTTCGCAGCTGGGCTTGCTATTGTTCCTTACTACAACAAACCTTCTCAAGAAGGGATGTATCAGCACTTTAAAGCTATTGCAGATGCTTCTGACTTACCTATTATTATCTATAATATTCCAGGGCGTGTGGTTGTCGAATTGACTCCAGAAACCATGCTTCGTTTGGCTGACCATCCAAATATCATCGGTGTCAAAGAATGTACTAGCTTGGCAAATATGGCTTACTTGATTGAGCATAAGCCAGAGGAGTTTTTGATTTATACAGGTGAGGATGGAGATGCTTTCCATGCCATGAACCTTGGTGCGGATGGGGTTATTTCTGTTGCCTCCCATACAAATGGGGATGAAATGCACGAGATGTTTACGGCCATTGAAGAAAGCGATATGAAGAAAGCAGCAGCAATTCAGCGTAAGTTCATTCCTAAGGTTAATGCCCTCTTCTCTTACCCAAGTCCTGCCCCAGTCAAGGCCGTTCTTAACTACATGGGATTTGAAGCTGGACCAACTCGTCTACCTCTTGTTCCAGCACCAGAAGAAGATGCCAAACGCATTATTAAGGTTGTTGTAGATGGCGACTACGAAGCAACTAAGGCAACTGTAACAGGTGTCTTAAGACCAGATTACTAATAATTACAATAAAATCCATGACCGATTGAACGATCATGGATTTCTTATTTTCCTAAACAGAATTGGCTAAAGAGTTGGGTGATGAGTTCATCTGGAGCAGCATCTCCAGTAATTTCTCCGAGAATTTCCCAAGTACGGGTCAAGTCAACTTGAAGCAAGTCAACTGGCATACCTAGTTCCAGCCCTTCATTAACAGCCTGTAGGCTTTCAACAGCCTTCTCAATCAAGGAAATATGACGGGCGTTTGACAAGTAAGTAGCATCTTGCTCAACCAAACCAGCATTTTCAAAGAAGAGGTTGTTGATTCTCTCTTCAATCTTATCGATGTTTTGGTTTTTAAGGACTGAGATACGAATAACGTCTTCAGGGAGTTCTGAAGCTTCAATTGCTTCAGGAAGATCAGTTTTATTAAGAAGAATAATAAGGTTTGTATCTTGGCTAATTTCAAGAAGTTGTCTGTCTTGAGCAGTCAGTGGTTCACTAGCATTTAGCACTAGTAAAACTAAGTCAGCTTCCTTAAGTGCTTTTTTTGAACGCTCAACTCCAATTTGTTCAACGATATCATCCGTTTCACGGATACCAGCTGTATCAATCAATTTGAGAGGAACACCATTGATGTTGACGTATTCTTCAATGACATCTCGAGTAGTACCAGCAATATCTGTAACGATAGCCTTGTCCTCACGCAAGAGGTTGTTGAGAAGGCTTGATTTCCCAACGTTGGGACGGCCGATGATAGCAGTGGAAATTCCTTCACGAAGGATTTTACCACGACGTGCTGTTCTAAGGAGATTAGTTAGCAATTGCTCAAACTCCATAGTCTTCTCACGAACAACAGCAGTAGTCGCTTCTTCAACATCATCATATTCAGGATAGTCGATATTGACCTCAACTTGGGCAAGTGTATTGAGGATTTCTTGACGGGTATTATTAATCAGGTCAGAAAGGGAACCATCAAGTTGTTTGACCGCAATGTTCATGGCCTTGTCTGTCTTGGCGCGGATGATATCCATCACCGCCTCAGCCTGAGTCAAGTCCACACGTCCATTTAGGAAGGCACGTTTGGTAAATTCACCAGGTTCAGCCAATCGAGCTCCTTCACGGATAGCTAGTTGGAGAATCTCATTGGTCACCGCAATCCCACCGTGAGTGTTAATCTCGATAATATCCTCACGAGTGAAGGTCTTTGGAGACTTCATAGCTCCAACCATAACCTCGTCCATGACTTTACCAGTCAGAGGATCAATAATGTGACCGTAGTTGAGAGTGTGGCTAGCAACCTGTCTCAAGTCTTTCCCTTTAAAAATCTTTTGCGCAATAGCAAAACTTTCTGTTCCGCTCAGGCGGACAATACCGATAGCTCCTTCACCTAGTGGAGTAGATATAGCAGCGATGGTATCAAATTCACGTGTAATCATAATGTTTCCTTTAATAAATAGCTCTTTTCTTGGAAAATTCTCCAAGTGTCTTTTCAAATTGTAACAAATTTGGACTATTTCTTCAATGGATGCTACTTGGAGATTGAAAAAGCCTAAGCAATTCTGCTTAAGCTAGCTTATTTGGTGCGCATTTCACCTTGAGGGAAGTAAGTTCCTTCTGGCATGTCATTGATGATGACATGAACAGCAGATTGAGGTGCTCCAGTGTTACGGACAACAGCTTCCGTTACTTCCTTAGCAAGAGCCTTCTTTTGCTCGAGCGTGCGTCCTTCAAATAAATCGATGCGTACAAATGGCATAATAGCTTCCTCCACTAGTTTTTGATTTCTTCTATTTTACCACATTTTGCCGTTTAAAGCTTAAGAAAATTATGATATACTAGAATGTAGCAAAAATTTAGAAATGGACGTGAAGCAAGAAACATGGCACAGTTGTATTATCGTTATGGGACCATGAACTCTGGTAAGACGATTGAGATTCTCAAGGTGGCCTATAACTATGAGGAGCAAGGAAAAGGTGTTGTCATTATGACCTCGGCTCTGGATACGCGTGACGGTGTTGGCTATGTATCGAGTCGAATTGGTATGAAACGCCCTGCCCTTGCGATTGAGGAAACGACAGATATCTTTGGTTATATCCGAGATTTATCTGAAAAACCTTACTGTGTGCTAGTTGATGAGGCCCAGTTTCTCAAGCGTCATCATGTTTATGACCTAGCTCGTGTTGTAGACGAGTTAGATATACCCGTCATGGCTTTTGGTTTGAAAAATGACTTTCGCAATGAACTATTCGAAGGTTCCAAGTATCTCTTGCTCTTAGCAGACAAGATTGACGAAATCAAGACCATTTGTCAGTATTGCAAGAAAAAGGCAACCATGGTGTTGCGTACTCAGGATGGTGTGCCAGTCTATGATGGCGAACAAATTCAGATCGGTGGTAATGAAACCTATATCTCAGTTTGCCGTAAACATTATTTTGCCCCTGAAATCAATAAGGAGAATGAAGAAAAATGAACATCTATGATCAACTACAAGCTGTAGAAGACCGTTATGAAGAATTAGGAGAGTTGCTGAGTGACCCAGATGTGGTCTCTGACACCAAGCGTTTCATGGATCTTTCCAAAGAAGAGGCTTCAACTCGTGATACGGTAACAGCCTACCGCGAATACAAACAAGTCCTTCAAAATATTGTCGACGCTGAGGAAATGATTAAAGAATCAGGCGGAGATGCGGACTTGGAAGAAATGGCTAAGCAAGAGCTCAAAGATGCCAAGTCTGAAAAAGAAGAATATGAAGAAAAACTGAAAATCTTGCTCCTTCCAAAGGATCCAAACGATGACAAGAACATCATCCTTGAAATTCGTGGAGCGGCTGGTGGTGACGAAGCTGCACTTTTCGCTGGAGATTTGCTAACCATGTATCAAAAGTATGCGGAAGCCCAAGGCTGGCGCTTTGAAGTTATGGAAGCTTCTATGAATGGTGTCGGTGGTTTCAAAGAAGTCGTTGCCATGGTTTCAGGTCAATCTGTTTACTCTAAACTCAAGTACGAATCAGGTGCCCACCGTGTGCAACGTGTTCCTGTGACAGAAAGCCAAGGTCGTGTCCATACATCAACTGCCACAGTTCTTGTCATGCCCGAAGTCGAAGAAGTAGAATACGATATTGATCCAAAAGACCTTCGTGTTGACATCTATCACGCCTCTGGTGCTGGTGGACAGAACGTCAATAAGGTTGCGACTGCCGTTCGTATCGTTCACTTGCCAACCAATATCAAGGTTGAGATGCAGGAAGAACGTACCCAGCAGAAAAACCGTGAGAAGGCCATGAAAATCATCCGTGCGCGTGTTGCTGACCACTTTGCACAAATTGCTCAGGATGAACAAGACGCTGAGCGTAAGTCAACAATCGGTACTGGTGACCGTTCAGAACGAATCCGTACTTATAACTTCCCACAAAACCGTGTCACAGACCACCGTATCGGCTTAACCCTCCAAAAACTAGATACGATTTTATCTGGTAAATTGGACGAAGTTGTGGATGCCTTGGTTCTTTATGACCAAACACAAAAATTAGAAGAATTAAACAAATAATGAAATTAGCTCAATTATTTTCAGATTTTGAAGAAGAGTTGATAAGACAAGGAGAGGAAGCTGAAAGCCTCTCTTTTGTCTATCGTAGCCTGAAAAATCTATCTTTTACGGACTTTGTTTTTGCCCTCCAGCAGGAAGTGACGGAAGAGGAAGAAGTATTTGTAAAAGGAATTTTCCAACAGTTAGCAGCTCATAAACCGGCACAGTACATTATTGGACAGGCAGATTTTTATGGGATGCAGTTAAAAGTTGATGAGCGAGTATTGATTCCTCGTCCAGAAACAGAGGAGTTGGTGGAGCTTATCCTGGCTGAAAATTCTGAGGAAAATCTTAAGGTCCTAGATATTGGGACTGGAAGTGGAGCTATTGCTCTCGCCTTAGCAAAAAACAGAGCAGATTGGTCAGTGACAGCAGCGGATATTTCCCAAGATGCTTTAGATTTAGCTAGCGAAAATGCTAAAAATCAAAAACTTAATATATTTTTTAAAAAATCTGATTGTTTTGCAGAAATTTCTGAAAAATATGATATAATTGTATCCAATCCACCCTATATCTCTCGTGAAGATGAGTCAGAGGTAGGCTTGAATGTTTTGTATTCAGAGCCTCATCTAGCTCTCTTTGCAGACGAGGATGGCCTAGCTATTTACCGTAGAATTGCGGAAGATGCAAAGTACCATCTCAAGGATGGTGGTAAGATTTACCTTGAAATTGGATACAAGCAAGGTCAAAGTGTTCCTGATCTTTTTAGGAAAAATCTTCCTGAAAAAAGAGTACGAACACTCAAGGACCAATTTGGTCAAGATAGGATGGTCGTGATTGATGATGGACAGGATTAGACAAGAGTTGGAAAAGGGTGGGGCAGTTGTTTTACCTACAGAGACAGTTTACGGTCTCTTTGCCAAGGCTCTAGACGAAAAAGCAGTTGATCATGTATACCAGCTCAAACGTCGTCCTAGAGATAAGGCACTCAATCTCAATATCGCCTCTCTAGAGGACATCTTGAACTTTTCTAAGAATCAGCCATCTTATCTGCAAAAACTTGTAGAGACCTTTTTGCCAGGTCCCTTGACCCTTATTCTCAAAGCCAATGACAGAGTTCCCTATTGGGTCAATTCTGGTCTTGCAACTGTTGGATTTCGGATGCCGAGTCATCCTATTACCCTTGATTTGATTCGAGAGACAGGTCCCTTGATTGGGCCGTCTGCCAATATTTCAGGTCAGGCAAGTGGAGTAACCTTTGAACAAATTCTGAAGGATTTTGACCAAGAGGTTCTGGGTCTGGAAGACGATGCTTTTCTAACTGGACAGGATTCAACGATTTTGGACTTGTCTGGAGACAAGGTGAAAATCTTACGCCAAGGGGCCATTAAGCGAGAAGATATTCTTGCTAGGTTGCCAGAGATTTCTTTTGAGGAGGAATGAGATGCTAAGAGATTTAAGAGAAACTGATGTGAAATCCATTTGTGAAATTAACCAAGAAGCCTTAGGTTATTCTTTTAGTATGGAGGACACGGCTAGTCAATTTGCTAGACTATCTCAGGATTCCCATCATTTCCTACTTGGCTATGAGGATGAATCTAGTCATGCCTTGCTTGGATATGTCCACGCTGAGGTTTACGAATCCCTTTATTCCAAAGCAGGATTTAATATTTTAGCCTTAGCAGTTTCACCTCAAGCGCAAGGTCAAGGTATTGGTAAAAGCTTATTACAAGGGTTGGAAGAAGAAGCAAAAAGACGTGGTTATGAGTTTATCCGCTTAAACTCTGCCGATCATCGTCTGGGTGCTCATGCATTTTATGAAAAAGTTGGTTATACTTGTGATAAAGTGCAGAAACGGTTTATTCGTATCTTTTAGTTTATTTTCTTACACTAAAGGACCAGTTACACTATAAAGGAGAAGACCTATGATTTTTGACAAAGATGATTTTAAAGCCTATGATGCTGATCTCTGGAATGCTATTGCCAAAGAAGAGGAACGCCAACAAAACAACATTGAATTGATTGCTTCGGAAAACGTTGTTTCCAAGGCTGTTATGGCAGCTCAAGGGTCTATCTTGACGAATAAATATGCCGAAGGCTACCCGGGCCGCCGTTATTATGGTGGAACTGATGTGGTAGACGTGGTAGAGACTCTTGCTATTGAACGCGCAAAAGAAATTTTCGGTGCAAAATTTGCCAATGTCCAACCACACTCAGGAAGCCAAGCCAACTGTGCGGCTTACATGGCCTTGATTGAGCCAGGTGATACCGTTATGGGGATGGATTTGGCAGCTGGTGGACACTTGACTCACGGAGCTCCTGTCAGTTTCTCAGGTCAAACTTATAACTTTGTGTCTTATAGTGTGGATCCTGAAACAGAACTCTTGGACTTTGATGCTATCTTGAAACAAGCCCAAGAAGTAAAACCAAAATTGATTGTAGCAGGTGCTTCAGCTTATTCTCAAATTATCGATTTTTCAAAATTCCGTGAAATTGCTGATGCTGTTGGAGCTAAGCTCATGGTAGATATGGCTCATATCGCTGGTTTGGTTGCTGCTGGTCTTCACCCAAGTCCAGTACCATACGCTCATATCACTACAACAACGACTCACAAAACCCTTCGTGGACCTCGTGGTGGTTTGATTTTGACCAATGATGAAGATTTAGCTAAGAAAATCAATTCAGCTATTTTCCCAGGTATTCAGGGTGGTCCTTTGGAGCATGTTGTGGCAGCTAAAGCTGTTTCTTTCAAAGAAGTATTAGATTCAGCCTTCAAGGAATATGCTGCTAATGTTATCAAAAACAGCAAGGCTATGGCAGATGTCTTCTTGCAAGACCCTGATTTCCGTATTATTTCTGGTGGGACTGAAAACCATCTCTTCCTAGTGGATGTGACTAAAGTTGTAGAAAACGGAAAAGTTGCTCAAAACTTGCTGGATGAAGTCAATATTACCCTAAATAAAAACTCAATCCCTTACGAAAGCTTGTCACCATTCAAGACAAGTGGTATTCGTATCGGAGCAGCAGCCATTACTGCACGTGGATTTGGTGAAGAAGAAAGTCGCAAAGTGGCTGAACTTATTATTAAAACCCTTAAGAATGCAGAAAATGAAGCTGTCTTAGAAGAAGTGAGAAGTGCAGTTAAAGAATTAACAGATGCCTTCCCATTATACGAGGACTAAAACTTTTATGGACATTTATATTAAGAAAGCTATTATTCATCAGTTCAGTCCGGATGATACCGAGCTGTTCCTAGCGGATAAGTTTCTCAATATTACTCCAAAAATCGAAGAATACTTGCGTAAAAAAATTGAACGTGTGTATTCAGATGAAGCCAAGACTGGGATTTTCGAAGAAGAAAATCCCTTCTTCAATCACATCACAGACGATTTGTTGGAGACATCAGTAACACTGGCTAATCTCTGGAAAGAAGAGTTCAGTATTTCTGAAAATCTAAAGACCAATGACTTGATTTTTGTGCAATTTTCTAAAGAAGGTGTAGAACATTTCGCTTTCTTGCGAATTGCCTTGCGGGAAACCCTGACCCACCTCGGAGGAGAAGTTGATAATCCAATCAAGCTAACTCAGAATAACCTGCCTGGATTTGGAACAGGAGCTGACGAAGCCTTGGTTGTCAATCTTCAAAGTCGAAAGTATCACCTGATTGAAAAACGAATCAAGTACAACGGGACTTTTTTGAACTATTTTTCAGATAATCTTCTTGCCGTTTCCCCTAAGATTTCACCCAAGAAATCTATCAAAGAACTAGAAAAAACGGCTCAGAAAATTGCTGAAACTTTTAACACAGATGATTTTCAATTTCAATCCAAGGTCAAATCAGCGATTTTCAATAATATAGAAGAAAGTAATGAATTGTCACCTGAAAAATTGGCCAACGACCTTTTTGACAATAATCTGACGGCTCGTTTGAGCTTTATTGATCAAGTCAAGGAAGCCGTACCAGAGCCTGTTCAATTTGATGAAATTGATGCCAGTCGCCAGCTTAAAAAATTTGAAAACCAAAAACTATCCTTGTCAAATGGAATTGAGCTCATCGTTCCCAATAACGTCTATCAAGACGCCGAATCTGTTGAGTTTATCCAAAACGACAACGGAACCTACTCTATCTTAATCAAAAATATCGAGGATATCCAAAGTAAATAATGTTTAAACGAATTCGAAGAGTGCTTGTACTAGCAGTCTTCCTTTTTGCTGGCTATAAAGCTTACCGCGTTCACCAGGATGTCAAGCAAGTCATGACCTATCAACCCATGGTGCGAGAAATCTTGAGTGAAAAAGACACCCCAGCAAACGAAGAGCTTGTGCTCGCTATGATTTATACTGAAACAAAAGGAAAAGAAGGCGATGTTATGCAGTCTAGTGAGTCTGCAAGTGGTTCCACCAACACCATCAATGATAATGCTTCTAGCATTCGGCAAGGCGTTCAAACTCTGACAGACAATCTCTATCTGGCCCAGAAGATGGGGGTGGATGTCTGGACGGCTGTTCAAGCCTACAATTTTGGACCTGCCTATATCGATTTTATCGCCCAAAATGGCAAGGAAAACACCTTGGCTCTGGCCAAACAGTACTCTCGTGATACTGTAGCTCCCCTGCTGGGTAATACCACTGGAAAGACTTATAGTTATATTCACCCCATTTCCATTTTTCATGGAGCCGAACTCTATGTAAATGGAGGAAACTATTACTATTCTAGACAGGTGCAACTCAACCTTTATATCATCAAATGTTTCACTCTCTTTTCAACATCTGGTTAGACCAGGTGTTTTTGTTATAAGTTTTTTTTAAGATATATATATTACTCTAGAAAGGTAAAGGAGGAAATTCCCTATGAGAAAGAAACTCTTTCTGACCAGTGCTGCGGTCTTGTGGGCAGTAACAGCTATGAATAGTGTCCAAGCAGCAACAGATGTTCAAAAAGTCATCGATGAAACCTATGTCCAACCTGAATATGTCCTAGGTTCATCATTGTCTGAAGATCAAAAAAATCAAACCCTAAAAAAACTAGGCTACAATGCCTCAACAGACACCAAAGAACTCAAGACCATGACACCTGATGTCTATTCTAAGATTATGAATGTTGCCAATGACTCAAGTTTACAGTTGTATTCATCAGCCAAGATTCAAAAACTAGGTGACAAGTCGCCACTTGAGGTCAAGATTGAAACACCAGAAAACATCACTAAGGTGACTCAGGATATGTACCGCAATGCGGCCGTAACTTTGGGTGTGGAGCACGCCAAAATCACTGTAGCAGCACCTATTCCAGTTACAGGTGAGAGTGCCTTAGCCGGGATATACTATTCTCTAGAAGCTAATGGAGCTAAGGTGCCACAAGCCAACAAAGACTTGGCTCAAGAAGAGTTGAAGGCTTTGTCCGATATCAATGCTGAAAACAAGGACAAAACAGGCTATGATGCTAATAAATTAAACGTTGCCCTCGCTGATATCAAGTCAGGACTCGCCAAAGCTAAAGAAAGCAAGGGAAATCTGACGGAGGAAGATGTCCGTAAAATCGTTGAAGATACCTTAAAAAATTACAAACTTGATCAGGTTATAACAGGAAACCAGATCAATATCATCATCAATTTTGCTTTAAATCTCTCAAAAAGTGATATCCTCAGCAATGCAGACTTCACTAAAACCCTGAATGACCTTAAACAAAGTATTGTTTCACAAGCTGGTGACAGTTTTAAAAATATCAACCTTAACTTTGATGCTGATAAGGCGCTAGAAGAAGGTGGTAACTTCTTAAGCTCCCTCTGGCAAGCCATTGTCAACTTCTTCAAGAGTTTTGGTTCTTAAGAAATTTCATGGTATAATAGATGGTAACCGTAACGTTGCCGTCTTTTTTGTCGGCCAATAGAAAGAGAAGAGAATGTTAAAGAAAAATGATATTGTAGAAGTTGAAATTGTTGACTTGACCCATGAAGGGGCAGGAGTTGCCAAGGTGGATGGTTTGGTCTTTTTTGTCGAGAATGCTTTACCGAGTGAAAAAATCCTTATGCGTGTCCTCAAGGTCAATAAAAAGATTGGTTTTGGGAAGGTTGAGGAATACCTTGTCCAATCACCACACCGTAATCAAGATCTAGATTTGGCTTACCTGCGTTCAGGAATAGCTGATTTAGGTCACCTTGCTTATCCAGAACAGCTCAAGTTTAAAACTAAGCAAGTCAAGGACAGTCTATACAAGATTGCTAGAATTGCTGATATAGAGGTTACTGAAACGCTTGGTATGCAAAATCCAGTCAAGTACCGCAACAAGGCACAGGTGCCTGTTCGTCGTGTTAATGGTATCTTGGAAACAGGATTTTTCCGTAAGAATTCCCATGACCTCATGCCTCTAGAAGATTTCTTTATCCAAAATTCCGTGATTGATGAGGTAGTAGTAGCCCTACGCGACTTGCTCCGTCGTTATGATTTGAAACCTTATGATGAAAAGGAACAATCTGGCTTGATTCGGAATCTTGTGGTGCGTCGTGGCCACTATTCAAGGCAAATCATGGTTATTTTGGTAACAACTCGTCCCAAAGTTTTTCGTGTGGAGCAATTGATTGAACAACTCATCAAGCAGTTCCCAGAGATTGTGTCTGTCATGCAAAATATCAATGACCAGAACACTAATGCTATTTTTGGTAAGGAATGGCGCACCATTTATGGACAAGACTTTATCACTGACCAGATGTTGGGAAATGACTACCAAATCGCTGGACCTGCTTTTTACCAAGTCAATACTGAAATGGCTGAAAAACTTTATCAAACAGCCATTGACTTTGCGGAGTTAAGAGAAGATGATGTGGTCATTGATGCCTATTCCGGTATAGGAACGATTGGCCTCTCTGTTGCAAAACACGTCAAGGAAGTCTACGGTGTTGAAGTGATTCCAGAAGCAGTAGAGAATAGCCAGAAGAATGCTCAGCTGAACAATATTTCAAACGCCCACTATGTCTGTGACACAGCTGAAAATGCTATGAAAAATTGGCTCAAAGATGGAATTCAACCAACCGTTATTTTGGTTGATCCTCCACGCAAGGGCTTAACCGAAAGCTTTATCAAGGCAAGTAGCCAAACAGGAGCAGATCGCATCGCCTATATCTCCTGTAATGTCGCAACCATGGCGCGTGATATCAAACTCTACCAAGAATTGGGATATGAATTGAAGAAAGTACAGCCGGTTGATCTTTTTCCTCAAACTCATCATGTTGAGTGTGTGAGTTTGTTAGTGAAACGCAGTTAATTCTCAAAAGGTTCAGTGAACCTTTTGAGTCCCACAGACGCATCCGTTGAGGCGGTATCACTGCTTGTACGAGTTGAAGCATCAGCGAAGAAAAAGTAGATGTTCAGCCCATGGGATAGGACTCGGAGAATGAGGAGGGAATATGATGAGATGATACAGAAAGCCTGAACTGATCAGGTGACGTGCTTATTTACATTAGCCTAATGATGAAAATAGAAAGATTATCGATGGTTATATTGGAATTGTACCAAAATGATTATTCTAAAGATATAGTCGCGTTTGATTCAATAAAAGAGGGGAAAACTTTTGTAGCTCAAATCCCTGGATATACTTTAGAAACAGAAGATGGATTTGAAGTAGAGTTTTTTAATCCTACAAATCTACCAGACTATCTGGAAATTATCTATAACGGAAACATTGTACCTTTGTCTAAATTTATGTTCGATCCTGAGGGAAATGTAGACATTATTTGGAAAGAGATTTCAAATTTATCCGAACCAAACGAAAAAGTAATTGAAGGCTATTCCAAAATCGATGCCTATGTTGTTAACAACGATGAAGTTAAAACCTATGTGGAAGCAAGAGAAGCGAACTATCGGCAGGCAAAAGACTTTCTAGAATGCAGTGGATATGAAGTAGACAGAAGCTTTTTCGGAAGTGAAGACGGTGAAGCGATTTTTTACAGAAAAAAAGGGAGCGAAGATTGGCATTTCTTGTGTCACTTAGACCCAATGTTTGTAGAGATTGAAGATGTAGAAGGATATGTTAAAGAAGAAGTGGGAGAGATTCAATAGTCAATCAAAGTTCCTTGTGAGTATGTACCTTTGCTAGTAAAAGCGTCAAAACGTTGTAACGAAGGGGGTAAGAAAATCATTGAGTGTAAGCCTTTTTCTTGTTTAGAGGGAAAGTATTAGAGTAGCCTCTCATAATTTATACTAGATTTGATAACTTATTTGAGATAGATTTTATTTATATAAATACTGTGAAAATTTTTTAATACCAAAGATTTAAAGTTACTGTGTTAAAAATCCTCTCCACTTTTAAACTAATGCATTATAAAATCCAGTTGACACAAGTGTTACACCTGTGATAGAATTAACTAGAGGTGAAGTAAATGGCAACTGATAAAAATAGAATAATGATTAGCTTGGATGATAAAAATCTAGAGAAACTTGAAGATTTAGTAGAAGATGCTAGAGATAGAAGAGGAATGCGTTTAACAAAATCCCAAGTTATAGAATTGCTCCTAAATACCGTTGATTATTTCGATGATATTATGGGAGCTATTTACTCAAAAAAATAACAGCAAAAATGCTATTATTTTTTTACAAACAGGTGTAACACTAGTGATATAGGAGTGATGAAATGGTTGTTTATATTAGACAAAGCAAACTACCAAGTGAAGTTTCAATTAATAAGTATAATGCTCAAGTAGGTGCTTACTTACAAGGAGAAGAAGTTATTTTATATCAATCTTTTTCAGAAATAAAACAGTTAACAAGTGATGATATAGTTGTAGATTATATAACGGAGACTAGAGCATTACTAAAAATGATGGGCTTAAACGTTCCGGTTTATGACTATCCTATTGAGCTTAAAGAGTTTTATGGTCGAAAGATTTATGCAGGTATTTTAGGAGAGATTGTGAATATACCTGATAATTGGGGAAAATTTATTAAGCCTAAAGCTGGTTCAAAAGTCTTTACTGGAAGAGTTGTTAATGGAACACATGATTTAATAGGTATTGGTCTACCTTTCGATTATCCTATATGGATTAGTGAGGTTGTAGAATTCATAGCTGAATGGCGCTGTTTTGTGTTAGATAGTCAAGTATTAGATGTTCGCCCCTATACAGGTGATTATCATGCACATTTTGATGCAAGTGTAATTGATGAAGCCATATCATGTTGGAAAGATGCTCCAGTCGCTTATGGGCTAGATATCGGTGTTACTCGCGATGGCAGAACACTTGTTGTTGAAGTAAATGATGGTTATGCATTGGGAAATTATGGACTCTCTCCTTTAAACTCAGTCAATTTTCATAAAGCTAGATGGAAAGAAATGGTAAAACCCTATTTTGAAAAAGATGATGTTTTTAAAATCCAACAGGACATTATTTTCTAAAAAAATATGTTAGTTAGCCCAAATAGAAAGTCCCAAAATGAATAAGGAGGAATCTTATGCTAGGAGCAATTATTGGAGATGTTGTCGGTTCTGTTTACGAATGGAACAATCTCAAAACGAAGGACTTTCCTTTATTTCGGAAAGACTGCTTTTTTACAGATGACACGGTTATGACCTGTGCCGTTGCTGAAGCGATTATGAATGGGGGACAAAAAGTCGACTTCATTGACGCGATGAAGAAATATGGCAGAATGTATCCGAATGCTGATTACGGTGCTCGGTTTAATGCATGGCTAAACAGCGATAACCGTGAGCCTTATAATAGCTTTGGGAATGGATCAGCTATGCGTGTTTCTCCATGTGCTTGGGTCATGGACTGTGGTTTTTATGCGAGAGCTGCTACGTGGCCATCATCTAGAAGACTTGCGAGTCTTTCTGCAGAGGTAACCCATAATCATCCCGAAGGTATAAAAGGCGCTATGGCTACAGTTGATGCTATCTTTCTGTGTCGTTTTTACTTTGGTGGTTATTGTAGAGAATACGAGCAACCAATTAATGACAATCACACAGAATGTAAAAGACGAATTAAGGATTATATAGAGAAGACATACGGCTACAATCTATCTCAAACTTTAGATGAAATCCGTCCTAACTATCGTTTTAACGAAACATGTCAGGAAACTGTCCCTCAAGCCATTATTGCCTTTCTTGAAAGTAGGGACTTCGAAGATGCGATAAGAAATGCCATCTCACTTGGTGGCGATAGTGATACACTTGCTGCAATAACTGGTAGCATTGCAGAGGCAGCTTATGGTATTCCTGATTGGATAAACGAAAAGGCCTATTCTTACTTGGATGAACCCTTAAAGGATGTAGTTATGCGATGGAATAATAAGGTTGATATAAAATAAAAGAGTTTCAATCTCCGGTACATCATATTTCGCTTTTCGGCTTTTTTATTATATAATGGGATGTCCATGATGAAATATAAAGATTTCTAACGAAGATTAAGGAGAAAATTAATGAAAAAAGTAATGTTAATTATCAACCCTACCTCTGGTGGGGAGAAGGCTTTGGATTACAAAAATAAGCTGGAGAATAAAGCCAAAGATTATTTTGAGCATGTGGAAACCAAAATCACCGAAAAAGCACTAGATGCGACTAACTTCGCTTCAGAAGCTTCAGAAGAAGGTTATGATGCTGTCCTTGTTTTTGGGGGAGACGGTACCGTCAATGAAGTTATTTCTGGTATTGCCGAAAAGGACTATGTTCCTAAGTTGGGTATTATACCTGGTGGGACTGGTAACCTCATTACAAAACTTTTGGAGATCAATCAAGACATCGATGGCGCTATTGATGAACTCGATTTTGATTTAACCAATAAGATTGATATCGGTAAAGCAAATGATAATTATTTTGGTTATATCTTTAGTGTTGGTTCACTTCCTGAAGCAATTCATAATGTTGGAATCGAAGAAAAAACCAAGTTTGGTGTTCTTGCCTATGCTTTTAATACCGTGAAGTCTGTTATGACAGATCAGGTCTTCAATATTCATGTCGAAACTGAAAATGGAAATTATAGTGGTGAGGCCAGCCACGTTTTGGTTCTTTTGACTAATTATTTTGCTGATAAAAAGATTTTTGAAGAGAACAAAGATGGTTATGCCAATATTTTGATTCTAAAAGATGCTTCAATCTTTTCAAAATTATCTATCATCCCTGACTTATTAAAAGGTGATGTTGTAGAAAATGACAACATTGAATATATAAAAGCTCGTCATATCAAAATTTCATCAGACATTGAACTAGAATCTGATGTTGACGGCGATAAATCGGATAACCTACCAGTTGAGATTAAAGTACTTGCTCAGCGTGTAGAAGTTTTTTCAAAACCAAAAGAGGAATAGTATATAAAGAAAGCCTTTTTAAGGCTTTTTATATTCTCAAAATCAAACCGCTCGAAACTATGGACAAACCTTGCAAATAAAATACGAAAGTAGTATAGAGAAGATTTTACAAGCAGACTATTTGTCGTCTTGCTACAATTGGTATATAATTTAACATAGAGAAAATAGGAGGATTTATCGAATGGAATTAAAAGATTTTACAGAAAAAGAACAGGAAATGATTAATAAGGGGCTTACGACGTCTAAGATTAGTGATAAGGAAACTGCTGAGAAGATTCTTGCACTAGTACCACAAGACTTGATTAAGCGAATCCCGTTTTTTGTCAGAAAGCATGCTATGACACGCACGATTAAACGCATTTCAATTGAACACCCTGAACTCTACGCTGCAGCTCAAACAAGTGGTGAAATTCCAGAAAAAGAACGCGAAGAATTGCGTCAGATTATCACAACTATCTTTGAACAAAAGATGAATAAGCATAGTATTAAGTAGAGAATGAAAATATATTTTATTGGCGGTTTGGGAAGCAATGTCTATCATAGCAAGGATTTTCTTCAAGAACTAGATTCGCAGGTTTATTTTCTAAATCCATATGAAGATCATCTTCGAGATGAGACAGAATTGAAATCATGGTTTAAAAAATCGATAGAAGAGGAAGAATCTATTTGTCTGATAGGCCATTCTCTTGGAGGAGATTTGGCGCGTTATCTTGCATCGGAATTTTATGAAGTGACAAAACTGATTCTTTTGGATGGTGGCTATCTAGATTTAGATAAGATTTTACCTTTAGATACAGAGTTAGAGGAAACTAAAAACTATATTGAATCTCAAGTCATTTCGGACTTAAATCTTCTTATTTCTAAAGAAAAATCCGAAGCAAATCATTGGTCAGAAAATATGGAGAAAGCCGTAAGACAGTCCTATCACTGGAGTTCTGAGTATAATAGATATGAGTTATCTATAAATTATGAAAATATAGAAGTGATACTCAGCCTACGGAGGAAAATACAAGCTTTTAAAAGAGAAGTGGGAGATACCTTGTTTATCAGTCCTTGCTATTCCAATGGAGCTACATGGAGAGAGGAAGCCTTAAAAGAATTGCCAGACTATTTTGATACTATTTTTCTAGAGAACGTTAGCCATGAAGTTTATACTGAAGCACCCAAAGAAATCGCTAGTATGATTAATGAGTGGCTCGATTATTCTCAATGAGCTACTTATATTGCTTGAAAAAAGCATGTTTTTGCCAATGCTAATAAACGAACTGCTTTATTCGTTTTGGTGAAATTTATACAATTAAATGGCTATCGTTTTTCTGTTACCATTAAATAAGCACAAGATTCGTTAAGATACATTTAAAAGAACTAGTGGACTAGTTCTTTTTATATCCGCTTTCATATTATACAGTTTATAAAAATCTATATAAAATATTATATTTCCGAACAAAAGTAGATGTTTTTTAAAAAAGTACTTTACAGAATGTTGGAAGTATGATATAGTAATAAAGCTTAGAAAATGAGATGATGTTTTCTAGCAAATATAAACCCGAGTAAAAAACGCCTACGGACAGGCAGGGTTGAATGCCGAAGCGTGGTTGAAAAACCACATTATTGATAGGGTTAAAAGCCTACTTTTATAAGTTGATGTTAGGACACTTGTCCTAATTCATAAATTTTAGTGTGGTGAAAGCACACGTCATCTTGTGAAACGATCAATAAAGTACGTAATATTTGCTACTAGAGAGTTAGGAAACATCAGGAACAGACATACTCAACAGAAACAAACATAAAAACGTCGGAAGATTGCAGAGCAGGTGAAAACCTGCTCTTTTTTCATGAGTCAACCTTTAGTTCCTTAGTTTTCATAAGGTTCTAAAAATATGGAAAGGAGTATGTCTTGAAAGAGTTAGATCAAAACCAAGCCCCAATTTATGAGGCCTTGGTGAAGTTACGCAAGAAAAGAATTGTTCCCTTTGATGTACCAGGTCACAAACGCGGACGAGGAAATCCAGAACTTGTCGAACTGTTAGGTGAAAAATGCGTTGGCATTGATGTTAATTCGATGAAACCCTTGGATAATCTTGGTCACCCCATTTCGATTATTAGAGATGCCGAGAAACTGGCTGCGGATGCTTTTGGAGCAGCCCATGCCTTTCTCATGATTGGTGGAACAACCTCATCGGTGCAGACTATGATTCTGTCAACCTGCAAGGCAGGAGATAAGATTATTTTACCACGAAATGTCCATAAATCTGCTATCAATGCGCTGGTTCTATGTGGTGCTATTCCCATCTATATAGAGATGAGTGTAAATCCTAAGATTGGTATCGCTTTAGGTCTTGAAAATGACCGAGTAGCACAGGCAATAAAGGACCATCCAGATGCCAAGGCCATTTTGATTAACAATCCTACTTACTACGGAATCTGTTCAGACCTTAAAGGTTTAACGGAAATGGCTCATGAAGCTGGCATGATGGTTTTAGTAGATGAGGCCCACGGAGCACACTTACATTTTACTGATAAACTTCCAATTTCTGCTATGGATGCAGGTGCTGATATGGCAGCAGTTTCCATGCATAAGTCTGGTGGGAGTTTGACTCAAAGCTCGCTTCTTTTAATCGGGGAGCAGATGAATCCTGAATACGTACGTCAGATTATCAATCTTACCCAGTCAACATCCGCCTCTTACTTGTTGATGGCTAGTTTAGATATTTCGCGTCGCAATTTGGCTCTTCGTGGTAAAGAGTCGTTTGAGAAGGTCATTGAGCTATCCGAGTATGCTCGTCGTGAAATCAATGCCATAGGTGACTACTATGCCTACTCAAAAGAGTTAATAGACGGTGTTTCGGTTTGTGATTTTGATGTGACCAAGCTGTCAGTTTACACTCAGGGTATTGGCTTAACAGGTATCGAGGTTTATGACCTCCTACGAGACGAATACGACATTCAGATTGAGTTTGGTGATATTGGCAATATCTTGGCCTATATTTCGATTGGTGATCGTATCCAAGACATCGAGCGCTTAGTCGGTGCTTTGGCTGATATCAAGAGACTTTATTCACGAGATGGGAAGGACTTGATAGCTGGAGAATATATTCAGCCCGAGTTAGTGCTGTCTCCACAAGAAGCCTTCTATTCAGAGAGAAAAAGTTTGTCTTTAGACGAATCTGTTGGACAGGTCTGTGGAGAATTTGTCATGTGCTATCCTCCAGGGATTCCTATCTTGGCTCCTGGTGAACGCATTACACGTGAAATTGTAGACTATATCCAATTTGCCAAGGAACGTGGTTGCTCCCTCCAAGGGACGGAAGATCCTGAGGTCAATCACATCAACGTCATTAAGAGAAAGGAGAACTAGATGGATTTATGGTTTTCTGAAGTTCATACTCCAGATGTCAAATTGTCCCTGAGAACAGCCAAGCAACTCTACGCTGGTAAAAGTGAATGGCAGGATATCGAAGTCTTGGATACACCAGCTTTTGGAAAGATTTTGATTTTAAATGGGCACGTCTTGTTCTCAGATGCGGATGATTTTGTCTACAATGAAATGACCGTCCACGTTCCCATGGCTGTCCACCCAAATCCCAAGAAAGTCTTGGTTATTGGGGGTGGTGACGGTGGTGTTGCCCAAGTATTAACACTCTATCCTGAACTGGAGCAAATCGATATTGTGGAACCAGATGAGATGTTGGTTGAGGTCTGTCGTGAGTATTTCCCAGATTTTGCCGCAGGGCTAGACGATCCTCGTGTTACCATTTACTACCAAAATGGGCTACGCTTTTTGCGAAACTGTGAAGATGACTATGATATTATCATCAACGATGCGACAGATCCCTTTGGCCATACGGAAGGGTTATTTACCAAGGAATTTTACGGTAATAGCTATCGAGCTCTTAAAGATGACGGCATCATGATTTACCAGCATGGTAGTCCCTTCTTTGACGAGGATGAGTCGGCTTGCCGAAGCATGCACCGCAAGGTCAATCAAGCCTTTCCAATTAGTCGGGTTTATCAGGCCCATATACCAACCAGCCCAGCTGGCTATTGGTTGTTTGGATTTGCATCGAAAAAATACCACCCTGTCAAAGATTTTGACAAGGAAGGCTGGAAAAAACGCCAGCTTTTCACAGAATACTACACTGCAAACTTACACGTGGGAGCTTTTATGTTACCCAAGTATGTAGAAGACATTTTAGAAGAAGAGGAAGGAAAAAAATGAGTCGTTTATTAGTTATTGGATGTGGGGGCGTTGCCCAAGTTGCTATTTCAAAGATTTGTCAAGATAGCGAAACATTTACAGAAATTATGATCGCTAGCCGTACCAAATCAAAATGTGATGACTTGAAGGCTAAACTGGAAGGCAAAACAAGTACAAAGATTGAGACAGCTGCTCTTGATGCTGACAAGGTAGAAGAAGTGATTGCCCTGATTGAAAGCTATAAGCCAGAAGCTGTTTTGAACGTAGCTTTACCATATCAAGATTTAACAATTATGGACGCTTGTTTGGCGACAGGTGTTCACTATATTGATACAGCCAACTACGAAGTAGAAGACACAGAAGACCCTGAGTGGCGTGCTATCTATGAGAAACGTTGTAAGGAACTTGGTTTTACTGCCTACTTTGACTACTCATGGCAATGGGCTTATCAGGAGAAATTCAAAGAGGCAGGCTTAACCGCTCTACTTGGTTCTGGTTTTGACCCAGGTGTGACTAGTGTCTTTTCAGCCTATGCCCTCAAACACTACTTTGATGAAATCCATTATATCGACATTTTAGACTGTAATGGTGGTGACCACGGTTATCCATTTGCAACTAACTTTAACCCAGAAATCAATCTCCGTGAGGTTTCAGCACCAGGTTCTTACTGGGAAGATGGAAAATGGGTCGAAGTGGAAGCTATGTCTATCAAGCGCGAGTACGATTTCCCTCAAGTTGGACAAAAAGACATGTATCTCCTTCACCACGAAGAAATCGAATCATTGGCCAAAAATATTCCAGGTGTCAAACGGATTCGTTTCTTTATGACTTTTGGTCAATCTTACTTGACGCACATGAAATGTCTTGAAAATGTTGGACTCCTTCGTACGGATACTATTGATTTCAATGGTCAAGACATCGTTCCAATTCAATTCTTAAAAGCCTTACTTCCAGATCCTGCTAGCCTTGGCCCACGTACTGTAGGTAAAACCAATATCGGCTGTATCTTTACAGGTGTAAAAGATGGCGTTGAAAAGACCATCTATATCTATAATGTTTGCGACCATCAGGAATGTTACGCAGAGGTTGGTTCACAAGCAATTTCATATACAACAGGTGTTCCAGCCATGATTGGGACAAAATTAGTTATGAACGGTACTTGGAAACAAGCTGGAGTGTATAACCTTGAAGAGTTGGATCCAGATCCATTCATGGAAGCTTTGAATGAGTATGGTTTGCCATGGGTTGTGGTTGAAAATCCGCAAATGGTGGACTAATGAAGTTAGAACAAGTACCAACGCCAGCCTATGTCATTGACTTGGCCAAGTTAGAAGCTAATTGCCGCATTCTACAATATGTTCAAGAAGAAGCTGGTTGCAAGGTTTTACTTGCCCAGAAGGCATACTCCCTCTACAAAACCTATCCCTTGATTAGCAAGTATCTATCTGGTACGACAGCCAGTGGACTCTATGAAACTAAGCTAGCTAGAGAAGAATTTCCAGGAGAAGTCCATGTATTTGCGCCTGCTTTCAAGGATGCAGACTTGGAGGAATTGCTGGAGATAACGGACCATATCGTCTTTAACTCAGAGAGACAGTTGCGTAAACACGGGCCTCGTTGTCGAGAGGCTGGTGTCAGTGTTGGTTTGCGCCTCAACCCTCTGTGTTCAACTCAAGGAGATCATGCGCTCTATGATCCTTGTGCACCTGGCTCCCGTTTTGGAGTTACCCTAGACAAGATACCGAGTGATTTACTAGATCTAGTTGATGGACTTCATTTTCATACTCTTTGCGAGCAAGGCTCGGATGATTTAGAGACAACTTTGAAAGCTGTAGAAGCGCAGTTCGGTTCTTACTTACATGAGGTCAAATGGCTCAATATGGGGGGCGGACACCACATCACAAGAGAAGGTTACGATGTGAATTTGCTGATTTCAGAAATCAAGCGTATCCGAGAAACTTACAATCTTGAAGTCTATATCGAGCCGGGTGAAGCCATTGCGCTCAATGCTGGTTATCTAGCGACTGAAGTATTGGATATTGTCGAAAACGGTATGGAAATCTTGGTTTTAGACGCCTCTGCGACCTGCCATATGCCTGATGTACTTGAGATGCCCTATCGTCCACCTTTGATAAATGGCTTTGAGGCACAGGAAAAAGCCCATACCTATAGACTTTCTTCCAATACTTGTCTGACGGGCGATGTGATTGGTGATTATAGCTTTGAAAATCCAGTCCAAATCGGTGATAGACTTTATTTTGAAGACATGGCTATTTACTCATTTGTTAAAAATAACACCTTTAATGGTATTGGATTGCCAAGTCTCTATCTCATGGACGATCAGGGTGACTGTAGCTTAGTCAAAGCCTTCGGCTATCAAGATTTTAAAGGGAGATTATCATGATGGACAGTCCCAAAAAATTAGGCTATCGTATGCCAGCAGAGTACGAATCACATCATGGTACCCTCATGATATGGCCGACTCGACCAGGTTCATGGCCTTTTCAAGGAAAAGCTGCTAAAGCAGCTTTTAGCCAGATTATCAAAACCATAGCAGAAGGGGAAAGAGTCTATCTTTTGGTGGAGCAAGACTATCTATCTGAAGCCCAAGACTACCTTGGAGATAGCGTTATTTATCTAGACATTCCCACCAATGATGCCTGGGCCCGTGATACAGGTCCGACTATTCTTCTTAATGATAAAAGGGAAAAGTTGGCAGTAGACTGGTCTTTCAATGCTTGGGGTGGTGCTGTTGATGGTCTCTACCAAGACTATGAAGATGATGACCAAGTAGCCAGTCGTTTTGCTGAGGCCTTGGAAATGCCTGTCTATGATGCCAAACCTTTTGTTCTGGAAGGTGGCGCGATACACAGCGATGGTCAAGGAACCATTCTCGTGACTGAAAGTTGTTTGCTCAGTCCTGGTCGAAATCCTCACCTGAATAAAGAAGAGATTGAAAAGGTCTTACTAGAGAGCCTTGGTGCCAAAAAAATCATTTGGTTGCCTTACGGTATTTATCAAGACGAGACAAATGAACACATTGATAATGTTGCTGCCTTTGTTGGTCCTGCAGAGATTGTTTTGGCTTGGACAGATGATCAAAACGATCCTCAGTATGCCATGTCAAAAGCAGATCTCGAACTCTTAGAACAAGAGACAGATGCAAAAGGTCGTCACTTCACCATTCATAAACTTCCAATTCCAGCGCTTCATCAAGTTGTAACCAAAGAGGATTTGCCAGGCTACATCTATGAAGAAGGAGAAGAAGAGCGATACGCAGGTGAACGACTAGCAGCTTCCTACGTAAACTTTTATATCGCCAATAAGGCTGTCCTTGTTCCCCAGTTTCAAGATGTCAATGACCAAGTAGCCTTAGATATTCTCAGTAAGTGTTTCCCAGACCGTAAAGTTGTCGGAATTCCAGCCAGAGATATTCTTTTAGGTGGTGGCAATATCCACTGTATCACCCAACAAATCCCAGAATAGGAGAAAAAGATGAGAAATGTAAGAGTTGCAGCCATTCAGATGCAATGTGCCAAGGATGTGGCAACAAATATCCAAACCGCAGAGCGTTTAGTACGTCAGGCTGCAGAACAAGGCGCGCAAATCATTCTCTTACCCGAGTTGTTTGAACGTCCCTATTTCTGTCAGGAACGCCAGTATGACTACTACCAGCATGCCCAGTCGGTGACAGACAATACAGCTATTCAACATTTTAAAACCATTGCCAAGGAGCTAAAGGTCGTTTTACCAATCAGTTTCTATGAAAAAGATGGCAATGTCTTGTATAACTCTATTGCCGTTATTGATGCTGATGGGGAAGTGCTGGGCGTCTACCGAAAGACCCACATACCAGATGATCATTATTATCAAGAAAAATTCTATTTCACGCCTGGCAACACAGGTTTCAAGGTCTGGGATACTCGCTATGCCAAGATTGGGATCGGTATCTGTTGGGATCAATGGTTCCCTGAAACGGCCCGATGTCTTGCGTTAAATGGTGCTGAATTGCTCTTTTATCCTACAGCTATCGGTTCAGAGCCAATTTTGGATACGGATAGTTGTGGTCACTGGCAACGTACCATGCAAGGACACGCAGCAGCAAATATTGTTCCAGTTATTGCTGCCAATCGCTATGGTTTAGAAGAAATCACTCCTAGTGAGGAAAATGGTGGACAAAGTTCCAGTCTTGACTTCTACGGTTCATCCTTTATGACGGATGAAACAGGAGCTATTCTAGAGCAAGCTGAAAGACAAGAAGAAGCTGTTCTGTTAGCTACTTATGACCTAGACAAGGGAGCAAGCGAGCGCCTAAACTGGGGCTTGTTTCGAGATAGAAGACCCGAAATGTATCGACGTATTACGGACTAGTAGGAGAGAAATGAGAGATTCATTCTGCTAGATTAACTTCTTATTTGCAACTATAAGGATACTATGTTGTCTAGTAAGTGGATTTTATATTTTAACCCTCTAAGGCTTTCTCGCGCTTTTATGTGAGGAGCTTTTCTGTTTAAGCTTTATCAATAAAACATGCTATAATAGTTGCAGAAAGGTTGGTATTTATGGCTAGGATATTGGTTATTGAAGACAATAGTGACATTCAAGAGATTTTGCGAACACTTCTTACTGAGGAGCATGAGGTGATTCAAGCCTTTTCAGGAACTGAAGGAATCATGCGTTTTGACCAAGGTGGGATTGAACTCGTTTTACTAGATATCATGCTTCCTGGGAAAAATGGGGATCAGGTTTTAAAAGCCATCAGGGAACAAAGTCAAATTCCAGTCATTATGCTAACGGCTTTGAGCGATAAGAAGTTAATCAGTCAATACCTCTTAGACGGTGCAAATGATTACATAGTCAAGCCTTTTGATTTGGACGAAGTCTTTGCCAGAGTTACTGTTCAACTACGCCAAAGTGCAGAAAAACAGCCTGTGGAAATAGTAATAACTGAAAATATGCCACAAAACTTGAAAAATATCCAGTTTGATGCAGAAAGTTTTGAAATCAAAAAAAGTCAGGAAACCATTCGCCTTGCCAAGAAAGAATGCTTGATTCTCCAAACTCTCCTTAAACACCCTAAGAAAATTTTCACCAAGGAAGAACTTTATGAATTGGTCTGGGAGGATAGCTACCTACCTGGAGATAATACTCTCAATACGCATTTGAGTAATCTTCGTAAAAAATTAAACCAGCTTGACCCAAATCAAGAATATATTGAAACCATCTGGGGAGTTGGGGTAAGATTAAAAGGAGACAAGCAATGACCTACATGATAATCTTTATCCTACTGGTACTCCTAATTATTTTATCGGTTGCATTGATTCGCTATCATCTAGCACTTAAAAACTTGAGTCAACAGATTGAAGATAAAATTCTCACGGGTAGTATGAAAAGAGTCGGAGTCAGCATTTTTTCCAAACATTTTTTACATCTCTACCAGCAGATTGAGAATCTATTTCAGGAAGTAGAGCAATCTCGACTGGTGATGAAAAGGGAAAAGCAGACTCTGGATATGGCCATCAGCAATATCGCCCATGATATTCGGACGCCTCTGACTATCGCTTCAGGCTACACCCAACAATTGATAAAGTCTCCTGAAAACAAAGGAGAAACCTTACAAAAAGTAGCCCAGCATCTTGATTTAGTTTCCAAACGTTTGGAGGCTCTCCTAGAATACCGTCGTTTGATGGAAGGAGCTGTCAAACCGAAACTGGAAGAAGTAGATCTATCAACTTTTATCACCAAAAAGACTTTGGCTTATTATGATGTTTTTCAGGCGGCAAATATCACACTTGATTTTAAGGTTGAAGCTGGTCTGAAAATGATGACTGATGAAGACTTACTGGATCGAATTTTACAAAATCTGCTTGGAAATATCCTCAAACATGGCAAGGAAGAAGCGCGTCTATCTTTGCGAAAGGAAAGGGAACAGCTTGTCTTAGAGATTGCAAACCTTGTTAAACAGCCCATCAAAAAAATAGAAAATCTTAGCAATCGTTTTTATTCTGAAAATCTATCAGACACGGAAGAATCCTCTGGTTTAGGCCTTTATATCACTGAGGAATTATGTCATCTTCTCGGTACAGAGATGAAACTAAGCACAGATGGCCAGTGGTTGTCGGTTTTCATTTATTTTTAACGAAATAAACCTCCTCTGTAGGCTAGAGGAGGTCATTTTTTATAAACTTTTCTTTTTGAAAACTGCCAGTCCACTTAGATTAAAGATTACAATAACAGCTAAGGTAACTATAAGTGTATAGAAAATGGATTCACTATTAGCAGTCATAGCATAGAAAAACTGCAATGATAAATATGGCAAAATTTTGATATTTGGAAAAATGATCATTGGCATAGAAAGTGAGATAGAGCTGACCAAATAACCAATAAATACCGCAAGATAAGAATGACTAACATAGAGGATGAAGGAAACAATGGAAAGCCAAGCAAGGAGGCAAAGAAATTGAAGGAAAATGGTTACCAGTAGATTGCCAATAAAGCCATCAGGCATAGTTCCAAATCCATTTAAGATAGTTGCTGGAATAAAGGCAATCACAAGGCTGATGATGACTTGTAAAAGTGCAATACAAGCCAATACAAAGGCTTTCGCTAGAAAAAACTCGGTACGAGAGACACCCACTGTTAAATTATTTTTATAGAGTTTGCCGATTAAATCAACTCCAAGAACGAGGCAGGCTAGGATGATGCAGAGAAAAACGAGGTTTGAACCTTGACTAGATGCGTTGATCAGGGCTTGTACACCGTCCCAACCATGGGTTGGAATGTCTGGCTCTTCTGTCTGGATTGCCATTAGATGGCCAGTAGCTCCAAAAATAGCCCCCATTAACATGAGTACAAAGAGAATGAACTCTGTAATCCAGAATCCTTTGGAACGGAAAAGACGGTAAAAGTCTGCTTGAATGGTATGTATCATGATTTTCCTCCTATTGGACCAATTGAGTGAAGTATTCTTCTAGGTTTTGACGGGCATAGTAAATCTCGTCAATGGCAACATCTGCCAAGGTTAATTCCTTGAGAATCTGTTTGACATCTTGTTCCTGACCAAAGATGTGGATTTCGTTTTCAGGATTGACAACCTTGAACTGGAGCTGGATTTGTTCTTTCAATACTTGACAAGCTTTCTCTTGGTCGGCTGTCTTAAGCACAATATAATCCTCACTTAGTGTTTCAAATTCAGCTTTGCTGATTTCACGGATAATCTTGCCTTGATCTAAAATACCAAAACGATTAGCTACGAGGTAGAGTTCTGACAAGATATGGCTAGAGATGAGAATGGTTATCCCTTGTTCTTGATTGAGCCGTTGAATCATCAGACGAAATTCTTTGATACCGATTGGGTCGAGACCATTGATAGGTTCATCTAAGATTAGGAAGTCTGGTTTAGATAGGAGGGCAATGGCGATACCAAGTCTTTGTTTCATTCCTAGCGAGAAATCACGAAAGACTTTCTTACCTGTATCTGGCAAACCTACATAGTCCAGCGTTTCTCGAATGACTTGATCAGCATTTGGAATATGACGAATCATACAGTAATATTTCAGATTTTGATAGGCTGTTAAGTGATTATGAGCTACGGGTGATTCAATCACTGAACCTACTCGAGATAGAGCCTTGGTCCACTCATTTTCCGATTGACTAGAAAAGAGGGAAACAGTTCCTTTATCCGCAAACAGCAGTTGCGTAATAATTTTGATTAAGGTGGTTTTCCCAGCTCCGTTCTTCCCAATAAGTCCATAAATATCTCCCTCTCTTATCGTTAGATGAAGATCCTGAAGAATAGCTTGTTTGTCGAAGTTTTTGGACAATCCATGAATGTCAAGTACTGTTTTCATGATTCTCTCCTTTTGATTTATTTTGTTAACTTTAGTATAAAGCATAGAAATCAAAGAAAGCTCAAGGATTTCTAAAGAGTTTCTAAAGTTTTAGGAATTCTTAAATATCAAAACCCAGTTGACACGAACTGGGCTTCTTAATTATAAAATATATTTCTCAATGGCACGCGCAACACCGTCTTCTTCGTTGCTTGCTGTAACGGCATCCGCAAGGGATTTGACATAATCGCTGGCATTTCCCATTGCAATGCCAAGTCCTGCAAACTGGAGCATTTCAATATCGTTATTAGCATCGCCCATGGCCATGATTTCTGAGGAATCAATCTTCAAAATATCTGCTAGTCGAGAAAGAGCAGTAGCCTTTGTCGTACCAAGTGGCATGGCTTCATAAATGACTGGTTGCGAACGAACTCCACTAAATCGTTGACAGAGTTCCCCAGCAAAACGCTTCTCAAAATCGTCCGTTTGGCTCTCTGTCCCCAAAAACATCCCTTGGAACATGCGATACTTGCCACTGGTAGCTTCCTCTAGTGAAATTTCAGTCAGGTCTGAAAAGACCAGCTTGGCATCATTTTGAACAATTTCATTAGGCTTACCACCGAGGACAAAATAATGCTCCTCATCAAAAAGAGTCAACTGAACATCACTTTTTTCAGCTAGGTCATAGAGGTATTCGATGTCTGCTGGACTAAGTTCTTGCCAGTCAACTAGTCCCCAGTCACTTGTCTGGTGAGTTGAACAACCGTTGTTAACAATCACATACTCATTCTGGAGGTCAAGCCCCAGTTTTTTGTAGTAGGGGAGGACGCCGAAAAGGGGACGACCTGTACAGAGAACCAGTTTGACACCTTTTTCAATGGCTTGGTGAATAGCAGTAATGTGGGCTTGTGGGATTTCCTTGGCTTCATTGAGGAGGGTTCCGTCCATATCCAAGACTAGTAGTTTAATCATAAGACTTCCTTCTTTATCTTTTGTTATTATTATAGCATATTTTGGAGGAGAGGAGGAGGAATCTTCGGGCTAATCATGGTATAATAAAAGGTAATGAAAATTGCAACGAGGCAGAGATGAAATTACTTTATACTGATATTCGGACTTCTTTGACAGAAATTCTAACCAGGGAGGCGGAAGAGCTAGTTGCTGTGGGCAAGCGGGTCTTCTATATCGCCCCTAACTCTCTTTCTTTTGAAAAGGAACGCGCCGTGCTGGAATGCTTGTCCCAGCAGGCTTCTTTTGAGATTACTGTCACGCGCTTTGCGCAGATGGCTCGTTACCTGATTTTGAATGATTTGCCTGCAAAGACCAGTCTTGATGACATCGGTCTTGGGATGGCTTTTTATAAATGTCTTGTCGAACTTGATCCCAAGGACTTACGTGTTTATGGAGCTATCAAGCAGGAGCCTCAATTTATCCAGCAGTTGATTGATCTTTATCACGAGATGACGACTGCTCAAATGAGTTTTTTGGATTTGGAGAGTTTGACGGATGAGGACAAGAGGGCCGATTTACTCTTGATTTTTGAGAAAGTAACGGCATATCTCAATCAAGGCCTGTTAGCTCAGGGAAGCCAGTTGTCCCATTTGATTGAGGCTATTGAGAATGACAAAGTAAGTAGTGATTTTAGTCAAATCGCCTTGGTCATTGATGGATTTACCCGTTTTTCTGCTGAGGAAGAGCGGATTGTGGACCTACTTCATGGCAAGGGTGTTGAGATTGTCATTGGAGCCTATGCTAGTAAGAAAGCCTATACCAGTCCATTCGCTGAAGGCAATCTCTATCAAGCCAGTGTGGAGTTTCTCCATCATTTAGCTGCTAAATACCAAACACCTGCTCAAGACCGTTCTCAGACTCATGAGAAAACGGATAGTTTTGACAAGGCCTCTCGTTTGCTAGAGTCTTCTTATGACTTTACAGAGCTCACTTTGGATGTCGATGAGAAAGACCGTGAAAACTTACAAATCTGGTCTTGTTTGACACAAAAGGAGGAGTTGGAGCTAGTAGCCCGTAGCATTCGTCAGAAATTACATGAGAACTCAGACCTGAGTTACAAGCATTTTCGTATTCTATTGGGGGATGTAGCTTCTTATCAATTATCGCTGAAAACCATTTTTGACCAGTATCAGATTCCTTTCTATCTTGGTAGAAGCGAATTCATGGCGCATCATCCCTTGACACAGTTTGTCGAGTCTATCTTGGCTTTAAAACGCTACCGTTTTCGTCAGGAGGATTTGATTAACCTTCTCAGAACAGGTTTGTATACCGACCTTAGACAAGCTGATATTGATGCTTTTGAACAATATATCCGCTATCTTGGTATCAATTGCTTGCCAGCCTTTCAGCAAACCTTTACCAAATCCCACCATGGAAAATTTAATCTGGAACGTTTAAATGCTCTTCGTCTGCGTATTTTAACACCTCTTGAAACCCTCTTTGCCAGTCGAAAACAAAAGGCTGAAAATCTCCTACAAAAATGGAATAGCTTTCTAAAAGAAGGAGCTGTTACCAAGCAACTGCAAGATTTGACAGCTACTATGGAAGCTCTTGAACAGGAAAGACAGGCCGAAGTTTGGAAGGCATTCTGTCATGTTTTAGAACAATTTGCGACCGTTTTTGCTGGTTCACAGGTTAGTCTGGAGGATTTCTTGGCCTTGCTCCATTCTGGAATGAGTTTGTCCCAATACCGTACCATTCCAGCGACAGTGGACACTGTTCTGGTGCAGAGTTACGATTTGATTGCACCACTGACTGCTGACTTTGTCTATGCCATTGGGCTGACTCAGGACAATTTACCAAAAATTGCGCAAAACACCAGTCTTTTGACAGACGAAGAAAGACAGAGCCTAAACCAAGCGACAGAAGATGGGGCGCAATTGCTGATTGCCAGCAGTGAAAACCTCAAGAAAAATCGCTATACTATGCTTTCCTTAGTCAATTCTGCCCGTAAGCAGCTGGTCTTGTCGGCTCCAAGCCTTTTTAATGAAAGTGAAAGCAAGGAGTCAGCCTATCTTCAAGAGCTGGTGAGTTTTGGATTTAGTCGAAGAGAGAAGAGGATGAATCACAAAGGGCTGTCTAAGGAAGACATGGGTTCATATCACAGTCTTTTGTCGAGTCTGGTTGCCTATCACCAGCAGGGCGAGACGAGTGATACTGAGCAAGATTTGACATTTATTAAGGTTCTGGCGCGTGTCATGGGTAAAAAACTAGACCAGCAAGGTCTGGAGAATCCAGCCCTCCCAACCAGTCCAAGCAGTAAGCAGTTGAGCAAGGATACCTTGCAGGCTCTCTATCCAGCTGAACAGGAATTTTACTTATCTACGTCCGGTTTGACCGAGTTTTACCGGAACCAATACAGTTATTTCCTCCGCTACGTGTTAGGCTTGCAGGATGAATTACGTTTGCGTCCGGATGCTCGCAGTCATGGAAATTTCTTGCACCGTATTTTTGAACGTGCCTTGCAGTTACCTGACGAAGATTCCTTTGACAAACGTCTAGAACAAGCTATCCAAGAAACCAGTCAAGAACGCGAATTTGAAGCTATATATCAAGAAAGTTTGGAAGCCCAGTTTACCAAGGAAGTCCTACTTGATGTAGCTCGGACGACTGGCCATATTCTCCGACACAATCCAGCCATCGAAACCATCAAAGAAGAAGCAAATTTTGGTGGAAAAGAGCAAGCCTTTATTCAATTGGACAATGGTCGCAGTGTCTTTGTACGAGGTAAGGTTGACCGAATTGACCGTTTGAAAGCTGATGGAGCGATAGGGGTAGTAGACTACAAGTCTAGTCTAACTCAGTTCCAATTTCCTCATTTCTTTAATGGGCTCAATTCCCAGTTGCCAACTTATCTAGCTGCCTTAAAGAGAGAAGGGGAGCAGAACTTTTTCGGCGCTATGTACTTGGAAATGGCTGAGCCTGTCCAATCTTTGATGGCCGTTAAAAGTCTGGCAGGTGCAGTAGTAGAAGCTAGCAAATCTATGAAATACCAAGGGCTATTTTTAGAAAAAGAAAGCAGTCATTTGGGTGAATTTTACAACAAAAACAAGGCTAATCAGCTGACAGATGAGGAATTCCAGCTCCTACTGGACTACAATGCCCATCTTTACAAGAAAGCAGCTGAGAAGATTTTAGCAGGCCAGTTCGCCATTAATCCTTATACCGAAAATGGCAGAAGTATTGCCCCATACGTCCAGCAACACCAAGCCATCACCGGATTTGAAGCCAATTATCACTTGGGTCAAGCCCGTTTCCTACAAAAGTTGGACTTGGCTGACGGTAAACGTCTGGTCGGAGAAAAACTCAAGCAAGCTTGGTTTGAAAAAATAAGAGAGGAGTTGAATCGATGAAGCCCATTCCCTTTTTAACTGAGGAGGAAATTCAAAAACTGCAAGAAGCAGAAGCGCATTCGAGTAAGGAACAGAAAAAAACTGCCGAACAAATCGAAGCCATCTACACTTCTGGTCAAAATATCCTTGTCTCAGCATCGGCTGGTTCTGGGAAGACTTTTGTCATGGCCGAGCGTATTCTGGATCAGTTAGCGCGTGGTGTCGAAATTTCTCAACTCTTTATCTCAACCTTTACCGTTAAGGCTGCCACAGAGCTTAAAGAACGTTTGGAGAAAAAAATAAGCCAACAAATCCAAGAAAGTAGCGATGTTGACCTCAAACAACACTTGGGTCGCCAGTTGGCAGACCTACCCAACGCTGCCATCGGAACCATGGATTCCTTCACACAAAAATTCCTTGGCAAACACGGTTATCTACTTGATATTGCGCCTAATTTCCGTATTTTACAAAACCAAAGCGAGCAACTTCTTCTAAAAAACGAAGTCTTTCATGAGGTCTTTGAAGCCCATTACCAAGGTAAACAGAAAGAGACCTTTAGTCATTTGCTGAAAAATTTTGCTGGACGTGGAAAAGATGAACGTGGTCTGCGCCAGCAAGTCTATAAAATTTATGACTTCCTCCAATCCACCAGCAACCCTCAAAAGTGGCTGAGTGAATCTTTCCTCAAAGGTTTTGAAGAGGCTGATTTTACCAGTGAAAAAGAAAAACTGACTGAGCAAATCCAGCAAGCCCTTTGGGATTTGGAAAGCTTTTTCCGTTATCATCTGGATAACGATGCCAAGGAGTTTGCAAAGGCTGCTTATTTAGAAAATGTTCAGTTGATTCTGGATGAAATTGGCTCCTTGAATCAAGAGTCCGATAATCAGGCTTATCAAGCAGTGCTTGCGCGTGTTGTAGCAATTTCGAAAGAGAAAAACGGCCGGGCCCTGACTAATGCTAGTCGTAAGTCTGATTTGAAGCCACTGGCCGATGCCTACAACGAAGAGAGAAAGGCCCAGTTTGCTAAACTAGGACAACTAGCAGACCAGATAACGATTCTCGACTATCAAGAACGTTATCATAAAGACACATGGGAACTAGCTAAAACCTTCCAAGCCTTCATGAGTGATTTTGTAGAATCTTATCGTCAGCGTAAACGTCAGGAAAATGCCTTTGAATTCACTGATATTAGCCATTATACCATTGAGATTTTAGAGAAATTCCCGCAAGTCCGTGAGGCTTATCAGGATCGCTTCCACGAAGTCATGGTCGATGAGTATCAGGATACCAATCACATTCAAGAACGGATGCTGGAATTGTTGTCTAATGGTCACAATCGCTTTATGGTGGGAGATATCAAGCAATCTATCTATCGTTTCCGTCAGGCAGATCCGCAGATTTTCAATGAGAAGTTCCAACGCTATGCGCAAAATCCAAAAGAGGGCAAGCTCATTCTCCTCAAAGAAAATTTCCGTAGTAGTTCAGAAGTGCTGTCAGCAACCAATGATGTCTTTGAACGTCTCATGGACCAAGAGGTCGGCGAAATCAACTATGATAACATGCACCAGCTTGTCTTTGCCAATACCAAACTGACTCCTAATACAGACAACAAGGCAGAATTTCTCCTCTATGACAAGGACGATACAGGTGAGGAAGAAGAAAGCCCAGCAGGAACGAAACTAACAGGCGAAATGCGCTTAGTCATCAAGGAGATTCTGAAACTCCATAAGGAACAAGGTGTTACCTTTAAAGAAATTGCCCTTTTGACCTCCAGCCGCAGTCGTAATGACCAGATTCTTCTCGCCCTGTCTGAGTACGGGATTCCTGTCAAAACTGACGGAGAGCAGAACAATTACCTACAATCTCTAGAAGTGCAAGTCATGCTAGACACCCTTCGTGTCATTCACAATCCTCTGCAAGACTATGCCTTGGTTGCCCTTATGAAGTCTCCTATGTTTGGCTTTGATGAGGACGAGTTAGCACGTTTGTCCCTTCAGAAAGCAGAGGATAAAGTCCACGAAAATCTCTATGAGAAACTAGTCAATGCACAAAAACTGGCAAGTAGTCAAAAAGGCTTGATTCATACAGAGTTAGCTGAAAAACTAAAGCAATTCATGGATATCTTGGCTTCTTGGCGTTTGTATGCCAAAACCCACTCCCTCTATGACCTGATTTGGAAGATTTATAACGACCGTTTTTACTACGATTATGTTGGGGCTTTGCCAAATTGGCCTGCTAGACAGGCCAATCTCTATGCCCTAGCACTGCGTGCTGATCAATTTGAAAAGAGCAATTTCAAGGGATTGTCTCGTTTTATTCGTATGATTGACCAAGTTTTAGAAGCCCAGCACGATCTTGCAAGCGTGGCTGTCGCACCGCCAAAAGATGCAGTAGAGCTCATGACCATCCACAAGAGTAAAGGACTGGAGTTTCCTTACGTCTTTATCCTCAATATGGATCAAGATTTCAACAAGCAAGACAGCATGTCAGAAGTCATTCTCAGTCGTAAAAATGGGCTTGGTGTCAAATATATTGCCAAAATGGAGACAGGAGCAGTCGGAAATCACTATCCTAAAACCATCAAACTCTCCATTCCGAGTCTGACCTATAGGCAGAACGAAGAGGAATTACAGCTAGCAAGCTATTCAGAGCAGATGCGTCTGCTGTATGTTGCCATGACGCGGGCTGAGAAAAAGCTCTATCTTGTCGGCAAGGGTTCGCGTGAAAAGCTGGAATCCAAGGAATACCCAGAAGCTAAAAATGGAAAACTAAACAGCAACACTAGACTTCAAGCCAAGAATTTCCAAGATTGGATTTGGACTATCAGTAAAGTATTTGCCAAGGATAATCTCAGTTTTAGCTATCGTTTTGTTGGTGAAGATCAGCTGACTAGAGAAGCTATTGGAGAGTTGGAAAACAAAAGTCCTCTCCAAGATAGCTCTCAAGCAGATAACCGTCAGTCAGAAACCATCAAAGAAGCCCTTGAAATGCTGAAAGAGGTGGAAGTTTACAATACTCTTCATCGCGCAGCCATTGAACTGCCTAGTGTTCAAACCCCAAGTCAAATCAAGAAATTCTACGAACCAGTTATGGATATGGAAGGTGTCGAGATTGCTGATCAAGGACAGTCAGTAGACAAGAAAATCAACTTTGATTTGCCAGATTTTTCAACTAAAGAAAAGGTAACAGGAGCTGAGATTGGTAGTGCTACCCACGAACTGATGCAGAGAATGGACCTCAGTCAGCGACCAACGCTTGCTAGCCTGACAGAAACTCTCAAACAAGTTCAAACCAGCCCAGCTGTCAAAGACAAGATTAATCTTTCGAAAATTCTTGCATTCTTTGACACAGCGCTCGGTCAGGAAATTCTCGCTAATACCGACCATCTTTATCGCGAGCAACCTTTCTCCATGCTCAAACGAGACCAAAAGAGTAAGGAAGACTTCGTTGTCCGTGGTATCCTTGATGGCTATCTGCTTTACGAGGACAGAATTGTTCTGTTCGACTACAAGACAGACCGCTACGATGAACCAAGTCAACTCATAGACCGCTATCGTGGTCAGTTAGCCCTATACGGAGAGGCTTTATCACGAGCCTATTCGATTGAAAATATTGAGAAATATTTGATTTTACTCGGTAAAGACGAGGTTCAAGTTGTAAAAGTATAAATTTAGAAAGGAGACATCATGACACTTCCAGTTAGAAAATCCCTGCACGATGCGGTTTTACAGGCTTCAAAATCTGATACTTGGGAACAAGCTACCAAGGAATGGAATGAAGTTTCCTTGATTTTTAACGGTATTGGCCGTAGCAATTGTGTCTGTGGGAATGCCATCAAATACGCCTACGAACTCTTTAACGGTGTCACAGGACAACGCCTCTTTCCCATCGGTAGCGACTGCGTCAGACATTTTCATCGATTAAGCCTTGACCAGCAACTAGAAGAGGAAGAAAAACTACTCAGAAAGGTTGAAAATCTGACCAGAAAAGCCCAGAAAAAGGAAAAAATCAAGGTTAACAAAAGTGACTTTGACGAGCGTCTTCTAAAGTGGCTCTGGGAAAAAGGTGTTTTTAAACCCAATCGTGGCAATCAATTTACACCTGAGAGAGACTATCAGCTCTTCCTAGAAGTCTTTCAAGGAGGAAGTTGGACCAAGGCAGAACCCAAGAAAAAGGCTCGGATGGAAGAAGTCCTTGAAAAGTGTATCAAACCCTTTTTACTTGGAAAACCAGATGACCAACTCTACCTTGTCAAGCTAGGCAAGGAGAAAATTGACTACGAACAAGCGCTCCGTATCCAGGCAGAGAAAGAGCGCAAGAAGAGGGATAAAATCGCCAAGCAATATGCAGACAATCTGGTTCTAGCCATGGGCCCAGCAGAACGTGCCTATCAAGATTACTTTGGCTTTACGGAGACCTTGACCCAAGAAGAACGCAAGTGGGAGAAAATACTTTTTGGTAAAAATCGAACAGAACGGGCTATCAAGGCCAAACAATACCAAAAAGAGCTGGAAAAAGACCAACGAATTGCCAGTCAGGATCCAATTGAGAGAAAGCAGAAGCAGACCTGGCTTCTCAATTCCTATTTTCGTGAGCTTCCTGAAGAAAAATCCCGCTTTGCTCGACTCTTATTAGAATATCGAAAAAGTGGAGAAGTGCCATTTTCAACTGAATATCTGTCAGATCATCTGCTCGACTTTTTCTATAAAATGAAAGCCTTTGAGTTTGAAATCGCACCAGAACAAATTCGAGATTTTCTAAAAGAAAGCCTCCAGGCAGAACATCTCTCCTCAGCACAGGAAAGCTGGATAGAAGGGATTCTAACAAATTGCATAGTCCCATTTTTATCTCGAATACTCATCTAAAACTAAATATATAAGACATAGAATTTTATACAAGGTTAATATATAAATTAAGTGAATTTGAAATCAGTCTTCCTTTAAAAAGTAGCTATTACAAACAAAAGCTTATGCAAAAAAGAATAATTTATGATAGAATAGAGGATAAGAAAGAAAACGTTTTTACAATCTTTTTAATCCGAAGGAGATATATTATGGCTACTATTCAATGGTTTCCTGGTCACATGTCTAAAGCTCGTCGACAAGTGCAGGAGAATTTAAAATTTGTTGATTTTGTGACTATTTTGGTTGATGCACGCTTACCTCTATCTAGTCAAAATCCTATGTTGACCAAGATTGTTGGTGACAAACCAAAACTCTTGATTTTAAACAAGGCGGACTTGGCTGATCCAGCAATGACCAAGGAATGGCGTCAGTATTTTGAATCACAGGGAATCCAGACGCTGGCTATCAACTCCAAAGAGCAAGTGACTGTAAAAGTCGTAACAGATGCTGCCAAAAAACTCATGGCTGATAAGATTGCTCGCCAGAAAGAACGTGGTATCAAGATTGAAACCTTGCGTACCATGATTATCGGGATTCCAAACGCGGGCAAATCAACTCTCATGAATCGTTTGGCAGGCAAGAAGATTGCTGTTGTCGGCAACAAACCAGGGGTTACCAAAGGGCAACAATGGCTAAAAACCAATAAAGATCTTGAAATTCTAGACACGCCAGGAATTCTCTGGCCTAAGTTTGAGGATGAAACTGTTGCGCTTAAGTTGGCCTTAACGGGAGCTATCAAAGACCAGTTGCTTCCTATGGATGAGGTGACTATTTTTGGTATCAATTATTTCAAAGAACATTATCCAGAAAAGCTGGCTGAACGCTTCAAACAAATGAAAATTGAAGAAGAAGCGCCTGTTATTATTATGGATATGACCCGCGCTCTCGGTTTCCGTGATGACTATGATCGTTTTTACAGTCTCTTTGTGAAGGAAGTCCGCGATGGTAAACTCGGTAACTATACCTTAGATACATTGGATGACCTCGATGGCGACGATTAAAGAAATCAAAGAACTCCTTGCAACAGTCAAGGACTTAAATAACCCTATTTTTTTAGAACTCGAGCAGGATAATCGCTCTGGGGTTAAAAAAGAAATCAGCAAACGTAAAAAAGCCATTCAGGCTGAATTGGATGAAAATTTGCGTTTGGAATCCATGCTTTCCTATGAAAAAGAACTTTATAAGCAAGGATCGACCTTAATTGCAGGTGTTGATGAGGTTGGTCGTGGTCCTCTTGCTGGGCCAGTAGTTGCTGCAGCCGTTATCTTACCTAAAAATTGTAAGATTATAGGTCTCAACGACAGCAAGAAAATTCCTAAAAAGAAACATCTAGAAATTTATCAAGCAGTTCAAGACCAAGCCTTGTCAATCGGAATTGGTATAATGGATAATAGTGTCATAGACCAAGTCAATATCTATGAAGCGACCAAACTGGCCATGCAGGAAGCAATCTCTCAGCTCAGTCCTCAACCAGAACACCTTTTGATAGATGCCATGAAACTGGATTTGCCCATTTCACAAACTTCCATCATCAAAGGTGATGCTAATTCCCTCTCCATTGCAGCGGCTTCTATAGTAGCCAAGGTGACACGTGATGAATTAATGAAGGAATACGATCAGCAGTTCCCTGGCTATGATTTTGCTGCTAATGCAGGTTATGGAACAGCTAAACACTTGGAAGGACTGAAAAAACTAGGAGTTACCCCAATTCATCGAACCAGCTTTGAACCCGTTAAATCACTGGTTTCAGGAGAAAAAGAAAGTTAAGTTAGAAGGAATGATTATGGAGGAACAGTCAGAAACACTCAGTTCCAAGAAAGAATTTGCCTTTGCCTCAAGCACCATATTATCCCAAGTTGGACGAGGTATCATTGTTGGTCTCGTCGTAGGACTCATCGTCGGATCCTTTCGTTTTTCAATCGAAAAAGGCTTCCACCTGATACAAGGACTTTATCAAGATCAAGCGCACCTAGTGCGCAATCTTTTTATCATTGGTCTATTTTATTTAATAGTTTGTTGGGTCAGTGCGAAATTAACTCGATCAGAAAAAGACATAAAAGGCTCAGGAATTCCTCAAGTTGAAGCCGAATTAAAGGGACTGATGACCCTCAACTGGTGGGGCGTACTTTGGAAAAAATATATTCTAGGAATTTTGGCTATTGCAAGTGGCCTTATGCTGGGGCGTGAAGGGCCAAGTATTCAACTCGGAGCGGTTGGCGGTAAAGGAATTGCTAAATGGCTCAAATCCAGTCCAGTAGAGGAACGTTCTCTTATTGCTAGTGGAGCTGCAGCGGGTTTAGCCGCAGCCTTTAATGCTCCGATTGCAGGACTTCTCTTTGTGGTAGAAGAAGTTTATCACCATTTTTCCCGATTTTTCTGGGTCTCAACGCTAGCAGCCAGTCTCGTAGCAAACTTTGTCTCTTTGCTCATATTTGGTCTAACACCCGTACTGGATATGCCAGATAATATCCCACTCATGACCCTGGATCAGTATTGGATTTACCTCCTCATGGGAATTTTTCTAGGACTTTCTGGTTTTCTTTATGAAAAAGCTGTACTCAATGTTGGTAGAGTTTATGACTGGCTTGGTCAAAAAATCCATTTAGATAGAGTTTATTATCCAATTCTGGCTTTCATTCTCATCATACCGGTCGGGATTTTCTTGCCACAAATCCTTGGTGGTGGAAATCAGCTGGTTCTTTCCTTAACTGAGCAAAATTTTAGTTTCCAAATTCTATTAGCTTACTTTTTAATTCGCTTTGTTTGGAGCATGATTAGCTATGGAAGTGGCCTTCCAGGAGGAATTTTCCTACCAATTCTGGCGCTAGGTTCCTTACTTGGTGCCCTAGTTGGTGTCATTTGTGTGAATATTGGACTTGTCAGTCAGGAGCAATTCCCTATATTTGTTATTCTAGGAATGAGTGGCTATTTTGGAGCAATATCTAAAGCTCCCTTAACTGCCATGATTCTGGTAACCGAGATGGTAGGCGACATTCGCAACCTCATGCCACTTGGCTTAGTAACCCTAGTTGCCTATATCATTATGGACCTGCTCAAGGGTGCGCCAGTCTATGAGGCTATGTTGGAAAAAATGTTACCAGAAGAAGCGACAGATGAAGGAGAAGTCACTCTCATTGAAATTCCTGTATCTGACAAAATCGCTGGAAAACAAGTACACGAGCTCAACTTACCACATAACATCCTCATCACAACCCAAGTCCATAATGGCAAGAGCCAAACAGTTAACGGCTCAACCAGAATGTATCTCGGAGATATGATTCACCTAGTTATTCCAAAAAGTGAAATTGGGAAAGTCAAAGATTTGTTATTGTAGAAGTTTTTACATAATTTATGTTATGTGAAAACGAATTTCTTAATTAATACACTAGAAAACCGATTCTCAGCAATGAGGTCGGTTTTTTCTTGTTAGAAATATTATAATATGTTATAAAAAATGATTAAATTATTCTAGGTTATAGTATAATGAGAAAAGGAGAAAAGCTTAAATGAACAATTCCAGCAATAAAAAAGTCATAAAAGGCTACTAATCGTTTTGTTAGTTGCATTCATTACAGCAGGAGGTGTTTTTATGTTTAGTATGTTAGGGAAATCTCAAGAAGAACGTCGGAATAGAGAGTATGAAGTTAGTTTGGTTGAAACTTTAAAAGATAGTTATGAGGGTATTGAAGAAATTAGATTTTCTAATGCAAACTACACAAATCCGCCAGGAAGTTGGACTTGCGTAGTTGAACTATATTTTAATGAGAGAAGCATAAAATATAAAATTAATTATTCAAAAAAAGATAAACGTATTTCTGATGTATCTTTAGAGAGAGAATAAAAAAGAGGACCGTGAATTTTTAAATAGTCACTTGGGTAAGACTAGTAAACTCACAAAAATTATTTATTCAGATGGTTCAGAAGGAGAATATTAATGGTATACACTTATACTGATAAACAACTTAATGAATTAAATCACGGAAAAAATGTTTATAGTGTAAATTCTGAATATGCTGAGAGGAGTGGAGATAACAATGAGTAAAGACAGATTAAGAAAAAGCTATAAACCATTATTCATAGTTTTTCTACTCGCAACTATCACAGCAGGAGGTATATTTATGTTTAGCATGTTAGGGAAATCCCAAGAAGAGCGTCAAAATAGAGAATATGAAGTTAGTTTGGTAAATGCCTTGAAGAATTCTTATCAAGGGATAGAAGAAATCGAAATTTCCAATCCAACATATACGAACCCTCCTGGCGACTGGTCTTGTAAGGTTGATATTTTATTTGAAGATGGAGAAAAAATATTCTATGGAATTCCACATAACTTAGATGATAAAGAAAATTATAATGGTCGTATGACTTATGGACAGCGAGATTTCCTTAACCTAAGAAAAGGAATAACAACTAATACAGTTACGGTTACATACTCTAACAAAGAAAGAGGGGAGCAGTAATGGTATTTAATTATACTGATAAACAACTTAATGAATTAAACCACGGGAAGAATGTGTACAGTATCAATTCTGAATACGCTGAGAGAAATAATAAACCTTTGGTTACAGAAGCTCCTAATCCGAATCCTTCTTCATCTGATTTTGAAGAAACCAACACTATAACCACTTCAGACGGACAAGAATTCCGTGTCGTTGCAACTAAGTCTCACAAAGGAACTGGTTTTGATGGTTTGGCGGTTGCACCTATAGTCAACGGCAAACCGGATTATAAAAGTATAGCTGTGATTGCTGCAGGAACTGATCCAGGGAGTCGCACTAAGGTTGATGTTTCCACTGCCATTATTGAAAGAGAAACATCCTTATCTCCTCAATATTTTGTAGCAGATCGATTTGTAAAAGAAATTATGGAAGATCCTAGATATGAAGTCAGTCAACTATCTGGCTATTCACAAGGTTCCTACATGCTGAAAGTAGGAGCTAAATATCATATTCCAACTACAACTTTTAACGCTTGGTTCACTTATCTATCACTTTCTAACGAGGAAAAAGCATTTATTGATAAAAATCAGGCTATGTTTATAGATTATCGTAGAAAGTCTGATAATGTAGTAGTTATCAATGATTTCAATCACCCCGAATGGTTTAATAAGTCTTTCTTAAAAATGCCTGATACCATATACTGGCTTGATGGTAATAGCCATAAAATTGAAGACTGGGAGTTTGATCCAGTAACAGGTCAAGTTGTTGATGGTAAAGGTGGGAAACCCTTAATTAGTGGTGTTTATCGAGCTTATGCCAACAGTCTCCGAGGAATGGCTCATTATAAGGACTTGAAGTCAAAATGGTCATCAGGTGGTATTAGTAGCTCTGAGGAAATATACTTAGATGCAGCTCAAGGTTCTATCCTATCATCATCAATGGCTACGGCCGCAAGAACTGGAGCTGATGGAGTGAGCGCCTTAGCCAAGATTGCTAACCAAGAATTACAAGAAATTTGGTCAAAAATCGATTTTACAAGCTATACAGCCTTAGCTCCCTATGAAGTTGAAGCTCTTTTTGCTAGCCAAGGTATCACTCAAGCACAGTTTATCGATACTTTTCAGGCAGAAACGGATCAGATAGTCACTAAGATGAATGCTTCCGCCCAAGCATTTGAACAGTTAGATAAACAATTACAGGAAGTCATCGAAAAAACAGTAGCAACAGACACACAATTTGCTAAGGAGTTCAGACAATGGAAAGCAGAAATGTAAAATGGGATGCTTTTAGGCAAAAAGAGAGGGAAATTCTTAACCTCGAAGAACAATACTATCAGCAAAAGAAAAAGTTAGAGAAAAAGACACTAGAATTAGAGGAACGTTCTGCAAGATTAGAAAAGATCATGAACGAAGAAGCTGATAAAATGTACCTAGTATTAAGAAAGTTTTCATCACCAGCTGATTGTGTTAGAGAGTACTTTACAGACATAGAAAATTTGAGATATCATTCTAACCAAGTTTATAGAACTAATGAAATAAAACTGGAAGAAGAAAAAGAAAAAATAGATAAAGAATTTCGACAAAGAAAAAATATCTTAGATGAAGAATATCAAAAACTAAGGAGAAATTATGCAAGCACCAATGAATGAGTACTATACTGATGAAGAATACCAATACGCTCTAAAACAAATGTATCGCATGATGGAAAAAAATCGTATACTGGCTCAATGCCAATTGGCAAAGGTCGCTAAAAATCAAATAAAAGAAAGTTTTGACCAAAAGTCAAAAACAATTGCAAGAGATACTAAAGCAACAATAACAAGTATTAACAGCCAAATGGACACTGCAATACAAGGAAAAGTCCGCAAGAGTCTTGAAACAAAAATACCTAATATGTTAGTCAAGTATGATGATGTATAAAGAAGAATTTTTCGTATGGTTATATAGTTTTCTTTGCATCTATGTCCTCTATAACATCTTTCCGAAAAACTATAATTTTCTTGAAAAATATATACGTCTATGCTATACTACTTGTAGACTTAATTATGGAGAAAATACATGAAACGTGAGATTTTACTGGAACGAATCGACAAACTAAAACAAATCATGCCCTGGTATGTTCTGGAATACTATCAATCTAAGCTGGCTGTGCCCTACAGTTTTACAACCTTGTACGAATACCTCAAGGAATACGATCGATTTTTCAGCTGGGTTTTGGAGTCTGGTATATCAAACGCCGATAAAATGTCTAATATTCCTTTATCTGTCTTGGAAAATATGTCTAAGAAAGACATGGAAGCTTTTATCCTTTATCTACGTGAACGTCCTTTACTGAATGCTAATACAACAAAGCAAGGTGTCTCACAGACAACCATCAATCGTACTTTGTCAGCACTTTCTAGTCTTTATAAGTATTTGACTGAGGAAGTTGAAAACGATCAGGGAGAGCCTTATTTCTATCGTAATGTAATGAAGAAAGTTTCAACAAAGAAAAAGAAAGAAACTCTTGCTGCAAGAGCTGAAAACATCAAGCAAAAACTCTTTCTAGGTGATGAAACAGAAGGTTTCCTAACTTATATCGATCAAGAGTACCCACAACAGCTCTCAAATCGAGCTCTTTCATCATTTAATAAAAATAAAGAACGTGATTTGGCCATCATTGCCCTTCTCTTGGCATCTGGTGTCCGCTTATCTGAAGCTGTTAATCTGGATCTAAGAGACCTCAATCTCAAGATGATGGTTATTGATGTCACTCGAAAAGGGGGCAAACGTGACTCGGTCAATGTCGCGGCCTTTGCAAAACCTTATCTAGAGAATTATTTAGCCATTCGTAATCAACGCTATAAGACAGAAAAAACAGATACAGCCCTTTTTTTGACACTCTACAGAGGCGTTCCTAATCGTATCGATGCTTCCAGTGTGGAAAAGATGGTTGCTAAGTACTCTGAGGACTTCAAAGTGCGTGTAACACCTCATAAACTACGACATACCCTAGCAACTAGGCTCTATGATGCCACTAAATCGCAAGTTTTGGTCAGTCACCAGCTAGGACATGCCAGTACACAAGTCACTGACCTCTATACTCATATCGTCAATGATGAACAAAAGAATGCTCTAGATAGTCTATAAAATACATAAAATAAATTATGTAATATATGATTTTAAAAAAAGAAGCTGGTCATACAACCAACTTCTTTTTTCTTTTTATCCAACTACCGCTTCAGCAATTTCTTCACGGCTGATACCAGCGAAGTAGCGTGTAATATCAATGGTTTCTAGCGCCTTAAGGACATCTTCGCGTTCGTATTTCACCCCACGAAGAACATCTTCTACTGCAGCAACGTCTTCGATACCAAAGAAGTCACCATAAATCTTGATGTCTTGGATTTTTGATTCGACAACATTAGCAAAGACTTCGACTTTACCACTGGTGAATTTTGTCCCACGACGGACGTTAAATTCAGGTGATTTACCGTAGTTCCAGTCCCAAGTTCCAAACTTAGTATCCTTGATGCGATTGATTTCAGCCAATTCTTCTTCTGAAAAGACGTATTCAGTCATCTCTGGGTACTCTTTTTTCATGTATTCCAAGAGTAAATCACGGAATTCTTCAACTGTGATTTTTTCTGGCAATTCATTGACAATATTGGTTACACGAGCACGGACGGATTTGACACCTTTTGATTCAAATTTATCCTTTGAAACCTTGAGGGCGTTGGCTAAGACCGACAAATCGACGTCAAAGAGCAAGCAGCCGTGGTGCATGATACGGCCATTGATATAGGCTTGGGCATTTCCACAGAATTTCTTGCCATCAATCTCTAGGTCATTACGGCCTGTGAACTCAGCTTTAACACCGAGTTGAGCCAAGGTATTGATAACTGGAGTTGAGAAGCTCTTGAAGTCAAAGGCCTTATTTTCATCTTCTTTTGAAATGATCGTATAGTTGAGGTTATTTAAATCGTGATAAACGGCTCCACCACCACTGATACGGCGGACTACTTCAATGCCATTTTCACGAACATAATCACGGTTGATTTCTTCAATAGTGTTCTGGTGACGACCAACAATGATAGATGGTTTATTAATCCAAAGTAGGAAGATTTGATCCTCATCCAAAAGGTGTTTAAAGGCATATTCTTCCAAGGCGATATTAAAAGCAGTGTCGTTTGAATGATTAATAATGTATTTCATGAGATACCTTCTTATACGATAGAGACTGGAATAACCTTCCAGTCTAATCTATCTTTCTTTTATTTTTTCTTAGGTGAATGGATGGCCATTCCAAAAACATCTGCAAATGCTTCGTACATCACTTCAGAGTAGGTTGGGTGTCCGTGGATAGTTTTCAGCATTTCTTCAACAGTAATTTCCATTTCGATAATGCTCGATGCTTCGTTGATTAATTCTGCAGCTGCAGGACCGATGATATGAACACCAAGGATTTCTCCGTATTTCCTATCAGCAATAACTTTAACGAAACCTTGAGCTGCATCTGATGCAATGGCACGACCGTTAGCAGCAAAGTTGAACTTACCGATGGCAACATCGTATTTCTCACGGGCTTGTTCTTCGGTCAAACCTACTGCTGCTACTTCAGGAAGAGTATAGATGGCTGCAGGAGTCAAGTTCAGTTTGGCAACAGCATGATTTCCTTTAAGGGCATTTTCTGCGGCAACTTCCCCCATACGAAAAGCTGCGTGAGCCAACATCTTAGTACCGTTGATATCACCTGGTGCGTAAATACCTGGAACTGAAGTTTCCATATATTCGTTGACCTTGATACGACCACGATCCAATTCAAACTCAACATCGCCAATACCTTCAAGATCCGGCACACGACCGATTGAAAGAAGAGCTTTATTTGCGATGATATCGTCTTTTCCTTCAACCTTGATACGAAGTTGACCATTTTCCTCAATGATTTCTTGCAGTTTAGTCCCAGTCAAGATGGTCATTCCTTTACGCTCAAGGATCAAGCGAAGGTTCTTAGACACTTCGGCATCCATAGCTGGCACGATACGGTCCATCATTTCGATAACAGTTACTTTTGAACCAAATGTCATGAAGGCCTGACCAAGTTCGATACCGATAACTCCACCACCGATGATAACAAGGCTTTCTGGTACTTCATTCATTTCAAGAATGTCATCACTGGTCATCACAAGTGAAGATTCCATACCTGGAACATTGATCTTGCTGACTTTTGAACCACCAGCAAGGATGATTTTCTTGGTTTCAAGCAATTCAGAACCATTTACCAAGACATTCTTGTCTTTAGTGATAGTACCAATTCCCTTATGAACAGTAACTCCGTAGCTACGAAGAAGTCCTGCAACACCACCAACAAGAGTATTAACAACTTTAGATTTAGTTTCTAAAAGTTTTTCCATATCTACAGTGAAGTTTGGATTTTCGATGACGATACCACGGTTTGCGGCATGACCGATATTCTCGATGATTTCAGCGTTGTGAAGGTAGGTTTTGGTTGGAATACATCCACGGTTCAAGCAGGTTCCACCGAGTTCAGATTTCTCAACGAGGGCAACCTTACCGCCGAGTTGGGCAGCTTTAATGGCTGCAACATAACCAGCAGGACCTCCACCAATCACAACGATATCAAAAGCATCATCGCTCTTACCATCATCGTTTGAGGCACTTGCTGCAGGTGCTGGGCTAGCTTCTGGCGCTGCGGCTCCAGCTGTTGGGATATTTTCACCTTCTTCGCCAAGGTAACCGATAACTTCCGTTACAGGGACTGTTTCACCGTCCCCTTTAAGGATAGCAATCAAGTACCCATCTTCTTCGGCTTCCAATTCCATGCTGACTTTGTCAGTCATGATTTCTAAAAGTATTTCTCCTTCTTTTACAAATTCTCCGACTTTTTTATTCCATTGGACGATTTGTCCTTCTGTCATATCCACGCCGGCTTTTGGCATAATTACTTCTAAGGCCATGTCTTCCTTCCTTTATCTATATCTTAAAAATGAATACTCTTGCTCTTAAATCAACATTGAGATTGGGTTTTCAATCAACTCTTTCAAGTCCTTCATAAACTTAGCACCAGCCATACCATCTACGACACGGTGGTCAATGGTTAATCCTAGGCTCATGATAGGGCGAATCACAATTTCACCATTGACGACAACTGGCTTTTCAATTGTCGAACTGACACCAAGGATAGCTGAGTTTGGTTGGTTGATGATAGGACCAAAGGACTGAACGCCAAACATTCCCAAATTACTGATTGTGAAGGTTGAATTTTGCAGTTCGCTTGGAGCTAATTTACCATCCAAGGTACGGCCAATAACATCTTTGAAGGCTACAACCAGTTCTGAAAGACTCATCTTCTCAGCATTGTAAACAACAGGTGTCATCAATCCATTATCCATCCCAACTGCCATGGCAAGATTGACATAGTTGTGAGTGATAATGGTCTTGCCATCTTCTGTCAATGAAGCGTTGATATAAGGGTGTTTCATAAGAGTCTTAACAACAGCAAGTGAAAGAAGGTCTGTTACAGTAGTCTTCTTCCCAGTTGCTTCCATGATTGGCTCAAGAACCTTCTTACGAAGAGCCAACATTTCAGTCATATCAACTTCATAGTTGAGGGTGAAGGTTGGCGCAGTTAGGTAAGATTCAACCATGCGTTGGGCAATAACCTTACGCATTGGTGTCATTGGAATACGCTCAATCTCACCATAAGGAGTGATATTATCAGGAACCTCTTCCACTTTTTCAATCTGAGCAGGAGACTTGATGGTGTCGTTTTCGATATTTTCAGGAAGCAAGGCCAAAACATCCTTCTTCATGATTTTACCACGATGACCGGTTCCTTGAATCTCCTGCCAAGCAATGTTATGTTCGAGGGCAATTCGTTTTGCAAGTGGCGAAATGCGAACCACGTTTGTGTCTTTATAAGTTTCCACGTCTTCTTTGTGGACACGACCGTTTGCACCTGTGCCAGAAATGTCGTAGAGGTTGATCCCTAAATCATCCGCTAACTTTCTAGCCGCAGGAGTCGCTCTTAGCTTGTCATCAGCCATGACCTCTCCAATTCTATTTATGATACAAAGGGCGTTAAAAGCGACTGAAAAATAGGAAATCGACGATGGCTTCGATGAAGCCAAGGAGATTTATCTTTTTTCCGAGCTTTTAGCCCGTGTTCGAATATAAGATATTAAGGACTCAGAGGGCAATGAAAAAATAGGAGATTGACGATGTGTTCGATGAACACAAGGAAATCTATCTTTTTTTCGCAGACCTCCGTCCGAATTCAATTACATGATACTAAGGGCGTCAAAAGTCAAAGTGAAAATAGGAAACTTGACGAAGAAACTTTAGTTTCAAGGAAAGTTTATATTTTTCACACAGACTTTAGCCCGTGTTCAACTCTACAAGCAACTTGGATACAACACGTATCTCAAGTTGCTACGGTTGCCGCCATTACGCGGTCAACCTAGTAGACTTACTAAATCTTTCGTCGGTTATTATCAAACCAACTTTTCTTGTGAAAGATAACATTTAATTTACATAACTTATATTATGTAATTCTATTCTTTATTATATGTTTTACGGATGGCATCTTTGATGCTTTCAACTGTTGGAATCATTGCATTTTCTAGGTTTTGTGCATAAGGCATTGGCACATCTTCTCCTGCACAACGGCGGATTGGTGCATCTAGATAGTCAAATGCTTCCGATTCTGAAATAATAGCTGAAATTTCACCGATATAGCCACTTGTCTTGTGGGCATCGTTAACCAGAACAACCTTACCAGTCTTCTTAACTGAGTTAATGATGATGTCCTTATCAAGCGGAACAAGGGTACGTGGGTCCACAATTTCAACAGAAATTCCTTCTTCTGCTAATTCTTCAGCAGCTTGAACCACACGGCGAAGCATTTTTCCATAAGTAACAACTGTTACATCCGTACCTTCACGTTTGATTTCCCCAACTCCAAGTGGAATCGTGTAGTCTGGATCAACTGGCACTTCCCCTTTTTGGTTAAATTCTGACTTGTACTCAAGAATAATAACTGGGTTGTTATCACGGATAGAAGACTTGAGCAGTCCTTTCATGTCAGCAGGTGTACCTGGAGCCACAACCTTAAGTCCAGGGATATGAGTGAACCAAGACTCTAGAGATTGTGAGTGCTGGGCTGCAGAACCAACTCCGTTACCAGCTGCACAACGAACAGTCATTGGAACCTGACCTTTACCACCAAACATATAGCGTGTTTTAGCAGCTTGGTTGACGATATTGTCCATGGCAATAACCGAGAAGTCCATAAAGGTCATATCGACGATTGGACGAAGGCCTGTCATGGCTGCTCCTGCTGCTGCTCCCGAGATGGCAGCTTCAGAAATCGGACAGTCACGAACACGTTCTGGACCAAATTCTTCAAGCATTCCAACAGAAGTTCCGAAGTCTCCTCCGAAGACGCCGACGTCTTCTCCCATCAAGAACACATTTTCATCGCGACGCATTTCCTCAGACATAGCAAGGATAATGGTGTCACGGAAGGACATTGTTTTTGTTTCCATTTTATCTCTTTCTCCTTAGTCTGCGTAAATATCTTCAAATGCTGATTCAAGCGGTGGGAATGGACTTTCCTCTGCAAATTTAACAGAAGCTTCTACTGCTTCCTTGACTTGAGCTTGGATTTCTTCCAATTCTTCGGCACTTGCAATAGTGTTTTCAATGAGGTACTTGCGGAAGTTTTCGATTGGGTCTTTTTGTTTCCACAACTCTACTTCTTCGCGCGTGCGATATTTACCAGGGTCAGATGATGAGTGACCAAGCCAGCGATAAGTAACACTTTCGATCAAGACAGGACCATTCCCACCACGAACATGATCTACAGCTTTCTTAAATCCTTCATAGACATCGATGACATTGTTACCGTCTTCGATGAACATTCCAGGAATTCCGTAAGCAGCACTACGTTGATGGATATGCTCCACATTAGTCATTTTCTTGATATCCGCAGAGATACCGTAACCGTTGTTAATGCAATAGAAAATGACTGGTAGGTTCCAGATAGAAGCCATGTTCACTGCTTCGTGGAAAACACCTTCGTTAGTCGCACCATCACCAAAGAAGCAGACAACAATTTTTCCTGTATTCTGCATTTGCTGACTAAGGGCTGCACCGACAGCGATTCCCATACCACCCCCTACGATACCATTGGCACCAAGGTTACCAGCATCAAGGTCGGCAATATGCATAGATCCACCTTTACCTTTACAGGTCCCAGTGTATTTACCAAGGATTTCAGCCATCATTCCATTGAGGTCAATTCCTTTGGCAATAGCTTGTCCGTGACCACGGTGGTTTGAGGTAATTAGATCATCTGGATTGAGAGCCAACATAGCACCCACGTTAGCTGCCTCTTCTCCAACAGAAAAGTGCGTCATTCCTGGCACTTTCCCTTTCTTTACTAATTGCGCAATTTTTAAATCCATACGACGGATTTCTTCCATCTTACGGAACATTTCGAGCAAAAGATTTTTATCTAAAGTTGACATCTTCTTGCCTTTCTAACTTTCTTCTTACCTTACTATTTTACCGTTTTTGGAAAATACTGTCAAAGTTTTTCTAAAGAAAATTTCACAAAATAAAAAAGAAAATCCAATGAAAACAAGGGATTTCCTTATCAAGAGTATTTCTTCACAAACTTTTTTATCTTTTAGATTTTACTAAAGATTCAAATCTTTTCATAATTACAGTTAAACGCCAACGGTAGAGCGCCCCACTCACAATTAGACTAATAATCAAACCGATCCAGTAAGAATAAGCTCCAAAATCTGTCAGGGAATCGAAAATCATAGCCACTGGGATTGCTACACCCCAATAACCAACCAAACCAAGGTAAAAAGGAATAACTGTATCCTTATACCCCCGCAAAATTCCCTGAAGAGGTGCCGCAAAGGTATCTGCTAACTGGAAGAAAAGGCTGTAAGTCAAAAAGCGCGCTGTCAAATCGATAAATTCTGAGTCGTTACCATAAAGGCTGGCCACATTTCCCCTAAAAATGTAAAGGAAGGTTAAGGTGAAGGCCGCAAAAATGAGAGCTGCCCATCTTCCTAGACCAATATAGGTTTTCGCATCATCAAATCGCTTGGCTCCCACTTCATAGGAAACGACAATAGCCATAGCTGATGAGATACTCATAGGGAAGGCATACATGAGAGCTGAAAAATTCATAGCTGACTGGTGACTAGCAATAATCAAGGACGAGAACTTAGCCATAATCAAGCCAACCACAGAGAAGATAGCTACTTCCGCAAAGACAGTTCCCCCGATAGGTAGACCTAAACGAACCCCTTCTTTGATTTTATCCATATTAAGCGGAATGCGTTTCTCAAGATGTAAAGCTTTAAGCTTCTCCTGTTTAAATAAAACCAGAATAGAAATTCCCAGCAAGACCCAATAAGCCAAGGAAGTACCTAAACCAGAGCCCGCACCCCCTAATTCTGGAACACCAAAGGCTCCGAAAATCAAGAGATAGTTAAATCCACTATTGAGAGGAAGTAACAAAAGCATGAGGTACATGGACAGTTTGGTCAAGCCCAGCGAATCCAGCAAGGAACGAATGACACTAAAGAGCAACAAGGGGATAATCCCGATAGATAAAAACCAGAGATAACGAACCGCTACTGCCGCCACTGGAGCTTCTAACCCAATATGATTCAAGATTGGTGGTGCCAAGAAAAGTACCATCCCCAGCAAGACCACAGATAGACCCAAGGCCAAATAGATGAACTGGTAAAAATCAGATGTAACTTCTTCCTTTTTGCCTCGACCAAGATGGTGACCAATGATAGGTACCAAGGCTGACACAATTCCTGTTAGGAATGTAAAGAAAGGATTCCAGATACTGGTTGCCATAGACACACCAGCCAAGTCCATGGTATTGTATTGACCTGTCATAGTCGTATCAACAAAGGAGGCAGAATAATTTGCAAATTGATAAATCAGGATAGGGAAAAATATCTTTAAAAATAAGATAAATTTGTCTTTAAAATGATAGGTTTGATACATATAGTCTCTCTATTTTTCTAGTTTATAGAGCAGACTCCCACCTAGTTTTGATAGACAATTTGTCCCTTACAGATGGTATATTTAACCTGCCCTTTTAAGGTTTCACCGATGAATGGTGAATTAGCTGCTTTCGAAGCAAAATGGGAGTTCACAAGGCGGTCAGCCTTAGCATCAAAAATAGTGATGTCCGCTGGACCATTCTCAGCCAAGTAACCTGCTTCAAAGTTGTAAAGCTTGGCTGGGTTGTAGGTCATCTTTTCTAGTAATTCCATCAAGGTCAACTCCCCAGCTTCAACCAAATAAGTCAATCCGAGGGAAAGAGATGTTTCTAAGCCAGTCATGCCAGATGGTGCCTTGGTAATATCCTCAACGTTTTTTTCATCCGCATGGTGAGGCGCGTGGTCAGTTGCGATAACTGTGATGATGCCTGATTTGAGACCTTCGATAACAGCACGACGGTCTGATTCCAAACGAAGTGGCGGATTCATCTTAGCATTGCTTCCTTGTGTCAAAAGAAGTGCTTCTGTCTTAGAGAAATGCTGTGGCGCTACTTCTGCTGTTACTTGCGCTCCCAATCCTTGAGCAAACTCCACTACTTTAACACTTTCTTCCTTCGACAAATGCTGGATATGAACATGAGCCTTTGTTGCATAGGCAATCATGACATCACGCGCCATCATAGCATACTCAGCCACCCCAGTAGCACCGCAGATATGGAAATGTTCTTTAGCAATGTTTTCATTAAACCCAAGAACACCGTTCAATCCTGGATCTTCCTCATGGAGACTGATAAAGGTATTAAGTTTCTTAGCTTCTTCCATAGCTGCCTTAACCACTTTGCTGCTTTCAAGAGGAATACCGTCATCAGAGAAACCAACCGCACCTGCTTCTAAGAGTGCCTTAAAGTCAGTCAAATCTTGGCCATTAAAGTTCTTAGTAATGGTCGCAACTGTCTTGACATTGATTTTTTCCTTGGCAGCTGACTGGAGAACTTCTTTCAGGGTTTCTACATCTGAAATGGTTGGACTAGTATTAGCCATCATGACAACAGTTGTAAAACCACCTGCAGCGGCTGCTAAGGCACCAGTATGGATATCCTCCTTGTGGGTCTGACCAGGTTCACGGAAATGAACATGGATATCAACCAAGCCAGGAGCAACGACTAGACCAGTAGCATCAAGCACATCTGCTCCTTCTTCTTTGATTTCAGGCGCAATTTTGACAATTTTCCCATCTTGAACCAAAACATCACACACTTGGTCTAAACTAGACTTGGGATCCATAACACGACCATTTTTGATTAGTAGCATCTGCTTTCTCCTTTATTCATAGAAATCGACTTGGGTATCCAACAATTTATCCCCATCATAAACAAACTTGGCTGAAAAGAAGGGTTTGTCCTCTAAAAGCCACTCAACAAAGGTGTGGTCACCCTCCCAAGTTGGCTTGCTCAGAACTTCATCATAGGGAACCCATTCTAAGGTCCCCTCATTGCAGTCGATCAAGTCACCCTCAAACTCTGTCACCTTAAAAACATAGGTGTACCAGTCTAAATCTGGTGTAAATTCAGGAAAAGTGATGACGCCTTTTAGAACTGGCTTGGCTTTGAGCCCTGTTTCTTCGAGGATTTCACGCGCCGCGCATTCTTGAGGGGTCTCCCCTCGCTCTAGCTTACCACCCACACCAATCCATTTGCCTTCATGGACATCATTAGGCTTCTTATTGCGATGAAGCATGAGCAGTTCTTTCCCGTTATCAATGTAGCAAATCGTCGCTAACTGAGGCATATTCTCTCCTTATCTAAGCCAATCGATTGGCTCTTGTCCTGTCTCTTTTAAGAATGCATTGGCCTTGGAAAAAGGCTTGGAACCCCAAAATCCTCTATAAACTGATAAAGGACTGGGATGGGCTGATTCGATAATCAAGTGATGAGGATTGGTAACTAAGGCCTTCTTCTTACGTGCATAAGCTCCCCAGAGTACAAAAACAACTGGTCTATCTAGATGATTGACCACCTGAATCACAGCATCAGTAAAAGGCTCCCATATCTGACCGGCATGACCATTGGCCTGTCCAGCAGGAACCGTCAAACAAGCATTAAGAAGTAAGACTCCTTGCTCAGCCCAAGCTGTCAAATCATGGGATTTCTTAACGCCAAGATCATCTGACAATTCTTTCAAGATATTTTGCAAGGATGGCGGAGCTGGGATAGAGTCGGGTACAGAAAAACTCAAGCCCTGCGCTTGACCTGGCCCGTGATAGGGATCTTGCCCTAGAATCACCACCTTAACTTCTTCAAGCGGTGTTGTCAAGAGAGCCTGAAAAACCTTTTCTTTGGGCGGATAAATAGTCCCTTGAGAATAGACCTGATCCATAAACTGATTGATTTTCCCAAAATAACCTTCAGGTAATTGCTCCTTAATCAAAGCATGCCAAGATGAGTGTTGCATAGCCAACTCCTTCGTTTTTACTGCCTCTATTATAGCAAAAAGTGGCTTTCTAAACCACTTTTTACAGTTTATCTAAATAATCCAGCAAGTCTTGGTAAGAATGTACTTCGTAAGTCGGCTGAGCTTGTGTGTGATTTTCGAGGTGATGAGGATTGTACCAGATAGTGTCAATCCCAGCATTATTACCACCTTGAACGTCGGAGGTTAGGGAATCTCCAATCATCAGCGTCTTTTCTTTGCTAAAACCTACAATCTGTTGACCAATTTTTTCATAAAAGAGAGCATCAGGCTTTTGTGTTTGCAACTGTTCTGAGATAAAAACTTGATTGAAATAAGGTGCTAGACCAGATTGAGTCAAACGCCCTGTCTGAATGGCAGTAATGCCATTTGTCGCAGCATACAAGTCATAATCTCGCTCGATGAGGATATCCAAGAGTTCATGAGCGCCTGAAAAAGTTTGTCCCTGTTGAGCGAGGTAAAATTGGTAACGCTGGGCTAGAAAACTACCGTCTTTTTCCTGTCCAAAGTGAGCAAATAGACGAGAAAAGCGCGTGTTAACCAACTCTTGTTTACTGATTTTCTTTTGCTCTAAGTCCTTCCATAGAGCCTTGTTCATAGGAACATAATAGTCTTTATAAGCCTGAATATCTGTAACCCCTTCTTCTTTTAGGAGTTGCGTCAAAGCCACATCCTCAGCAGCATCAAAATCAAGAAATGTGTGGTCAAGGTCGAAAAGTAGAAATTTGTAGGACAATTTGAGAGTTTTCCTTTCTAGGAGATGTAAAATTTAATATTTTGTTCAAATATGTTTACATTATACCATAAAAATAGAACTCCCCTCTCTAGTTAAATACTATCATATTAGAACCAAAGGTAAATCATAATGCAGTTTGAACTTCATAGAAATGAATTTCAAACGGACGACATCATGCTTACCATGGCTAAATCTATGAAGAACTACTTCAAATTAAATAAAGAAAATGCCAAAGATCATCGTGATCACTACTTTATTTTTAATATTGAAACTGTGAAAGAAAGTAAGTTGACTAGGAAGTACTCCTATCAGAAAACTGTTACAAATATAAAGCAAGGAGCAAAAAACTGATTTGCTCCTTTTTATATCTGGAAATTTAATCCTCGCCTCCTTAAACAGCATCAGAACGATATATTGTTTTTTGTAGATTTAGATAATCCATCAAGTTAATAACTTTATTATTTTCTGCCACTTCTGAAATAGTATCAGTCTCAAATCCATTTGCTTGAGCAAATAGAATCGTATAATCATATACAAGATCAAACAACTCATCTATTTCAGAGTTTAGTTTCAAATAAAGTAGTTCTTTTTGATTGTCCTGTAAAAATTTTAAGAAATTATCAACCTCTTCTTCACTTACTTCTCCTTTTTGTGCTAATTGAATGAAATGAACTAGCTTTTCTATAAGTTTCTTTACAATCTTCTTATATCTATTTGAAATAAATGCATAATAACCAACACCACCAACAGCTAGAACAGTTGCACCAATAGCTGTTACTAGCACATATTTATTTTTTGCAAGGCCTTTAACGACCTGTTGAGCTGGTTCTCCTGCCTTTACTTCTTTTAGATGCTTTACTATATGGCCGGATGAATTTCTGATTATTGAACCATAACGTTTATAAATTCCAGAGTCTAATCCTTTCTGAATATTTAATGGAATTTCTATAGTAACTTGATTTAATGACATAATTATAACTTACCTCTTAATTCTATCGTTCTAGTTTATTCAAAAATAAAATCAGCAATTCGTTTAGCAGCTTTTTCTGTTACTACTTCAATGTCAGTTTTAGTCCAAGTGTCATTTACATAATTAACAAGAGATTTAGCTATTGGAAACTTACTACCTATATAGCCATGACCACTTGTGATTGTATTCTCTCTTTTTGTTCTAAACCAAGCATCTCCAATTCCACGATTAATTTCGGATTCAAGGAGAATTTTATTCCCCAATTTTTCAGCATAATCTCGGAATTCTTCTTGGCTTTCTAGTCCAGCATCTGACATAATATTTTCTCTATTCAAACCACTTTGCGGCATAATGTGTTCAATATCAATATTTCCATTTAAATTAAAGTCCATACCTTTTTCCAATGAAAATAGGAATTCATTTACATAAAGAATAGAATTTGAAACTCCACTTTCAGTCAAAGTTTGTTTAACATCTTCATAAACAAAATTAGTATGAATATGGTTCTTTATTTTTGAAATAAGTTCGTCGATTGAAATTGAATCGACTTGACTGTACATCAGATTAATTTCTTCTAGGAAGCCTTTAAAAAGTTTATGGCTATATGAGAGTTCAGATAATTCAATCAAAACTCCAAGTCTAAGTAAGTATTCCAGATATGTGTTGTCTTGTCTGAAAAATAAATAACTACTAACAAAAGGTCGTAAATTACCGTTTAATTTATTTATCAATTGACCATTGATAGTATCAGATACTCGTTCAAAATTATTTAAGATTGTATTTAGCTCAGTAGTAAACAGAACATCTTCATTCAATAGATGTTTATTTTTTGAGAAAAAGGCTCTTATACCAGGATTTCTTCGATCAGCACTGTTTTGTTCTGAAAGTTTTACGAAAATATAGTGAGTAATTAACGCATTTAAGTCTAATCTAGATGAATCTGTACGTTGTACAATTTCTTGCCAATTTTTTTCGAAGTTTTTCCTATCTGATGCGTTTGCGGTGGTCTTAGATACAATTACTTCAATTGGGGTCAATGGAACACCAGTCCCATTTAAGGAATTGAAAATATTTATTGCCTGATCAGTATTATAACTTGTAATGGTAATCACTTGGCAATTATCAATAAAGTGGTTAGCAAAATTGATAAGAGTAAAAACATTCAATTCGTTACACATATTGTAAAAATATCTAAAGTTTTTATAGAAGTTAGTATAGCGGTTGTCTTTCTGGCGACGATAGATTTGGTGAACTCTATCTTTAATAGATATAAAATCTTTACCTAGCAAGATAGTAGTCATCTCATTAGCATATTTTTCTGAAATCGAATGATTTAGATACTTTATTCTATCATCGCCAGGATAATACAGTCCATCAACGAAATCATCTTTTTCATCATCTGAAACATTGAAAAGCATTGTTACAATCTGCTCTTTAAGACCATTAAGACGTTTCACTAATCTGCGTGCATCAGTATCTAGAGTCGGTTGAAGTTCAAGCTCATTATCAATCTTCAATAAGATCGCCTTAAGAAGTAACATAAATGTCGTTGTTCTTTGTTGACCATCAATCAAGGTTACTTCATGATCTTCTCCAGATTCTTGAGCGATGAGAACTGCCCCAAAGAAATAATTGTCTTGGGAAGTATCATCGAAATTTTCCATATGAAGATTAATATCTTCAATGAGTTGTTCACATTGTGGTACTTGCCAAGCATAAGGTCTCTGATAGGTAGGAATATAAAATTCTGATTTTTCAAAATAAGATTTTACTGTTTGTAAGGCTGGTTGAATATCGTTTCTCATTTAGATTCTCCAATAATATTTTCTAATGGTATTATATCACGAAAACGCTAACAATTAAACACAAACTATATCCGAACTATCTAACGATTTAATTCCCTTTTAACGATTACATCTTTGGAATGTTAACAAGTTATACCATTATAATTTGAAATCTATCTATACCCTAAATAATACCAAAAAGCCTTCAAATTTTTAAGTTTCAAGGTTTTTACTGCATTAAATTTTAATATCTAACTTCTACTGTTTTCGAAGAGTAGAAGTTAGATATTAAAATTTGAGAGCTTTGCTTTCTAAAAATTCACTAAGAACATTATAGCCATAAAGCTCCTCACACAATTAACTAATTTAATAACTTGAAAAAAATTCGTACTCTAGCCTATACAATTCAACACAAATCTTTCAGAATAGAACAATCCTAACGATCGAATCCTCTATTTTCCTAAATATCCCTGCAATTCTAAACCTAGAATTCCTATAAACTAAATGTTTTCGTACTATTCTAAACCATTGATTGTCTTAAATTTTTATTTTTGAAGGATTCTAAAGCTAGAATTGCTCTAAAACAAGGATAACTAAGGTATTCGAAACCTATAAGAACACATTCACACCTCAACTATGACACTTACAATTCTTCCGATGAGCTTTGAGTTTTTTCAGAGCCCAATCATAGTGGCTTGACGTGCTACTGACAAAGTAGGAACCTAGACTTGTCCCACCCGTCCACTTATAGACACCTTTGGTAAAGAGTTCATCATTGCTAAAAACTTCTATCAACTCTAAAACCTCTCTATGTGATTGTTCTAGGAGTCTAGTCGCTTCTTCTAAGGAGGTTTTCTGGTGCTTCTTCCAAAAAGCGACATTCATTTCTCCATAAGTTTTCCAATTATAAGGTTCAGGGAGAAAAGGTCTTTCGCGACCTTTTTGATTAGAATGAACCCAAGTCAAAAGTAACTGATGCCATTCATAAAGATGGATCAAGACATCCCGCAGATTTTTATCCCTTTTCCAGTGAGCTTCTTTTTTCTTTGGGGCTCTTGAAAAATCAAATGGAGTCTGTAGCTCATCTTCACTTAGTTGGGAGATGAAACGATTAAGCTTTTCATAGTTTTCCTTAGAGGCCAGCACTAGCTCCTCTTTTGTTTTCGGTCTAGGCACAGGAGTACTCCCTTCATATCTCTAGTTATTATTAGAAATTTTTTATCCTTTAAATCTCTATAACTTATCCTTTAATTTCTCAACAAAGAGATAGGCCGCTGGACAGGTCAAAGTATTCTTAATCGTCAAATGGTTGATTTGATGGATCTTTTTGCGATCTGTATGGGGGAACTCTCGACAGGCCTTTGGACGAACTTCATAGATGGAACAGAGATTATCTCCTCCTAGAAAGGGACAAGGCATGGATTTAAAAACCTTATCACCATCTTCATCTACCTGCAAAAACTCTGCTTCAAAAGCAGGTAATTTCATCTTAAAATACTTGGCGATTCGTGTAATATCCGCTTCTTTAAAGTCAGGTCCCAATGTCTTGCAACAATTGGCACAGGCGGTACAATCAATCTCCTCAAAGACTTCTTGGTGTATCTGCTGGGCTATCTTATCTAAATTTTTTGGTGGCTTTTTCTTTAAATTGGCTAAAACTTTACGGTGTTCCTTCTGCTTTTGTAAGGCTAGCTGGTGGTAGTACTCAATATCAATTTCTTTAGACATAATTTCTTTCTAATTCACGTATTTTTTCTATTATACCATAAACACTGCCCCCTTTTTGCCCCCCTGAACAGAAAAAAAGCCCTTCGGATAAAATCCGAGGGGCTAGAAACGTTGTTAAATCAACGGCCGAACTTTTGAATTTCAAGGTTCGGGATAAAATAGTTCACTGAACTATTTTATTTTTTCAAGTTGTAAAATGATTTCAATCCACGGTATTCAGCTACTTCACCAAGTTGGTCTTCGATGCGAAGCAATTGGTTGTATTTAGCGATACGGTCTGTACGTGAAAGTGAACCAGTCTTGATTTGTCCTGCGTTAGTTGCAACTGCGATGTCAGCGATTGTTGAATCTTCAGTTTCACCTGAACGGTGTGATACAACGGCAGTGTAACCAGCTTCTTTAGCCATTTCGATAGCTTCAAAAGTTTCAGTAAGAGTACCGATTTGGTTAACTTTGATAAGGATTGAGTTAGCAGCACCTTCTTGGATACCACGTGCAAGGTAGTCAGTGTTTGTTACGAAGAAGTCATCACCAACAAGTTGTACTTTCTTACCAAGACGTTCAGTAAGAGCTTTCCAACCATCCCAGTCGTTTTCATCCATACCATCTTCGATAGTGATGATTGGGTATTTGTTAACCAATTCTTCAAGGTAATCGATTTGTTCTGCAGATGTACGAACAGCAGCGCCTTCACCTTCAAATTTAGTGTAGTCGTAAACTTTACGTTCTTTATCGTAGAATTCTGATGAAGCACAGTCAAATCCGATAAATACGTCTTTACCTGGGACATATCCAGCAGCTTCGATCGCAGCAAGGATAGTTTCAACACCGTCTTCAGTTCCTTCGAAACGAGGAGCGAATCCACCTTCGTCACCTACGGCAGTTTCCAAACCACGTGATTTAAGGATTTTCTTAAGAGCGTGGAAGATTTCAGCACCGTAACGAAGAGCTTCTTTAAATGTTGGCGCACCAACTGGCAAGATCATGAACTCTTGGAAAGCGATTGGAGCGTCAGAGTGAGAACCACCGTTGATGATGTTCATCATTGGAGTTGGAAGAACTTTAGTGTTGAATCCACCAAGGTAGCTGTAAAGTGGGATTTCAAGGTAGTCAGCAGCAGCACGAGCTACAGCGATAGACACACCAAGGATTGCGTTTGCACCCAATTTACCTTTGTTAGGAGTACCGTCAAGAGCGATCATAGCACGGTCGATAGCTTGTTGATCACGTACATCGTAGCCAATGATAGCTTCAGCAATGATGTTGTTTACGTTGTCAACTGCTTTTTGTGTACCAAGACCACCGTAACGAGATTTGTCACCGTCGCGAAGTTCAACTGCTTCGTGTTCACCAGTAGAAGCTCCTGATGGAACCATACCACGTCCGAAAGCACCTGATTCAGTGTAAACTTCTACTTCAAGTGTTGGGTTACCGCGTGAGTCTAGGACTTCGCGAGCGTAAACATCAGTAATAATTGACATTTTTTACTCTCCTTATGAGTTAAATTTTTTACACCTCTATAATACCTTAAAAGCCCTCCTTTTTCAAGAAAAAACGTTATCTTTGTGCAAATTTTCCTTAACTTTATAAAGTAATCGCTTTCTTTTATCTGTTTTATTCTAACTTTTATGATATACTGTTTTCATGACAGATTTATCAAAACAATTACTTGAAAAAGCTCATGGTGGGCCAAAATTAAATCCGGATGAGCAAAGACGCTATCTTGGAACTTTTGAGGAAAGAGTTCTTGGATATGCAGATATTGATACTGCAAATAGCCCTCAATTAGAAAAAGGTTTTTTATCTATTTTAGAAAATCTTCAGGAAAAAGCAGAACCACTATTTGTGAAGATTTCACCAAATATCGAATTTGACAAACAAGTTTTCTACTTAAAAGAAGCAAAAGAAACTGATAGTCAAGCTACCATTGTATCTGAAGAGCATTCTTCTTCTCCTTTTGGCCTGATTATCCATAGCAATGCACCAGTACAAGTAGAAGAAAAGGACCTTCGACTTGCTTTTGCAAAACTTTGGGAAGATAAAAAGGAAGGTCCAGCCAAAACATCCATCTGGAAGAAATGGTTTGGCTAAATCTTGCGCATATTTAATAAATGCCCTATATTGGCAGCCGTGTGCTCCAAATAGAGACTGGCATTTTTCAAACTATCTTCTAGAGGTTCACTTTTCTCCAAAATTGAAAAGGCAGCTTGGATATTTTCAAATGGTAGGGAAGGTAAATCCTCAGCAATACTACCACAAATAGCAATGACAGGAACTCTTACAGGGGTTCTTTTTGCAACACCTATAGGTGCTTTACCTGCTAAACTTTGACGATCTAGCCTTCCTTCTCCTACAACTACCAAGTCAGCATATGCAACTTTCTTATCAAAATCAATCAAATCTAAACAGGCATCAATTCCAGACACGATATTTGCCTGAGCAAAGGCACACAAACCGCCAGCAATGCCTCCACCAGCTCCTGCTCCTTTAATTTCCAATGTTACAGGTGAGGCTTTTCCATAAAAATCTTGAATTGCCTGATTTACGACTGCAAACATAGTAGGATGTAAACCTTTTTGTTTGCCAAAAGTGTAAGTCGCACCTTGATAACCACATAAGGGACTCGCGACATCTGCTAAAATACGAATTTGAACATCTTCAGGAATTTCATAGCGATTTTCTGTTGACATAGAAGCTAAGTTTAATAAGGACTGACCGCAAGCGGGCAAGACATTTCCATTCTTATCATAAAATTGATAACCCAAACCAGCAGCAATCCCAATACCTCCATCATTACTGGACGTGCCACCAACGCCGATATAGATATCTTTAATCCCTTGAGCAATGAGGTGGCGAATCAACTCTCCAATACCACAAGTTTGGATTTGAAGTGGATTTCGTTTCTCTAGCGGAATTTTTTCAAGGCCAACTAAATCAGCCACTTCAAATAGTGCAAGTTCCCCTTTTTGAAAATAGCGCATGGCTTCTTTTTGTCCAAAAGGTCCTGTCACTTGGATCCATTTTTCTTTTAGCTCAAGAGAATGTCGAATGGAATCTACTGTACCTTCGCCACCATCACCAACAGGGCAGAGGAGACATTCTACATCGGCTATCGATTGTTGGAAGCCTCTTTTTATTGCTTCAGCTACCTGTTGAGCGGACAAGCTTTCCTTAAACGAATCTGGTGCAATTACAATCTTCATATTTTCCCTCATTCTAAACAGTCAATCAAAGGAAGAACTTCTAAAAAATCCCTCTTGTCAACATGATTCGGTATTTCTTTTTTAAGCACTTCTTTGGCACAAAAGGCGATTCCTAGTCCTGCTGACTTCAACATTAATAAGTCATTAGCCCCATCACCGATTACAATCGTTCTTTCTTTAGAAAGTTTTAGTTCCTCTCTCCATTGTTCCAGAGTTGCTTCTTTGACTTCAGGGCTTATAATTGCTCCAACTAATTTTCCTGTTAGAAGACCATCTTTGACTTCAAGTTGATTAGTAGAGAAATAGGTAATACTAAGGGATTTTGCTAGTCTCTCAACTATTGGTGTAAATCCACCAGACACCAGACACCAGACCAACTAGGATGCCATTCTTTTGGAGAATAGAGACAAATTCCTGAGCATTTGACGTTAGATGAATAGAGTTGAAGACTGTATCAAAGACCGAAACAGGAAGACCTTCCAATAAGGACACTCTTTTTCGTAAACTGCTTTCAAAGTCTAACTCTCCTCTCATTGCCTGACTTGTAAGCTGCGAAATTTCCTCCTCACGACCTGCATCTCTACCCAAAAGGTCAATCACCTCTTCTGCTATTAAGGTGCCGTCAACATCCATGACACACAAGCCTTTTACTTGAGACATAGGTTCTCCTCTCTAAACAGCCCAAAAATCGTATGAAATCATCATACGATTTTATCTATTAGTTAATTAAACTATGGTACAAGTCAAGGTATGATTTGCAGGCTGTATCCCATGAAAAATCACACTCCATAGCTTGTTTTTGTAAGTTTCTCCAAACGTCAGGATGGTTCCTATACAAGTCTAATGCTGTTTGGAAAGTCCAATTTAACCAATAAGGAGATAGATTGTCAAAGCTAAAGCCTGTACCGCTTCCTTCAATTGGATTGAAAGCGCGGACAGTATCTCGCAAACCACCAACTTCATGAACCAATGGCAAGGTTCCATAACGCATCGCCATCATTTGAGACAAACCACACGGTTCAAAACGACTCGGCATGAGGAAGAGGTCGCAAGCAGCGTAGATTTCTTGAGCAAGTTTGACATCAAAAGTGATATTTGCTGATAGCTTGTCTGGATAGATTTGAGCAAACCATGAGAAAGCTCCTTCAAATGCTGGATCGCCAGTTCCCAAAAGAACAATCTGAACATCATTTTGCAAGATATGGTGAAGACTTTCAACCACCACATCAAAACCTTTTTGACGTGTCAAACGAGAAACAATTCCCACCAGAGGAACATCAGCTCTAACTGGCAAGCCAACTCTTTCTTGCAATTTTGCCTTGTTTTGGGCTTTCCCAGATAAATCTTCCTGATTGAAATGATAATCTAAAAGAGCATCCGTCTGAGGATTATACAGGTCAGCATCAATCCCATTCACGATACCAGATACCTTGCCAGATTCCATTCGAAGAATCTGATCCAAGTTACATCCGAACTGACTGGTCATAATTTCATGAGCATAGCTAGGTGAAACTGTTGAAACACGATCCGCATAAAGAATACCAGCCTTCATCCAGTTTAAACAGTTATTCCAGCGAAGGGTTCCATCTGCGTACCGTTCAAAGCCAACTCCAAACAAATCCCATAACATTCCTTCTGAAAATTGTCCTTGGAATTCTAAGTTATGAATGGTTAAAACTGTTTTAATTCCCTCATAGGCTTGAATCCAATGGTATCTTTCTTTCAACAAGAAAGGAATCATAGCTGTATGGTAGTCATGAACATGGAGAAGGTCAGGAATAAAGTCAATCCTTTCCATAGCCTCAATGGCAGCCAGTTGGAAAAAGGCAAAGCGTTCTCCGTCATCAAAATCACCGTAAACATGACCACGGAAGAAATAATATTGATTGTCAATAAAGTAGAAGGTTACACCATTTAATACTGTTTTCTTAATCCCACAGTACTGTCTGCGCCAACCGACGCTCACCTCAAAATGAAGAACATCTTCAATCTGATTGCCAAATTTAGCCTCTACCATGTCATAGTAAGGTAAAATTACTGCAACTTCGTGTCCTGCTTTTACCAGTGATTTTGGAAGAGCGCCAATGACGTCTCCCAAACCACCTGTTTTTGAAAAGGGTGCACCCTCTGCTGCTACAAATAAAATTTTCATGAATGAATATCCTCTGTTACTTTAGCACCTTTCTTAACGACGACTGGATGTTCTGCAGTTCCACGGATCACAACTCCATCCGCAACTTCCACACCCTTGTCCAAGATAGCGTATTCGACCTGAGCACCTTCTCCAATAACAACACGAGGGAATAAGATGCTATCTTTAACCAAGCTATCCTTATGGACATGAATATTACGTGATAAAACAGAATTAGCCACTTGACCTTCAACAATACTACCTGAAGCAAACTGAGATGTACTTACCTTAGATGTATTAGCATAATAAGTTGGCTCTTCGTTTTTGACCTTTGTATAAATCTTTTGATTTGGAGTAAAGAGAGAGTAGAATTTTTGTGATTCAAGCATATCTTTGTTAGCTTTGTAATAAGACTCTACAGAATGAATATTTGCTAGATAACCTGTGTACTCGTAGGCAAAAGCCCCTTCTTTTGCAGCCAAATCCCGTAAAACATAGCGCAATTTCTCTGGATGTTCTTTCTTAGCTTCTTCTTCCAAGCGTTCAATCAACCACGGTGTATCGACAACAAAGATATCTGTCGACATATTGTAAACTTCATCTGTTGATTTGCTATCAAAGAGTTTGTGAGAACGAACATGGTCTGTTTCATCCACTTCCAAGATTGCATTTACTTCTGAAATGTCTTTCTTAGCTAGTTTTTTATAAACTACAGTGATAGGCCCTTTTGTTGTACTATGTAGATGGAAAACTTGGTTCAGATCAATATTAATCAAAACATCACAGTTAAGTGACACTGTTTGGTTTGAGCCGGAACGTTTCAAATAAGTAAGAAGCTGTTGGTAGTATTCTTTTCCAACTGTACTACTTTCCACACGGGTATTGTAAATACCTAGATAGTAGTGGCTAAGAAGAGTTGACAAGCCCCACTCACGACCAGAACGGATATGGTCAAAGACTGAGCTGATATTGTCTTGTTGAAAAATACCGAAAATACTACGCACACCTGCATTAGCAAGACTTGAAAGCGGGAAATCAATCAAACGATATTTACCACCAAATGGCAAACTAGCTACTGGACGGTGGTCGGTCAATGTTGACATATCATGAAAACCAACTGTGTTTCCTAAAATGGCAGAATATTTATCAATCTTCATCTGTTGCTACCCCCACTACTTCATCATATCCTACAACTTGTACTTCTTCTGTTCCATCAATTTCGACACCATCAGAAATAACTGCACCTTCACCAATAATGGCACGTTTGATTTTAGCTCCCTGACCAACAATTGCACCACTCATGATAACTGAATCTACTACTTCTGCCCCTTCACGAACTTGCGCACCTGTTGAGAGGATAGAATGTTTAACAGTTCCATCTACGAAACAGCCATCAACAACCAAGGAATCTTCCACGTGAGCATTTGCCCCAAGGAAGTTTGGTGGTGAAATTAAGTTTCTTGAGTAAATCTTCCATTGACGGTTACGGCTATCCAAGGCATTTTCTGGAGAAATGTACTCCATGTTGGCTTCCCAAAGTGACTCAATCGTACCAACGTCTTTCCAGTAACCATTAAATTCGTAAGCATAGACACTTTCACCTGACTCAAGGTAATTTGGAATGACATTCTTACCAAAGTCTGACATATCGACATTGCTCTTTTCAGCAGCAACAAGCATATTGCGAAGACGTTGCCAATCAAAGATGTAAATACCCATAGAAGCCTTTGTAGATTTAGGTTGAGCTGGTTTTTCTTCAAATTCAACGATACGATTATTAGCATCTGTGTTCATGATACCAAAACGACTAGCTTCTTTAAGAGGGACATCTAAAACTGCTACTGTCAAGCTGGCATTATTATCCTTGTGAGACTGGAGCATATCATCATAATCCATTTTATAGATGTGATCCCCAGAGAGAATCAAGACATACTCAGGATTAACACTGTCGATATAGTCAATATTTTGGTAAATAGCGTGACTAGTCCCTTCAAACCAACGATTTCCTTCACTTGCAGAGTAAGGTTGAAGAATAGAGACACCAGAATTGATACCGTCTAGTCCCCAGCTTGAACCGTTCCCGATATGGTTGTTGAGAGCAAGTGGTTGGTACTGTGTAATAACTCCAACATTGTTGATACCTGAGTTGGCACAGTTTGAAAGAGCAAAGTCAATGATACGGTAGCGCCCACCAAATTGCACAGCTGGTTTTGCGATGCTTTGAGTGAGTTTACCGAGACGAGTTCCTTGCCCACCGGCAAGAATCAAAGCTAACATTTCATTCTTCATTTTCTACTCCTTTTTGGTTTTTACTTGTGACAATTTTAGTAGGTTTCAAGCGGCGCCTGATTTTCCATACACTTGCTCCCATAGCAGGTAGGGTAAAGGTCAAGGTCTGCTCATAATCCTTCCATAGTCCTTCTTGCGTTTGAACAGTTTGATTATGCTCTTTCCAGACGCCTCCCCACTCTTCTAACTCAGTATTCCAGACTTCTTCATAGATCCCTGCAACAGGAAGTCCGATTGTAAAATCTTTTCGTTCAACAGGTGCCATATTAAAGACGCAGACTAGCATGTCGTCCTTCTTACCCTTACGGATGAAGGTAAGAACACTCTGGTCTCGATTATCCGCATCAATAATTTCAATGCCATCATAGCTGGTATCAATTTCCCACAGACAGCGGTGGTCTTTGTAGAACTTGTTTAGCTGAGATGTAAAATACTTCATCTTCGCATTCATTGGGTCTTCTAGGTTAGACCATTCCAACTGTTCTTCAGATTTCCATTCTAGGAATTGGCCGTATTCGCTACCCATGAAGAGCAATTTTTTACCTGGGTGACAAATTTGGTAAGTGTAGAGATTGCGCAAGCCTGCGAATTGATTATAGCGATCTCCCCACATCTTGTGCATCATACTCTTCTTGCCATGAACCACTTCATCGTGTGAGAATGGTAGGAGATAATTCTCCTTGAAGACATACATAAAGCTGAAAGTCACCAGGTTAAAGTCATATTTACGGTAAATCGGATCTTCTTCATAGAAACGGAGGATATCATTCATCCAGCCCATATTCCATTTGTAGTCAAAACCAAGACCATCTGAATCCTTGGTGTCAGTAATCTGAGTAGCTGATGAACTTTCCTCAGCTATCATCATAACGTCTGGATGAACTAGTTTAATCACATCATTCAAGCGTTGAAGGAAATAATAACCCTCATAGTTGAGATTGCCACCATCCTTGTTTGGCGTCCATGGTGCATCATCATAATCAAGATAGAGCATGTTGCTAACTGCATCCACGCGAATACCGTCCAAATGGTAAAAGTCAATCCAGAATTTAATACTAGAAATCAAGAAAGACTGGACTTCATTCTTTCCAAGATCAAAATTGAGAGCCCCCCAACCGTAGTTATGAGCCTTATTATGGTCTTGGTATTCAAAAGTCGGTGTTCCATCATAATAGGCCAAGGCATCATCATTGATAGTAAAGTGACCAGGTACCCAGTCTACAATAACGCCTATATTGTTTAAGTGACATTCCTCAACAAAATCTTGAAACTCTTCAGGACGACCATAGGCATGCTCTAGAGCAAAGTAACCCATAAGCTGATAGCCCCAACTCAAACCTAGTGGGTGAGACATCAAGGGCATAAACTCAATGTGAGTATAGTTCATCTCAACCAAGTAAGGAATCAGCTCATCCTTCAATTGAGCAAAACTATAAGGATTTCCATCTGGATTTCTCTTCCACGAACCGGCATGAACTTCGTAAATATTGACCGGACGCTCTTCAAAACTCAAACGTTTCCTACGAGCTAGCCAGAGACCATCTTTCCATTTTTTCTCTGGAATCTCTGTTAAAATAGCCCCAGTACCAGGTCGTGCCTCATACCGTACAGCCAAAGGGTCAATCTTCATCAGCTGATGACCATTTGCACGCGTGATATTGTACTTGTAAATTTGGCCTTCATGAGCATGGTTGGTAAAGACTTCCCAGACTCCAAATTCATTTCGTTCCATCGGAATTTGATTTTCAACCCAATTGGTGAAATCCCCTACCAAGTGAACAGCTTGAGCATTTGGGGCCCAAACACGAAAAGTATAGCCAGATTCTCCATTTTTTTCTTCCCTATGAGCTCCCAGATAGTGCTGGAGGTGAAAATTTTCACCTGTCATAAAGGTTTCTAAAGCTTTTTTCTTATCCATACACCCTCCTAATTCTGTAAGCGTTTTCTGTAGATTTATTATACTACCTTTTTAGGGAAGATTCAAGTAAATTACGGAATTTGCAAAAAAATCTTTTGAAAGTCTTCAACAAATTCACTGATGTGTTCACTTGTAAATCAAGAAATTTTCAGAAACGCTTTGAAAACGAATTGTTTTTTTATAATACTATCATAAAGTTCGTTATTTAGCTAACAAAAATATAATTTTAAGTAAAAAAATAAATCAGGAAACGAATCTCCTGATTTTATTAACAGATAAAGCACCACAAATGAATTTAAATTGTAACTCTATTCTACAAAACTTTAAAGACGCTGGCACTGACGCCACCAACCCTGTCTTTATCACTTAAATGGCTATTGGTCACCAATAGTTCTAGATTTCCAGCATTTTCAAACTGGAAGTCTTGCCCTTTAGCATTAAATACAACCAGTAAATGTTCTAACCCTTGAATCTCATAGACAATCCAACCACTATGTTCGTGAGCTGAATGCACAAAGACATGATGGTAAATTTCATCATAAGTAGGGTAAGAAAAGGCACTGGTTTCTGTCTTCAATCGAATGATTTGGCGAATAAATTCAATGCTGTCTTGACGCTCATTGATCAAATCCCAGTTGACTTGGTTCACACTGTCTGGAGCATTATAGCTATTCATAGCACGCTCTCTATCATCATGGGTCAACTCACCATTCTCACCTGTCGCAACTAGTTTGGTACGACCAAATTCTTGACCAATTTCCATAAAAGCCATCCCTTGCATAAGCAGATTCATGGCTGTGGCTGTCTCAACCTTGCGCATGATTTGTTCTGAACTTTGGTCTGGATGAAGGGTTGCCAACAAATCGTGAAGATTGTAATTGTCATGGGCTTCCACGTAGTTAAGAACTTGATTTGGATGTGTATAGGTTCCTAGTTCACGACTTCCTAAGATTGCTTTGGCTAGAATTGGTTCTGTCGCAGCACCACTGACAAAACCTGATTTGATAGCACCGTAGACTTCTCCCCCTTTGACAGCATCGCGCTGATTGTCATTAAAGAAACCGATGTTTGGCATTTGGTAGGCATTGTCTTTCTTAGCCTTATCATAAGGGGCAAGACCTGTTCCCATATCCCATCCTTCTCCATAGAGGATAATGTTTGGGTCGATTTCATCCAAGCTTTGACGAATCATCTGCATGGTCTTGACATCATGAATCCCCATCAAGTCAAAACGGAAGCCGTCAATATTGTATTCCTGCACCCAGTATAGAAGAGAATCAATCATATACTTTCGGAACATTTCGTGTTCGCTGGCCGTTTCGTTTCCAACTCCCGTTCCATTCTGGAAGGTACCATCTGGATTCATACGATAATAGTAATCAGGGACAGTTGTTTGGAAAGGTGCATCAACAACTGAGAAAGTATGGTTATAAACCACATCCATAATAACACCAATACCCGCATCGTGATAGGCTTGAACCATGGTCTTCAAATCACGAATGACCTGAGCTGGATCATTTGGATTGGTTGATAAACTTGTTTCTGGTGCGTTATAGTTTTGTGGGTCATAACCCCAGTTGTAGATTACATTTCCATCCTCATCGTATTCTTTGTGACGATCTGCAATTGGTTGCAACTGAACATAATTGTAGCCGATCTTCTTGATGTAATCAAAAGCAGTTGCTTGGCCATACAGGTTAACTGTCCCAGTCTGAGCTGCACCCAAGAAAGTTCCTCGAAGATGCTCATCCACACCTGAGGTTGGTGATTTGGTCAAATCACGAATATGCATTTCACAGATGACTGCCTTACATGGATTTGTCAAACGCCAAGTAGCCTCAGAACCGTGCTTAACCTCGAAGTTTTCAACTTGCTTTTCTGCATGGCTCAGAATAGCTGAACGTTTGCCATCAGGGCTGGTCGCGATGGTATAAGGGTCACGTGTCACTGTTTGGTGATGAGGGAATTGGACTTGATACTGATAAGCCTTACCAGTCAAATCTTCCTCAACATCCAAACTCCAGACACCGATTGTATTGTCTTTATGGTTATAAGAGTAGCTATTACCTCTTTCCATCTCAAAAGTCTTCCAAACAGGAGCATCGTTAACAGCAGATTCATAAACGACAACCTGAACTTCTGTCGCTGTTGGAGCCCAAAGAGCAAAATGAGCCTGATTGTCCTCTACACGACAACCCAATTCCCCTTGATAACCCCAATGGTGATCAAAACTAGCACTGTTAATGGCCTTATCAAAGGCAAAAGGATTTTGATTTTTATAGAAAGGGCTGGCAATCGCAGGATTTTCAGAATAATAAATTCTATCATCCCCTTCCAAAATCCAGACCTCTGTTAAGAGAGGATAGTGATTAAAACGGATAGCATATTCTTTACTGGTTTGCCCTGTATGAACCACAAAATTCAAGCTTTCCAAAGCATGGGCACTTGGGTGTTCAAAGCTAAATAAAGCTCCAAAATAATCTTCTTTATAAGTCAGTAAATCAATTCGCTGGTCCTGACTTTTTACAAAAGAGCAAGTGTCGTATTCACCATTCTTGCGATGGTAATGAATGCGCATAGGGTAGTTATACATTTTTTATTTTCCTTTTTTTAATTTGTTTCTGTTTCACTAAAAAATTCTTGACCGGTTTTGTCCCGACCAACAAACATAGTTATATCATCTAAACTCTGATTTTAAACGATTATTACAAGCTTTCTAACCAAGCTTCATCTCGAACCTCGATACCAAGTTCTTGTGCTTTTTGAAGTTTGCTTCCAGCATCTGCTCCTGCAACAACGAGGTCGGTCTTTTTAGAAACACTGCCTGTTACCTTGGCACCTAGACTTTCGAGTTTACTTTTAGCTTCTGAGCGTTTGAGACGTTCCAATTTTCCTGTCAATACCACGGTCAAACCTGACAAGGCCGCATCTGCCACTACAGTCTGACCTTTATAGTCCAGATTGACCCCAGCTTCTTTCAATTCTTTAAGGAGAATTTCAGAGCCCTCTGTCGCAAAATAATTCTGAAGACTCTTGGCAATCACACAACCAAGACTTTCAATATTAGCCACTTCCTCTGGATCTGCCTGAGCCAGATTTTCGATTGAATGGAAATGTTGGAGTAAGAGCTGACTAGCCTTGCTCCCCACATGACGAATTCCCAAACCAAACAAGAGCTTCTCGGCAGAATTTTCCTTAGATGCTTGAATAGCTTGATACAGTTTAGAAGCAGACTTTTCCTTAACCCCCTCTAAAAGGAGGAAATCTTCTTCTTTCAAACGATAAATATCTGCCACATCCTTGACTAAATTTGTAGCAAAAAGCTTCTCAACAATAGATGGACCAAGGCCTGTAATATTCATAGCATCACGAGAAGCAAAGTGAATCAAGCCTTCCATGATTTGAGCAGGGCAACGCGGATTGATACAACGGAGAGCCACTTCATCTTCAAAGTGCAACAAGACAGAATCACAGCTTGGGCAGTTTGTAGGTATATCTAGTTTTTCTTCAGAAATTCGTTTGGACTCTACCACACGTAAAACGGCAGGGATGATGTCCCCAGCCTTATAAACGATAACCGTATCGTCTTTTCGGATATCTTTTTCAGCAATATAGTCCACATTGTGTAGGGTCGCACGGCTAACAGTTGTACCAGCAAGCTGAACAGGAGTCAGGTTGGCAGTTGGGGTCACAACACCAGTACGCCCCACAGTCCAGTCAACTGATAGAAGCTGAGCTTCTTTTTCCTCAGCAGGAAACTTGTAGGCTACAGCCCACTTTGGAGCCTTAACGGTAAAGCCAAGTTCTTCTTGACCTGCTAGATCATTGACCTTAATCACCACCCCATCGATATCATAAGGCAGATTGTCCCGTTCCTGTCCTACTTCTTGGATAAAATCCCAAATCTCATCCATGCTTTCAGCCAGAATTCGCTTAGGATTAACCACAAAACCTAGTTGTTCTAGGTGCTTCAAAACCTTTTCTTGGCTATCACGAGTTGACGGACTGGCTTCTTGATAGAGGAAAGTGGCAAGGTTACGCTTGGCTACTACTGCTGTATCCAGCTGACGCAGAGTTCCTGCTGCCGCATTACGAGGATTGGCAAATTCAGGCTCTCCATTTTCTTGGCGAGCTTGGTTAACCTGGTCAAAAGAAGCGCGTGGCATGTAACATTCCCCACGAACTGTGATATCTAGTTCTTCTGGCAAGGTCAAAGGAATGTCCTTAACACGCTTGAGGTTTTCTGTGATGTTCTCCCCAACAGAACCATCTCCACGCGTTGCACCTGCAACTAAAATCCCCTTTTCATAAGTCAGCGAGATTGATAAGCCATCTATTTTCAGCTCACAAATATAAGTTGGATGAGGCACTTCCTTACGAACACGCGCATCAAAAGCATCAAGCTCCTCACGTGAAAAAGCATCCTGCAAACTATAAAGAGGATACTGATGACTGTATTTTTCAAAACCATCTAAAACCTTGCCACCAACACGATGGGTCGGACTGTCTGCTAATACTTGATCTGGATAGGCAGCCTCCAACTCAACCAACTCTCGATAAAGGCGATCATACTCACTGTCCGAAACCGACGGATTATCGCTGGTATAGTACTCGTTCGCATAGCGATTGAGCAAGGCGACTAACTCATTCATTCTTTTATTCATAAAACCATTTTACCATAAAATAAGCCCTCCTCACAAACGAGAAGGGCGGAAAAAACACTTAGTTTGGAATTATTTTTGAACACCAAGCAGACTTATATCTCTTTTTTAAAATGAGTTCGAACATAGCCTAGAGCTAAGAAGGATAAGATGACAACTCCAAGGCCTATAATTAAAAAAGTATAAAGATGGACACTTGGAAGCCAGGTCATCAAACCTGTTGCAATTGGCATAAAAAGTATAGCTAGGGTATAAATCGAACTGAGAACTCTACCAAGATATTCACCTTCAACCTTGGTTTGTACTTGAGTAAAAAAGTGAATATTGAACATCGTCATAAATAATTCACAAATGAAATTCCCTGAAAAAGAGAGGTAGGATGGGAGAGTAAATCCCATTATCATCACTCCAAGTCCAGTCAGAGCCAATAAAAACAGAAGCATTTCCATACTAGCTTTAATCTTACTAGCTAACAGGGCCCCAACAATAGATCCGATAGCACCCATTGTTAAAATAGTGGCATAGGCACCTTGTACTCCATAAAGCTGATTTGAAAAGGGAAGGAGATAATTAAAGGCTGCGAAGAAAAAATTGACACTTGAAGCCATGACTAACAAAAAGAAGATTTCCTTTTGCTTCACAATATAGTGAACTCCCTCCTTAATATCAGAAATAATAACTTTAAATGTGAGTTTCTTCTCACCCAAAGCCTTCTCTTCTTTCTTTGGAAGCAAGGCTACCAAACCAAAAGCGAGAAAAAAACTAAGGGCATCTAATACCAAGGTAATGCGAAGACTTGCGAATTGTAAGACCAGAAAAGAGAGTACAGGGGAACTCACACTGACAACCTGCAAGACCAACTCCAAACGAGAATTATAGAGGACCAGTTCATCCTTCTCTACCAGTTCTGTGATAATGGCCTTATTTGCAGGTCTAGAAAAGGCAAAAGCAATAGCCTGAACAATATTGGCAAAAATCAAAGCTCCAATCATCCAACTATCATTCCTTATGAAAGAAATAGCCAGGCAAAGAATACCACAAACAAGGTCTGTCGTCATTAAAATCTTACGACGAGAAAAACGGTCTGAAACGACTCCGCCGAAAGGATTTACGAGAATAGATGTGACGAGATCAGAAATCTGATACATTCCTAAAACTGTCTGTCCGATAGTTCCCATGGAAGCCAACCAGACACTATTTCCATAATCATAGAGCATATTACCCATCTTGTTAACAGCTCCGCGACTAATCAGCTGTACTGCATAGCGATTCATATAAAAACTCCTCTCAAATTTTGAAACTATTGTATCAAAACCGAAAGGAGCTTTTTCATTTTTCCCTTATTTGGGAAAATTAATTTTTGATAAATTTTTCGTAGTGTTCCTGATAATAGGCTACTTGCTCAGGAAGACCTAACACATCAAAAATATGCATGACCTCTTGCATCTGCTTACAACCTTCTTTACACTGTCCTATTTGGTACAAGGCAAAGCCTTTTAGATAATGGAAAGCATTACGCTCATACAGTTTGATCCCTTTGCCAATAATCTTCTCTGTATAAGCCTCGAAGTAGCTAGCATTATCAAAAGAAGAATGCTCTAAACAATGCTGGTAACAATTAAGGGCCAAAATCAAAACCAATCTCTTATGGCGACCAATCTCTTGGTAAAATTCTTCCCTCTCCATAACTTCTCTACCAATTCGAGTGACATAGTCCACATCGTAGAAACTATAGAGATTACCAAACAGAATCAACTCATACATGGTCCATTCTTCTGTTTTGAAAAGATAATCTGCTACCTTATCCAAATCATCCTGCTTCATATCATAACTCGAATCTCTTTGACAAATCAGACCTTGTAGCAAAATCCAGTTCAGCTCAAAATAAAGAGGATTGATCGAACTCTTAGCCTTTTCAAGTTGTTCACTTTGAAGCTTTTGAAAACCTGAAATATCATTTGAATAGTAAAGGGGCACAATTTGTCCCATCATAGCAACATGTTCATGATTGTGAAAATTCCTTGCCTTGTCCATGAAATTTTCGATTGTGACATGAATGTTATCCAAAATCTCAAAGAAACGTGAGACTGCTAGGTCAGACTCCCCAAGCTCAAAGCGAGATAACTGAGAGGTTGAACTGGACTCTCCTGCGGCCTCCTTTAAAGAATAATTTCCACTTGTCCGAAATTCACGAAATACTTTTCCAAGATGTTCCATCTTTACACCTGCTCTGACAATTCTTCCCACTCAAGCATAGCTTCTTCCTGACGGTGGCTGATTTTGTCCAGCTCAGTCTGCAATTCCATCAGTTTTTCAGCATCGTTGGTTTCCAACATTTGTTCAGAAATGGCTTGGCTTTGACTTTCTAACTCTTCAATTTCAGCTTCTAGACTTTCAATTTGTCGCATGAGTTTGCGAACTTCTTTTTGACTTTCTTTCTGGGCCTGGTAGTCATTAACTGGACTTGATTCTTTTACTTGATTACTAGTTGAAGCTTCCTCAGCCTGAGTCATTTCTACTTCTGCTTTCTTCTCAACATAGTAGTCGTAATCTCCCAAGTAAAGAGTCGAACCCTTCTCAGACAATTCCAGTACATGAGTGGCCACACGATTGATAAAGTAACGGTCATGGCTAACGAATAGAAGAGTTCCATCAAAGTCAATCAAAGCATTTTCCAACACTTCCTTGCTATCAATATCCAAGTGGTTGGTTGGCTCGTCAAGGATTAGAAAGTTGTTGTTCTCCATAGACAGTTTAGCCAGAAGCAAACGCGCTTTCTCCCCACCAGACAGCATGCCGACTGATTTTTTAACATCATCTCCTGAGAAAAGGAAGGCACCTAGACGATTACGGATTTCAACTTCTGGTGTCAGTTTAAAATCATTCCAGAGTTCATCCAATACAGTATTACTTGGTGTCAGCTTGCTTTGGGTTTGGTCATAGTAACCAACCTCAACATTAGCGCCAAAGCGCTTCTCACCCTTGATAAAAGGAATCTGGTCTACTATTGACTTGATAAAAGTTGATTTCCCAATCCCATTTGGACCAACGATAGCAACGGCATTCATTTTACGAAGGTCTAGATTGATAGGCTCTGACAATATTTCTCCATCATAGCCAATAGCCGCGTTTTCAACAGTCAAAACGACGTTTCCCGACGTTTTTTCCGACTGGAAGGTCATATTGGCTGATTTCTTGCCAGCTTCAGGCTTGTCCAAGCGCTCCATTTTTTCTAGTTGTTTACGGCGAGATTGTGCACGTTTGGTCGTTGAAGCTCGGACTAGATTGCGGTTGACAAAATCTTCCAGAGCGGCAATTTCTTTTTGTTGCTTTTCATAGTTTTTTGCTTCAGTAGCTAGCTTTTGCTCCTTCAACTCGACAAAACGAGTGTAATTGCCCACATAGCGATCCAAAGAATGCTTGGTCAAATCCAGAGTAATCGTCGCAACCTTGTCCAAGAAATAACGGTCGTGGCTGACAATAATGAGGGCACCGCTATAGTTTACCAAGTAATTTTCTAGCCAGGCGATGGTTTCAATATCCAAGTGGTTGGTTGGCTCGTCCAATACCAAGAGGTTTGGCTTTTCAAGAAGCATTTTGGCCAGAGCCAGACGAGTATTTTGACCACCTGAAAGTTCAGCTATTTTCATCTGCCACATAGACTCGTCAAACTTGAATCCATTTAAAATCGCTCGAATATCAGCTTCATAAGTAAAACCACCTGCTTGGCGAAAATTCTCAGATAAGCGGTCGTAATCTGACATCAGTTTATCCAAATCCTCACCAGACTTTTCACCCATCTCTAGCTCCATCTGACGAAGTTGTTTCTCCTTACGACGCAAGTCATCAAAGACATGAAGCATCTCATCGTAGATGGTATTTTCAGACTCAAAACGGCTATCTTGGGCTAGGTAAGACAGAGAAATATCTTTTTTCTTATTGATTTCTCCACTAGTTGGCTCCTCTTCTCCAACCAAAATCTTCAAAAGAGTAGACTTACCTGCACCATTTTTCCCAACAAGAGCAATCCTGTCTCGTTCATCAACTTGCAGGTTGATATTATCAAAAAGAACCTCTCCTGCAAAAGAACGTTCAATTTTATTAGCTTGTAAAATAATCATAAACCTATTTTACTATCTTTTTCTATTTTATACAAATGCAATAAAAAAGTTCAAGTTTAAAACTCGAACTTTTAATATTAATAACCAACCCCTCCACGGAATGTGCGAGCCATATCGTTTAAATCATAGTTCTTAGAAGAAGTGTCAATGGTCCATTTCCCATCTTTTTTACTCATTTTAATTTCATACCCCTCTTTTCTCATACTATCACTAGTATCTAGAGGAGTAGACTCAAATTGGCTTGGAGCATTTTCTAGAATATACTTCTCACCAGCTTTCATAGCTTCTGAATAGTTACCATATTTTCCTTTATTTTCTTCGTAGAATTTACGGCTTAGTTCATAAACATTTAAGTTATCCAAGTCAATTGTTTCTGGTCTTACATAGATAACTGCATAGTCAGGTAAATAAGTTTTTACTTTGTATTCTACCTTTGCTCGTTTAGCATTAGCTTTGATATATCCTTCAGCAAAGGTGCGAAGTTCTGAATCTGAAGGTTTGTAGTTATAAAAACTTTTTCCGAATGATTCTGTAAATTTCTTAATGAATTCTTCCCGATCAGCCTTAACATCATTAGTGAATTCAGCTCCATTATCAGATGATTTTTTATCATCTGCAAGGGGAACAACTTTAGCCTTATTGTCAGTAGTGCTTAGTTTTTTCCCACCACCTGAGCTTTCCCCATCAAGGTAAACCGCATCAACATACTTTTTCATTACCTCTTTAGCTTCATCAATATGATCTTCGTACTTACTTGGATCAACTTTGATAGCTACGTCATTATTCTTATTAGATTTTTCTTTGATATCTTCATAGAAGCTAGGTGCAAAATGAAGCTCATATTTAGCATTTTTATCAACTTCATAGACAACATAGCCAGCTACACTTTTTCCTTTAGAAATACTATCCCCATAATCCATGAATTTAGTTTTACTGTCACTATCATACATTTGAATTGGTTCTACTTTTTCATCTTTTTCATTGTAAAGAGTGATATCGCGACTAGTGAAACTGAACTGTTTGTCACGATTGTTTTTGATTTCTACTTGAAGTGCAAGATAGCTTGAAGATGAATTTTCATCCTTAGGCAATACAAACATTCCATCTTTAACAGATATTTCAAAGTTAGAATTTGATGCAGTACCGTTGTCGCTGGCTTTTTTCGAAGTTCCACAAGCAACAAGTGCTAAAGCTGATAACAACAAAGCAGAATGCTTAAGAATTTTTTTCATAATAGAATGTCTCCTTTTATTATTACTGATATTATACCATAGGTATAATAATATTCAAAACAGAAAACCGAATGTTTAAAAAAATCTAAAAATTATAGAATTCTTTCTAAAATTGGTGGAACAAATTATAAATGCCTAACTAATCACTAAATGTTTTTTTAAAATCTATTTCCTATGCTTATACAATAGAAAACCAGAAAACTAAATCTGATAGATATCGTGAGGAAAATGATTTATTAAAGTAGTGACTCTCATGCTAACGTTTTACTAAAACGCTAAAAAGTGCTATAATGTGAACGGTTAAAACAATTTACAAAAAGGAGAATTTCAATGTCTTACCAAGAAAATTACCAGAAATGGGTTGATTTTGCGGAGCTTCCTGACTACCTTCGCCAAGATTTGGAAAATATGGACGAAAAAACTAAGGAAGATGCCTTTTATACAAATCTTGAATTTGGTACTGCGGGTATGCGTGGCTTGATTGGTGCTGGTACAAACCGCATCAACATCTACGTTGTTCGCCAAGCAACTGAAGGATTGGCTCGTTTGATTGAGTCAAAAGGTGGAAACGAAAAAGAACGTGGTGTGGCAATTGCCTACGATAGCCGTCACTTCTCACCTGAGTTTGCCTTTGAGTCTGCGGCCGTTCTTGCTAAACACGGCATCAAATCTTACGTATTTGAAAGCCTTCGTCCAACTCCAGAACTATCATTTGCAGTTCGTCACCTCAACTGTTTCGCAGGTATCATGGTCACAGCTAGCCACAACCCAGCACCATTTAACGGTTACAAGGTTTACGGTGAAGACGGTGGACAAATGCCTCCACACGATGCAGACGCTTTGACAACATACATTCGTGCAATCGAAAATCCATTTGCAGTTGAAGTTGCTGATGTGGAAGCTGAAAAAGCTTCTGGCTTAATTGAAGTTATCGGCGAAGCTGTTGACGTAGAATACCTTAAAGAGGTTAAGGACGTAAACATCAACCCAGCCTTGATTGAAGAATTCGGTAAAGACATGAAAATTGTATACACACCACTTCATGGTACTGGTGAAATGTTGGCTCGTCGTGCTCTTGCCCAAGCAGGATTTGACTCTGTTCAAGTCGTTGAAGCGCAAGCAACTGCCGATCCTGACTTCTCAACTGTAAAATCTCCAAACCCAGAAAGCCAAGCAGCCTTTGCCCTTGCTGAAGAACTTGGTCGTCAAGTTGGTGCAGATGTTCTTGTGGCAACTGACCCTGATGCTGACCGTGTTGGTGTTGAAGTTCTTCAAAAAGATGGTAGCTACCTCAACCTTTCAGGTAACCAAATTGGTGCCATCATGGCTAAATACATCTTGGAAGCCCACAAAAACGCTGGAACTCTTCCTGAAAATGCAGCTCTATGTAAATCTATCGTATCAACTGACTTGGTGACGAAGATTGCTGAAAGCTACGGCGCAACCATGTTCAACGTTCTGACTGGTTTCAAATTCATCGCTGAAAAAATCCAAGAATTTGAAGAAAAACACAATCACACTTACATGATGGGATTTGAAGAAAGCTTCGGTTACTTGATTAAACCATTCGTACGTGATAAAGACGCTATCCAAGCTGTTCTAGTCGTTGCTGAACTTGCTGCCTACTACCGTTCACGTGGTTTGACACTTGCTGACGGTATCGAAGAAATCTACAAAGAGTACGGCTACTATGCTGAAAAAACAATCTCTGTGACTCTTTCTGGTGTCGATGGAGCAGAACAAATCAAAGCGATTATGGCTAAATTCCGTAACAATGCTCCAAAAGAATGGAACGCAACAGCTATCACTGTCGTAGAAGACTTCAAGGCTCAAACTGCTACTGCTGCTGACGGAACTGTTACAAACTTGACAACTCCTCCAAGTGATGTTTTGAAATACACACTTGCTGACGGTTCATGGATTGCCGTTCGCCCTTCAGGTACAGAACCAAAAATCAAGTTCTACATTGCAGTTGTAGGTGAAACCAACGAAGAATCACAAGCTAAAATTGCTAACATCGAAGCAGAAATCAATGCTTTTGTAAAATAAAGCCCTATAAAAGATGAGACCAACCAATCTCATCTTTTTTTCGTATCAAATCTAAGCAATTTTAGAAATTTTATGGCATACTAGACTTATCAATGAAAGCGAGGTAATCTCATGGAACAATTTTTAGATAATATCAAAGACCTTGAAGTCACTACAGTTGCGCGTGCGCAAGAAGCTCTTGATAAAAAAGAAACTGCAACCTTCTTTATCGGTCGCAAAACTTGCCCTTACTGCCGTAAATTTGCAGGTACTTTAGCAGGTGTCGTAGCTGAAACCAAAGCTCACATCTACTTCATCAACAGTGAAGAACCAAGCCAACTCAATGAGTTGCAAGAATTCCGCTCACGCTACGGAATCCCAACTGTACCAGGCTTTGTTCATATTGCAGATGGACAAATCAATGTCCGTTGCGACTCTTCAATGTCAGCACAAGAAATCAAGGACTTTGCTGGATTGTAAAAAAACAACAAAAGAAGTGTACTGCACCCCAAAAGTTAGACAGTAAAAATCTAACTTTTGGGGTGTTTTATTATGAAATTGAGTTATGATGATAAAGTTCAGATCTATGAACTTAGAAAACAAGGATATAGCTTAGAGAAGCTTTCAAATAAATTTGGGATAAACAATTCTAATCTTAGGTACATGATTAAATTGATTGATCGTTACGGAATAGAGTTCGTCAAAAAAGGAAAGAATTGTTACTATTCTCCTGAACTAAAACAAGAGATCATTGATAAAGTTCTTCTTGAGGGGCATTCACAAATTAGGGCGTCTCTGGATTATGCTCTTCTAAGTAGTGGATTACTTTCGAATTGGCTGGCACAATATAAGAAAAACGGGTATACTATTGTTGAGAAAACAAGAGGGAGACCACCTAAAATGGGACGTAAGCCAAAGAAGAGATTTGAAGATATGACAGAATTAGAACGTCTTCAAGCAGAAAATGAGTACTTGAGAGCGGAGAATGCCATTCTAAAAAAGTTGAGAGAACTCCGATTGAGGGACGAAAAGGAGCAAGAAGAAAAACGGAAATTGTTCAAGGACTGGTAACAGAGTTTTCTTTAGATATCCTTCTAAAGATTATTAAGCTTGCCCGTTCAACTTATTATTACCACTTAAAACAGCTGGATCAAAGCGATAAAGATTATGATATTAAAGCTGAAATTCAGTCAATTTATACTGAGCATAAAGGAAATTACGGCTATCGTCGCATGACTCTAGAATTACGAAATCGTGGCTTCGTAGTGAACCATAAGAAGGTGCAGCGTCTGATGAAAGTACTTGGTTTAACGGCTCGAATTCGCCGTAAAAGGAAGTATTCTTCATACCAAGGAGAGGTTGGCAAGAAAGCAGATAATCTTATTCAACGTCAATTTGAAGCAACCAAACCAATGGAAAAGTGTTATACGGATGTGACAGAATTTGCCATTCCAGCAAGCAGCCAAAAGCTTTATTTATCACCAGTTTTAGATGGCTTTAACAGCGAAATTATCTCCTACAATCTTTCTACTTCGCCGAACTTAGTACAAATGAAAGCTATGCTAGAACAAGCCTTTACAGAGAACCATTACGAGAATACAATTCTCCATAGTGACCAAGGATGGCAATACCAACACGATTTCTATCATCATTTTTTAAAGAATAAGGGAATCCAACCATCTATGTCACGTAAGGGAAATAGCCCAGATAACGGTATGATGGAATCTTTCTTTGGCATTCTTAAGTCTGAAATGTTTTATGGTTATGAGAATACGTTTCAGTCACTTGAACACTTGGAACAAGCTATTGTAGACTATATTGATTACTACAACAACAAACGAATTAAGGTAAAACTAAAAGGACTTAGCCCTGTACAATATAGAACTAAATCCTTTGCTTAAATTAATTGTCTAACTTTTTGGGGTCAGTACAAAGGCTCTCGCCTTCTTTTTTAATTGCATTCAAAATATTTATCAACCAACTCCTGAATTCTTCCTTCTTTAGCTGCTGGAATAGTATCTTCTAAAACAAAATTCTTCCTACTGATATCTTGAGAGAGATTTCCAAAGATAAAATTAGTCGAAATGTTATAGATAATTTCTGAAGGCGCAAATCCATAAACTTGATTTTCTAGGATATGTTTTAAGCGTTCTTCAGGATTTGGAAATACATCTTTTAAGCCATTACTATTGTATAGTCGCTTAACAAGTTCAGCAATATAGAGACCTGACTTCATGTACAAATCAATGAATGTCTTAGATGGATCATCAAAGATTCCTGGGCTTTCGTTCTCAAGTTCATCTACCATCCTCTTCACCACCCGTTTAGGAGTGAAAATCTGGTTGGTCTTTTGCGGTGGAATATAGTCAAAGATATCTTCTTTTTGATCTTTAAAATAATCTGCTAGCTCCTCTTTCTTGCGAAGAAATTCTTGAATGGCTTCATCAAATGTTGCTCGATCAAAGAGATGTCCTGAAAAATCCTGCCCACCATCTCTCAAATAACGAAATTGGTCAATCGTAATACCAGTCACCTCAAAGAAAACATGCTCAGGAACAAAGGTGTCAAAATTATCAAGCGTTAGGGAATGATCACCATAGGCCATGATAAAACTAGGGATTGTTCGTGCAAATCCTCGAAGGTGATCCCGGATTTCATCTTGAGCAGATTGTTTCAACTGTTCAACACGTTTGACCTCAACCTGTTCGATAAACTTCTCAGGCATTTTTTCCACTTCTTTTTTGAGTGTTTGTTCTAGTTTTTCTTTGTGGATGAGATTATTTTTTTCTATTCGTTTTTCAAGATCTTCTTGAATCTTATCTTTCTGCTCCTTATCATTTGCTTTCTTGAGCTGTTGCTGCAACTCTTCCTTGATATGAGCTTCAGAAATTTTTCTTTCGATATCATTTTTTCGAATTTCATTCTCAAATGTTGCTGTAATTTGCTTCTTGATTTGATCTGTTTCTCGAGTTTTTAGGTTATATTCACCTTTCAAATCTTCTACAATCACTGAAGAAACTGTCTTGCTCAAATCATTAACCAGCTGTTTTTGAGTTCTGTCCTCATCCTTAGTGAACAAATCTGTCACAGATTGACTAAGTCCATAGACTTTTTCACCAAAAAGTCGCATTTGCTGATTAATTACAATTTCATGGTCTACTACTGCATTTCCTTCATCATCCACTGTAACATCTGAAAAATCTAGTAAATCAGAAGGTGTTTGTAACTTGCCTTCCTTTTCAACTGGCAGCTCATTTAAAATATCTAGAACTGTTTGACTAGCTTGGAAAATACCGCTGATATTATCAAAAAGGAGATTGGACATAAAGCCACGTTTGAGGACTTCCCTAGCTTTTATTTGACGCGGTATAGTCAGAACTGCCTTGGCATCAATTTCAACCATCTTACCAGCACTATCTTCAGCTATGACAGGGAAGAAATTTAGTAATTCTCTGATATTTTCTTCACGAGTTGCGGAAGTTCCTCCACCTCCTGCAGTTGCAAGTGATAAGTTGTTCGCAAACTCATCAAAGAGAATCAGGGTTCTTTCTGGCGCAAAGTCAAAGACATAGGCTCTTTCTTTACGGAAGTGGTTTCCTTTGTTATCGCTCCATGAGTAAGGGTTTTGAGCACGGAAGGCAGCTTGCATATAAAGGGCAGGTGATTTCAAGTTTGATAACATCAATACGCCTGTCCATTCAGGGATAGTCACACCTGTCGTCAACTGACCAACGGATAGAGTAATGGTTTTGTCATTCTCTGCTATCGCCTTTCTAACCAAATCTAAGGATTTGAGTTTGACTTTATCGTCTTCTTCGGACATACGTCCATCACCTGCAGCTAGAACAATCTCATAGTTTTCATAAATTGGGTGTTCTTCTAGTAGTGCTTTTAAAGCTTTAGCTGAGGCTACACGTTCTAACAGCCAAAAAGTATGCTTGAGTTCATTACGAAGTTCTTTGGTTGAAAATGGATACTTTTCATTGCTTGATAGAGTATTTAGCCAATTTCTAACATCTTGCTCATGGATAAATTTCCCTTTATCATCTGTAGCGAAAAATTCACTCAAGTCAAAAGCATAGTCGATATTCTCTCCATCAAGTTGAGCCCCTTTTTCTAACTCCTCACCAATCATCTGAGACATTTGATAGGTAAAGAGATTTAATTGAGGCAAGCTCTCATATGGATTTTCCTCTTCTTGCTCAGGCGACCAATTCGTTTTGGCTGCCTGCTCATCAGCATAAGACCAGTTGTAGATTTGATCCTCTGTAAAATCTCCTTTGGCCAATGCCTTAAATGGTGTACCTGACAAATGAAGAGTGAAATTCCGTCGAATCTTATTAAAAGCTTGGTCTGTCTTAAAGGTATCAACTCCTTCGTGAGCCTCATCGATAACCAATAAATCCCAGTGGAGATCTGTAACCCATTTAAGTTTGTTATGCTCTCCACCTAGATAAGCAGAGCCTTTCAAGTCTTGAAGACTGATAAAAGCAAGTTGTCTTACATCGTCATCTAAAATACCAACAAATTCTTTTCGTGACAAGGTTGGACGACTTTTAAGGCTATCCGATTCAGAAACAAACTTGTAAGTCGTTTGACCTGCTATGAATTTTTCAAAATCATCATACCATGAGTTGGCAATGGCAGGTCTGTTTGTTACAATCAGGACATTGACAGCATCCATTCGACGAACTAGATCATAGGTAGACAAGGTTTTACCAAAGCGTGGCTTGGCATTCCAAAGGAACTTACCTCCTAGATGATTCTTGAAATAAGCTAATATCTTAGAAACTGCTTCTTCTTGCTCTTGTCGCAGAGTATAGTCCTGTCCTTGGCCAGGCTGATAACCTGACAAATCATGCTGAACAAACTTATCGAAAAGATTTTTAGATTTTTCAGGAGTTCCATTAAAGTAAAACCATTCCGTCTTGGGACGACGTTCCACATCATGGAAAGAAAGGAAATGGTGGAAATCATGGTCCTTAAAAGTCTTTCCCTTATCAGGTTCTTCTGTATAGGTCGCATCTCCAGTCCACAATATGTCTGTATCTATATGAGCAGTATGCGTTTGTTCTTTAATCCGTTGTCTGACATCACGCTCCGTATAACCAATCTTGATCCAGCCCTTATTGCTTGTTACCGTAGGTGTGGTGTAGGCATAGATTTTAGGATGAATTTCTTTCGAGGTTTTAATTTCTACCATCAATCCATCTCCCTTACATGAGTCTCAATAAAGGCAATGTGCTCTGGAGTGAGGTCAAAATATTCATATAACTGTCGGTCAATGTCTGATACCGACTGTGACCAGTCAATATCAGAATTGACCGAAAAATTAAATAAAGGTACTTTTGCCCACTTTTCTTTAGTGTTGTCCTGTGTAATTTTTAATACTCCCAACAATGCTCTTGCAAACTTTGTTTTGATGTATTTTAAACAATTAGAAGCCTCTGTATAAGTTTCAAAACCACCAATAGAAAGAAATGTCTCTGTAGCCCCGATTAGGGGTTCCCCGATTAGGGGTGTAGATAATACTTCACCTATTGCCCCACTTCCATTTGATTTTGGAATAAAAACTTTATATTTATAAAAGTGGTCAGGTAATGCAAAATTTTTTTCATCTGCATAATAATATACACGTTTTGAATTATACAACCCTAAAAAAGAAATCTGACTATCAAATTTCTTTTCTTCAAAGAAGATGATATTCTTTAAAATTCTAAAAGCACCTGACCCTACATCATATTTATGTCCTTTAGATTGTATTTTTTCAATTTCTGGATATTCTTCTAAAGCTCTTTTTGATAATTTATATACTCCTCTACCACTAACAATCTTAGTGAAAGAATCTAAATTTTTTGACATCACTAGATGTAAGATCTCATTTAATTCTTTAAATGGAGTAAAGGTATCAATTGGTTCAAATAAACTATTATTATCTTGATAAATGATTGCAACTCCACCTTTTATATCTGTACCTGAAAAAACCTTTGACGAGTCTTGTTCATAATATTCAACTTTAACGTGTTCATTTGTTAAAATTTTGTTATTCCAACTTTTTGGAGTTCCACCAGCATTAAACAAAAATCTTCCGGGAGTTATTAAAATGCTTCTATCAGCTATTTTAACCGATTCATCAAGAAAATTATGATAAACAGGAGGAGCAAATGAAACATTTTCTCCTAATGTATTATCCTGATATGGCGGATTTCCTATCACGACATCAAATTTCATTTCACTTTCCTCACTAGATAGGCGCTCAAAACCTATCATTTTATTTTTTTTCCAGTCTTTGATTTGGGTTTTAGATTCTTCTGCTTGTTCTACTTCCAGCTCATCGGAAAACAAGCTTAACTGTTGAGATTGCTTTTGTGTAGCTGAGTAAGGACTAATTTTTTTCAATCCATCCATCTGAAAGACATTGTAGGATATAATAGTCGCAATTTCTTTCTTTTGCTCTAATCTCGGTTGATTTCCAGTCTTTGCAAGATAGTAGTCTTCAAATGTCGCTAAAAGATTTTCACGCGCCAAAAGGAGAGAATCTCCTTGATACTCATATCCATAAGAAGCTCGATAAGCTTTTTTTACAAGTTCATAAAAGGTGACTTCATCTGAAACCTCACGACTAATCCGTTGTAGTTTTCTATCTACAAACCCAACTCGCTCAGATAATGGAATTTCCTCACCAGTTACTGTATCATAACGCGTTACCATATAAGGTGCTTCACCACAGGTGATTTCTAGCCAGCGTAATTGGATATAATCTTCAAGATCCAGAGCTTCAAGTTCAGCTTCCACATAGCCATTTTGCTTTTCAACCAACCAAGTTGGCGTAAAGACTTCGGCTCTAATCTTGGTTCGGTCTTTTTGCTCATACTTAGACTTTTCTGATCGGGGTTGAATCAAGTTTGCATAGGTTCCCGTCACCCTACTTGGAGTAATGCGGTCACTTGGAGCAAATCCCTTTCCCAACAATTCATAAGAATGAGTCGCCCAAACAATATTTTTCTTGGTCGTTCGATCTTTTAAAAGAATTTTTAATAAGTCAGCAGACTCCATAGCCAAACTTTCTTCACTAATATCTATTGTCATAAGCAACCTCTCTCGTACTATAAACCTTATTATATCATATTTTAAATGGTGTTTGGAGTAGAAAATAATAACTAAACATAACAAAAGAAGGCGCTCGCCTTCTTTTTTATATGTCTGTCAATGGTGTTGCGGTATCTGGTGAGGTATCATAAACCTTAAAGTCTACTCCGACTCCCAGATCAGCCTGGGCTAGCTGATTGACCATGGTCATGTGAGCTAGCTCCTTGATATTGTTTTCCTTAGACAAGTGACCAAGATAGATTTTCTTAGTGCGATTTCCTAGCGTCCGAATCATGGCTTCAGCACCGTCCTCGTTAGAAAGATGACCAAGATCCGATAGGATTCGTTGTTTGAGGCGCCAAGCATAGGAACCTGCTCGCAAAATCTCTACATCATGGTTGGACTCGATAAGATAGCCATCTGCATTCTCGACAATTCCTGCCATACGGTCACTAACATAACCTGTATCTGTCAAAAGGACAAAACTCTTGTCATCCTTCATAAAGCGATAGAACTGCGGTGCGACTGCATCATGGCTTACACCAAAACTCTCGATATCGATATCTCCAAATGTCTTGGTTTTGCCCATTTCAAAGATGTGCTTTTGCGAAGAATCTACCTTGCCAAGATACTTGCTATTTTCTATAGCTTGCCAAGTTTTTTCATTGGCATAAAGATCCATACCATACTTGCGAGCCAAAACTCCCACTCCATGGATATGATCTGAATGCTCATGGGTAATCAAGATGGCATCAAGGTCTTCTGGTTTGCGATTTATTTCAGAAAGTAGGCTGGTAATTTTCTTACCAGACAAGCCTGCATCCACTAAAAGCTTCTTTTTTGGGGTTTCCAGATAAAAGGAATTTCCACTGGAGCCCGACGCTAAAATACTGTATTTAAAGCCTATTTCACTCATTCTAGTCTTCTACTTCATCCTCCCATACTTCTTCTTTCACTGCATCCTTATCATAAGGGAGTACAATGGTAAAGGTTGAACCCTTACCGTATTCACTTTTGGCCCAAATAAAGCCATTATGTTGTTTGATAATTTCTTTAGCAATAGACAGTCCCAAACCTGTTCCACCTTGAGCACGACTTCTAGCACGGTCAACACGGTAGAAACGGTCAAAAATACGTGGTAAATCCTGCTTAGGAATACCCAAGCCTTGGTCTGAGATTGATAAAATCATCTGATCATCAGTTGTCTTCATGGTCACTGTGATTTTCCCACCATCTGGTGAATACTTAATGGCATTGTTAAGAATATTATCAATCACCTGCGTCATTTTGTCTGTATCAATTTCAATCCAGACAGACGTGATCGGATAATCTCTAACCAATTCGTATTTCTTCTCTTCATCTGATCCCCTCATCTTATCAAAACGGTTAAGAATAAAAGTAATAAAAGCTGTAAAGTTAATCAGTTCCACATCTAGATGACTGGTTGCATTATCAATACGTGAAAGATGGAGAAGATCCGTCACCATCCGCATCATACGGTTTGTTTCGTCTAGAGACACCTTGATAAAGTCTGGAGCGACAGGTTCTGACAAGGCACCCTCATCCAAGGCTTCAAGATAGGATTTTACGCTGGTCAGAGGCGTCCGTAGCTCATGACTAACGTTGGAAACAAAGAGCCTCCGTTCCCGTTCTTCCTTCTCCTGCTCCGTCGTATCATGCAAAACTGCAACCAACCCTGAGATAAAGCCAGACTCTCGACGAACCAAGGCAAAACGTACACGAAGGCTCAGATATTCACCATTGGCATCCTGAGAATCAATCATAAGCTCAGGAACTTGGGTAATCAAATCACGAAGTTCATACTCATCTTCAATCTCAAGCAATTCTAGGATACTTTTGTTTAGAACATCTTCTTTCTGAACACCTAGCTGTTTCTTAGCCATGTCATTAATCATAGTAATCTTGCCACGACGATTGGTCGCAAGGACTCCATCCGTCATGTAAGACAGGATACTATGTAATCTTTTACTCTCCTGTTCCAGATTTTCCTGGGTTAGACGAATTACTTCTGATAAATCATTGAGATTATTGGTAATATTAGTGATTTCAGAGCTTCCCTGCATGTCCAACACCTGAGAATAATCTCCTGCAATCAGGTCTTTTACCTTTTGATTGATTTGCTTCAGCCGAATATTATCCCGACGATTTTCTAGCAAGAGTAAGGTAACAATCAAGATAAAGCCCAATAAAATCAAAATAAAGATAAAATCACTGGTAAGAATGTTTTTTCTAATCAATTCAATCATTATTTCTCATATAATAACCAACACCGCGACGTGTTAGAATATATTCTGGACGACTTGGCGTGTCTTCAATCTTCTCACGCAAACGTCTGATAGTTACGTCGACTGTTCGAACATCTCCGAAATAATCATAACCCCAGACAGTTTCAAGCAAGTGTTCACGCGTAATTACTTGACCGATATGAGACGCCAAGTGATACAAAAGCTCAAATTCACGGTGGGTTAAGTCTAGTTCTTCACCATATTTTTTAGCAACATAGGCATCTGGAACAATCTCCAAGTCCCCAATTTGCAAGGGTTGGGTTTTCTTTTCATCAGACTCTTGATTATCTACAGAAACCAAGTCCGTACGACGAAGAAGAGCTTTAACACGCGCCTGCAATTCACGATTCGAGAAGGGTTTTGTCACATAGTCATCCGCCCCAAGCTCTAAACCGATAACCTTATCAAATTCACTGTCTTTGGCAGAAAGCATGATAATAGGTACACTACTTGTCTTGCGAATAGTCTTAGCAACTTCTAGACCATCAATTTCTGGAAGCATCAAATCCAGAATAATAATATCTGGCTGCTCTGCTTCAAATTGTTCTAGCGCTTCACGGCCATTAAAAGCAGTTACAACCTCGTAACCTTCCTTGGTCATATTAAACTTGATAATATCCGAGATTGGTTTTTCATCATCTACAATTAATATTTTTTTCATTTGTTCACCTTTTTCTCTACTATTATACCAAAAAATAACAAGAAGACACAATAGCTAGTCTTTGCTACCGTCTAAGTTGGCTTGTGCATAAGCCTGCCAGATTTTTTGTTGGGGTTTGGCAAGTGGGTAATTCTGAAACTCTTCTGGTGAAAGCCAGCGAACTTCCCTAACTGAAAAGTCATGGAAGTCAGTCACCTGGCCTGCTACAATTTGAACATGCCACTTGCGATGACTAAAGACATGCTTGACAGTCTCAAAACAAACATCAAGCCAATCAACATCTAAGTCATAGTCCTGCTGGAAACTCTCTTCTGGACTGGGACCAAAGTTCACATTTTCTTCTGCAACCTGATGAAAGAGGTCAAACTGCTCTCCTTGCGAAAAGTTATCAACTTCTATCAAGGGGAAATGCCAAAAACCGGCCAATAGCTTTTCACTTTCATTTTTTTCAAGTAAAAATTGTCCCTGAGCATTTTTGACCACCAAGGCTTTAAGATAAATAGGAACCGGCTTTTTCTTTGGAGCCTTGATTGGATAACGGTCCATTGTTCCATTCTGATATGCTGCACTAAAGTCCTTAACTGGGCTTTCTTCTGGTCTGGGATTTACAGGTGCCTCAATATCTGAGCCCAAGTCCATCAAAGCTTGGTTAAAGTCACCAGGACGTTCTGGGTCAATCAAGATTTCCATCATTGCCTGAAAAATTTTGCGATTACTTGGAATGCCAATATCATGATTGACTTCGAACATACGAGCCAAAACCCTCATAACATTGCCATCTACAGCCGGCTCAGGCAAGTTAAAAGCAATACTGGAAATGGCTCCTGCAGTGTAAGGACCAATCCCTTTCAAACTGGAAATTCCTTCATAGGTGTTTGGAAATCGACCACCAAAAGCCGTCATAATCTGCTGGGCTGCAGCCTGCATATTGCGCACTCGAGAATAATAACCCAAACCTTCCCAAGCCTTCAACAAACGCTCTTCAGGGGCATTCGCCAAACTTTCCACTGTTGGAAACCAGTCCAAGAATCGTTCGTAGTAAGGGATAACCGTATCCACCCTGGTCTGCTGGAGCATAATCTCAGAAACCCAGATATAATAAGGATTTTTACTTCTACGCCACGGTAAATCTCTTTTGTTTTCATCATACCAAGCGAGAAGTTTCTCACGGAAAGAAATAATCTTCTCCTCCGGCCACATGACGATACCGTATTCTTTCAAATCTAACATATCTCTAGTATAACACAGAAGACTCTAACTGTCCTTTTCCTAGTATTAAAAAGCCTCTTTCCAAGGGAAAGAGGACTAAATCTTATTGATGAACTGCTTGAGCTGCTGTGATAAGGGTCAACTTATACACATCATCCGCATTACATCCACGAGAAAGGTCATTAACTGGCTTGTTCAAACCTTGCAAAACAGGTCCTACAGCCGCAAAACCACCAAGGCGTTCGGCCATCTTGTAGCCAATATTTCCTGCCTCGATACCTGGGAAGATAAAGACATTTGCTTGACCAGCTACTGTACTTCCAGGAGCTTTCAAAGCTGCAGTTTCGGGAACAAAGGCCGCATCAAATTGCAACTCACCATCGATTTCGAGGTCAGGGCGCAAGTCGTGAGCAATTTTAGTTGCTTCAACGACCTTATCGACGCTTTCACCAAATCCTGAACCTTTAGTAGAATAGCTTAGCATAGCAATTTTAGGTTCGATGCCAAACATCTTAGCTGTGATTGCTGAGTTGATGGCAATTTCAGCCAAGGCTTCTGCATCAGGATTGATATTGATAGCACAGTCTCCAAATAGGTAACGTTCCGTACCACGAACCATGAGGAAGGCACCTGACGTACGCGTTACATTTGGACGAGTTTTGATAATTTGAAGGGCTGGGCGAACTGTTGAAGCAGTTGAGTGAATCGCTCCTGACACCATTCCATCAACCAAGCCCAAGTATACCAACATAACACCAAAGTAGTTAACATCTTCAACCAAAACCTTGCGTGCATCTTCTTCAGATATTTTGCCCTTACGACGCTCTACCAAAGCAGTAACCATTTCTTCAAATTGAGGATAGTGTTGAGGGTCAATGACTTCATAGCCATCTGCAATACCTTCAATTTCAAGATAAATTTTAATTTTTTCAGGATTTCCAAGCAAAACAGGAATCACTTCTGTTTCTTTTACCAAGCGTTTAGTTGCTTGAAGAATACGAGGTTCTTCCCCTTCAGGGAGAACGATACGAGCATTTTTACCAACCAAGTTGGCTTTGAGACTTTCAAAAACTTCCATGAGTTTTCTCCTTTAAGATAATAATTATACTCTGAAACTGTTTTTATAGAGTATTAGTTGATAACTGGGTAATAAGGTTGCTAAAATCATCCGGCAAGGGACTTTCTAACTGCAAGTCTTGCTCTAAAAATGGATGATAAAAAGTTAAGGAATGACAATGTAGGGCCTGGCGCTGAATTCCATCGTCTAGACTACCACCGTACAAGTCATCTCCCAACAAAGGAAAACCAATATGAGAAAAATGGACTCGGATTTGGTGGGTTCGCCCAGTGTGCAAACGAATATCTACCAAGTGAATATTTCCATAAGAAGCTACAATCTTGTAAGAAGTATGAGCATACTTTCCACCTTTAGCCACACGTCTGGTGATAATAGATTCTTCATCACGAGCAATCGGGGCAATAATTTCTCCCTCTTGCTCCAAGTGTCCATCACCTTTAACTAAAGCAAAGTAGCGTTTTTCAATGGACTTCTTCTGCAACTGCTTGTCTAATCGTGCGTGGGCATAGCCGTGCTTGGCAAAGAGCATCAAGCCAGAAGTGTCCCTATCAAGTCTTGTCACAATGTGAACCTGCTGATTTTCATAGTCTTGCTTGACGTAGTAACCCTTGATAAAATTGGCAATGGTATTGGAGTGATTGACACTAGGAATAGAAGCCACTCCATAGGGTTTATTTAAGACTAGAAAATGGTCATCCTCATAGAGAATATCCAGTGGGCGCTCGATAGCTTCTAGAGTTTCAAAGCCTTCCTCAGCGGGAATATCGATGATAACTAGGTCTCCAATATCCAATAGATAGGTTGCATTTTGCGGTTGGTCATTGACCAGAATAGCTCCACCCCAAAACTTAATCTTGGCCAGAAGCCCCTTAGAAACCTCGTGCTTTTTCAAAAAGGTCTTAACCTTGACATGCTCATCTGCGATAAATTCAAACCTCATTCGTCCACCTCACCGATGAAAGCATCCTTAACACGGTTCCAAAAACTGGTATGGCTAGGTGATGCGACAAAGTGAATCTTATGATGGTCGATTTGATACTCGATTCGCTCAATATTGCGGAAGGAATAAACGCTATTGTCAACCGAAATGGTGTGGTAATCATTTCTTGTTGGAATGAGATCAATCTTGTCCTTCTTAGGCACAATAATGGAAGAGCCCAGCGTTCGATAGACACGATTATTTAGGCTGGCAATTTCCGTCAACTGAAGAGCTTCAATGGTAGGATGTAACACTGCACCGCCAAGAGACTTATTATAAGCCGTACTACCAGTCGGTGTCGAAACTGTTAGCCCATCTCCACGAAAACGTTCAAAGTGGACACCGTTAATCACAACATCCGCCACCATGGTTCGATCAGACCTGCGGATACTGGCTTCATTCAGTGCTCTAAAAATCTTCACTTCACCATTTTCAAGAAAAACCTTCACATTCAGAACAGGGTATGAGACTCTTGCTCCGGTATCTAGCTGCAAATTAGTCACTAGCTTGTCCAACTCAAAATCACGGTAGTCCGTATAGAAACCCAAATGTCCAGTGTGAACACCAATGAAGCGGACCTTGTCAAGCTGGTTTTCGTACTTATGAAAGGCCGACAAGAGCATACCATCCCCACCAATGGAAATGACAATGTCCGGATTGGTATCATTGAGTATAAACTGATTTCTCTTCAAACGATCTCGCAATTCATACAAAACCCTTTGACTCTGTGGTTTCCTATTAGCTATCAGGTCAATTCGTTTACCTGTATTCTTCATCTGTATCGTCACTGTTTCCTACACCATCATTTAATTTTCTACTCAAAGGATCAAAAAGTGCCTGGGCTTCTTGGATATCATCACGAATTTTACCCATTTCTTCATCCAACTGATGGGCAATCTTGGCCGTGATTTCCAGCCGCTTCTTAATCTCCTCTGGGAAATCCCCTTGGTACTTGTAGTTGAGAGAATGTTCTATCGTTGCCCAGAAATTCATGGCCAAAGTACGAATTTGAATTTCCGCCAAAATGGTCTTTGCTCCATTGATGGTGTCAACCGTATATTCTACTACCACATGATAGGAACGGTAGCCTGATGCTTTTCGATGAGTAATGTAATCTCGCTCCTGTATGATTCGCATATCCTGACGTTTGCGCAAAATATCCACTACTTCCTTAACGTCATCTACAAACTGAACCATCACACGCAAACCAGCAATATCTTGCAAATCGTGTTCCAAGGTCGCATAAGTAATGCCACGCCGAGCCATTTTTTCCCTGATGCTCTCAATCGGCTTGACTCGACCAGTCACAAACTCAATAGGAGAATGCTTATTTTGCTTACGATATTGCTTCCGAATACCACGTAGTTTAATCTTTAACTCACCAACAGCTTGAATGTAAGGATCTAGAAATTCTTCCCATTCTAAGGTCATATATTCTCCCTTGTTCTCATATTATCCTTCAAAAATATCTTTGATTTTTTCTCCAGATTCATATACAATAAATACAATGCTTATTATACCATAAATCCGCTTTCAACGATAAAGAAAAGGTAAGAAAAATGAAACATTTAGAAATTGAATTGAAAACACTCTTGAAAAAAGATGAATACAATCGTCTAAAGGACCAGTTCACAGACGTCACTCCTGTTCTTCAAAAAAATTACTACATAGACACGCCTGATTTTGAACTGAGAGAAAAGAAAGTTGCTATGCGCATTCGAACCTTTGAAGACTGGGCAGAATTGACACTCAAAGTCCCACAAAGTGTTGGAAACATGGAATACAACCAAAAATTGCAACTAAAAGATGCTGAAAACTATCTGAGCAAGAAAGAACTTCCTCAGGGGCTGATTCTTGATAAATTAGCTAAACATGGTATCCAGAGCAAGAACTGGCAGGTGCTCGGTTGTCTAACGACACTTCGCTATGAAATGCAAACAGCTATTGGTCTCATGGCGTTGGATGAAAGTCAGTACTTTGATATTACAGATTACGAATTGGAGCTTGAAGTAGAAAATCACGAGCAAGGCAAAGAAGATTTCCAGCAATTTTTAGAGGAAAATCAGATTGATTATCAAAAAGCTCCCTCAAAATTGGTTCGATTTATCAAAAGCATGAAAAATAGCTGAAATAATCTCTATTTTTTGGTAAAATAGAAAAGATAAAATACAAAAATCCAAGTTCATATAGGCTAGGCAGATATAGCTAGGATTTAGAAAGTTTACAGAGGACGGTCTATAATGTCAGATAGAAAAAACATGAAACTTTTCGCACTCAACTCTAACCAAGAGATTGCACAGAAAATTGCACAAGCTGTTGGTGTGCCACTTGGAAAACTATCATCACGTCAATTTTCAGACGGAGAAATCCAAGTGAATATCGAAGAAAGTGTCCGTGGTTATGATGTTTACATCATCCAATCAACAAGTTTCCCTGTTAACAACCACCTAATGGAATTGTTAATCATGGTCGATGCTTGTGTTCGCGCAAGTGCCCACAGTATCAACGTTGTCCTTCCATATTTTGGCTATGCACGTCAAGACCGTATCGCTTCACCACGTGAGCCACTTACAGCTAAACTAGTTGCCAATATGCTGGTTAAGGCTGGTGTTGATCGTATCCTTACGCTTGATTTGCATGCTGTTCAGGTGCAAGGCTTCTTTGATATTCCTGTCGATAACCTTTTCACAGTTCCCCTATTTGCAAAACATTATTGCGATAAGGGCTTACTTGGGTCAGATGTTGTTGTCGTCAGCCCTAAAAATTCAGGTGTAAAGCGTGCCCGTAGCTTGGCTGAGTATCTTGATGCTCCTATCGCCATTATCGACTACCCTCAAGACGATGCTACTCGCAACGAAGGTTATATTATCGGTGATGTTGAAGGTAAGAAAGCCATCTTGATTGACGATATTTTAAATACTGGACGCACCTTCTCTGAAGCTGCTAAAATCGTTGAACGTGAAGGGGCTACAGAAATTTATGCTGTTTCTAGCCACGGTCTCTTCGTTGAGGGAGCTGCTGAACTTCTCGACAATACTAATATTAAAGAAATTCTTGTGACTGATTCAGTAGCAACAAAAGAAAAAACTCCTAAAAACGTATGCTACATCACTGCTAGTGAGTTAATTGGTGATGCCATCGTCCGTATCCACGAAAGAAAACCAGTCAGCCCACTCTTTGCCTACAACAAAAAGAAATAAGGTGATTCTTTGATTTATTTGGACAATGCTGCAACGACTCCCATGTCAACAGTTGCTATTTCAGCTATGACCAAGGTTATGCAAGAAACCCATGGCAATCCTTCTAGTATTCATGGTCATGGTCGTCAAGCTGGAAAACTCTTGAGAGAAGCCCGTCAGGAACTAGCCCAGTTACTGGGGACAAAACCTCAACATATCTTTTTCACTTCTGGTGGTACTGAAGGAAACAATACTGCCATCATTGGCTACTGCCTTCGTCATCAAGAACAAGGAAAACATATCATCACAACTGCCATTGAGCACCATGCTGTCCTTGAAACGATTGATTACTTGGTTCAACACTTTGGGTTTGAAGCAACCATTATCCAGCCAGAAAATCAAGAAATCACAGCTCAACAAATTCAAAAAGCTTTACGTGACGATACGATTTTGGTTTCAACCATGTTTGCCAATAATGAGACAGGAAACCTACTGCCCATTGCTGAAATTGGCCAAATACTCAAGCAACACCCTGCCGCCTATCATGTCGATGCAGTTCAGGCTATTGGCAAAATACCAATTCATCCCGAAGAATTGGGCATTGATTTTCTCACCGCTTCTGCCCATAAATTCCATGGCCCTAAGGGAATCGGCTTTCTCTACGCATCTAGCATGGACTTTGATTCCTATCTACATGGCGGAGACCAAGAACAGAAAAAACGTGCAGGGACTGAAAATCTAGCTGCCATAGTGGCTATGGTTGCAGCCCTAAAAGAAGACCTAGAAAAGCAAGAAGAACATTTTCAACATGTACAAAATTTAGACACTGCCTTTCTTGCAGAGCTAGAGGACATTCAATATTACTTGAATAGAGGAGAACATCATCTCCCTTATGTTCTCAATATTGGATTTCCTGGTCAGAAAAATGACCTCTTACTCCTTCGTCTAGATTTAGCTGGAATTTCAATCTCTACTGGCTCAGCTTGCACTGCAGGCATTGTACAATCCAGCCATGTTCTTGAAGCCATGTACGGGGCAAATTCAGAACATCTGAAGGAATCCGTTCGTATCAGTTTGTCGCCAGAAAATACTGTTGAAGACCTACATACCCTCGCAAAAACCTTAAAAGAAATTATCGGAGGTTAGCCATATGGCATTTGAAAAAACCATTCAGTTAAAAAATTGTCGTTACGACTACACTCTTAGCCCTTCTGTTAAAAAATTCACCCTTAAGGACAATACCTTTTTTGAGACTAAGGTTGGTAACTATGAATTGACTCGCCTTTTGGAAAAAGTTCCGAACAGCGGTGAGGGATTCCAACTCAAAATCATCATTAACAAGGAACTTACAGGTGCTAAAATCAATATCACTGACAAGTTTGGACTACGTCTAGTTGATATTTTCAAATCAGAAGACCACCACATTCATCAGGAAAAATTCTATTTCCTCATGGATAGCTTGGTAGAACGTGGTGTCTTTACAAAATCGGAAAGATAGAGCCAAAATGTTTGAACTGACCTATAAGGACAGCTATCATCTAGAGCGCACTCTCAAGTATGAGGATTATGAGGCTCTCATGCTGGCTCTGTCAGGATGTGTGACTCTGCCAGATACACTTTATGTAACTTCTTTGACCTTTAAAGGGCAAGAAGTTTACCAAGGACTGGTCGGAGACCTCTACCGTTTTCTATCACATGCAGATTTTTTACATCAAAACTAAGATTTTTCTTAGTTTTTTCTTGTTTTTGTTGATTTTTTCACAATGTTTCTATAAAATAGAAGAATAGAAAGGTTGTGATTTTGTGAAAGATAAACAGTCTGCTATTCCAAAAGCTACAGCAAAAAGACTCTCTCTCTACTATCGAATTTTTAAGAGATTTCATGCAGAAAAGATTGAACGTGCCAACTCTAAGCAAATTGCAGAGGCCATTGGGATTGATTCCGCGACCGTACGTCGTGATTTTTCCTATTTTGGTGAACTAGGTCGACGTGGTTTTGGCTATGATATCAAAAAACTGATGACATTTTTTGCCGATTTGCTCAATGATAACTCGATCACCAATGTTATGCTGGTAGGTATTGGCAATATGGGCCATGCCCTTCTCCACTACCGCTTCCACGAACGTAACAAGATGAAGATTATCATGGCCTTTGACCTAGATGACCATCCTGAAGTTGGTACCCAAACTCCCGACGGGATTCCTATTTACGGAATTTCTCAAATCAAGGATAAAATTCAGAATGCTGATGTGAAGACTGCTATCCTGACTGTTCCTAGCGTTAAATCCCAAGAGGTTGCCAATCTCTTGGTGGATGCTGGCGTAAAAGGGATTCTCAGTTTTTCACCAGTCCATCTGCATTTACCAAAAGACGTGGTCGTTCAATATGTCGATTTGACAAGTGAACTCCAAACCCTCCTCTATTTCATGCGAAAAGAGGATTAGAAAGCGAAAATCATTTTATGAAAAAACCAGTTATTGGGATTACAGGAAACGAAAAAACTCATCCAGATGATGACATCATGATGAGCTACGTAGCAAAAGGCTTTGTTGAAGGCGTTAAAGACGCTGGAGGGATTCCCATCATCCTACCGATTGGTGATCAAGAAATGGCTAGCCACTATATCAGCATGATTGACAAACTCATCTTGACAGGTGGGCAAAATGTTGATCCAAAATTCTATGGTGAACCAAAAAACATTGATAGCGATGACTACCACCTTCAAAGAGATATCTTTGAACTAGCCCTCATTAAGGAAGCTATTAAACAGAAAAAGCCAATTTTTTCTGTCTGCCGTGGAACTCAACTCTTTAACGTTGCTATGGGTGGAACTTTGTATCAAGATATCGAAGACCACTGGCAGGATTGTTCTGTCGAATACACAACCCAGCGCTTGGTAACCGAACCAGATACTGTTCTTCGAGAAATCTATGGAGAAATCTCCCATATCAACTCCTTTCACCACCAGAGTATCAAGGATTTAGCTCCCAACTTAAAGATTGCAGCTCATGATCCTAAGGATGGTATCATTGAAGCTGTCATAAGTACAGATGATGTTGCCTTTCTCGGTGTCCAATGGCATCCAGAATTTCTATTTGAAAATCGTCCCAAAGATAAAAATCTCTTTGACTATGTCGTTAATGAACTTTAGATTAAATCTGTCTTTTCACGGTAACTAAAATAGCTGGAGTTAGAGACAATCAAATGGTCTAAGAGAACAATTCCCATCAGATCGCAGGCTTCCTTGACAAGTTTAGTGACATGATCATCATTTCGGCTGGGGGCTACCGCTCCTGAAGGATGATTGTGAACCAAGATGAGAGAGGTCGCCATATGCTTAATGGCATAATGAAGAATCTCTCGCGGCTCAGCGATACTACGAGTGGCAGAGCCGATAAAAATCGTCTGCTGATGGATGATTTGATTTTGAGTATTGAGATAGAGCGCCACCAGGTGCTCTTGTTTTTTATGGCCCAATTCCTGTTGCATCTTCTTGGCCAACTTTTGACTGCTGAGAATACTTTCCATCTCAAGAGTCTCGTGTTTATGAATACGATGTCCCAGTTCAATCATGGCTTGTAACTCTATTGCCTTAACTCGCCCGATACCAGATAGACTCTGCAATTCCTGCAGGGTCATTTTTTTCAATTCTGTTAGGCTTGAAAGATTGTTCAAGACTTTCTGGGCAATTTCAAAAACACTGGACTGACGTGTCCCTGTCCTGAGTAAAATAGCTAGCAACTCTTGGTTACTGAGCGCTTCCACTCCTTCTTGGGCAAGTCTTTCTCTTGGCAATAGTGAATCTTCTTGGAATGAAATACTGTACATAAAAATCCTCCTCACTTTATTATTCGTGAGAAGGATGAAAAATTAGATTTTTTTCTCAATGGGGGCTACACTAGCTAAAAGTTTTTTCAAACCAACTTCTGGGAAATTGATTTTCAATTCCTGCGTAGCACCGCTACCTGAAACTTCCAGAACAGTACCTTCGCCCCATTTCTTATGGAGAGCAATGTCACCAATGGACCAATTTGTCTCACTAGACGCAGATTTTGCACCAGCTGAAAATTGACCAAATGGAAGACTGCTTGACTGGATAGTTTTTGGTGCCGCGCCGCGTTTACGATCTTGGATTGCCTGGGCAAGACTCATACCTTGACCGAAGGCAACCCCACCACTGCTATAAGATGCCTTAAAGCTTGTATTGGCTGGACGGGCTAAGCCTTGATACTCAAGCAAGTCTGAACTGATTTCGTTAATAAAACGAGTTGGACGGTTGTAGTTAGTACGACCGAAAAGCAAGCGTGAGTTGGCATTGGTCAGATAGAGAATTTTCTCTGCACGCGTAATTCCTACATAGGCCAGACGGCGTTCTTCCTCTAATTCATCTTGATCTTCAGCCGCACGGCTAAGCGGAAAGACATTTTCTTCCATCCCAATCAAAAAGACAACTGGAAACTCGAGACCTTTGGCGGCATGCAGAGTCATCAAGGTCACTTCTGATGTCTCCTGACTACCTGAATCTGTGTCCGCAATCAAGGCCAAGTCATTTAAGAAACGACTCAGTTTATCCAAACCAGTTTCCTCTTCTGCACCATCAGAAGTGTCATCAAAGTTTTTCGTCACAGAGAGGAACTCTTCGATATTTTCAACCCGAGCCTTGCTTTCTAGAGTCGCTTGGGCATTGAGAATATCGACGTAACCTGTTTTTTCTAGGACAGCCTCAACCAACTCAGTGATACTTAATTGGTCCAGTTGCTCCCGCAAATCCAGAACCATATTGGCAAAATCCCAGATAGATTGAGCTGCTTTTCCTTTGATGCCAGATAACATGATATTTGCTGAAGCATCTAGCATAGACATATTTTGCATATTCGCAAAATCACGGATTTTCTCAACAGTGCCTGGCCCGATTCCACGTTTAGGCTCGTTGATAATACGTTCAAAACTGATATTGTCACTCAAATTGGCAATAAGGTTGAGGTAGGCAATAATATCACGAATTTCCTTACGACTGTAGAATTTAGTCCCACCAACCATGGTATAAGGAATATTAGACTTGAGCAGGGCTTCCTCAATAGTACGAGACTGCGCATTAGTCCGATAGAGAACTGCAAAATCCTTGTGAAGGAAGTTTTGACTGCGACTAAGTTCATCGATGGTTCTAGCTACAAATACAGCCTCGTCCAGCTCATCATTGGCACGATAGTATACGATTTGCTCCCCATCAGCGTTTTGAGTCCAGAGATTCTTAGGACGGCGGTTTTTATTGTTTTTAATGACCTCATTAGCCGCTTGGAGAATGGTTTTAGTTGAGCGGTAATTTTCCTCCAACAAGACAACCTTGGCTTGAGGATAATCCTTTTCAAAGTCCAAGATGTTCTGCATATCAGCACCACGCCAACCGTAGATAGACTGATCCGCATCCCCAACCACACATATATTTTTAAAGCGAGAAGCCAAGAGTTTAACCAGTTGGTACTGAGCGTGGTTGGTATCTTGGTACTCATCAACGTGGATGTACTGAAATTTCTGCTGATAGTAGGTCAAAACATCAGGATTTTGATCAAAGAGACGTAAGGTCAGCATAATCAAATCATCAAAGTCAACCGACTCTGACTGACGAAGCTCTTTTTGATAGGCTGTATAACACTGGGCTACGATTTGCGTGTACATATCGCCAGCTTGGGCAGCATAAGCCACATCATCAATCAAATCATTCTTAGCATTGGAAATGGTTCCTAAGATGCTTCGTTCATTCCATTTTTTCGGATCAAGGTTCAACTGCTTGAGAATGCGTTTCATAAGTGTTCGCTGTTCACCAGGATCTACAATGGTAAAATTACGATTGTAGCCAATATGATCCGCATCGCGACGGAGGATACGCACACACATGGAGTGAAAGGTCGCTATCAAACAGTCCTGGGTTGCTGGATTAAGTCCGTAAGCACGCTCTTTCATCTCACGCGCAGCCTTGTTAGTAAAGGTAATGGCCAAGATGTTCCACGGATTGACCAGCTTTTCATCAATCAGATAAGCGATGCGATGGGTCAAAACTCGGGTCTTTCCAGAACCAGCCCCCGCCATGATCAACAAGGGACCTTCTGTCGTTTGCACCGCCTCAGCCTGACGGTCATTCATTCCATTTAATAATGCGTTCATCTTTTCTTCCTTACTCTTGAAGTCAATATTTCTATTATATCAGAAATCAGGGAAAATATCTTTACCTAGACTGATTGCTTATAGAAAGCAACTCTTTCATCAGCTGAAGACAAGGCCTTATATCTAGATAAAAAATGAGCTTGGATAGTATTTCCAAACTCATTTGAATTCAATTAAATTATTAGAACAAACCTAGGACAGTTCCATCGCTTTCAACATCCATGTTGAGAGCAGCTGGTCGTTTTGGAAGTCCTGGCATGGTCATGACATCACCAGTTAAGGCAACAATAAAGCCTGCACCTAATTTTGGCACCAATTCGCGAATGGTAATTTCAAAGTTTTCAGGTGCTCCAAGTGCATTTGGATTGTCTGAGAAGCTATACTGGGTCTTAGCCATACAGATTGGCAATTTGTCCCAACCGTTTTGAACGATTTGAGCAATTTGTGTTTGAGCTTTCTTCTCAAAGTTTACTTTGCTACCACGGTAGATTTCAGTAACAATCTTTTCAATCTTTTCTTGGACAGAAAGGTCATTGTCATACAAACGTTTATAGTTAGCTGGGTTTTCAGCGATAGTCTTAACAACTGTTTCGGCAAGTGCTACTCCACCTTCTGCACCATCAGCCCAGACACTAGCCAATTCAACTGGTACATCGATTGAGGCACAAAGTTCTTTCAAGACTGCAATTTCAGCTTCTGTATCAGATACAAACTCGTTAATTGCCACAACAGCTGGAATACCGAACTTACGGATATTTTCAACGTGGCGTTTCAAGTTAGCAAAACCGGCACGAACTGCTTCTACATTTTCCTCTGTAAGAGCATCCTTAGCCACGCCACCATTCATCTTAAGGGCACGAAGGGTTGCAACAATAACTACTGCATCTGGAGATGTTGGCAAGTTTGGTGTCTTAATATCAAGGAATTTCTCGGCACCAAGGTCTGCACCAAAACCAGCTTCAGTAACTGTGTAATCAGCCAAGTGAAGGGCTGTTGTAGTTGCCAAGACAGAATTACATCCATGAGCGATATTGGCAAATGGACCACCGTGCACAAAGGCAGGTGTTCCGTAAATTGTCTGAACCAGGTTCGGCTTAATCGCATCCTTCAAAATCAAAGCTAAGGCACCTTCAACCTGCAAATCACCTACAGAAACAGGTGTACGATCATAGCGATAACCGATAACAATATTAGCCAAACGGCGTTTCAAGTCCTCGATGTCTGTTGCCAAGCAAAGAATCGCCATGATTTCGGAAGCGACGGTAATGTCAAAGCCATCCTCACGAGGAATACCGTTTAGAGGACCACCAAGTCCAACGGTTACATGACGAAGGGCACGGTCGTTCAAGTCCACAACACGTTTCCAAAGAATGCGACGTTGGTCAATTCCCAACTCATTTCCTTGGTGTAAGTGGTTGTCAATTAAGGCAGAAAGCGCATTGTTAGCAGTCGTAATGGCATGCATATCCCCCGTGAAGTGGAGATTGATGTCTTCCATTGGCAGAACTTGAGCGTAACCACCACCAGCAGCACCACCCTTAATCCCCATTACAGGACCAAGAGATGGTTCGCGGATAGCGATCATGGTTTTCTTGCCAATCTTGTTCAAGGCATCCGCAAGGCCAATGGTAATAGTTGATTTTCCTTCACCTGCAGGTGTTGGATTGATGGCAGTAACCAGAATCAATTTCCCAACTGGATTGCTCTCAACTGCACGAATTTTATCAAAGCTGAGCTTAGCCTTGTACTTTCCGTACAACTCCAAATCGTCGTAAGAAATACCAAGTTTCTCTACAACATCAACGATTGGCTTCAACTCAATACTCTGTGCGATTTCAATATCTGTTTTCATTCAAAACTCCTCTAACCTCTTATATGATAATTCATTATAACACAAAACAAGATTTTTAACATCCGAAAACTCTCTAAACGTTCGTAAATATCCCTATTATTAAGCTTTTTAGAGCCCTTTCTTAAATTTTATATGGCTTTATAGTTTGAAACTATAGTAAATCTTCGTTTTTACCAAAAATTTATCACTTTCATTTTACTTACCGTTTATTTTTGTGTACAATAGTGCTATGAAAATTTTAGTTACATCGGGCGGTACCAGTGAAGCTATCGACAGCGTCCGCTCTATCACTAACCATTCTACAGGTCGCTTAGGGAAAATCATTACTGAAACCATGCTTGCTGATGGGCATGAAGTTTGTTTAATTACGACAAAACGAGCTCTGAAGCCAGAAGCTCATCCCAACCTAAGTATTCGAGAAATTAACAATACCAACGACCTTCTTCTAGAAATGCAAGAACGTGTTCGTGATTATCAAGTTTTGATTCATTCAATGGCCGTATCTGATTACACTCCTGTTTATATGACGGGGATGGAGGAAGTTCAGGCTAGCTCCAATCTAGAAGAATTTTTAAGCAAGCAGAATCATCAAGCTAAGATTTCTTCAACTGATGAGGTTCAAGTTTTGTTTCTGAAAAAAACACCCAAAATCATCTCTCTAGTCAAGGAATGGAATCCTGCTATTCATCTGATTGGTTTCAAACTGCTGGTTGATGTTTCCGAAGACCATCTGGTTGACATTGCTAGAAAAAGTCTTATCAAGAACCAAGCTGACTTAATCATTGCAAATGACCTGACTCAAATTTCAGCAAAGCAGCACCGCGCAATCTTTGTTGAGAAAGATCATCTTCAAACAGTCCAGACTAAAGAAGAAATTGCAAAACTCCTCCTTGAAAAGATTCAAGCATATCATTCATAGAAAGGAAAGCTATGGCACATATTCTCTTGGCTGTAACGGGCTCAATTGCCTCTTACAAGTCGGCAGATTTAGTCAGTTCTCTAAAAAAACAAGGCCATCAAGTCACTGTCTTAATGACTCAGACTGCTACAGAGTTTATTCAACCTTTGACACTGCAGGTACTCTCACAGAATCCTGTCCACTTAGATGTCATGAAGGAACCCTATCCAGATCAAATCAATCATATCGAACTTGGAAAAAAGGCAGATGTATTCATCGTGGTACCTGCAACTGCTAACACTATTGCAAAACTAGCCCACGGTTTTGCGGACAACATGGTGACCAGTACGGCTCTAGCCTTGCCAAGTCATATTCCCAAACTCATCGCACCAGCTATGAATACAAAAATGTATGACCATCCAGCAACTCAGGCTAATCTGAAAACATTAGAAGGCTACGGCTATCAGCTGATTGCTCCTAAGGAATCCCTACTAGCTTGTGGCGACCATGGACGAGGAGCTTTAGCCTACCTCACAATTATTTTAGAAAGAATAAAGGAAACTCTCGATGAAAAAACGCTCTAATATTGCACCCATTGCTATCTTTTTTGCAACCATGCTTGTGATTCATTTTCTAAGCTCACTTATCTTTAACCTTTTTCCATTTCCAATCAAACCAACCATCGTTCATATTCCTGTCATTATTGCCAGCATTATCTACGGTCCTCGAGTTGGGGTTACACTTGGATTTTTGATGGGGCTTCTTAGCTTAACTGTTAACACGATTACGATTCTACCAACAAGCTACCTCTTCTCACCATTCGTCCCAAACGGGAACATCTACTCAGCTATCATTGCTATCGTCCCACGTATTTTGATTGGTTTAACTCCTTATCTAGTCTATAAACTAATGAAAAACAAGACTGGTCTGATTCTAGCTGGTGCCCTTGGTTCACTTACCAACACAGTCTTTGTCCTTGGTGGAATTTTCTACCTTTTTGGAAATGTTTTTGATGGTAATATCCAAAAACTCCTAGCAACCGTTATCTCAACAAATTCGATTGCCGAATTAGTCATTTCCGCAGTTCTAACCCTAGCCATTGTTCCAAGACTACAGACTTTGAAAAAATAAAAACAATCTCCACTTTCAAACCTGAAGGTGGAGATTTTGTTTGAAGTAGTTCCTTTTTAGTGAAATCTTTACCAATATTTAATTTAAAATGGCCTATAAACTTAAGTAAATCCTTGCTTTATTATCTTGTTTATAGTACTATACTAGTGTATATACAGTTAAAAAGGAGATTCTTATGAACACACGGAAAAAGACACAATTTATGACAATGACTGCCCTTTTAACGGCTATTGCGATTTTGATTCCAATTGTTATGCCTTTCAAGATCGTCATTCCACCTGCTTCCTATACTTTAGGAAGCCACATCGCTATTTTTATCGCTATGTTCTTGTCGCCCTTGATGGCAGTTTTTGTCATCCTAGCCTCTAGTTTTGGATTTTTGATGGCTGGCTATCCTATGGTTATCGTTTTTCGAGCTTTCTCTCATATCGTTTTTGGTACCCTAGGAGCTCTTTACCTACAAAAATTCCCCGATACCCTAGATAAACCAAAATCTTCCTGGATTTTTAACTTTGTGTTAGCTGTCGTTCATGCCCTTGCTGAAGTATTAGCCTGTGTCGTTTTTTACGCAACTTCTGGTACCAATGTAGAAAATATGTTTTATGTTCTATTTGTACTAGTTGGATTTGGCACAATTATCCATAGTATGGTAGACTATACATTAGCACTAGCTGTCTATAAAGTGCTTCGAAAACGCCGTTAAAAAGGAAAAGCTATGACAAAAGATCGCAAACAAGCTCTGCTCCAACTCTTGAAAGAAGCTCCTAAAGCCCTCAACGGCCAAAGTTTGGCGGAACATTTTCATGTCACACGTCAGGTCATTGTGCAGGACATTGCAATTTTGAGAGCCGATGGCGCTCCTATCCTATCCACTAATCGTGGCTACGTCTATAAGCAAATTGAAACCAATCCATATGTCCACAAACTTTTCAAAGTGAAACATGAAGTTGAAGAAATCGGTCAGGAACTCCTTGCTATCGTTGATAATGGTGGGCGTGTTCAAAATACCTTGATTGACCATCCCGTTTATGGAGAAATCGAAACATTGCTGAAACTGTCTTGTCGCCGAGACGTGCAACATTTTCTAGAACAAGTCGAGCATTCTGACTTTAGACCTCTGTCTGAATTGACAGATGGCATCCATTACCACCTAGTTGAAGCCGAAACACAACAAGACCTCCGATATATCGAGGAGGCCTTGGATCAGCTCGGTTATTTAGTAAAAGACTAGAAAATTTTCTTTTCCCAATCGTCTTCTGTACGGCGAGGGTAGAAAAATTCAGATTTGTCAGGAGCTTCCATCATCTCCATCAAGGGTAACATATCATAGGCCAGATCCAAGTTTGGAATCTGGTCTTTTTGCACCCAAGAAACTTCTCCCTCATCTGAAGAGCGAAGAGTACCAGAGAACTCAGTTGCCTTATAACAAACGACAATATAGCGCCCGCCTGTATCCAGAGGCCAATTTTTAATGCCTACCAGTTGAGGATTTTGGATAGTCAATCCTGTTTCTTCGTAGATTTCACGAATGACAGACTCCGCAAAAGCCTCACTATTTTCAACATGACCTCCAGGAAAGGCATAACCAGACCAGCGATTGGTTTCAGGAGCGCGATACTGCATGACTACGCGCTGAGTTTCTAAGTCTTCAATCAGACAAATATTTGTTAAAATCGTTAATTGGGAACGGGACATATTTTCTCCTTTAGGTAATATTCTAATCCAACGCCTTGACTTCCAACATCATATCCCGAATCTGAGCTGCTAGTTCAAAATCAAGCACTTCGACGGCTTCTTGCATTTGTTTTTCAAGTTTCTTGACTAGTTCTTTGCGCTCTTGTTTGTTGAGACTGTTGATGTCAACTTCCTTGTCTTCTTCTTTAGCAACTGCCTTGGTCACAGCAATCAGATCACGGATTTCTTTCTTGATTGTCTGAGGCACAATACCGTGTTCTTCATTATAGGCCATCTGGATTTTACGACGACGAGCAGTTTCATCGATGGCACGTTGCATAGACTGAGTCACAGTGTCCGCATACATAATGACATGCCCTTCGCTATTACGGGCAGCACGTCCAATGGTCTGGATGAGTCCACGCTCGTTACGAAGGAAACCTTCCTTGTCAGCATCGAGAATAGCTACGAGGCTCACTTCAGGAACGTCAATTCCTTCACGGAGCAGGTTGATTCCGACCAAGACATCAAAGACACCCAAGCGCAGGTCGCGGATAATCTCCGTCCGTTCCAAGGTCTTGATATCCGAGTGCATGTACTTGACCTTGATGCCCATTTCCTTGAAGTAGTCGGTTAAGTCTTCTGCCATTTTCTTGGTCAAGGTGGTGATAAAGGTTCGCTCGTTCTTCTCAACACGGGCATTGATTTCACCTAAGAGGTCATCAATCTGTCCCATAGTCGGACGGACTTCCACCTCAGGATCCAAAAGCCCTGTCGGACGAATGATTTGCTCAATCACTGTCTCGGTCTGTTCATTTTCATAGTCACCAGGTGTCGCTGAAACATAAACAATCTGATGCACATGGCTTTCAAACTCTTCGCGACGTAAAGGTCGATTGTCCAAGGCAGACGGCAAACGGAAACCATAATTAACCAGCATTTCCTTACGCGAGCGGTCTCCATTGTACATGCCCTTGATTTGCCCCATGGTCATGTGACTTTCATCAATCATAATCAAGAAATCATCTGGGAAGAAGTCAAGAAGCGTATAAGGAGGCTCACCTTCGCTACGACCATCCATGTGGCGTGAGTAGTTTTCAACACCGTTGGTATAGCCCATCTCGCGCAGCATTTCGATATCATACTCTGTACGTTGCTTCAAGCGCTGGGCTTCTAGCAATTTACCTTCCTTTTCAAAGATAGCTAACTGCTCCTCCAACTCGGCCTGAATCTTGGCAATGGCAACTTCCATGTGGTCGTCATTGGTCACAAAGTGAGTAGCTGGGAAAATAGCCAAATGATCCACTTCTCCCAACACCTGACCAGTCAGAGCCTCAACCTCACGAATACGGTCAATTTCGTCTCCAAAAAACTCTACTCGAAAAGCGTGTTCATCACGAGATGCTGGGAAAATCTCCACTACATCCCCACGAACTCGAAATTTTCCACGTTGGAAATCAATATCATTTCGCTCAAACTGAATATCGACCAAGTCATTTAAGAGTTTATCACGAGAAATTTCAAGACCTGGACGGAGACTAACTACACTATCAGCGTATTCCTTGGGCGAACCCAAACCATAGATACAAGAGACTGAGGCCACGACAATAACATCATTACGCTCCAAAAGGGCTGAAGTAGCAGAGTGGCGGAGTTTGTCAATCTCGTCATTGACAGAGCTATCCTTTTCAATATAGGTATCGCTAGAAGGGACATAGGCCTCAGGTTGGTAATAATCATAGTAAGATACGAAGTACTCAACTGCATTTTCAGGGAAAAATTCCTTAAACTCCCCATAAAGCTGTCCTGCTAGAGTTTTATTGTGGGCAATAACCAGAGTTGGTTTATTGACTTTGGAAATGACCTGACTCATGGTATAGGTCTTCCCTGTTCCGGTCGCCCCCATCAGAATCTGAGCTTTTTCTCCACCCTCGATATTATCAACCAACTGCTCGATAGCTTGTGGTTGATCTCCTGATGGTTGATATTTTGATACTAATTTAAATTGATTATCTGTAATACGATTGATCATAAGAATCCTCTCTCGATATGCTATTCCTATTTTAGCATACTTGTAGCATTTTCACGAAGAAAAGGACAGACCAAAGTCATATCCTTTCATTTTCTTTCTTTAATTGATAGGCGAGATAGACAATCAGCAGTAGTAAGACCAGACTTGTCATGATGGAACCCTCAATACCAAAAGATCCACCTGATAGCCAGCCTTGATTGCCTTGTGGTAAAAAGGTCATCAGCGATGTTCCTGACGGCTGACCACTAACTAAAATCCCAAATAGATTTCCCTGAGCAAAATTCCAGGCTCCATGAATACCTGCAACACCCCAAACTGTATCAGTTTTGAGAAGGTAAAGAGCCATGGCAACTCCGAATAAGAAGAGATTTACTAAAGATAGTGGTGTTAGACCAGAATTGCCCATATGAAGCAGGGTAAAAAATATGCTAGATATAACAACAGCTAGTTTTAGATTGGTTCTTGAAGCCAATTGAGGAAGGAGCCAAGCACGGGCCACCACTTCTTCTGTTGTCCCCTGTAAAATCCAAAATGGAATGGTAAAAATGACAAAGGCAAGCGAATAAGGATTAAAATGAATGGACTCAAAACGATATTGCCCTAATGCTACTAAACCTAACAAGGTCAGAAGAAAAAGTGCCAGACCTAGCCCAAATCCTTTCAGAAGATTGCTGAGGAAATTCTCTCTATAAAATCCCAAGGTTCGAATAGGTCTTTTCTCAACTTTTCTAGTCCATCTGAACACAGTGTTGAGAATAAAACCAAAGGCCAGCAATTCTAAAATTAAACGAAAATCACTTGTTTTATCCATCAAGCTCTGCTGCAAGGTCTGCAAGTAGATTGCAAAAGCTTGACCAGCCTCTCCAAAATTTCTAGCAAGTCCGATGAGAGCTAACAAACTAATACCATATAAAGTATAAGCCACAAACTCTCCAATAAAGACAAAAGCAAAGGCTAACAAGGGGCTTGTGTAAAGGTTTAACCGCATTTGAGAAGCTTGGAAGTCTTTAAAAATTCTTTTGTTCTTCACATCTCAGTCCTCTTTTCTTCCATTATATACTATTATTATAGCACTTTGTGGTCACAGTTCAAGAAAGAAATAAAGGGCTTTTATGTTAGAAGATATAACATAAAAGCCCCTAGATTTGCATTTTTTAGTTTTTTCTGATATAATGGGAAAATATTCGGAAAAGGAGACTAAAAATGAAGAAAAATTTTCTAGCATTTTTGCTAATTTTATTCCCAATTTTCTCATTAGGTATTGCTAAAGCAGAAACAATTAAGATTGTGTCTGATACCGCCTATGCACCTTTTGAGTTTAAAGATTCAGATCAAACTTATAAAGGAATTGATGTTGATATTATCAACAAAGTCGCTGAGATTAAAGGATGGAACATTCAGATGTCTTATCCTGGTTTTGACGCAGCGGTCAATGCGGTTCAAGCTGGTCAAGCTGACGCTATCATGGCTGGAATGACAAAAACTGCAGAACGTGAAAAAGTTTTCACCATGTCTGATACTTACTATGATACAAAAGTTGTCATTGCCACTACTAAGGCACACAAGATTAGTCAGTATGACCAATTGTCTGGTAAAACTGTTGGGGTTAAAAATGGAACTGCCGCTCAACGTTTCCTTGAAAGTATTAAGGACAAATACGGCTTTAGTATTAAAACATTTGACACTGGTGATTTGATGAACAACAGCTTGAGTGCTGGTGCCATTGATGCCATGATGGATGACAAACCTGTTATCGAGTATGCTATTAACCAAGGTCAAGACCTCCATATTGAAATGGATGGTGAAGCTGTAGGAAGTTTTGCTTTCGGTGTTAAAAAAGGAAGCAAATACGAACACCTTGTTACTGAATTTAACCAAGCCTTGGCTGAAATGAAAAAAGATGGTAGTCTTGATAAAATCATCAAGAAATGGACTGCATCATCTTCTTCAGCAGTGCCAACCACAACTACTGCAGCTGGTCTAAAAGCAACTCCTGTTAAAGCTAAATACATCATTGCCAGCGATTCTTCTTTTGCACCTTTTGTTTTCCAAAACTCAAGCAACCAATTTACTGGTATTGATATGGACTTGATTAAGGCCATCGCTAAAGACCAAGGTTTCGAAATTGAAATCACCAACCCTGGTTTTGATGCTGCTATCAGCGCTGTTCAGGCTGGTCAAGCAGATGGTATCATTGCAGGTATGTTTGTCACAGATGCTCGTAAGGCAACTTTTGATTTCTCAGAATCTTACTACACAGCCAATACTATCCTCGGTGTAAAAGAATCAAGCACCATTGCTTCTTATGAAGATTTAAAAGGGAAGACAGTCGGTGTTAAAAACGGGACTGCTTCTCAAACCTTCCTAACAGAAAATCAAAGCAAATACGGTTACAAAATCAAAACCTTCGCTGATGGTTCTTCAATGTATGACAGTTTAAATACTGGAGCAATCGATGCCGTTATGGATGATGAACCTGTTCTCAAATATTCTATCAGTCAAGGTCAAAAATTGAAAACTCCAATCGGTGAAACAGCCTTTGCCGTTAAAAAAGGAGCAAATCCAGAATTGATTGAAATGTTCAATAACGGACTTGCAAACCTTAAAGCAAACGGAGAATTCCAAAAGATTCTTGATAAATACCTAGCTAGTGAGTCTTCAACTGCTTCAACAAGCACTGTTGATGAGACAACTATCTGGGGCTTGCTTCAAAACAACTACAAACAACTCCTTAGCGGACTTGGTATCACTCTTGCTCTAGCTCTTATCTCATTTGCTATTGCTATTGTTATCGGGATTATCTTCGGTATGTTTAGCGTTAGCCCCTACAAATCTCTTCGCGTCATCTCTGAGATTTTCGTTGACGTTATCCGTGGTATTCCATTGATGATTCTTGCAGCCTTCATCTTCTGGGGAATTCCAAACTTCATCGAGTCTATGACAGGTCAACAAAGTCCAATTAACGACTTCGTAGCTGGTACTATTGCCCTCTCACTCAATGCAGCTGCTTATATCGCCGAAATCGTTCGTGGTGGTATTCAAGCCGTTCCAGTTGGTCAAATGGAAGCCAGCCGAAGCTTGGGGATCTCTTATGGAAAAACCATGCGTAAGATTATCCTGCCACAAGCAACTAAATTGATGTTGCCAAACTTTGTTAACCAATTCGTTATCGCTCTTAAAGATACAACTATCGTATCTGCTATCGGTTTGGTTGAACTCTTCCAAACTGGTAAGATTATCATTGCCCGTAACTACCAAAGTTTCAAGATGTATGCAATCCTTGCTATCTTCTATCTTGTAATTATCACACTTTTGACTAAACTAGCGAAACGCTTAGAAAAGAGGATTCGTTAATGGCAAAATTAAAAATTGATGTAAATGATTTACACAAAAGCTACGGAAAAAATGAGGTTTTAAAAGGAATTACAACTAAGTTCTATGAAGGAGATGTTGTTTGTATCATCGGTCCTTCAGGTTCTGGTAAGTCAACCTTCCTCCGTAGCCTCAATCTTCTAGAAGAAGTCACTAGTGGTCACATCACTGTGAACGGTTATGACTTAACTGAAAAAACTACCAACGTTGACCACGTCCGTGAAAATATTGGAATGGTTTTCCAACACTTCAACCTCTTCCCACACATGTCTGTATTGGACAACATCACTTTTGCTCCTATTGAGCACAAGTTGATGACTAAGGAAGAAGCTGAGAAATTGGGAATGGAGTTGCTTGACAAGGTTGGGCTAGCAGATAAAGCTAATGCTAATCCAGATAGCCTATCAGGTGGTCAAAAACAACGTGTGGCTATCGCTCGTGGACTAGCAATGAATCCTGATATCATGCTCTTTGATGAACCAACTTCTGCCCTTGACCCTGAGATGGTTGGAGACGTACTAAACGTTATGAAGGAATTGGCTGAGCAAGGTATGACCATGATTATCGTAACCCATGAGATGGGATTTGCCCGTCAGGTTGCCAACCGCGTTATCTTTACTGCAGATGGTGAATTCCTTGAAGACGGAACACCTGATCAAATCTTTGATAACCCACAACACCCACGTCTGAAAGAGTTCTTGGACAAAGTATTAAACGTCTAAACACAAACTGTAAGGATTTCCTTGCAGTTTTTTTCTATCTCGTATTGGATTTTTTGATTTTTCGGAAAATTATGTTAGAATTAAGTTTATGAAATGAGGTTTCCTCATACCTAGCAAGACTAGGAATAAAAATAGAAATTAGGTAGCTAGATGTCATCTAAGGTTATTGTTACAATTTTCGGTGCGAGTGGAGACCTGGCTAAACGCAAGCTCTACCCTTCCCTTTTTAGACTTTATAAATCCGGCAATCTTTCCGAGCACTTTGCTGTCATTGGAACTGCCCGTCGTCCTTGGAGCAAGGAATATTTTGAATCTGTTGTAGTCGAATCCATCCTTGATTTGGCAGATAGTACCGAACAGGCTCAAGAGTTCGCTAGCCACTTCTACTATCAAAGTCATGATGTCAACGATACAGAACACTACATTGCTTTGCGTCAATTGCAGGCTGAACTAAATGACAAGTACCAAGCTGAACACAACAAGCTCTTCTTCTTGTCTATGGCGCCTCAGTTCTTTGGAACTATTGCCAAACACCTCAAATCTGAAAACATTGTGGATGGTAAAGGTTTTGAACGTTTAATCGTTGAAAAACCATTTGGTACAGATTACGCGACTGCAAGCAAGTTGAATGATGAGCTCCTAGCAACATTTGACGAAGAACAAATTTTCCGTATCGACCATTATCTTGGTAAGGAAATGATCCAAAGCATCTTTGCAGTTCGCTTTGCAAACTTGATTTTTGAAAATGTGTGGAACAAGGACTTTATCGACAATGTTCAAATTACCTTTGCGGAGCGCTTGGGTGTAGAAGAGCGTGGTGGCTACTATGACCAATCTGGTGCCCTCCGCGACATGGTACAAAACCATACACTACAACTTCTTTCTCTCCTTGCTATGGACAAGCCAGCAAGCTTCACAAAAGACGAGATTCGTGCTGAGAAGATTAAGGTCTTTAAAAACCTCTATCATCCAACTGATGAAGAACTTAAAGAATACTTTATCCGTGGTCAATACCGTTCAGGTAAGATTGATGGCATGAAATACATCTCTTATCGTAGCGAGCCAAATGTAAATCCAGAATCAACAACTGAAACCTTTGCTTCTGGTGCCTTCTTTGTGGACAGTGATCGCTTCCGTGGCGTTCCTTTCTTCTTCCGTACTGGTAAACGTCTAACTGAAAAAGGGACTCATGTCAACATCGTCTTTAAACAAATGGACTCTATCTTTGGAGAAGCACTTGCTCCAAATATTTTGACCATCTATATTCAGCCAACAGAAGGTTTCTCTCTTAGCCTAAATGGGAAGCAAGTAGGAGAAGAGTTCAACTTGGCTCCTAACTCACTTGATTACCGTACAGATGCGACCGCAACTGGTGCTTCTCCAGAACCATACGAGAAATTGATTTATGACGTCTTAAATAACAACTCAACTAACTTTAGCCACTGGGATGAAGTTGGTGCGTCATGGAAATTGATTGACCGTATCGAAGAGCTCTGGGCTGAAAATGGTGCCCCACTTCATGACTATAAAGCTGGAAGCATGGGACCTCAAGCAAGCTTTGACTTACTTGAAAAATTCGGTGCCAAATGGACTTGGCAACCAGATATCGCCTATCGTCAAGATGATCGTTTAGAATAACAAAAAATCCTGCAAGTTTACGCCTTGCAGGATTTTTACTTCTGATTAGATTAAGCCTTCCAAGAGACCCTTCATAAAGTTTTCTGAGTTAAACTCTCCAATATCATCGATTTTTTCACCAAAACCAATCAATTTTACAGGAATATTGAGTTCTTCACGGATGGCTAGAACCACACCACCTCGAGCAGTTCCATCAATCTTAGTCAAGACAATTCCAGTTAATGGCGTGATTTTTGAAAATTCTTTGGCCTGTACAAGAGCGTTTTGACCTGTTGATGCATCCAGAGCCAAGAAGGTTTCATGGGGTGCATCTGGAACAACACGCTTGATGATGCGTCCAATCTTTTCCAACTCAGCCATGAGGTTGTCCTTGTTTTGTAGACGACCAGCAGTATCAATCATGAGAATATCGATACCTTCAGCTACAGCACGTTCCATGCCATCAAAGACCACACTGGCTGGGTCAGCTTTTTCAGGTCCAGTCACAACTGGAACGTCCACACGACGGCCCCATTCAGCAAGCTGAGCTACCGCCCCTGCACGGAAGGTATCTGCAGCAACCAACATGACCTTCTTACCAGCTTGTTTGTAGCGGTGGGCTAGTTTTCCGATAGAAGTTGTTTTCCCAACACCATTAACACCAACAAAGAGCATGACTGTCAAGCCATCTTGGAAATGGATTTGTTCATCGTAGTTGCCATCCTTTTCGTAGAGTTCAACCAATTTCTCGATAATGACACGGCGAAGTGCATCAGGCTTCTTAGCGTTTTCGAGTTTAGCTTCATAGCGGAGCTCTTCTGTTAGGTTCGAAGCGACCTGCACACCGACGTCACTCATAATCAGTAATTCTTCCAGTTCCTCGAAGAATTCTTCATCGACAGAACGGAAGTTAGCAAAGAAGGCATTCAAGCGTGCTCCGAATCCCGTACGCGTTTTCTTGAGACTACGGTCATATTTTTCCTGAACAGTTTCTTCTGCTTGAGACCTTTCTGCTTCAAGCACTTCAAAGCTATTTTCTTCTACAGTTCCTTCGTGCTTAAGCTTCTCTTCATCTGAGACTTCTTCTGAGTTTGAAAATTCTTCTATTTCTTCTTGAGAAGCCTCTACAGCTGGTTCTGAATCCAGACTTTCTTCAACTGTGTCTTGATTATCCTCTTCTTCGAGCGCAGATTCTTCAGAACTTTCAACCTCTGCTTCTTCTTGAGGAACTTCCTCAGCTTCTGTTAAGGCTGGCTCAACATCTTCAGACAAATCAAGATTTTCCAGAGCTTCTTTTACAACTTCTTCGATTTTAGGTTCTTCTTTTTTTCCGAATAGACGGTCAAATAATCCCATATCTTAGTTCTCCTTTAGCACATATTCTTCGATAGCCCAGGCGACAGCCTCTTCATCATTGGTCATTGGAGTCACTACATTTGCGACTGCCTTGACTTCAGGAACAGCATTTTGCATGGCAACACCGAGCCCTGCCCATTCAATCATAGAAAGATCATTGGCCTCATCACCACAGGCCATGACTTGGCTTTGGTCGATTCCAAGATGGCTGATTAGTTTTGCCAAGCCTGTTGCTTTATGAACATTCTTTGGTGACCACTCTAGCAACATTTCTCGTGATTTAAAGATTTCATATTTGTCAAACAATTCTGGAGAAATCTTCTGAATGGCTGCATCCAAGGGTTCTTGAGCAAAGGCAGTGACGCATTTATTATAAGTCATTTGACTAGATAAGTCTTCAAAATCCACTGGAACAAAGGTCAAAGCTGGATTGAATCTGGCATAAAGACTTTCTTGGTCTGATTGAATTTGATAAACAGTTCCTTCTGAGATGGCATCAAGAGGAAGTGATAATTTCTCTGTTTCCTCATACAAGCGTGCTACATCATCATATGAAAAGACTGTCTTATCAAGGATTTCACCTGTATTTTTCTGAACTAAACCACCATTAAAGGTAATCGTATACTCATCTTCATGGCCGTCAGTCCCTAGCTCATGGAGAAAGAAATCCATGGCTTTTAAGGGACGACCAGTTGTCAATACGACCTTGATACCACGATCACGTGCAGCTTTCAGGGTTGCCTTGGTACGATCCGTCAACCTTTTATCAGTAGTCAGCAAGGTCCCGTCCAAGTCCAATGCAATCAATTTTATATCTGCCATTATAAACCCTCCATATAAGCTATAACCGACTGGTCCTTATGGTGACCAATCACAGTCTCTGCTAATTCTAAAATTTCTGGTCGTGCATTTTCAGGAGCTACAGGATGTCCCACAACCTGCATCATATGCAAATCATTAAGATTGTCTCCAAAAGCCATAACCTGATCCATTGTGATGCCAAGTTTTTTAGCTAATTCAACAATGGCCACTCCCTTATCGACATAGTCCAGAACAATATCAATAGATTCAAAGCCAGTTGTCATGGCCTTAACACCAGGAACGTTTTCGTTTACCCAAGATTCACCAGCTTCTAACGTTTCTTCTGTGAAGTTGGTTGTAAATTTGAAAATGTCATCTGTGATATCTTCTAAACTCGCTACTTTTTGGATATTTTCATTAAAATGCTGACTCTCTTTCAAATAGGTCTCATCAACCGTATCTAACACATAAGAACCCTTCTTACCCGTCAAGAGCAGTTTATTGATATCTACATAAGGAGACGTTTTCAGCTTTTCAAAAGTTGAGAGATAAAAGTCACGAGACATAGTCGCTTCATACAAGTCCTGACCTTGATACTCCACTAAACTGCCATTTTCCGCGATGAAAATAATATCATCACGAACATCAGCAAATAATTTTTCTAGTGACAGAAATCCGCGCCCCGAAGCCACCGCAAAGTATATCCCTTTTTCCTTGTAGGAAACCAAGAGAGACTTGAGACGGTCCATATCAAAGCGTCCATTCTCATCTAGGAAGGTTCCGTCCATATCCGTTGCTACTAGTTTAATCATAAAATCTTTCTTACTCCGATTAGTAAATCTACCTCCTATTATACCATAGATAAGTAGAAAAAGGACTAGTCTATCAGCTTTGTTTCTCTTTTATCCTTCTCTACTAGCTAGTGCTGTTTCTATCTTTTAAAAAACTCGTAAAATTAAAATCGTGCAACTTTTTTCAGATACTTTTAAAAGATTGATTTCATTAGCTGTTTCCTTTATACTGGATAAAAAGGAGAATAGTATGTCAGAAACAAATCACGAAATCGATTCAAATTTTGCAGGTCGTTTAAATATCCTGCGTGCTGGTGTTCTTGGTGCCAATGATGGAATTATTTCCATTGCTGGTGTAGTTATTGGGGTTGCTAGTGCTACGAGCAATATCTGGATTATTTTTTTATCAGGTTTTGCGGCTATCTTAGCTGGTGCCTTTTCAATGGCTGGTGGAGAATATGTATCCGTTTCAACTCAAAAAGATACCGAGGAAGCAGCCGTTGCGCGTGAGCAAGTCTTGCTAGACCAAGACATGGAGCTAGCTAAAAAGTCTCTCTACGCTGCCTATATTCAAAATGGCGAGTGTGAAACATCAGCCCAACTTCTCACCAACAAAGCCTTTTTAAATAATCCACTCAAGGCTTTGGTAGAGGAAAAATATGGGATAGAGTATGAAGAGTTTACCAATCCTTGGCACGCTGCTATCTCTAGCTTTATTTCTTTTTTCCTTGGTAGCTTACCACCCATGCTTTCAATTACCATTTTCCCAAGTGAATACCGCATCCCTGTTACTGTCCTTATCGTCGGTGTGGCCCTTCTTCTCACTGGTTACACTAGTGCCAAACTTGGAAAAGCACCAACCAAAACGGCTATGATTCGGAACCTTGCTATTGGTCTTTTAACCATGGGAGTTACTTTCATACTCGGACAACTTTTCAGCATTTAATACTCTTCGAAAATCTCTTCAAACCACGTCAGCTTCGCCTTGCCGTATATATGGTTACTGACTTCGTCAGTTCTATCTGCAACCTCAAAGCAGTGCTTTGAGCAACCTGCGGCTAGCTTTCTAGTTTGCTTTTTGATTTTCATTGAGTATAAAATACAAGAAATACCTCGATTTTCAAGTCGAGGTATCTTTTTTACATTTGTACAATCTTGCGATAGCTTCTTGAAGTAATCATAAAAATCAATACATAGGCGATAAGGAAGATAGCGCAGATAGACAAGGTCACAATCAACATCATATTCGTATCTATTACACCAATCACTTTTAAAATCAGACTAAGCATATGGTAGGCAAAGGCTAGATGTATAAAGGCAAAAAGCAAAGGAAGGAAGAAAACAGTTAAAACCTGTTTGTTGATGGTTTGCTTGATTTGCTTTTGATCTAAACCTACTTTCTGCAAGATAATAAAGCGCTCACGGTCTTCATAGCCTTCAGAAATTTGTTTGTAGTAGATGACCAGAACGGTTCCGACCATAAAGATAATGGATAGGAAAATACCGATAAAGAAGACACCGCCAAAGAGGACACTCATTTGAGCACTAGCATCTGCTAGATTATTACCATACACATAGCTACCTTCTGTGTTTAATTGAGTATTAAACTGGTTGAGGTAGTTTTCATATTCTTCAGCGACCTTGAGTTGTTCTTCTTCACTGACATTTATTACATTCATACCACCGTACAGCTGATTATAGATAGCCGAATCTGGGAATTGTTCCAAAAAGGCTTGTAAATCCGGAACAACAAGGTAATTGTAATCAGTAGTAAAAATATTAAACTGATTTGGGACATGGTTGACAATAAAATCTGTATTAAATTCTTCTTTGACAGAAAATTGATGGTTATTTAGAGTTAGAGCTTTCTGTCCTTTCAGTCCGTCATTTTTGGCAAAAAGACCGACCTCATTCCCTGATAGAGAAAGCTTTTGACCAGTCATATTTTCATAATCTTTTTGGTCAAATACCATGAAGACTGTTTTAGGTTGGACACGGTTTTGTCCTTTTTCAAAAATGGTTAACTTGGTTCCTTCTTGATTTGCAATACCAAAGTTACTGTAACGAAGCACTTCTTTCTCTTTGACACTATAACCTTTGTCACTTGCAAACTGGCTCAAGAGTTTGTCCAAATCTTCTTTTTCAACATTTTGTCCAGTAATGCCAAAGTCATGCGGATTCATCACTTTCTTAAAGGATTCTGAAGCATTGAAAATACTTGTCGCTGCTGACATGGTTACCAAAACCATTGTTGACAAGATAGCGATAGTTGCTAGCCCAACCGCATTTTTCTTCATACGGAAAATCAAGTTGGAAACAGATATGAGGTTATTAGGTTGGTAATAGTATTTCTTGTTTTTCTTTAAGATTTGAAGGAAAACGGTAATCCCTGCATTAAACAAGAGATAGGTGCCAAAGATAACTAGCAAAACAGCTAAGAAGAAGGTTGTTAAGGCTGTCAGAGGATCTTTTACTGTAAGGGCAAGATAATAGCCAATCCCTAAACTTATGGAACCAAGAATAGTTTGGAGAGGTAGGAAACGACCTCTTTTCTCTCCGCTTGCTTTCTCACGCGAGAGCTGGAGGGCATTCATACGGGCGATTCGAAGGGCATTCAGGAACATGAGGCCTAGGAAAATCAATCCAAAGACAACAAGTACTGCAATAACAACATTCATTTGGAAGGTAGCAACCAGCTCAACCTTCAATTTCATCAGTTTGAGCAAGAAAGCGAAAATTAACTTGTCAAACAAGGCTCCAATACCGATACCCGCTCCAACAGTTAGAATCCCAAATACCACTAACTCCTTAAAGGTCATACTGATTAGATGGCGCTTTTCCAATCCCAACATGCCATAAATCCCCAGTTCCTTGGAACGATTTTTCATGACAAAACTATTGGCATAGAGGACGATAATGGCTGACGCAAGGGTGACGACAAACATACCAAATCCAAGTGTAGCCTGAATGGTTGTTCCTCCACGGATTTCAGCAATCTTGGGATTGAAGGTTAGGGAGTAAAAGAGATAGGTGACGGTGACTGCCAAGAGAACAGCCAGCGCAAAAGGATAGTAGAGTTTGCGGTTTTTAATCAAGTTCGATACCGCTAACTTATTGGTTAATCGAAACATACTAATTCACCTCGCTTGCCATGACAGTCAAGGTATCAGAGATCTCTTGGAACATCTGACGTTCTGTCTTCTCTCCACGATAGATTTGGTTGTAAAGAATGCCGTCTTTGATAAAGAGTACACGTTTAGCTCTGCTAGCTGCTGCTGTTGAGTGGGTTACCATGAGAATGGTTTGGCCTCGCTCATTGATTTCATCAAAGACATCAAGTAAGGCTGCAGATGACTTGGAATCAAGGGCTCCTGTTGGCTCATCCGCAAGGAGAATTTCAGGTTCTGTGATGATGGCGCGGGCTACTGCTACACGCTGTTTCTGACCACCAGAAATCTCGTAAGGGTATTTCTCTTGCAATTGGTTGATACCAAGATTCTCAGCTGTCACCACCAATTTCTTCATCATCTCCGTAATAGGTCTCCTTGACAAGACAAGCGGAAGCAAGATATTGTCCTTAACAGACAGAGTATCTAGCAAGTTAAAGTCTTGGAAGACAAAGCCCAATTTTTCACGACGGAAGCTAGAAGCCTGTGAATTTTTAATGGTTGCTGTGTCAGTTCCATTTAAGTAAACCTGGCCACGACTTGGTTTATCCAGCATAGCTAGAATATTGAGAAGAGTTGATTTACCAGAACCAGACTCACCCATGATGGCAACGTAGTCACCTTTTTCCACGGTAAAGTGAATATCCTTGAGGGCCTCTACTTGGTTGCCCTGAAAACGTGTTTTATAAATTTTTTGAACGTGTTTTACATCTAAAAGTGTCATGAGAATCTCCTTTCTTAATATCCCATCAAATGAAATGTCTCTTGCATCATAGCGCATCCCAGCTGAACGCGCTCGATATCTTTGTGGCTTGGTTTTCTTGTTTTCTTCTGTAAGATTTGTTTCATGATGTTACTCCTTTGTTCTTTATGAGTCTAGTTTACATCAAAAAAAGACCGCTTGCCATAACCTAACCTTACAAAAGAGACTTTAATCTTACATTTTTGTAAGATTGGAGAATTTTTTGAAAATATCTACTATACGAAGTCCTATAATCACTTGTTTTATTTTTAAAAAAGGAGTAAAATATAATTGTGAAAGGGTTTTCTTCGATATCTTGTAAAACTTTAGTTTTTTAGTGCTTATTTTAAAAAGTAGTAAGCTATAATTCGCATAACTGCAATGAAGAGGGAGGTTGATCTCCCTCTTTTTTAGAAAGAGGTTCCTATGAAACGTATATTTCTCTTCATCAGCAATCTTCTTCTGGCACTCTTTCTGATTGGTGCTTTGTCCTTTTGGAAAGATTCTCTTCCACAAATCCTGTTCCCAGGTGCAGCAGTATTAAGCGGTCAAGCAGATTATTCTACCGTTAAAGAAGAATTAAATAGTCTTGCTAAAGAACATAATAGTCTTATCGCAAGAACCATTTGGGAAGTAGATAGTGATGGAAAATCACAAACTTACTACGAAGTTTTTGGAGATGGAAAACTTCCAGACTGGATGCCTCAAGCAAGTCAAGAAAGTATCAATAAAAGTAATCTTCTCAACAATTACAATATTATCAGTGGATCGCTAACAAATCAAGAATTAGCTATTCACCTTAAACAACTTGGACTAGAAAAAGTTAACACATTTGAAAATAATAGAGTCTCCTTCGTATTGGCCCTCATTGCCCAACCCAATCAACTTACTAGTCTTTTCATTTTTTTATTAACCTTTTTATCACTTATTGTTATCGGACAGATTCAATCTCTCTCTCAATCAGGAATAAGACTGATTAATGGAGAACATCTCAGAAATCTCTTCTTTCGTTCTATCATAAGAGACGGACTTGATATCCTTCTTTTCGGCTTGCCTGCTTTCCTAATAGCTAGTGTTTTAGTAATTTACCTAGGCTATCCTTATGAAATTCAGACTTTTTTCGTAATACTATTTATTTTTTATAATAGCCTGCTTCTCTTGCTAAGTCTTCTCATCGCTTTTCTTTTTACTATTTCTTTGAAAAGAGTTCATCTTATCTCTATCATTAAAGGAAAATTACCAATTAAGTCAATCTTACGTATTCTTTACTTTGGTCAAGCTCTGTCTATCTTATTAGTTATTGTAGGATTTGGGCGCTTGTCCATTTATCATCATATATTTATGAAAAATGAGGCTGGACAAGCTACTTGGAAACAACACTCCAATATTGTTAATCTTCAAACAGGTCGTTCAAGTCAAAGAAAAAATATAGATGAACTCAAAATGAATGCCAATAAATGGTTTGACTTTATTCAATATTCTTTAGAAAATGGAAATGCCTTTCTAGTCAAACATAATCTCGCTATTCAAGCTATAAAACATTCTCTTTCAACTCATAATGATTCTGAACAAAATCCCTATGACTTGGAAGGGAAAAATATTCTCTATGTAACACCTGACTACTTCAAAAAAGAAGGTATAGAGTTAACATCAGAAACCTTTAAAAAAATCAATAATCTAAACGATGGACAGGTTCTTGTAATACTACCTCAAGAACAAAAGAAAAATGAGGAACAAATAAAACAAAACATACAAGAAGATTTAACTAATCGATTATACAGTAGTGATACAAAGCATAGAGTCGAAGTTAGTATAACTTATACTGATCAAAAAAAAGATGTATTCATTTATAATACTACCCATATTTCTTATGATCAATGGTTGTCAACCCCTATTTTTATCGTAGTTTCTCCTAAGGCACTTGGAAAAGATTCTTCTATATTTTGGTTTACGAATCTAGAATATCTCTATTTTACCGATTTACAGCAAACACAAGAACTTTTGAAGTACTATCAACTTGATCCTATGATTTCAAGATTATCCTTTGCTAGAGAGACCTACCTCCAGTTAAATCAAAAAATTAAAATCGAAATTTATAGTAATTTAGCGAGTGGGATTTTTGCTATCTTGACTTCAATTTTACTTTTTACAAGTTTAAACCTACTCTATTTTGAATCCTTTAGAAAAAGTATATTCTTGAAAAAAATAGCTGGCTATTATTTCTTAGAATTACATAGCAGATATATCATTTCTCAGATAATCGCTCTCTTCATTGGAAGTAGTATAGCACTATATATCTCTAAGAATTTCTGGATTACGTTGCTTCTATTTCTCAGCTTTTCAAGTTTAGCTATTCTTCTATTAAAAATTTGTGATAAAAAGGAAACTAAAACTTATGCTAGCATTATCAAAGGAGGGTAATATGATTGAACTGCGAAACATCTGTAAACAATTTGGCTCTCGTATCATTTTTTCAGACTTAAATCTGAATTTTCAAAGTGGTATAGTATATGCCTTAGTAGGTAATAGCGGCTGTGGTAAAACCACTTTGCTAAATATGCTAGCAAAACTGGAGACTTTTGATAGTGGAGAAATATTTTACAAAGGAAAATCTTTAACTTCTATAAAAGATGAGGAATTCTACCGTAACAAACTAGGATATCTTTTTCAAAATTTCGGTCTTATAGAAAGTCAAACTATAAGAGAAAACCTTGAGCTGGGGTTAATTGGAAAAAGGAAAAATAAAGTTGAAAAAGAAAAACTTCTTCTTCAAGCACTGAAAGCTGTTAAATTAGATTATCTAAGGCTAAATCAAAAAATCTATGAATTATCTGGAGGGGAGGCCCAACGCGTAGCACTTGCTAAAATTATCCTCAAAAATCCACCTTTGATTCTAGCTGATGAACCAACAGCTTCTCTTGACCCAAACAATTCTAAGGAAATAATGGAAATTCTCCTTGAACTTCGCAATTCTAATAGAACAATTATTATTGCTACTCATAATCCAAGTATTTGGGAAATGTCAGATTGTGTAATCGATCTCTCCAAACATATTAAAAAATGTGATTAAATACTAAAACCCCTTATGCTTAAACGAATCATAAGGGGTTTTAAGTCGTTTATTTAAATAGTTAATCGTAAGAGATCAATGACCACTTTATGCCTCACCAAAACCAGCCTTCATTATCGTCAATGGCTTGGGCTTCTTTGCGTTTGCGTGGTCCTGTTCCGTACATTTCTGCTTCGATTTCTTCCTTAGTCGGCATGACAGAAGCTAGGATGATATAGATAATCACGCCAAGTCCAAAGTTTGCAACTGTAAAAATTGCAAACAAGAAACGAACAAGGGTAACATCAAAGTTCCACTTGTCTGACAGACCTGCCAGAACTCCTGAAATCATGCGATTTCGTCTCATTTTATAAAATTTACTGTTCATGTTATTTCCTCTTTCTGCTAGGTTAGACTTAGTATATCACGGATAGGATCGGCTTTCATCAGTCCTCAGGCTGATTTACTAGTAGTAATTTGCCTCTACAAAGTCCACAGCGATAGCGTTTGGTATCAATCCTGCGCTTGCGCTTATAAGTTTGCTGGCAGGATTGACAACGATAGAGCTTGATTGGCTTGGAGTTGCTATTTGGCAAGGGTGGCACAAAGCGTAATCCATCCACTGCTTTCAACAGTTCCTTAAAATCCCGATCCTTGTGTTGATAGCCCTTCCCTTGAAAATAGAGGTGATAATGACAGAGTTCATGGCGGACAATTTTCCTAAAAACATCCAAACCCAGTTCCTGATAAACCTTGGGATTAAAATCCAAATGCCCATCTTTTAGGAAAAATCGCCCACCTGTCGTTCGCAGACGAGAATTCCACTGGGCTTGATGGATAAAAGGTCTTCCAAAGTCTTCTAGCGAAACCTGCTCGACGTAATCAGTCAGTTTCATTTGGAGCCAGGAGCGACAGATTAACTTTTTCCCGTTCAGTATCGATTTTCTTGACCCAAACGGTAACCAAATCACCGACAGACACCACTTGACTAGGATGTTTGATAAATTTGCGACTCATGTGGGAAATATGAATCAATCCATCCTCATGAATTCCGATATCAACAAAAGCACCGAAGTCAACGACATTACGCACTACTCCTTCTAGCTTCTGACCAACCACTAAATCCTTGATATCTAGGACATCCTGGCGAAGCACAGGTGCATCAAAGGAGTCACGGAAATCACGACCTGGTTTGAGAAGGTCTGCAATGATATCTTTAAGAGTTTCGGGACCAAGGTCTAGCTCTTGAGCCATATCCTTGACTGATAGGGACTTGAGTTTGCTTTGGGCCTCTTCGTTCAGTGCCTTGATATCCAAAATTTTGAAGAGTTCCTTGACGGCAGCATAATTTTCTGGATGAACTCCTGTATTATCAAGGATATTGCTACTTTCTGGAATGCGAAGGAAACCAGCAGCCTGCTCAAAGGCCTTAGCACCCAGACGTGGAACCTTCTTGATTTGAGCTCGTGAAGTGATTTTTCCTTCTTCTTCACGGTATTTGACGATATTTTCAGAAATGGTTTTGTTGAGTCCAGCAACATGGGAAAGAAGAGCTGGGCTGGCCGTATTGATATTGACACCGACTTGGTTGACCACGGTATCCACGACAAAGTCCAGGCTTTCAGACAGTTTTTTCTGGCTGACATCGTGCTGGTACTGACCTACACCGATTGACTTAGGATCGATTTTGACCAATTCCGCAAGGGGATCTTGCAAGCGACGGGCGATTGAGATAGCAGAGCGCTTTTCAACGGTTAAGTCTGGAAACTCCTGACGAGCTAGTTCGCTGGCAGAATAGACAGAAGCACCACTTTCATTGACGATAACATAGCTGACTTCTGGAAAATCTTTCAGAACTTCCGCCACAAAGGCTTCACTTTCACGACTGGCAGTTCCATTTCCGATAGCAATAATCTCCACGCCGTATTGACCAATCAGGTCTGCCAAATCTTTCTTGGCTTCTTCGATTTGACGAGCAGAGGCTGGTTTGACAGGATAAATAACCTGAGTTGTCAGCATTTTCCCAGTTGCATCAACGACAGCTAGCTTTGCACCTGTACGAAAGGCAGGGTCAAATCCTAAAACCACGCGCCCTTTCAGAGGAGCAACCAAGAGAAGATTGCGCAGATTGTCAGAAAAGAGTTGGATAGCTCCTTCTTCTGCCTTTTCAGTTAATTCTGTCCGAATTCGTCGTTCGATAGCAGGCAATACTTTTTTCTTAACTGACTGTTGAACAACTTCATCAATATAGGCGTTTTTCACCTTAAAACGAGCTGCAAAGAAAGATTGAATACGTTCCGTCGCATGTTCAAAACCGACCTTCAAGACACCAAGTTTCTCCCCACGATTGAGGGCCAAAGTACGATAACCTTGCATATTGCCAACTGTCTCTGAAAAATCATAATAAATCTGAAAAACTTGTTTTTCATCGAGACTTTCATCTTTGACTTGAGAAGTGAGTTTAGAGTGTCTCAACACTTCCTGATAAGTCATAGCACGTAAATTGACATCTTCCGATAAGGCTTCGACCAAGATATCAACTGCACCAGCCAAAGCTTCTTTCCCTGTCGCAAATCCTTCACAGACAAACTTCTCTGCCTCTTTCTCTAAGTCAGCTACATTCTGCAAAATTAAGCGAGCAAGAGGAAATAGTCCAGCTTCACGGGCAATGGTTGCCTTGGTCCGACGTTTTTCCTTATATGGAAGATAGAGTTCTTCTACGTCTGCTAATTTTTCAGCTGCTAAGATAGCTTCTTCCAACTCCTTGGTCAGCTTACCTTGTTCTTGAATCTTAGCTAAGACAGCTTCCTTACGGTCGTTGAGGTTGGTCAGACTTTTATCCAAGTCAATAATAGCCTTAATCGCCACCTCATCCAGACTACCAGTCATGTCCTTGCGATAACGCGCGATAAAGGGAATAGTTGCCCCTTCAGCTGTTAAAGACAAGACAGTATCAATTTGTTTTAAGGTCACACCCAAATCTTGGGAAATTTTTAAATATTTTTTATCCATGAATCTATTATACCACAAGCTAAACGTTTCAAATTAGCTCTTACAGTATTTAAAAACAATATGTGGGGAATAGATTTACTTCATTTCAATATTCTATTCATTGAGAAGGTTGCAATTTAATTCTAATAGTTTACAAAAGGATCAGTGATTAATTGCACTGTTTTTATTTTTGACAATAATGCGCCACTATTCTCCCTCTCTATTCTTCAAGAAAACGCTTTTTTGAAGAATAGGATTTAGATTTCTGTTTCTAATCGTCCAAAATGCGTGATTTTTGAAAAATAAAAAACCGCAAGCCTGAGCCTGCGGTGAGTGTAATCTATTTTAAAATTTTAAATAAAAAAGGAGCATTTAAGCCCCTCCTTTGAAATAACGGACATTTGGCTGGTCGGTGTACCCAGCATCTCAGATACCTTTTTCAAGGTGCGGCAGGAACCTTTCTGCCCTCAAATGTCTTTCGTTAATGTAATTCTAGCACTATCTACTTCTTTTGTCAAGCTTTATCAATCTACCAGACTTAATACGACTTTGTAACTTGTAATCTTGTAAACGATACATGGTCGGAACATAAAAGAAATCTCCACTTTTATGTAACTTGATGGCAACAAGAACATTATCATCAAATCTTTTAACATATTCAAAACTGGCGCCTTTCTCTCTAGGATTGACCCCAACGAAATCTGGATTACTTAGTATAAGTTCCAAATCTTCGATATGATGAATCACATCATTATGATGCCGTTTCAACATATGACTTCTTAAACCTTCTTTGTTAACTTTGATATCACTAGCTTCAAGAACAATATTAAAAATTTCTTTTATTTCGTCAGTAACCTGACCGATCTTTTTATGTTCCATCATTTCCTCCGTTATTCACAATTATTATATCACAATCATAGTGTATATTAGGATATATCACGCTCTATTATTCGTTAGATACTCAATTTTAACTTTTCCCTTTTCCTTAAAATAATAGTATAATAGAGGTAGAATTTAGAATCGAGGTACACCAATGGCTGTAAAATTTACAAAACGAGACGACTTGGACAAGATGTTTGAAGAATTTGCGAAACTCCCTAATTTGAAACAAGTCACTTTCACTGATGACAAAGAGAAAAAAGCCAAAGCAGAAAAGAAAAACTAGATGACTGCTTTCCAACAACTCCCGTCTAGTGTGCTTCAGACTGGGGCTATTTTTCTCTCTATAATCATTGAAGCCCTACCCTTCGTTCTGATAGGAAGTATTGTCTCAGGGCTAATTGAGGTCTATATCACACCTGACAAGGTTTATCATTTTCTCCCTCGAAATCGTTGGGGGAGAATCTTTTTTGGCACCTTCGTTGGGATACTTTTCCCTTCTTGTGAATGTGGAATCGTCCCCATTATCAATCGTTTTCTGGAAAAGAAGGTGCCCAGTTACACAGCAGTTCCCTTTCTCGTAACAGCGCCTGTTATCAATCCTATTGTTCTCTTTGCGACCTATTCTGCCTTTGGCAACTCCTTCCACGTCGCCTTGTTACGAGCTCTTGGTTCCATTCTTGTAGCTGTGATACTTGGGATTTTTCTAGGATTTTTCTGGCAAGAACCGATTCAAAAAGAAAATCGTTTTTCCTGTCATGAGCACGATTTTTCTCATTTGAGTCCTGCAAAAAAAGTTTTTCAGGTCTTTGTGCAAGCCATTGATGAATTTTTTGATACGGGGCGTTATTTGGTATTTGGCTGTCTCTTCGCCTCTGTTATACAGGTCTACGTTCCGACTCGGATTCTGACCTCTATCAGTGCGACCCCTCTTTTTGCTATCCTGCTCTTGATGCTTTTGGCCTTTCTTCTGTCGCTCTGTAGTGAGGCCGATGCCTTTATCGGCGCTTCTCTTCTCTCGAGTTTCGGCTTAGCACCAGTTTTGGCCTTTCTCGTCATTGGCCCAATGCTGGATATCAAAAATATTCTCATGATGAAAAATTACTTGAAAGTACGATTTATCAGTCACTTCATAACGATTGTGACACTCGTTGTCTTAGTATATTCTCTATTGATTGGAGTCATTCTATGATTCGATTTTTAGTTTTAGCTGGCTATTTTGAACTGACCATTTATCTCCATCTGTCGGGCAAATTAAACCAGTACATCAACATGCACTATTCCTATCTGGCCTATATTTCCATGGTACTTTCCTTTATTTTGGCAATTGTTCAATTGTATATCTGGATGAAGCAAGTCAAAACCCACACTCATCTGAACAGCCGATTGGCCAAGGTTACTAGTATTGCTCTTCTGGCTATTCCTATTGTCGTCGGCTTAACTTTTCCAACTGTTAGCTTGGATTCTCAGACCGTTTCTGCCAAAGGCTATCATTTCCCCTTATCAGAAGGCACGGATCAAGCCATTCAGACCAGTGAAGGGACGACAAGCCAATATTTGAAACCAGATACCAGTTCTTATTTTTCAAAATCAGCTTATGAAAAGGAAATGCGAACTGCGGCGGATAAATACTTATCCCAAGATAGTATTCAGATCACTAATGAAAACTATATGGAAGTCATGGAGGCTATCTACGACTATCCAGATGAGTTTGAGGGTAAGACAGTCCAGTTCACAGGCTTTGTCTATAACGACCCCAGTCATGCTGATAGTCAATTTCTGTTCCGCTTCGGCATTATCCACTGTATCGCAGATTCCGGTGTCTATGGATTGCTGACCAAGGGAAATACCCGTCAGTATGAGAATAACACCTGGATAACAGCCAAAGGAAAACTGGTCAATCACTATCATAAAGAACTCAAACAAAACCTCCCAACCTTGGAAATCGATAGCTTTACCAAAGTCGATAAACCAGAGAATCCCTATGTGTATCGCGTGTTTTAAAAAAGTAGCCTGGAAAGGGCTACTTTTTCTATTTAGAAATAAGAATCTAAAGTATGGATAATTTTATATAAAACTCCGATTTCCTACTCAGCATCCTTCCAATTCCGAGCAATTTCTTCATCTTTCTGGAGTTGATCTACCAGTTCTTCAACAGAGTCAAATTTGACCATTTCTCGGACACGGTCTAGCCAGTAGACAATGACTGTTTCACCGTAAATGTCATCTGAAAAATCAAAAATATTGACTTCAAAACGTGGCTCTTCTCCATCGAAAGTAACATTTTTCCCGACACTCGCCATTCCACGGTATCTTTTACGCTGTACTTCGACATCGACTACGTAAACACCATCTGCTGGCATATAGGTTCGATCTCTTAAAACTAAGTTTGCTGTTGGGTAACCGATAGTCCGTCCACGAGCATTGCCATGAACAACCATGCCACGTGATGGTAGAGGAGTGCCAAGTAAATGACCAGCTTCTCTGACATCCCCATCAAGAATAGCTTGACGAATACGAGTAGAACTAATTTTCCCCTTTTCATCCTCAACAGGAGGAACAATGATGATTTCTCCATCAAAATAATCCTTCAAATCATCCGCAGTTTTCTTATCAGAACCAAACGTGTAATCAAATCCCGCTACAATAATCGCTGGTTTTAATGCTCTAACATAGGTATCAAAGAACTCTTGACCCGTTAAACTAGCAAATTTACTACTAAAGTCAAGTAAGAAAAGAGCTTCTACTCCATGCCATTTCATCTTATGTTCCCGTTCTTCATGGCTGACAATATGAAGCATTAATTCTGGCTTGTACGGTTGCAAAGCAAGCTTAGGAGACTCTGTAAAGGTCATCACGACAACTGGTAGATAATCTTTCATAGAAGCCTTGCTAGCTACTTCAAAAAGCTTCTGATGTCCCTTATGAATACCGTCAAAATAGCCTAATACAAGAACTGTTTTATCCGGTACTGCAATGTCTTTTTCATTTTTTATAGGTACTGTTGTAATCATGAAACTATTATATCATAGAGAAAGCCTTTTCGCTAAAAGGAAAGCCCAAATGTCGTTTTTTGCCCCTGAACTGACCTTAAAAAATCATTCAAGATGTTAGTTTTAAAAAATAGCATCCCCTAAGAGATGCTATCGTTTGGTAACTAGTCTACTGTTTCTTCCAAATCTTTTAACTTCACCGAAACAATTTTTGAGACACCTGATTCTTGCATAGTCACTCCATAGATAGAATCAGCCGCTGCCATGGTTCCCTTACGGTGGGTCACGACGATAAACTGGCTATCCTTGTCAAATCGATTGAGGTAATCCCCGAAACGTTTAACATTGGCTTCATCCAGCGCAGCCTCTACCTCATCCAAAATAACAAATGGGATAGTCTTAACTCGAATGATAGAGAAAAGCAAAGCTAGAGCCGACAGGGCTTTTTCCCCACCACTCATCAGATTGAGAGATTGGATTTTCTTGCCCGGAGGTTGAACAGAAATCTCAACCCCAGCTGTCAGCAGGTCTCCTTCAGTCAAAATCAGGTCCGCCTGACCTCCACCAAACATCTGCTTGAAGGTCACTTTAAAGGACTCACGTATAGCCTCAAAGGTTGATTTAAAGCGGTCTTTGACCTCATCATTCATCTCTGTAATTGTTTCAAGCAGCAAGTTTTTCGCTGACAAAATATCATCTCGTTGGCTATTTAGGAAATCCAGACGGTTGTGAACTTCTTCGTACTGGTCAATAGCTTCTACATTGACAGGACCTAGTGAGCGAATAGACTTCTCTAAATCCTGCACCTCTTGCTCTGCCAGATTGAGATTGTCCAACTCATGCGCCTTTTCTAAAGCTTCAGTATAGCTAATCTGGTACTGGTCTGTTAATTGACTTTGTAAATGACGCAAGCGCTCGCTAACCTTTTCTTTCTTAGCTTCAGCACGTGTTTGCTTGCGAATCCACTCCTCATTATGTTGGCGAGCCTGATCCAAATGACTAGCAATATCATCTAGTTGCCCTTCAATATCATCCAACTCAAACTGTTTGCGAATCAAACCTTGTTGGAGATTTGTTTTCTGGTTTTTGGCTTCTTCCGCCTGTTGACTGAGCAATTCTGTATCAACCTTCTCCAGATTATCAACCTTTTCTTGGAGAAGACGCTGGATTTCTTCTTGTTCAATATCCAGATTATCCAATTCCTTGCTTAGACGGTCAATGTCAGCCACTTCATAACGTTTTTGCCCTTGCAGTTCTGTCTTAAGCAGGCGAGCTTGCGCTACCTCTTCCTGCAAGTTTTGATAGCGTTCTTGGATGGCGTTTTTGTTAGACTTAATTTCTTCAATCTCAGCTTCCAGATTTTGCTTTTCACTGGCGATAGTAGCAAGTCGCTCTTGGCATTTTTCCTTGTCTACTTGCCAATCTCCCTCAGAAAGACGATTTAATTCCTCTTCTTGAAGTTTCCAAAGAGTTTCTAACTCTTCAACTTGCTGACTAGTCTGCTGATAAGCAAGGGACAAGCCCTGCTCCTGAATACGAGCCTGCTCTCCTTGAGATTTGATTTCTTCTAATCTTTCTGTCAATGAAGCCATCTGGTCTTGCAGGGTCTTCAAAGATGCTTCTTCTGAACGAAGACTTGCTTCTTCCTCAGTAATTTCTTTTTGCAATTGCTCCAGTTCTGGCTTGATGAAAATACTGTTATTCTGGCGATTGGCTCCACCTGCATAGGAACCACCTGTACGAAGCTCTGTCCCATCCAGTGTCACCATGCGCACCTGATAACGAACCTGGCGCGCTGCTGCACGCGCATGTTCTACAGTATTAAAAATAGCTGTTGTTGCTAGCAAGTTCTTGAAAATAGCTTCCAACCTACTATCGAATGTCACCAACTCATCTGCCATACCAAGGAAACCTGGACTTGCAGCGATAGCATCTTGGTTCTGACTAGAAATCGTACGCGCCTTGATCGTTGTCAAAGGAAGGAAAGTCGCACGACCGGATCTATTCCGTTTGAGAAAATCAATGGCCCTAGTTGCTGCATGTTCATCTTCTACGATGATATACTGGCTACTTGCCCCTAAGGCAATCTCTAGGGCAGTTTGATAATGCACATCAAAGGTCAGATGCTCACTGACTGCACCAATAATCCCACCAAGGCGGTCTTTTTCTTGGAGAACACTCTTGACACCTGCATAAAAGTTACTATGATTTCTCAGGATATTTTCCAAACTTTGGGCTCTAGCCTGCTTGGTTTTGAGATTATCCAGACGGTCAAAGAGTTGACTTTGTTGAGCTTGATAGGAAGTTTTCTGCTCCTCTTGCTCCTTGGCACAGATTTGATAGTCGGCCAGTAGTTTCTGAACCTGCTCCTTGGCAGTTTCAAGCTCTTCTTTTTGCTGACTAGCCTTCTCTTTAGCTGTAGCCAACTGTTCTTTCAGCTTTTCTAATTGATCTGCTTGTTTTTGAGAAAGCTGACGACTATTTTCCAACTCATTCTCAATACGAGTCAATTGGTTTGAGACATCTGCTTCTTCTTGTAAAAGGGCTACAAAGCGTTCACGTAAGAGCTCAATCATCTGATCAGGATCGTCTGAAAAAGCCAGCAATTCAGCTTCTAAACGATTGAGTTTTTGATTATTTTGGACTAGATTTTCCTCTAAAAGTGCCAAAGAGCTTTCCTTATCAGATTTTTCTTTGCTGAGTGAATTTCTCTTATCCTCCAAAACAGCCAAACGAGCTTGTGCTTCCTGTTGATTCAGAGCTACTTGCTCAGATTCCAGTTTCGATAGGGCTAATTTTCTCTCTAAATCACTAATCAGACTGGCCAAATCCATCAAACTGCCCTGGTCTTTGGCCATTTCAGCCTGTAAATCTTGGCGTTGCTTTTTAAGAGTTTGATTTTCTTCTTCTAATTGTTCACGCTTCTGGTAGTAGCTCGTCAAGAGTTCCTGAACCTGTGCCAACTCTTCTTCTGTAGACTCTAGTTCAGCCTTATTTTCCTTGATTTGAGCAACAAGGACATCCAAGTAAATAGCCTTGCGTTGCCCTTCCAAGTCTAGAAACTTACGAGCATTTTCAGCTTGCTTCTCAAGAGGCTTGATTTGATTATCCAACTCGTAGATAATGTCCTCTAAGCGGTCTAGATTATCCTGAGTTTGCTGCAGTTTACTCTCAGTTTCTTTTCGACGAGTCTTGTATTTCAAAACTCCAGCAGCCTCTTCAAAAATAGCTCGACGTTCCTCAGGCTTGGAGTTGAAAATCTCCTCAACCTTCCCTTGAGAAATGATAGAGAAGGAATCGCGTCCCAAGCCAGTATCCAAGAAAAGATCATGAATATCACGCAGACGGACTTTCTTGCCGTCAATCTTGTATTCGCTATCTCCACTGCGATAGATATGACGTTCTACCCTGATTTCTTGACCTGCATCCTTGATAAATCCGTCATTATTATCCAGAGTCACAACTACAGAAGCATAATTGAGCGGTTTGCGACTTTCAGTTCCAGCAAAGATGACATCTGGCATCTTGCCACCACGGAGACTCTTAACACTTGACTCCCCCAAGGCCCAACGAAGACTTTCTGTAATATTGGACTTTCCAGATCCATTGGGACCAACAACTGCAGTCACTCCTTGGTCAAAGATGACCTTGGTCTTATCAGCAAAAGACTTGAATCCCTGAATTTCGATTTCCTTTAAATACATGAATCCAGCCCTTTCTCAACGGCATTTTTGGCAGCTTCCTGCTCTGCTAGTTTCTTAGAACGACCTTGACCTTGACCAATGCTCTTACCTTCGACAAGAACTTCTACATCAAAGACCTTATCGTGGGCAGGACCCGTTTCAGAAATCACCTGATAACGAATAGCCACATCGCCATTGACCTGAAGTAACTCTTGGAGATGGGTTTTGTAGTCTGTAATCATCTCAAATTCGCCTGCTTCAACCTTAGGAATCATGACTTGATAGATAAATTCCTTGACCTTGGCCACATCCTTGTCCAAAAGGAGAGCACCAAGAAAGGCTTCGAAGGCATCACCAAGAATGGTGTCACGATTGCGTCCACCAGACTTCTCTTCCCCCTTACCCAGCTTGATAAACTGATCAAACTGGCAATCACGCGCAAAACCAGCCAAACTCTCCTCGCGGACAATCATGGCACGGAGTTTGGACAAATCACCTTCAGGTTTTTTAGGATATTTTTTATACAGATATTCTGAAATCAATAACTGTAGAACAGCGTCTCCTAAAAATTCCAAGCGTTCATTGTGTGAAATTTTTAAGAGGCGGTGCTCATTGGCATAACTCGTATGAGTAAAGGCAGTTTCCAATAAATTTTTGTCTGCAAATTCGATTGCAAAACGGCTTTTTAGTACAGTTTGTAATTCTTTCATACCAACCTCTTTCTAACTGATAACAGTCCTTTTTATTATATCAAAAAAAGCCCCCTGAGTCACTTTAAAACGGGACTAGAGGGGATTTGGGTATTCTTTAAAAAGAGTTTTTCAGTTTTATACTCAATGAAAATCAAAAAGCAAACTAGGAAGCTAGCCGCAGGCTGTACTTGAGTACGGTAAGGCGACGCTGACGTGGTTTGAAGAGATTTTCGAAGAGTATTAGGGGCAAATTTAGGGGAGTGTAAAGAGAAAAAGCCCTATTAAAGGCTTCTTAGGATGTTTACATCCACCCTGAGGGAATCGAACCCCCATCTCAAGAACCGGAATCTTACGTGATATCCATTACACTAAGGGTGGAAACTTGTTTTATTATAACAGAAATTTGCTCTAATAACAAGTTTTTTTCTGGTGAGATGCCCTGTCTTAGTGAGAAGCATCCCCATTCCAGATGGAGTTTTTCACGATTACATAATCAACGTGTTTAAGGTCAGCAACCTGACGACCACCTGCGTATGAAATAGCGCTTTGAAGGTCTTGTTCCATCTCAGTTAAAGTGTCCTGCAAATGACCTTTGGCAGGAAGCAAGATTCGTTTGCCCTCCACGTTTTTGTATGCACCTTTTTGATATTGTGAAGCTGAACCATAGTACTCTTTGAACTGTTCACCATCAACTTCAATCGTTTTCCCTGGACTTTCGATATGTCCTGCAAAGAGGGAACCAATCATGACCATGCTGGCACCGAAACGGATAGACTTGGCAATATCGCCGTGAGTACGAATCCCTCCATCAGCAATAATCGGTTTACGGGCAGCCTTGGCACACCAACGAAGGGCAGCCAACTGCCAACCACCTGTACCAAAACCAGTCTTGACCTTGGTGATACAAACCTTACCAGGACCGATTCCAACCTTAGTAGCATCCGCACCAGCATTCTCCAATTCACGCACAGCTTCTGGTGTTCCCACATTTCCAGCAATAACAAAAGTATCTGGCAATTCTTTCTTGATGTGTTGAATCATAGAAATCACGCTATCTGCATGACCATGAGCAATGTCAATCGTGATGTATTCTGGAGCATCAGACTTGAGCTGGCTAACGAAATCATACTCATAGTCCTTAACACCGACAGAGATAGAAGCAATAAGCCCTTGATCGTGCATGCGTTTGATAAAAGGAATGCGTCCTGCCTCATCAAAACGGTGCATAATGTAGAAGTAGCCACCTTTAGCTAATTGCTCTGCTACATTTTCATCCAAAATTGTCTGCATATTAGCTGGCACAACAGGTAGTTTAAAGGTGTGATTTCCTAGAGTGACACTTGTATCTGCTTCTGCACGGCTTTTAATAACACATTTATTTGGAATCAACTGAATATCTTCGTAATCAAAAATTGGGAATTCATTTAACATATCGATGTCTCGTTTCTTTTGTAATGACCTACCTATGCTTGCGCATCCCTACGTCTTTCCTGACGTTTCCTTGATTAATTATAAAACAAAGTAAGGTTTTTGTCAAATAATTTTATAAATAAAAATATATTGTTCGGATTTTCTTCTATGGATAAAAAAAGAAAGTGGAGAGATTATTTTCTCTCCACTTCTTTAGTAATATTCCTTTTAAAAGCTTCTTCAGAGTTTTCCATCATTTCACAAAATTCACGATAGGATGAAGACTCTCTAGGAATTTGGATAGACCATTTCTTTAACAAAGCTCCATAACCTGCTAGCTTTCCTATCTCATTATCAACAACTTTGTCCTCGCTCGGAAAAACAAGACCAGCCTTCTCAGCTTTCAAAATATAAGAATAGGAAATCAGCTGGAATAAGTCCTCACGGTTGATTCCTTTTTCAGTCAATTCCAGTTTTTTATACTTAGCATCTAATACTATTTTAAGCTCTTCTTGATAAAAATCTGGAAATACTTTTCTTTCTCGACTAGAAAATACTGAAATTCCGTCCGTCTTATCTTTATTTCGTGGATGGATGAAATCTTTTGGCAACAAAGTATGAACATACTCTTCCCAAAGCCAGGCAACATCAAAAAGAATACCATGAATTTTTTGATCTTGATACCCTAAACCGTGCTTTTCTTGGTTTAGAATCATCAGACAAAGTTCTTGTAACTTTCTGTACTCGTGAAAGTATGCATGACGTATAGGTTTAGATTGATTTCCCCGAATAATCTTAACACGATCAGCTAGTTTATAAGAAGGAGTTACCCGCACGATTTCTGCTACATTTTCACGACTAGCAAAGAGATTATCAAGAACCCCTTGACCAATGCTTTTCTGGTTCTTAATGTATTCAATAGTGTGACGGACCAACTGCATGAGGGGATTATCATAGGTGAACTCTCTCGTTGTGTAGGCAATATTTCCCGTGAAAGGAAGATTTTTCTTGAGATGGTTTCTTACATCAATCACTCCCTTAACATTACTGTCGTTATAAGAAAATCGATGGTATTCCTTATAAAAACCTTTTTTAATAGCTGCTTGTAGATACTTGGGGAAGAGATACATCAAAAGTTGATAAAGCCTCTCTTCACGAGACAAAGCAACATCTAAACTAGTGAGATTGATATGAAGAACCTTGTGTAAGAGATAATGCAAAAAATGGTCATTACTCTCATCAGAAAAGCGAGAGGAAATCGTTAATCTTTCCTGACCACACCCCAGAAAACCAATTACATTTCCTGTCTTGACTTCCTTATTAACTGTTTCAAAGATTTTTTGGTCCTTTTCTAAGTCAGGAGAATTCTTCAAATCATTTGGAAAAATAAAAATACGTTCATCTTGGAATAGACTTTCCAAGGTTCTGTCTAAAAGAAGATTGCTTAGTTTAGGATATTCTTCAACAAATTCTTCTTTAACAATCTTGTGTTGATTATCAGTGATCCGCATCATCGTTTTCATCGCCTTCATTGTCATCAGCTACTGCCTGATCTTTTTGCTCATTCTTTGTCAGATCAAATGACTTCTTCAATATTTCAAGAGTTTCTGCTTCTTCATAAGAACCACGTACATAATCTTCCAAAAGTGGCTTGAGATAATCAGACCAGAGTAATTCATAATCATAATCCAATTCTTTTAAATTACGTAAATAACTTGGTCCGATATGATAATGGCTATTTAATTCCTGAACGTTTTCGATAGCAACATTCAAGTTTCTTAGACGTTTTTTCGCTTCTTCAGCTTTATTACCAAGAGCAGGATCAAGCATACCTAATTGGCTTTCAGCAGTAACTTCAACAAAACGGAAACGACGACGCATAGCAAAATCAAAGGTATCCACTGAGCGGTCAATATCATTCATAGTTCCGATGATATAGACATTTTCAGGGATATAAAATTTCTCATCAGTCTCATGTAAATTAGCATACTGGGTAGAAACACTTCCTTTCTCACCACGATAGCCAGGATCAATTGAGAAAAATAGTTCTCCAAAAATCTTAGAAATCTCACCTCGATTGATCTCATCAATGATGAAGACAAAATTCTTGTCTGTCTTGATCTCTGTTGGAGAGATATAGTCTTTCAAACCAAATCTTTTCTTTAAAGTTTCAAGGACTTTTTTTCCTTGGTTACGATAATAGGGCTGTTTCAGATAGTTTTCATCCTTATAAAGTTCATAAACATAAAATTTTGTTAAGACAGTTCCTTGGGCTTTAGTTTCATAATTGATATTAAAATTATTTCGACTATTTACTGTTAGGTAGGAAAATTCTGTCAAATATTCTTTTTCATCTCTACTATTTACATACTCAAGATAAAGATCCCAAGCTTCATCAAAATTATCTTGTCCTCCAATCTTCTGAGCTTCTTTAGCCTTCTGACAAAATTTCTTAAAAATACCATCTTGTAATTTAAACTCAATAGCTCCATCCCCATTTGATACCGGTCTTAAACCCTCAACAAAATCCGTATAATCATAAGATGGGTGAAACTGTACAAAGCCTATTTGATCTTCGTTGCCATCCGTTAATTCTTTAGCAATTTCTTTAGCAAGATAAGTTTTTCCTGTACCAGGAGCACCACGGAGGATGAGGTTTTTTGATTGTAATAAGATATTCTTATACTCGTTGATATTTTCTGACATGTTTATCTCTTCCTTTTCTGATTCTCTATAAAAACTAGTGAAATTATCATAAAACTCTTTTAAAATATCGTTAGGTTCAGCAGTTGATTCCAACTCTAAGTCCTTGACAAAGTATTTATAATCTAAATCTTCATCTCGATTATTACTATACCATTTTACTATTTTAAATTCTGTGAGTTTAAATTTCTGAAAACCACACCTTATATTTATCCATGAGTTATCCATGTCACTCAGCCGATAACCAAAGTAAGGTGATTTAATATATCCATTACCACTCTTTGGACCAAAATGACCTGTGTTAAGCATTTCAACTTTGTACGGAATACCCTCAATAGTCAGAGCAGGGTAAATATGTTCAGCTCCATCTAATTTTTGAGAACGTTTAATTTCTATATCTTTTGAATTATAGATATTTGCTTGATTCACAAATTTAGACAAAAATTCTTTGAAGACTTTATAACACTCTGATTTAATTCCACTTTTTACAAATTCATAAGATTTATTTATAAAATGTAAAATCTCATTTAATGAATTTTCATCCTCAATAAAATACTCAGCATCAAGTGTCCAACCGAATGAATCAGGCTTCTTATTAAACAACAAAATATCTGAATTATGAAGACTCTTAGAGAGAACGGCAATCTTTATTCCTTTATTTTGAAAATTAATCTCTATAAAATTTTGTAACTTCCCTTTCCTATTTTTAACCTGAAAAGAAATATAACTTTTTGTTTGATTTTCAATTGCATCTGGGAATTCTTTTTTTATCCTGTCAATGAAAGTTTGTTTTGAAACCATTGTGTTTTCCTTGCTTATTAAAAATTTATTGTTAGACTTAAATTATATTTGTTTCGTTCAAAGTAAGATATTTTACTTTTCAGAAACTACATTCTATTAATATATTCTGCATCTAGCATATCATATCTATTTAAAAAAGAAAAGAATTTCTAAAGAAAAAGCCCAGTGTAGAGAGCTTTATTACCTCATAACACTAGACTCTTTTTATCTTAATAATACTCACCCTGACGGTAGTCCCATGAGTTAAAGGTGTCTGACAGGTGCATCATAATCTTATCAATATCAAGCCCTTTGCGGATTACAACTGGAGCTGGTGAAGTTGAGCGTGCTCCTCCTTGTTCTGGGATGAGTTTACCATCTTTATCGACCATAGACACCATCACACCTTGCTCGTAGCGAGTTTCAATCGTTTTGTCAGGCTGGATAGATGCCACGTAGTCGTCTGCCTCGATGACAAGGTCCACTGCTCCTTCGATACGTTCTCCGATACCTTCTACCTTACCACGGTTTCCTTTTCCAGATGGATTTGCAGATGAGGCATAAACCATCTTGCCTTCTTCCCAAAGTTTGGCAGCCAATTGTTCACCAGCTTTCCCAAACTTGATAACAAAACAGCTAGTACCACGGACGTCAGTCATCAGTTCTTCACGGCCATCACCGTATGCTTTGAGTCTTTCAAAAGCTTCTGGTTTCCAAGGAAGAATACAACCAAGGAGAATGTCTTCGTCCCAATGTTTTTGGTAAAAGGCTTCAATTTCTGGGTTGAGTTGTGCTAAAGCGCGAAGCTCGTCCATGCTACCACAAAGTACAACACCTGGTTTATTACGGTTACGTTCTTTGGCTGCGAACTTGCGTTCAAGACCAGCCTTGTCACTAGTCATGATGATGTAGCCAACTTTTGTAGGACAAACGATACATCCGCCCTCACCTTTTAAAATGTCATAGCCTTCTTGTGAAAGTGTTCCGTTCCATTGAATGTGTTTTGTCATAATTCTATTTCCTTTTCTAATTTTCTTCTAATCCTGCCAGTAGACTGGTCGTTGTTTTTCATAAGCAGCAATCAAGTCTTCATACTGCAAAGTAATACCGATATCATCCAAACCATTTAAGAGCTTATGTTTCCATTCGCTATCGATTTCAAAAGTGAATTCTCCAACTGGTGAGATGATTTTTTGTTGTTCCAAGTCTACAGTTACCTGGTCACTTGGTTGTAGCTGGGCTAGTTTCTCTCGAACCTCTCTGGGCTGAACAATAGGCAACATACCATTATTGAGTTCATTATTGTAATGAATATCTCCAAAAGACCCTGCAATTACGACTTTAAAACCATAGTCAGATAGAGCCCAAGCTGCGTGTTCCCTCGAAGAACCTGCGCCAAAGTTATCCCCTGAGATGAGAATACTAGCTTTCCGATATTCAGGTCGGTTAAAGACAAAGTCAGGATCCTCAGTATACTTCTCGTCCAGATAACGCCAAGCATACATGAGGTACTTACCAAAGCCTTTTTTATCAATTAACTTGAGAAACTGCTTGGGAAGGATTTGGTCGGTATCGATGTTATCATTCATGAGAGGAACGGTCGTTCCCGTATAAACTGTGAATTTCTCCATATCCTCTCCTTACTGGGCTTCTGGCATTTGTCGAACATCTACAAAGCGCCCTGCAATAGCTGCCGCAGCTGCCATAGCTGGACTACAGAGGTGGGTCTTAGCACCAAATCCCTGTCTGTCTTCAAAGTTGCGATTGCTTGTTGAGGCACAGTGAACACCATCAGGGACCTTGTCCGGATTCATCCCTAGGCACATGGAGCAACCCGGGTCTCTCCACTCAAATCCAGCATCCAGAAAGACCTTGTCCAAACCCAACTTCTCCGCAGCTCGTTTGACAGGACGAGAGCCTGGGACTACGATAGCCGTTAAGTTAGGAGCAATCTTCTTTCCTTTGACAAATCGAGCAGCCAGTTGCAAATCACTGAGTCGAGCATTGGTACATGAACCTATAAAGATATATCCTAGTTCAATATCCGCTGGCTTTTGACCAGGCTCCAAGTCCATGTAATTGTAGGCTCGCTCATCATTCATATCCTTAATTTCTGGGAAACTACTGTCAAAGTCAACCCCCATAGCAGGGTTGGTTCCCCAGGTAACCATAGGAGCAAGGTCTGAGATATCCATCTGGATAACCTTATCGTAAACAGCATTATCATCACTGACAATTGTTTTCCAATCCGCCACAGCCTCTTCAAAGTCCTCTGGAACACATTCCCGTCCCTTGAGATAATCATAGGTGGTTTGGTCCGGATTCATGATTCCCATCTTAGAGCCAAACTCGATGGACATATTGCAGATGGTCATTCGTTCTTCCATACTCAGTTCATCAATAGCTTGTCCACGATATTCCACCACATAGCCAACTCCACAGGCAACGCCGTACTTGGCAATCAGGGCGAGAATGTAATCCTTAGAATAAACTCCTTTTTGAGGAACACCAGTGAATTCTACCAGCATTTTCTTGGGTTTAACCTGCCAGAGTGTCTGGGTAGCGAAGACATGCTCAACCTCACTAGTCCCAATCCCAAAAGCGATCGCTCCGAAAGCCCCGTGGGTTGCCGTATGGCTGTCTCCACAGACGATGAATTTTCCTGGTTGGGTCCGTCCTGTCTCTGGACCAACCATGTGAACGATTCCTTGCTTTTCGGAACCGTGGGCAGCATGTTCAATCCCAAACTCCTCAACATTTTCAGCCAGCTTATCAATTTGTGCCTTAGAAATGACATCTCGAATATCGTAGATATTGACCGTCGGGACATTGTGGTCAAAAGTTCCAAATGTCAAGTCTGGTCGTCTCAATCTGCGACCTGCATCTCGCAAACCTTGAAAGGCTTGAGGGCTGGTCACTTCATGAATATAGTGCTGGTCCACATACATGAGTTGGGGCTGCCCCTTTTCTCCTGTGATGACATGACGGTCCCATAATTTATCAAAAATCGATTTTCCTGCCATCCATTACCTCCAAATAAAATATAAGGCTACTAGTGTGGTCGCCATCCCGAGAAACCAAACTGTTTTAAAATACCATTTTCGAGTCTTGTGATGAAAGATGATTCCTGCTAACCAGGCACCAAAACCACCACAAGTAAAGGCTAAAATGAGTAAGATTTTCTCTGGGATGCGCCAAGCTCTTCTCCTTGCCTTGGATTTGTCAATACCATAAATCAAGAAAACCATGACATTCCAAATCAAAAGGACTAGAGTAATTTTTTCGTCTAACTTCATAACCTTGCAATAATAGCTTCTGTCATTTCCTTGGTCGAAGCCTGTCCTCCTATATCTCTCGTTAAAATTCCAGCTGCTAAACTTGCATCAACAGCACGCTCGATACGCTCCGCATCCTCATAACGTCCGAAACTATCTCTCAACATCATGGCAACTGATAAAATCATAGAAATAGGATTGGCGATTTCTAGGCCTGCGATATCAGGCGCCGAACCATGAATGGGTTCATAGAGACTTGGTCCATTTTCAGAATGACTGGCTGATGGCATAACTCCAAGTGTGCCAGATAGAACGCTTGATTCATCAGAGAGAATATCTCCGAAAAGATTTTCTGTCACGATGACATCAAACTTAGCAGGATTGGTAATCATAAGCATGGCAGCTGAGTCCACCAACTGGTGTTCCAAGGTCACATCTGGGAAATCCTGTGCGACTTCCTCAGCTACTTTCCGCCAGAGTTTTGAGGTCGCTAGAACATTTTGCTTATCGATACTAGTAACGATTTTTCTCCGACTTCTTGCGATTTCAAAGGATTTGCGAACAATCCGCTCCACTTCCTCATAGCTATAGTCGTTGATATCACGCGCTTTGCGCTCTTCAAGGATATGATCTCCAAAGTAAATCCCACCTGTCAACTCCCGCACCACGACAAAGTCCACACCAGCAATTCGTTCTGGTTTGAGAGGTGACAAATGCTTAAGACTGTCAAAGATTTTTACAGGCCGAATATTGGCATAAAGATTGAGTTCCTTACGAAGAGCTAGCAAGCCTTGTTCAGGCCTAACCGCTGCTCCATCATACTGAGGACTTCCGATAGCCGCTAGTAGAATGGCATCTGCTTCACGACATACCTTGAGGGTTTCATCAGGTAAAGGATGCCCTGCAGCATCGATACCTGCACCTCCAAAAGGTCTTCTATCAATCTCATAATCAAAACCTGTTTTTTCAGCTAGAGCTTCCAGAACCTCTAAACTAGCCTCCATGATTTCTGGGCCGATTCCGTCCCCTGCTAGAGCTACTATTTTCTTTGTCATAGCCTTCTCCTTTACACACTAGGCATATCGCGATAGGAAACGCTACGTCCCATCTCACCAGCATTCTCTTTTTGAACAAAGGCATTCGCATTGATGTAGGCAATAGCCGAAGCCTTCAACACATCGAAATCAAGACCTGCTGCGTTAAAGATGGTTTCTGTATCTCTGTTTTCAACAGTGACCAAGACCCGAGCTTGGGCATCAATTCCATCTGTCACCGCATCGATAGTATAGGATACCAAGCGAACAGATTGGTTAAAGAACTTATCGATAGCGTTAAAGATAGCCTCAACAGAGCCTTGTCCTGTCGCATTAAATTCGACTTTCTCACCATCCATATTGGCTAGGCTAACGAGTGCTTCAATGTCATTATCTGCATGGGTTTGCAGTTGTAAATCATCAAAATGGAAGCCTTCTGGATTTTCAACCATGGTTCCAGCTACCAGAGCACGAATATCTGCATCTGTGATTTCTTGCTTTTTATCAGCCAGCGCCTTGAACTTAGCAAAGAGTGGTTTGATATCCTCTTCTGAAAAGTCTAGGGCCAATTCTCTTAGTTTTTCAACAAAGGCATGGCGACCAGACAATTTTCCAAGTGGAAGACTATTACTCTTAACACCGACTAATTCAGGAGTGATGATTTCATAGGTAAGAGGATTTTTAAGGACTCCATCTTGGTGAATACCAGATTCGTGAGAGAAGGCATTGCCACCAACAACGGCCTTGTTTTTAGGAACTGGGATACCTGAGAAGCGAGAAACCATTTCTGACGTATTGATGGTTTCATTTAAAACAATACTAGTTTCTGCTTGGTAGTAATCTTGGCGAATATTGAGCGCCACTGCTATTTCTTCCAAAGCAGCATTTCCAGCTCGCTCACCAATACCATTGATGGTTCCTTCGACTCGTCCTGCCCCGTTCTTGACAGCAGAAAGGCTGTTAGCCACTGCCATTCCGAGGTCATCATGACAGTGTGGTGAATAGATAATCTGACGATCCGTCTTGACATTCTCAATCAGGTATTTGAAGATGGCTCCGTACTCTTCTGGAGTGGTAAATCCTACCGTATCAGGGATATTGATATAAGTCGCACCTGCATCAACCGCTGTTTGAACAACTTGCAAGAGGAAATCCAACTCTGTTCTAGTCGCATCCTCAGGAGAGAATTCGACCACTTCAAACTTAGAACGGGCATAAGAGACATGCTCACTAATTGCCTCCAAAATCTCTTCCTTGCTCTTATTGAGCTTATACTTACGATGAATCGGACTGGTAGCGATAAAGACGTGAACCTGTGGATACTTGGCGTCCTTGAGAGCATCATAACAAGCATCAATATCAGACTTGACAGAGCGAGCCAGACCAGTTACCGCTGTTTTCTTCAAGACTTTGGCAATCTCCTGCACTGCTGTAAATGAATCAGGACTCGCCGCTGGAAAACCAGCTTCAATTGCTGAAATGCCCCATTTCTCCAGCTGTCTTGCTATGGCAATTTTTTCCTTGATTGAAAAATTAACGCCAGGTGTCTGTTCTCCATCCCGAAGGCTGGTATCTAGAAATTCAACTGTTCTCATAAGATTTCCCCTTTTCCAAATGTGGTTTTAAAAAAACATCTCGCTCAGAAACCCAAGCGAGATGTTGATTCACTCCCGCTTGGTAAGCCAAACAGGACTAATGCTTTTTGCACTAGCCCGAGTACCTCAACAACAAAGCAAATTGATTAAACTTAGCTGCTTTCATGTTTGACTTTCTCCTTCGTTTGATATCTTGTTTAGTATTTTAGCATAGGCAAAAGTACTTGTCAAGAAAAAATCCAATATTTTCTGAAAATTTCTTCAGTAGAGAATATTTTGCTAATTGAAATTTCTTGAAAAATCTTGAAATATTTCATTTTTTAGTGGTTAAATTCCAGCTTCTTTCTATCAATTCCAGTACTTCTTCATCTGATAAAGTATCATCAAGCGCCACACTAATCCAGTATCGTTTGTTCATATGAAAAGCTGGATAAATACCTTTATTTAAAAGTAAATCAGCTACTTGATCATGTTTGAGGTTGACTGCTTCCACTTGCCCCTCTCTTCCCTTTTCCAACTTATCCCAAGAAATTTTCATCAAGACGGCATACCACTTTTGATTGCCTTCGTGTCTTAACACTGCTGTATCAGGCGATTTCTCCCACAAATACTCCAACTGATTTCCATACTTTTCCTGAACCTGAACCATGATACGCTTAGTCTGAGGACAGATAAAATCCTGTACCTCAAAACAAGCCTTCCGAATCTGGTAAAGAATCTCCAAACAAGTCTCACGGACACTTGCAACAAAACTTCCTTTAAAACTTTCCATATGGACTTGAGGATAGAGATCACCAGTCTCCTGGTCAAAGACTTGAAAACTCACATTATCAGTAGTGATGGACACAGTCATGATAAAATCACCCTGCAAAATCTGGCAACTATAGGTCCAAACTCCCCTATTTTCTACAAAACCATAATCATAAGCCTTTTCTTGATTCAACTGATAGGATTTAAAAATTTCAAACATAAGTTAAAACTGCTACCCAAAGCTAGCAGTTCCTTTCTATTTTTTAAAAGACAACCTTAGTTCCGTGCAATTGTGTCACGCCCAGCTGGTCAATAAAGGTTTGACGGTTGTCAAGGTCAATCCCCCCACCTGGTAGAATTTCAATCTTACCTTTAGCGTGCTCTAAAATTCTGTGATAGTGAGCAAAACGTTTTTCTAGTGAATCGCCAGATACACCCGCACGAGTCAGGATTCGAGTGACACCAGCTCGACTAAGCCAGTCAATAGCTTCCAGTTGATCCTCATCACTCAATTCATCAAAGGCCATGTGGAAGACAATTTCCATTCCTTTTGATGCAGTAATTAACTTTTCAAGATTAGGTTTATCCAACTTCTTATCAGCAGTTAAAGCTCCAAATACAACCCCTTGACTTCCAGTCTGAGCAGTTAAACGAATGTCTTCTAGCATAATAGCAATTTCTAGGTCATTGTAGACAAAGTCTCCACCACGTGGACGAATCATGGTCATGATGGTCGTATCGTAGTTAGCTGCCAATTCAACCGCTGCCTTGGTCACTCCATAGCTTGGTGTTGTTCCTCCCACTGCTAGATTATCACAGAGTTCAATTCGACGAGCTCCAGCCTGCATCGCTTTTTCAAGCAAGGTCACATTTTCAGCACAAAATTCGTAAATCATTTGATTCTCCTTGAAGATTACTTTAAATTTATTATATCATATTGTTGTGAATATGTTTTCATTTTTATCAAGGGAAATAGTTACAAATTTTACTTATTCTTTATCTGGAATGACCTTGAAGAGATAATAAGTGATAAAGATGGTCAAAGCACCCAGACCAATTTTTACTGGTAAAAGAGGGGCAAAATAAATTGAAATTCCCATCAAAATGTAGATAGATACGATGATTTTTTTCTTGCGTTCACGCGCAATAGACTTAGTCTCACGAAAATCAGCTACATATGCTTGATAGAGCTTGGTATGATAAAGCCAGTCTTCGAAGCGCTTGGAACTTCTTGAGAAACAAGCAATAGACAACAAAAGGAAAGGCGTTGTTGGCAACAAAGGTAAAACAACCCCAACAATAGCCAAGGCCAGTGATAAAAAACCAATAATAAGATAAATAATACGCATAACTTCTCCTCGTGAAAATAATCTTCTTCTAGTTTCGCATACAATGATGAATTTTGTCAAGCTCCAACCAAAAAGAGCCTGAAATTAACTTTCAGGACTCTCCTCTTATTTAATCTTTTCTTCTTCGTAGTCGCCATTACTACATACAACCTGCTTGCCACCACCACGGACTTTTTTCTCCATGAGGAAGTTGCCACATTTTGGACAGTCACGACCAACAGGCTTGTCCCAAGAGGTAAATTCACAGTCTGGATAGCGATTGCAACCATAGAAGAGGCGGTTACGTTTGGTTTTACGCTCAATGATTTGTCCCTGATGACAACTTGGACACTCAACACCAATCTCTTTCACGATTGCTTGGGTATGACGGCAATCTGGGAAATTGCTACAAGCGTAGAACTTACCAAAACGACCAAGTTTAATAACCATTGGACTGCCACACACTTCACAATCAAATCCAGCTGGTTCATCCTTGATCTGGATTTTTTCCATTTCTTCTTCAGCCTTGGCCACTTCTTTAGAGAATGGTTTGTAAAAGGAGTCTATAACACGTTGCCACTGCTCTTTTCCGACTTCGACATCATCCAGCTTGCCTTCCATTTCAGCTGTAAAGGTCACATTTACGATATCTGGGAAATATTCAACGATGAGCTTGTTAACAATTTCTCCCAACTCTGTCGGTTCAAAACGTTTGGATGCAAGGCGAACATAATAACGTTTCTGAATGGTTTCAATGGTTGGCGCGTAGGTTGACGGACGGCCAACACCATTTTCCTCCAAGGTCTTGATAAGGGTCGCTTCAGAATAACGGGCAGGTGGTTGGGTGAAATGTTGCTCTGGTTTGCTATTGACCTGTTTGACCACATCTCCCACAGCCATATCTGGTAACATCTTATTCTTGTCAGAATCATTATAAATGGCAAGATAACCATCAAACTTAACCTGACTACCATTTGCAGCAAATTGAACTCCATTTTGAGACAATTTAACAGCCATGGTATCAAAGACAGCAGCTGTCATCTGGCTAGCTACAAAACGATTCCAAATAAGAGTATAAAGCTTGAGCTGATCCTTATCCAGATACTTAGCGATGCTTTCAGGTGTATTAAAGACACTAGACGGACGAATAGCCTCGTGGGCATCCTGAGCTCCTGAAGCATTTTTGACCTTGCTACCATGCTTAGAATACTTGCTACCAAAACGGTCCGTGATGAAACTTGCTGCTTCATTCTGCGCTACAGGACTGATACGAGTCGAATCGGTACGCATATAGGTAATCAAACCTTGAACACCAGAACCGATATTAATTCCTTCATAGAGCTGTTGGGCAACCATCATGGTTTTTCGAGTACGGAAATTGATTTTATTGGCAGCATCCATCTGCATAGATGAAGTGGTATAGGGTAATGGAGCATTGCGTTTGCGCTCTTTCTTATCTACTTGATCCACTGAAAAATCTTTACTAGTCAGACGAGATAAGACTTCCTTGACCTCATCATTACTAGTCAGTTTTAGCTTTTTACCATCTACTCCATAGAAGGAAGCCTGAAATTGCTTGGTTCCCTTCTTAAAGACACCATCAATTGTCCAGTATTCTTCAGGCTGGAAGGCGTTGATTTCATTCTCACGGTCAATGATGAGTTTAAGGGCAATGGACTGTACGCGCCCTGCTGACAAACCCTTCTTGACCTTTTTCCACAAAATAGGCGAAATCGAATAGCCTACCAAGCGGTCCAAAACACGACGAGCTTGTTGGGCATCTACCAAGTCCATATCAATCTTGCGCGGTTCTTTAAAAGCATTTTTGACTGCATCCTTGGTGATTTCATTGAAGACCACACGGTTGGCATCATTTTCATCCAAGCTGAGAATATGAGCCAAATGCCAAGAAATCGCTTCTCCTTCACGGTCCGGGTCACTCGCCAGAAAGACTTTATTAGCTTTTTTAGCTTCTTTTTTCAAGTCATTGATAAGAGGACCTTTTCCTCGGATATTGATATATTGCGGTTCATAATTATTTTCAATATTGACGGACATACTAGATTTCTTCAAATCACGGATATGGCCGACGCTGGCTAAAACCTTGTAGTTTCTGCCGAGATATTTTTCAATCGTCTTGGCCTTAGCAGGCGACTCCACGATTACTAGATTTTTTTTAACTGTTGATTTTTTCTTTTTTGTTGCCGTAGCCACAGTATCACACCTTTTCAAAGTAATAAACTTTATAAAGTGTAAACCATTTTGCCATAACTGTCAAGACTTAGCTCCTATATATAGAAGAAAAGTTGGTTTAAAAAGCAAAATTTCGTCTTAAAATTCAAATTCCGCAAGAACATCTTGCCCACTGGTGACCAATTTTGCTCCTTCTTGAATCAAATGATGACATCCATCAGATAGTCCATCTAAAATGCTACCAGGAATAGCAAAGACATCGCGCCCTTCTTCCATTGCTCGCTCACAGGTAATAAGACTACCTGAGCGCATCTTAGCCTCTGCTACAATCACACCACGACAAAGTCCAGCAATGATGCGATTACGGGCAGGAAAATGAAATTTCAGAGGTTGTTCACCAGGTCCATATTCACTGATAACCAGATGGTCATTGCTGATGTAGTCTTGCAAGCGTTTATTGGCTTTAGGATAAATCACATCCAGCCCTGTTCCAATCACTGCAATGGTTTTGCCACCACTCTGGAGAGCTGCCATATGAGCTGCTGTATCAATGCCCTTAGCAAGACCACTTACAATAACCAGTTCATTTTCCAAGCCTTGAATGACTTTTTCAACTGACTTAGCTCCCTGTTTGCTACAAGCACGACTACCCACAACCGCTACTTTTGGAAATTTCAAGAGATCCAGATTTCCCTTGTAAAATAAAAGCACAGGCGCATCATAAATTTCACTCAGGTCCCAAGGGTAACAGTCGTCTAAAATAGAGAAAGATGGAAATTTTTGAAATTCTTTCTCCAAATGCGCATCGTCTATCTGAAAATAACGTTCCATAAAAACAGCTGGATTTCGGCAACCTGATATATCTGCAATATCACCCAACAAAAGCTCCTGATCAACATTTTCACCGTATTCTAGCACTTTCAAAACCTGTTGATTGGTCAAACCTGATTTTTTTAACTTATAGATTTCATAGTTTGTAATTTTCATAAATAACTCCATTTCTTTTTCTACTCATCTATTTATTCGTAAAAAATCAAAAAAACATCCGACTATTTCAGCCAGATGTTGGAATTTTTAATTTTCGTTTTTAAGAATTTCTTCTAATTTATGATAGTCTTGGACACTATCGATTTCATAGATACTATTGCCTTCTAATTCTTCAACATAGACATCTAGCTCTTTGATATTGTCCTTAACCATATTGTCCCAGTAGAGATCAACAAATTCACCACTTGCATAAGCCTTGTCGATAAAGCTGACAATCTTTTCTGCTGTTAGAGCATCCCAGAAAGATACACCACTAAGAATACGACCTGCCTTGCTATCAACAATGATGTCTTGAACCTTGTAGTCATCTCCATAGACCAAGAACCATTCGTTGGTACAATCTTCACGATAAACACTAAAATAAGTCGAACGTGTTAAATCATTACGGAACATATTTTTAAAGAGATAGTTATCTGCATCAATAACATAGCTGTTGGCCAATTCTTCTTTTACAAGATAGAGAGAGTAAAAGTTATTGTAATCAGCGTATTTATCATTGAAAACGAGGCGAACACCGTATTTTTCTTTCAAATAATCGAATTGTTCCTTAAGGTAACCAACGATGATGATGATGTCATTGATTCCTTTTTCTTTGAGAAACTCAATTTGGTATTCAATCAAAGGTTTTTGATTAACCTGAACCAAGGCTTTAGGGGTATTTTCAGTCATAGGACGCAAGCGAGTTCCCAATCCCGCTGCTAAGATGATGGCTTTCACACGAATCTCCTTTATTCTTTAATAATAATATAAACTCCAGCAATGACGACAAGTGACGTAATAATTGTCAGCATATCTAACGGTGCACCTAAGAAAATAACTGCAAACAAGACAGTCCATACTACATAGCTCACGTTAAGACCTGTAGCCTTGGCTGGTTGCAAGCGATTTATAGCAATATAATAAGCCAAGTAGGAAATCATATCAAAGGCTGCAAAGACAATCATAAGACCTAGCAATTGCCCATTGGCCACTTCTGCAAATGACTGATGAGAGAAGAACACAATCACAAGATAGGACAAGAATGAAGTTACTTGACGGATTAAGAGGGCTTCGATTTCACTCAGTTCACTTTCCATAGCAAAAGAGCTAAGAACACTCTCACTTCCCCATGCAATAGCACAAACCAAAGCACAGAGAATCCCAATGTAGAAGGAATTAACCTGTTCAACCTTATAGGTCTGAGCAATTATCCCTCCAATAATCAAGACAATCCCAAACACAGTATTTTTCGAAATCTTGTGCTTCAAAAAGAAGAAAGCCAATAAAACTGAAATCGCAGGATAAATAGCCGATACTGATGACGCTAAAGAACTTCCGATATACTTAACTGCATAAAGATTGGCCTGCATACCGATAGGACCAGCTAGCAAGGCTCCGATAATCACACTCACATTGCGAATATTTAAGAAAATTGAAAGACGAACTTTTCCTTCTTTTACTAAGAGAAAAACTAGTAAGATAAAGATGCTCAAGAAATCGTGAGCAGCGGCCACCACAAAGGGCGACAAATCTGTAAAAATTGAAAAGATGTAAGCGCTGATTGTTAGACCTAAACCCCAGAAAACACCTGAGAGTAGGCCGAAGGAAACTCCATTTTTATTTTTCATCTGAACCTCCATAATAGGACAAACCTTTAACAGCTCTTTGGTAACGATTTACACCATAGTCACCAAAATCTGCACCTTGCTCTTCTTTATAGACTGTCCATAGACTCCAAATAGTATCTTGTAAAATTTTATAAATAGCAATCTTTTCACGAGAGACAGGTGTTTGGTCACTCTCATAGCGAGACAAGAAGGCTTCTTCCTCTTGAAGAGTGAATTCAGACTCTAAAAAGAGAGCAGCCAAATCCCACATTGGATCGTTCATTGATGAATATTCCCAGTCAATCAGATAAAGACGTCCTTGAGGTGATTCGATAAAGTTTTCAGGCACCAAATCGATATGACAAGATTTTCTGTCAACACCTAAGTCAGCCAGTCTTTTCTCCAAGGAGAAGACTTCTTCTCGAACAGCTTCATAGTTGGCATAAGGGATTTTCTCTTCAATCAAGGATTCGTATTTTTTGATTTCTTCAAACGGAGCAAATTCTCCTCTTAATTCCTTGCCAGAAGCATGAATAGTTTGTAATATTGGAGCAATTTTATCAAATTTGGTCTTGATCGACGTTGAATCCAGCGTAATCGCAGATTCGATATACTCATTAACTTTGATACCAGCTTCAATATCAAAAAGATAATTTTTTACATCTAAGTCTAAATCCTTTAGTAGTTCAAGATTATACTTTTCATCTTGACGATTGATCAGCTTTTCTGTCCCTTTACCAAAAAACTTAACAATGTATTGCTTATTTGTTGTTTTGGCCAAATAGTTTTGATTGGTCATTCCCCCCAGTTGTTCAACACTGAGGACTTCCTCTTCTTGACTAAGTAAGGAAGAAATTTTTTCTTTAATGATTTTCTCCACAATTAACCTCCAGCACTTATACTTCCCACTTAAACACGGTTTTAAAGGCTGTATTTAAATCGGTAGCAAAGACACGGTGAATATCTTTAATTTCTCTTACAGGTTCTTCTAGATAAAGGATATTTTTAAGACGATTAGCGAATTTCTTGACTTCCATCATTTGAATCGCATTTTCAAAATCAATGCGACCAGAACGAGAGGAACCAACCAAGAGCAAACCTTTTTCTAAGGCATCGCGTGTATTGAGATTGACTTTATACTCACTAACTCCCATCATGAGAATCGTTCCCTGAGGACGAATGTAGCGAATCAAGTCATTAATAGCTGGTCCAGTACCATCACCACCACAACACTCAAAAGCATGGTCAAAGGCCAAATCTTCAGGAATATTATCAGTAATATAGCATTCCTTGGCAAAAGAGAAGAGTTCCAACTTTTCCCAATGACGACCAATAACCACAATCTCTGCTTCTGGTAGAGTATAGTTGATAATATTGGCAACCACAAAAGCTAAACTTCCATCTCCGATGACGGCGATTCGGTCCCGCTTGCTATGAGCAAGTGTCAATAAGCGATTCATAGCATGCATACCGACACTGACAAACTCTGTAATGGCTGCAACCGTATCTTCGATAGCATCATAAGGCACCACACGATCTTTAGGGAGAGAAACAAATTCTCTCATAAAGCCATCAAAGCCACTAGACAAGAAATGGGTCCCTATCATGTAGTTTTCATAGAATTCTTCATCACTCTGCATAGGAGGCTGATTGGGAATCATGACAACTTTTTGACCAACCTCGTAGGTTCCTGTCGGGTCAGAAATAACGGTTCCACATGACTCGTGAATCATTGCCATTGGAAGTTTTTTATTCAAAATCTTCGGGTCACGTTTTCCTTGGTAGTAACGCTGATCCGCATGACAGACCGCCATATAATTAGGGCGGATGAGGATATGATTCTCTTGGTCAATAGCCTCTTCCTGATATTTGACATTGATAAACTTAGGCTTTGTTAGTTGGTAAATTTGATTAATCATTTTATTACTCTTCCTCAATCATGCTTTTTGCAATCTTCAAATCTGTTACTGTAGTAATTTTCAGATTTGAATATTCACCCTTAGCCAAGGCTACATCTTTTCCTTTGATTACAAAGATTTTACATGCATCTGTTAAGATTTCTTTCTCTTCGGCAGAGAGAGAACCGTAAAGATCCATGAAGTCCTTGCAACGGAATGTTTGAGGTGTTTGTCCTTGATAGAGGTGAGCACGATTTGGAATATCTGTAATAAATTGACCGTTAGTACTTTCAACGATAGTATCAACCGCTTCTACCACTGTGTCCACTGCGTCATGATTTTGAGCAAGTTGGATATTGTCCTGAATCATGCGAAGCGTAATAAATGGACGAACAGAATCGTGGGTAACAACGATGTCCTCTGGAGTAAGCGGACGATAAGCATCAATGGCTTCAATGATTTTCTCAATACTCGTATTACGGTCAGCACCACCTTTTGTAATGATGATACGATCCTTATGAAGAGGTAGATATTTATCTACAAGATCCTCTGCATGGGAAACCCAGTCTCCATGAACCCCAACCACAATTTTTTCAATACTTGGTTCCAAGACAAATTTTTCAATTGTATGAATCAAAATAGGTCTATCACCTAGCTCTAAAAATTGTTTTGGCAAATTACTGATTCCCATACGTGTGCCAGTTCCACCGGCAAGAATTCCTGCATAAATCATCTATTTTCTCCTTTGTCTTACTAAAAAAACTTATTCTCTCTATTATACCACAATCTAGTCCTATCATAAAAGAAATACTAGTCATCCCGTTCTAGAATAGGAGGATTAAGCAGTTCCATTATTCAAAGAAACTAGTCCATTTCTAGTAGTGACTAGGAATTCAATAGTCATTACTAATAAATGGCTGTGAAATTTTAGAGTTCTTCAGAATAATATAGTTTTCTTAAAGAAAGCTTAAATTTATATTTTCTTAATACAAGAAAAAGCTAGGAAATGATAAATGTCCAATAGAGACACACTTCCTAACTTCTTATTTTTAGTAAAACTCACCAGTCTTAATCTTTCTTATCTTGATTTTCAGTTCCTTTAACTGCTTTTTTAAATTCAGACAGCATTTTACCGATTGACTCTCCTAGTTCAGGCAATCGCTTTGGTCCGAAGATCAAGAGAGCTCCTAAAACAATAATAATCAATCCTGGTGCTCCGATATCACGTAAGATTCCCATTTCTCTCTCCTTTCTGCTTGCGTTTCATAATGTGTTTGCTGATAGCAATACTCAATTCATAGAGTAATATCAAGGGGGCAGTCATTGCCAAATCGCTGACAAAGTCAGCTGGTGTCAAGATGACTGCGAGTACCAATAAAATAAAATAAGCATATCGGCGATAAGTAATCAATAATTCTGGTCCAATGAGTCCAATTGACGTTAAAAAGGCAATGATAACTGGCAATTCAAAAATCAGAGCCAAAGGCAAGGTCGTTTGAAAAACAAAGGACAGATAATTTTGAGCGGTTAACTGCGTTTCAAATAGACCTTCTCCTAGCCCTAATAAAACCTGAAGTAAGACTGGTGTTACAAAGTAAAAACCAAAAGCCAGTCCAACTAGAAAACAAAGGAAACTAGCTGGAATATAGGCAAAAATCGCTCTAGCTTCTTCCTTCTTTAGACCTGGCTTGATGAAAGACCAAATATGATACACCGTATAAGGCAAGGTGATGGTAAAGGCCATCAGACTAGCCAAACGTATGTATATCCATAAAATATCATTAGGGCCTAAAACAATCAACTTTTGCTGAAAAGCTTGGGTCACATACTGGTAAATCTGGTCTGCAAAAAGCAAGGAGACACAGAATACCAAAAAGAAGCAAATGACCACTGCCAATAATCTCTTTCTAAATTCTACCAAATGTTCAACGATTGTCAATTCTTTTCTATCCATCTATTTTTCACCCTGCCTGAAAGTGACAATCAAGACAATAACAACAAAGACTAGCTGGCTAACCAAACCTTCCCAACTTGGATAAATTCCAAGTAAGTCGATTGTTGGAAATCCTGTCAGCAAGTGATTTGGTACCATATTAGTCAACTGAAGAGCGTGGACACTAACCCCTAGAATCTTGAATGCCAAAGCATAAATCATCCAAGTCAAGATAAAGAAGACCTTATGAGGCAGGAAGAATTGACTGGCCTTGTTCATCACAATAGCAATAATTACCAGAACCAGCAAGGCAAGTGAAATTCCCAAGACAAATTCAAAACTGGAAATTCTTGGTAAAATCCCAACATAAAAAAGAATGGTTTCTGCTCCCTCACGGAAAACAGCTAGAAAACTGAGGGCAAACATGGAAATGAAAGAACCTGTTTTAGTCACTGTTTCCATTTGCGACTCCATAAAGGCATTCCATTTTTTGACAGAAGATTTGCTGTGGAGCCAGATTCCAATCAAAATCATCATAGCAACTGCAAAAATCCCAACTGCTCCTTCGATGATTTCACGATTGGAGCCTGATGTTACTGCTGGAAAGGCAATTTGCAGAATAAAAGCAATAAGAAGACTGGCCATGATTCCAGTGATAGCACCACCATAAACCCACTTGAGGCCTTTTCGCAACTTGGCTGCTTTCAAGGTTGTCACCAAGGCCATAACGATTAAGAGAGCTTCTACTCCTTCTCTCAAGAGGATCAGCATAGCATCAAAGGCATTGTAACGTGCGCTAGTATCAATTTGTGATAGATCTGCAATTAGTTTTTCTAATTTTTCTTGGTATTCCTTCTCACTTCCTTTGACCATAATCACAGGGCTTTCACTCTCCACTCTAGTATAGAGGGATGGATTGGTCGTGCTGACAGAACCTTCAATAGTTGGCCAGATAGTAATAAATTCCTTCATACTAGCTGCTCCTGATGGTAAATCACCAGCTTGGAATTGTTCCAAAGCCTTCTTCAAAAGGGCAGTGCCGTCTTTAAGACTCAAATCAGAAGATGCTTCTGCGACTTCTTTTCCACTCACAAAATCATCAATAGCCTTTTTCAAGTCCTCAAAGGAAGTTTGAATCGAGTTAAAATCTGTAGGCTCGGTTTCCATGCTACTACGTAGAAAGGAAATAGCTGTTTCAACACGTCCATAATAGGCCGTACTGTTGTCACGAACCACACTTTCATTGATGGTCCAAGTAGAATTCATTTTCTTAAAGGCCTCTCGAACCTTTTCCAAATCTTTGGAGGCAATGGCTTGTTCCAAGGCTTCAAAACGAGGACTTAGACGGTTAACCAATTTTTCCTTTTCCGCATCTAAGTCAACAGGATTTTGTTCTTTTTCAAAAGCCAATAAGGCTGAAGAAAGTTGGGTGAGTTTGTCTTCAGTAATCTCACCTGAATGGGCTAACTTTTCCTTAACGACTTTACCAGCATCAGAATTGCTATCTTCCACTCTTTCAAAATCTGATGACATCTCTGTAACGAGTTTCTGGGCCTCAGACTTATTACCATTTTTGACTGCTTTGGACGCATCTGTGATTTTCACAAAGTAAGAACTCAAACTCTCTTGGGCACCTACTGGGGAAAAGATTAAAAATAACAGAGCAAAAACCAAGAACCAGCTTTTAGCCTTCCAATAATTTCTGACCAATGTAGCCTCCTTTCTTCACACCACCAAAGCAAGCAAAGAGTCCACTACCGATGTGAGTGATGTATTCATTCATCTTATCTGTAGCACCTAGATTGGTTTGAACCTTGACAAAGTTATCTGGATCCTTCTGGAAAGAAATGAAGAGCAAGCCCGTATCAAACTGACCAGTCTTTTCATCAATCCCATCTGAGTAAGAATAAGAACGACGCAAAAGGGGCTTGTCCACTTCCTTGGCTAAACGAACATGCGAATCATCTGGCAAAAGACTCAAATCCACTTCATCAAACTCGTTCTTCTTACCAAAGGGGGCACCACTTTCCTTGTAACGACCAAAAGTATTTTCTTGTTCTTCAAGACTAGTGCGGTCCCAGGTCTCTAAAAACATCTGAATCCGACGCACTGCCATATAAGAACCATTTTCCATCCAGTCCTTACTATCAGCCCAGATAACGCGGTCAAAGTCTTGCTCCTTGGTTGGATTTGCTGTTCCATCTTTAAAACCAAAGAGATTACGCGGTGTTTCCATCCGGTCACCAATAGCTGCAAAACCAGACTGACTCCAACGAAGGGTCACTGCATTTCTCCCCTTACGGATGAGATTGCGAATGGCATGAAAGGCAACCTGCTCATCATCTGCACAGGCCTGGATGACAATATCCCCGCCAGTATATTTTTCACGTAATTGCTCCTTAGGAAAAGGCGGTAAATCTCTGAACAATTGAGGACGCTTGTTTTCCAAGTTCATCTTTTTCAAGAAACTTGCAGACACACCAAAAGTCAGGGTCAAACGATGCGGATTGAGCCCGACTGTCTCACCAGTATCACTCGGAGGTAAGAGAGCATTCTGGCCATCTTTTTTGACCAATTCTCCCTCTACTAATTTGGCACTATAATCTGTCCAATCCTTAAACAACTGGATAATCTTATCCTTATCTGTCGTATGCAAATCCAAGACAACAAAATAGATATTCTTTTGCATGGGCGTACTAATGCCTGCTTGATGCTTGCCGTAAAAAGCAATTTTTTCATTTCCGTACGAGATTTTTTCCTGATTCCCAAGCTTAGGTGCGAAAAAAGCAGAAGCACCAGAGAGTCCTAGCGCTAAACCAGCCCCTCCAATCCCTGCTTTTTTTAGAAATTCTCGACGGTCCATTTTCTTCTCAAAAAACTTTTCGTCTTTTTCAGTCATGACTCTTATTCTCCACTAAGAAATTTACCCATTTGTGATAGAGGCTCACCAAGTTTTGTCACAGCTTCTGACAATTCTTTGGTATCTTCTTTTGTCAAATCTGTGTAGAGCTTGTAATGTTCCTTGTCAGTCATGTGTTTATCCAGCAAACTATTAACAGATTTGAAATCAACTTCTAATTCTTTAACTAAATCAGCATCTGATTTTTCTAGTAATGGTTTAAAGAGTTGGAAAATCTTCTCAGCTCCTTCGATATTGGCACGGAAGTCATACAAGTCTGTATGAGAATAAATTTCCTCTTCACCTGTAATCTTACTTGTCGCTACTTCATTAAGCAAGTCAACTGCTCCAGTCAACATAACCTTGTAATCCACATCTACAGTTGCAATCTTGGCTTTCAATTCCTTGATATCATTGACTAATTGATCGCCATAGCTTTCAGTTCCTTTAGTTGTATTGTCTTCCCAAAGGATACGCTCGATACGGTGGAAACCTGACCAACCTTCTTCTGTCTTGTTTTCGTCCATGTAGTCTGCCAAACGGAAGTCAATCTTGACATCTGACTCACCAAAACTCTCGGCAATCGGTTCTGAACGCTCATAAGACATACGAATCAGTGGATAAACCTTCTTGGCTTCTTCTAACTTACCTTCTTTCAACAGTTTGACAAAGCCTTCCGTATCTGTCAAGAGTTTATCAATTTGCTCTTGCACAAAAATCTTATAGTCAGCAGTGGCCTTATCAAGCATTTTTTGCTTGTCTTCAGAAAGGGCTGTCACCTTAGACGAATCACTTGTGTTGCTTGGCTTAGATTGGTTGTTAGCACAAGCTGTCAATAGCAAGGCTGAAGATAAAAGGACAAAACCTAGTTTTTTCATTGTTTACTCCTATTGGTTCAGGAAACCTGAATTAATTTTACGTTTCATTATACCATGTTTTCACTCATTTTTCAATGAATTGTCAGAAAATTTAATGTTTTAAATTTATACTAATAATAGACTTTTAACTTCAAAATTGATAAAATAAAAAAGAAAATAATTGGAAAAGGAAACTATATATCACCATGATGAACATGCAAAATATGATGCGTCAAGCACAAAAACTTCAAAAACAAATGGAACAAAGCCAAGCAGAACTTGCGGCTATGCAATTTGTCGGCAAATCTGCTCAAGACCTTGTCCAAGCGACCTTAACTGGAGATAAGAAAGTTGTCAGCATTGACTTCAATCCAGCTGTCGTTGACCCAGAAGACCTTGAAACTCTTTCTGATATGACCGTTCAAGCAATCAACTCTGCTCTTGAACAAATCGATGAAACTACCAAGAAAAAACTGGGTGCTTTCGCTGGGAAATTGCCATTCTGAGCATAAGAAAAAAGCTCCATAATATCTGTAGATAAGTCTCCTACAGATATTATGGAGCCTATTTTGTTGTCTTCAAAAGCCTGAAAACATCAATACAATGCGTTTATTTTATATGAAAAGATCTACTGAAATTTTTATCAAAATCAACATCCAGCAGCCTTTTCACTTTTTATTAATAAGTTCCTTCTTCACCTTGGCTAGTCAAGATTACCGGACCATCCTTAGTAATGACAAATTGGTGTTCATATTGGCATGACAGTCCACCGTCAATGGTCTTATGCGCCCAGCCAGTTTTCATATCTGTATCAATTTCCCAGTCACCTGTATTGATCATTGGTTCAATGGTCAATACCATTCCTTCACGGAGACGAAGCCCACGACCAGCAATACCATAGTTAGGAACCATTGGTTCTTCGTGCATAGTTGGGCCAACACCATGACCAACCAAATCACGCACTACACCATAACCACGACTTTCAGCGTATTCTTGAATGGCTGCACCAATATCACCAATACGGTTCCCAACAACAGCTTGCTCAATGCCCTTATACATGGCTTCTTTAGTTACATTCATCAAGTTTTTCACTTCTTCGGATGGTGTACCTACAGCATAAGCCCAACAAGAATCTGCTAGACCACCAGAATAGCTCTGAGTGTATTTTTTCATTTGCTCAACATTGTTGAAGTTTAATTTTGAGATATTCAAATCCGATTTAGCAATTGGACCTCCCAAAACCATATCAACTTTGAGCAAATCACCATCTTTCAAGATATAGTGACGAGGGAAAGCATGAGCCACTTCATCGTTAAGAGAACAACAGGTAGCATAAGGATAGTCCATCATGGCACCATCAACCCCAATCTGAAGTGGAAGGAAATTTTCTTCCTTACAACGACGGCGAACATACTCTTCTACTTCCCACATATCTACGCCAGGCTTAATCAAATCACGTAAGCCGATATGAATACTTGCTAGAAAATCACCAGCCTTGTCCATAGCTTCGATTTCACGAGCTGATTTTAATGTTATCATTTTTTCTCCTAGTTTCTAATTAATTTTAACGGTTACATTAGCTTTTGAAACAATTTGATGACCATGATAAATATCGTAGTCAATAATAGCTGACCGTCTCGTATGATGGATAATCCGTGCTTGAATGCGCAGTATATCATCAATCTGAACAGCCTGCAAAAAGTAGATCAGCATCTGCTCGATAATGAGATTGCGCCCGCTATTCACAACTAAATCTTGTGTCATGTGAGTCAGAATTTCAGATAATACACCATTAGCCAAAACACCATTTTTTTCAAGCATAAAGGGCTCAACTGTAATGACGACTTCATCATGGTGATAAGAAAGTTTTTGACCAATCTGCTCAGAAAATGTTGGTAGAGCCGAAACTTGGGAACGACTCATCTTCTCCATGACATCTCGTCGTGTCACAACTCCAAGCAAGGTTTGATTATTCCGAACAACTGGTACCATTTCAAAGTCTTCTGCAATCATCCGTTGACTCACATTGGCAATATTTGTCGATAATCCAACCAAAAATAGACTACGAGACATGACCTTGTCAATTGTAGTACTTGGTGACTTATCACCAGCGTCTCTCATGGTTACAACACCAATAACAACCTGATGTTGATTGATAACAGGGAAACGGCTGCTACGATTCTTACGCACCAAGTCCAAATAATCTTTGACTGTGTCTGTTTCCCTCAGAAAACCATACTCATGACTCGGACGGTAAAGTTTCTCAACTGTCAAAATATCAGTCTTGATTTGTACATTTGACAGGGCTTTATTGATCATGGTCGCGACAGTGAACGTGTCATGCTTACTTCTCAGAACTGGAATTCCTTTTTGATTGGCCAGTTTAATCACATCATCATGAACCTGAAATCCACCTGTAACCAGAACTGCATTTTCATTTTCCAGAGCTAGTAATTGGATACGAGTACGGTCTCCGACAATCAAGAGCCCCCCATCGTGAAGGTATGACAAGATATTTTGTTCAGTCATGGCACCAATTGAAAACTTACTAAATTCTCTCTCTAAACCTTCTTGCCCAGCCAAAACCTCAGAAGACGTCACTTCTGCAATTTCAGCAAATGTTAATCTTTCGATAGCAACTTTCTGAGATTTAACACGAATAGTACCACTTCTAGGACGAGTCTCCACAATTCCACGGTTTTCAGCTTCCTTGATAGCCCGATAGGCCGTTCCATCACTGACTCCTAGATGGTTGGAAATGCTACGAACACTGACTCTTTTACCGACAGCTAATTCCTCCAAATAGCTTAGAATTTCCTGATGCTTACTCATTGAATTCTCCTTTTAAATACCGAAATTCAAGATAATCCCGCATTTTTCTTGTATAGCGATCACTTCCTTTAAACTGACGAATCAATCGAAATCCAGACTTAAGAGCAACCCGTTGGCTAGCTTCATTTTCAAGATGAGTAATGATGGATAATTGTTTTAAACCAAATTCCTCAAAAGAAAGTTGGCAAAATTTTCTTACAACTTCTGTCATAAAGCCTTGGGACCAAGCATCTTTTCTCAAAAAATAACCAAGTTCTGCTTCTTTTTTAATTTCATCTAGCTTCTCAAACTTAATTGAACCAATCATTTTTTCACTTTTCTTGTCACAAATAGCCCATACTCCTAAAGGAGCCTTCATAAAATAATTGGCCAGTGCATATTGACTCTCTTCCAAACTAGCTTGACTTGGAAAAATGAATTGTAAGTTTTCTGGATTTGAAGCTATCTCATGGAAGTCCTGACTATCACTAAAAAAGAAAGGACGCAAATACAAGCGATCCGTTTCAAAGATAGAAAACATTGCTAATTTGGTCCAAATATTCATAAACACCTCTACGGTTTATTCTTCAACTAATGAAATATCTGCTCCTAGATTACGTAGTTTTTCAATAATATCTGAATAACCACGTAAGATGAACTCAATATTTGTAATTTCAGTTTTACCTTCAGCCATTAAACCAGCAATGACAAGTGCGGCCCCAGCTCTAAGGTCAGTAGCTTTTACATTTGCACCACGTAAACTACGGCCACCAGTATATAAAATATGGTCGTTTGTAGTCGTAATATCCGCGTCCATCTTTGCTAGTTCAAAAACATGGTTTACACGTTTTTCATAAATGGTATCAATAATGGTACCACGCCCTTCTGCTGTTAACAAGAGAGGAGTAATTGGTTGCTGTAAGTCAGTAGCAAAACCTGGATAAGGAGCTGTCTTAATATTGATTGCTTTCAAATTAGACTGTTCCTCGACAAAAATACTGTCCTCCGATACAGTCATTCGAACTCCCATTTCTTCCAACTTAGCGATGAATCCTTCTAAGTGTTCGTATAATACATTATTGATACGAATTCCCTTACCGACTGCAGCAGCTAAGGAAATATATGTTCCCGCTTCAATACGGTCTGGAATCACCTGATGACGCGTTCCATGTAATCTGTCAACACCATCAATAATGATGATATTGGTTCCTGCACCACGGATATGGGCACCCATATTATTCAAGAGAGTGGCAACATCAATAATCTCAGGTTCTCGGGCTGCATTTTCAATAATAGTACGACCATTTGCTTTAACCGCAGCAATCATTGTATTAATCGTCGCACCTACACTAACCGTATCCATGTAAATACTTGCACCATGAAGTCCCACATCTTTAGCAGATAACTTCATATTATCTCCCTCGTAGCTAACAGTAGCTCCCATTGCTTCAAAAGCCTTAAGATGTAAGTCAATAGGACGTGGTCCCAAATCACATCCTCCAGGTAAACCAACTGTAGCTTCCCCAAAGCGACCTAAAAGACTTCCATAAAAATAATAAGATGCACGAAGACTATTGATTTTCCCATAAGGCATTGGAATATTTTGAACACCTCTTGGATCAATCTCTAACACATCGTCATAACGCTTAACGGTAGCGCCCATCAATTCCATAATTTCGACAAGACTTGCCACATCCGAAATATCTGGAACACAATCCAAAGTCACAACATCATCTGCCAAGATAATAGCTGGAATCAAAGCTACAACACTATTTTTTGCACCACTAATGGTAATCTCACCTTGCAGGGGCAAGCCACCATTGATAACAATTTTTCTCATTTTAAATTTTTAATACTCTTTCAAAATTTCTAAAAAGGTCCTACGTTAAAGTATACCATAATTTCACCTTTTTTTCCATCATTTTCAATTATATTAGCTGAATCGTATTTGTATTAACTGGCCTTTTTTAAAAAGTTTTGCCCCTTTTTGCCCCCTGACACAAAAAAGCCCATCATATAGGCTAGAAAGCTTGATATGATAGGCTCTTTTTATTTTAATTAACGTACTGTACGGATACGCATTGTGTTTGTACGAACAGCTTCTCCAACTGGTACACCAGCTACGATAACGATATCGTCACCAGATTGTACAAGACCTGCTTCAACTGCTTTACGTTCAGCGATTTCGAACATATCGTCAGTTGATGATGGAGCATCTGTCAACATTGGGATAACACCCCAGTTCAACATCAATCCACGTTCTGTCAATTCGTCGAATGTCAATGCCAAGATGTCAGCATTTGGACGGTATTTAGAAATCAAACGTGCAGTATGACCTGTCTTAGTAAGAGTTACAACCAATTTAATGTCCATTGAGTTAGTAGCATCTTTAACAGCTGAAGCCATTACTTCTGTCTTAGAGTTACGTTCGAATGAATCTGAGTTCAGACGTCCGTATTCGTTAAGAAGAGTTTGAGCGTTCTTGTCAATTGTAGCCATTGTAGTTACTGACTCAAGTGGGTATTTACCGTTTGCAGACTCACCTGAAAGCATTGTAGCGTCAGTTCCGTCGATAACAGCGTTAAATACGTCTGATACTTCTGAACGAGTTGCACGTGGTTTTTCAGTCATTGTTTCAAGCATGTTTGTTGCAGTGATAACAACTTTACCTGCAGCATTAACTTTCTTGATGATCATTTTTTGGTAAACTGGAACCATTTCGAATGGTACTTCAATACCCATGTCACCACGAGCAATCATGATACCATCAGCAGCTTCGATGATTTCATCCAAGTTATCGATACCTTGTTGGTTTTCGATTTTAGCGAACAATTGAACGTGTCCGTTTCCAGTTTCTTTACAGATTGCACGAACTTCGTTCACGTCTTTTGCAGTACGTACGAATGAAATCGCGATGAAGTTAATTCCTTGTTCAAGACCAAAGCGGATATCGTCGTTATCACGTTCAGCAAGAGCTGGGAAAGGAATTTTAGTGTTAGGGATGTTAACACCTTTTTGTTTAGCAATTACGCCATCGTTTTCAACTTCAACTTCAAATTCACGAGTTGCATCATCTTTAGCAACCACACGAAGACCAAGTTTACCATCGTCAACCAAAACTTGACGACCAACTTCAACATCATCATAGATATCAAGAGCGCCAGCAACGTTCAATGCAATCACTTCACGAGTTGATTTGATTCCTTGTTTAGTCGCAACACGGATTTTTTCACCAGTTGTGTAAGAGTACTCTTTTGCATCTCCTTCAAACAATTCAGTACGGATTTCTGGTCCTTTTGTATCAAGAAGGAAACCAACTTTTTTACCTGCAAGTTTTTCTGCAAGTTTAACAGTTGCCATACGGTCACCTTGTTCTTGGTGGTCACCGTGTGAGAAGTTGAAACGGAATGTGTTAGCACCAGCTTCAATCAATTTAGCAATGTTTTTAGCTGAAGCTTCAACATCAAGTTTTTCACCCCAGTATCCGTCATCACCAAATTTTTTACCACCACGGATTTCTACCGCAGGTCCCAAAGTTGCAACGATTTTTACACGTTTATTCATGATTTTTGTGACTCCTTTATATATATGACCTTTTTGGTCTTATTAACTAAATTATAAATTATGACAAGCTCTTATTCAAGCTAGATAGCTCAAGGTCAGCCTTGTGTGGGTTGTTAACCACAATCTTACCATCTGCAGTAAGGCTAAACAATGCTCCTTCTTCTGCAGTTCCAAGAATTGGGTTTTCAACCATTTTCTCGTTACGGATACCAACCGCAACACCACCGATACCTTCTTTAAGAAGTTTAACAGCATGTGCACCCATACGTGATGCCAAAACACGGTCACGCGCAGTTGGAGAACCACCACGTTGAATATGTCCAAGTTCTGTCACACGAAGGTCGCTTGTATCCCCAGCTTCTTTTAGTTTTTGACCAAATTCAGCTGCAGACATCACACCTTCTGCCAAGACGATGATGTTGTGTTTTTTACCACACTCATAACCACATTTAATGCTTTCAACGATATCTTCAATCTTGAATCCTTCTTCAGGAATGATGATTTCATCAGCACCAGTTGCAATACCAGCCCAAAGAGCGATATCACCAGCGTTACGTCCCATAACTTCGATAACAAAAGTACGACGGTGACTTGATGACGTATCACGAATCTTATCGATAGCGTCCATAGCAGTCGTAACCGCTGTGTCAAAACCGATTGTAAAGTCAGTACCAACGATATCGTTATCGATTGTACCTGGAAGACCGATAGCTGGGAAGCCATGCTCAGTCAAACGCATAGCACCGTGGTAAGATCCGTCACCACCGATAACAACTACACCTTCAATCCCGTGTTTTTTCAATTGCTCAATCCCTTTAAGTTGCCCTTCAAGTTGAGCGAACTCTGGGTAGCGAGCTGAGTGAAGGAAAGTACCACCACGAGAAATGATGTCTCCTACTGAAGCCGCATCTAGGGGATGAATTTCACCAGCAACCATACCAGCATATCCATCATAGATACCAAATACTTCCATTCCTTCTGAAATTGCTTGACGAACAACTGCACGGATGGCAGCGTTCATACCAGGGGCGTCTCCACCACTAGTCAAAACAGCAATACGTTTCATATTGGTTATGCTCCTTTTTCTTTTAACATTCTTACTGATTATATCACATTTAATTGGAAAATTCTTCTATTTTCCGTAATTTTAGCGATAAATCGTTTTCATAACGATTCCAGCTAATTTCGCTTCTAATTCAGTTGATTTAGCTACAAAATGATGGGGAGAAACAATCGTTCTCTGTTCCTCTTCATACCTGATGATGACTGGGATTGGGCCTTTATATTGATCTAAAATTCTCGAAATTTCTTGATCTGAATCATGATTTTTCATCTGAATCCAAAAGCGCTCAGCAACTGCTTCTCTTATTTCTTGTGCAATCATTTGCAGACGACCGTCACGTGACTGGACTTTCCCTTTAATATAGTAGAAGGTTCCTTCTCTTACTTCCTGACCAACCTGTCGATATAAATCTGAAAAAAGTGTAACATCCAATTTTTTCTTACTGTCATCTACCTGTAAGAAGGCCATATTTTCACCCTTTTTGGTACGAATTACTTTTATCTTCTGAACCTCAACCAAGATAATAGCATAGCTATTTTCTGACAAATTACTAATAGGAGTAATCGGATAAATAGCCTTACTTGCAATAGCTTGTAGAGGATGTTTGCTGACGCCTACTCCTAGAAGCTCTTGTTCCATGTAGAATTTTTCTTGCTCCGTCCAGTCCTCCGAATCTTGCCAACTATAAATGCTCTCTCCAAATAAGCTTCCTAACACTTTCACAAATTCAAATAGATTAGCTAAATTATTGAATACTTTTTTACGATTTTTTTCAAATGAATCGAAAAGACCAACTTTTACCAAAGGTTCTAGCAGAGGAAGTTTCAGATAATTCTCAGGTAGTTTAGCTAAAAAATCTTCAATATTAGAATAAGGTCTATGTTCAATAATCCAAAGCGCCAAATCCTTGCTGAGCCCCTTAATCGATTTCAAACCTAGATAGATAGACTTGTTGGCAATTTTATCGTGATAAGGAATAGTATTAATGGACAATGGGGCTACTTCAAAACCTGCTTCTAAGGCATCTGTTACATAATCACTGTTGGCAGAATTCAACATAATCTGATAAAAGATGGCTGGATAATGCGTTTTGAAATAGGCCAACTGGAAGGCCAAGGCTGAGTAGGCATAGGCGTGAGATCGGTTAAAACCATAACCTGCAAACTTCTCCATAACATCAAAAACCTGCTCTGCTTTTTCCACAGTATGACCAGCTTCTATGGAGCCTTGAATAAAGGAATCCCTCATCTCATGCATGGCAGAGGCATCCTTTTTACCCATAGCTCGACGCAAAATATCGGCCTTCCCAAGATTAAATCCAGCAAATCGCTGAGCAACCTGCATAACCTGCTCCTGATAGAGCATAATGCCATAAGTTGGAGCCAAAATATCCTCCAGAGCTGGATCGAGAACAGTCACTTCTTCCTGCCCATGTTTTCTTGCCACAAAATTATTGATATAATCACTAGCACCTGGTCTATTTAGGGAAGTAGTTGCTACGACATCTTCAAAACAGACTGGTTGCACACGTTTGAGCAAGCGAATAGCACCAGGTTGTTCAAATTGAAAGATACCTTTTGTATTGCCAGATGCAAAAAGAGATAGAGTTTCTTTGTCTTCCAAATCTATTTCTTCAATTTTAAGGTGAATACCTTCTGTTTCAGCAAGCAACTCTTGCATTTTCTGAACAAAGGTCAAATTTCGTAGCCCCAGAAAATCCATCTTTAAAAGTCCACTAGATTCAACACCATGAGCATCATACTGAGTCAGTGGAATTTCATCACCATGCTTTAGAGGAATGTAGTTGGTCAAATCTTGGTCACTGATCACAACACCAGCCGCATGGACAGAGGTTTGTCTTGGGTAGCCCTCAATCTTGCAGGCAATTTCAAAGGCTTTTTGGTATTCTAACTTACTATTGATTTGTTGACGAAACTGGAGATTCCCCTCATAGGCCGACTTGAGATTGTCCCGAAAACTGATTTTCTTAGTAATTGCAGATAATTCATACTCGGGCACACCAAAGCGTTTCAATACATCTCGAAGAGCTTGCTTAGCCCCAAAGGTAGAAAAAGTAACGATTTGAGCCGCATGTTTACTACCATATTTATTACCAACATATCTGATAAAATCTGGACGATAAATATCTGGAATATCAATATCAATATCAGGCATGGTATAGCGTTCACGATTGAGGAAACGTTCAAAAATCAGATTTTTCTCTACTGGGTCAATCCCTGTAATGTCTAAAGCATAGGAAACCAAGCTACCAACTGCAGAACCCCGTCCCATTCCCATATAATAGCCATTCGAACGTCCGAAACGCAACAAATCCCAAACAACCAAGAAATAATCATCAAAGCCCATATCATGAATAACAGCCAATTCTTGGTCTAGACGGTCTTGATATTCTTTACCAGTTAACCCCTTCTGAGCAAGCCCCAGTTCAGCTCGTTCTCTCAACTCTTCTACGGCTGGTCTAGCTGGATTAAAACGAGGCAGTTTCAAACTAGTATCCAAATCATAAGAAATGCCTGAAATAAGCTTTTCTAAATTGTCCAAAGCTTGAGGAAAACGTTCTTGGAATAGTTTCTCTAAAGAACTTGCTGATATAAGAACATCTTGTCGTGAGCGCAAAGGAACTTCTCTGAGCGGTAGATTTTCTTTAATCGCTGTTAATACTTGAAGAACTTCTCTATCCTTACTTTCAAATGCATTGACCCGATACAATGGTAAAATAGGATGGTGAAATTCGCTGGCCAGTGTTTCTGGGTAAACCCCTATATAGTAATCACAGCCTAGATTTAACAACTCAAGTTCTTCAAAATAAGGAGCAATTACCGCAATATCCTCTAGATACTGAGATAGAACTGACCAACTTTTCTCCCCCTGCATCTTGGCTGTTGAAAGCTTCATCAACTGCTGATAGCCCACATTAGATAGAGCTAAAAAGCGCAGATTCACATCCTTGTCATCTACAAGCACATTCATTTCAAGTCCTAATAAAGGATGAATGCCGTATTTTTTTGTAACCTCTAGAAAGTTGAAAGCTCCATAAAGATTGTCAATATCCATCATAGCCAGATGAGTGTAGCCGAATTCTTTAGCTGCTCTCACATACTTGTCGATTGAAATGACACTCTCCATAAAACTATAGACTGTTTTTGTATCTAGTTGTGCGATCAATTTACACTTCTCCTCTATCGTTCTCACTATATTATACCATTTTCTTAAAATTTCTATTACTATTACTGATGCTTTAATATCTAATAGCTCAAATCATAGTTAATTAGACAATCCTTGCCTGATTTACAACAGCACCACTAATATTTTTGTATTTAAGCTTATCATTTCACATGTTTATTTTATAAATACTTATTTTTATTTATTATAGTTTCTATTAATTTTTATAGTATCTTTTCTCTCTATTTTTTGATATAATAACCTTAATATATTTCATAAGTAGGAGGCTTTTATGCGTTTTAATCAATTCAGCTATTTTGCGCTACCTAGAGATACAATTATCTTTGAATTAAAAAAGTATGGATTTGATTTACCAGTCAACATCACAAATAAAAAAATGCTTGAAGCGTTTCTTATTCGTTTCTTTTTTAATTACAAAGATAGCTCCTATCCCCTATCCAGTTTAGCAGTTGATAAGGAAACTGACTTATTGACATTTTTTCAATCAGATAAAGAGTTGACTGCTGATATTTTCTATACTGTGGCTTTTCAACTTTTAGGTTTTTCTTACTTGGTTGACTTTGAAGACAGTGATGTTTTTCGTAAAGAGACTGGTTTTCCCATTGTATATGGTGACTTGATTGAAAATTTCTATCAGTTACTCAATACTCGCACCAAAAAGGGAAATACTCTTATCGACCAACTTGTCAGTGACGGCCTGATTCCTGAGGATAATGACTATCACTACTTTAACGGCAAGAGTTTGGCTACCTTTTCTAGCCATGATGCCATTCGCGAAGTCGTTTACGTTGAGACTCGTGTCGATACTGACCGAAAAGGGCTTCCAGACTTAGTCAAGGTCAGCATTATTCGTCCTCGTTATGATGGAAAAATCCCTGCTATCATGACAGCCAGCCCCTACCATCAGGGAACCAATGACAAGGCTAGTGATAAGGCTCTCTACAAGATGGAGGGTGAGCTTGAGGTCAAACCTGCTCACAAGATTGAGCTTAAAGAACCTCAACTAAATCTCGTCCAACCTCAAGGTCAAGCTGAGCTTGTGTCAGAAGCTGAGGAAAAGCTAACGCACATCAACGCTAGCTATACTCTCAACGACTACTTCCTTCCACGAGGCTTTGCCAATCTCTATGTGTCAGGTGTTGGAACCAAAGATTCTACAGGTTTCATGACTAATGGAGACTACCAGCAAATCGAAGCTTATAAAAATGTCATCGATTGGCTTAATGGTCGTTGTCGTGCCTTCACCGACCACACGCACCAGCGTCAAGTTAAGGCTGACTGGTCAAACGGAAAAGTAGCCACAACTGGACTTTCCTATCTAGGTACCATGTCCAATGGTCTTGCGACTACAGGTGTAGATGGTTTAGAGGTTATCATTTCCGAGGCTGGTATTTCTTCGTGGTACAACTACTACCGTGAAAACGGTCTGGTAACTAGCCCAGGTGGATATCCAGGGGAGGACTTTGACTCCCTTGCTGAGTTAACCTATTCTCGTAATCTCTTGGCTGGTGACTATATTCGTGGGAACGAAGCTCACCAAGCTGACTTAGAAAAAGTAAAAGAGCAACTGGATCGCAAGTCTGGCGACTACACTCAGTTTTGGCATGACCGTAATTATCTACTCAATGCCCATAAGGTAAAAGCAGAGGTTGTCTTTACCCATGGGTCTCAGGATTGGAATGTCAAACCACTTCATGTTTACCAGATGTTCCATGCCCTTCCTGCTTATATAAATAAGCACCTCTTTTTCCATAATGGTGCACATGTTTACATGAACAACTGGCAGTCCATTGACTTCCGTGAATCCATGAATGCTTTATTGACTAAGAAATTACTGGGACAGGAAACGGATTACCAACTTCCTACTGTTATCTGGCAGGACAATACTGCTCCTCAGACTTGGTTATCTCTTGATAACTTTGGTGAGCAAGAACACTTTGAAACCTTCTCACTTGGGCAAGAAGAGCAAGTTATTCAAAACCAGTATCCAGATAAGGATTTTGAGCGCTATGGCAAGACCTACCAGACCTTCAATACAGAACTTTATCAAGGGAAAGTCAATCAGATTACTATTGACCTTCCTGTAACTAAAGACATTCACTTGAACGGTCGAGCTCAACTCAATCTTCGTATCAAATCCAGCTCAAACAAGGGTTTATTATCAGCCCAACTGCTAGAATTTGGACAAAAGAAATACCTACAACCTTATCCAGCTGTTTTAAGTGCTAGAACCATTGACAACGGTCGCTATCACATGCTGGAAAATCTCTGTGAATTGCCATTTAGTGCAACCACACAACGAGTAGTGACAAAAGGCTACCTTAATTTACAAAATAGAAATGATTTACTGTTAGTAGAGGATATTAAAGCAGATGAATGGATGGATATCCAGTTTGAACTGCAACCAACTATTTACAAGCTAAAAGAAGGAGATACTCTCCGTTTAGTCCTTTATACTACTGACTTTGAAATCACCATACGTGACAACACCGCTTACCACCTGACTGTTGATCTTGAACAGTCTACTCTTATCCTACCTTGTCAAAAGGTAGAATACTAGACTGTTCAATATGGAAGATTTCCACTTGAACAGTCAAACTACACATAAACTTGGTATCAAATCCAATCCTAGTCTAGGCCTATGATATGTTTAAAACTGGATTTTGGAAAAAAGATACTATTCAACCCTAACCAACATGTGTACTCATTAATAATACTCGCTACCACACTACATGTTGGAAAATCTCTGTGAATTAACATTAATCGTAAATTCACAAGAAGTCGTGACAAAAGGCTACCCAAATTGAAGGATTTACTGTTAGTAGAGGACACCAATGTAGATAAACGGATAGATAGCCAATTCATCTCCACCCAACTAGCGAAGAGGTAAAGTAAGGAGATTCTCTCCGCTTCTTCCTATTCTACTGACTTTCAAATCTTCATACGTGACAATACCGCTTACCACCCGACTGACGATATCGTTCAGTCCACGCTTTCTGTACCTGGTACAAGGAGTAACATTTTATGAATAAATCTGAACACCGACACCAACTCATACGAGCTCTTGTAACAAAAAACAAGATTCATACTCAAGCTGAGCTACAAGCTCTTCTTGCCGATAATGATATTCAAGTTACACAAGCTACACTTTCAAGAGATATTAAAAGCATGAACCTTTCAAAAGTACGAGAAGAAGACAACTCTTACTACGTGCTCAATACAGGTTCTATCTCAAAATGGGAAAAACGTCTCGAAATTTACATGGAAGATGCTCTTGTCTTGATGCGCCCAGTTCAACACCAAGTCCTACTAAAAACCCTTCCTGGACTTGCTCAATCCTTTGGTTCTATTATTGATGCCTTAAGCTTCCCTGACGCTATTGCTAGCCTCTGTGGGGATGATGTTTGTCTTGTCATCTGTGAAGATGCAGAAGCTGCTCAAAAATGCTTTGAAGAATTGAAAAAATTCGCTCCACCATTTTTCTTTGAAGAATAAGAAAATTCCGTGTCTCATGTGGCACGGAATTTTTTTATATTCTTTACTGAGATGGATTTTCTTTTTTAGTTCGTGCTAATCTCAGGGCACGATTTGGATTGAGACGATTAAATAGTTCTTCCAATTTCTTTTCATTCCAAACATCTGCGGCGGAAACAAAGTTGCCATCCGCATCTCGGAAAGATATCGGTTTATCTCCCATATCAGTCTCCTAGTCTACAAATTCAAACTCAAATTTACCAATTCGGACCAAGTCACCATCTTTAGCTCCACGCGCACGAAGGGCTTCATCAACCCCCATACCACGTAGCTGGCGAGCAAATTTCATGACTGATTCGTCACGATCAAAGTTGGTCATATTAAAGAGTTTCATGAGTTTTTCACCAGAAAGCACCCATGTCGCATCGTCATCACGACTAATTTCAAAGGCTTTTTCTTCCTCATCAAATCCATAGTAAGCTTCTTCTTCCATATCTGACTCGTCGTAGAGCAAGAATTCTGATGTCTTGTCTAACAATTCAGCTGTAGCATCCAAAAGCGTTGCCAGACCTTGCTTGGTCAATCCAGAAATTGGGAAGATAGCTGGTAACTCTTCAAATTCATCGTAATTTTCAGCTAATTTCTTCTTGAATTCTTCAAGATTTTCCTGACTTTCAGGCATATCCATCTTATTGGCTACAATAATCTGTGGACGCTCCATGAGGCGAAGATTGTATGACTCCAGCTCTTTATTGATCGCTAGGTAGTCCTCATATGGATCACGGCCTTCGCTAGCTGACATATCAATGATGTGAAGGATGACACGTGTACGCTCGATGTGACGGAGGAACTGAGTTCCCAAACCAACACCTTGACTAGCCCCTTCAATCAAACCTGGTAAATCAGCTACTGCAAAGGATTCACCTGATTGGGTACGAACCATTCCTAGATTTGGCACAATTGTCGTAAAGTGGTAGGCACCAATTTTGGGCTTAGCTGAGGTGATAACACTTAAAAGTGTTGATTTCCCTACAGATGGGAATCCAACTAAACCAACATCTGCAAGGATTTTAAGTTCTAACTGTAACTCACGTTCCTGACCTGGTTCTCCATTTTCAGAGATTTCAGGTGCAGGATTTTTTGGTGTTGCAAAGCGGATATTTCCACGACCACCACGACCACCGTGGGCTACAATAAATTCTTGACCGTGTTCAATCAAATCTGTCAAGACCTTGCCTGTCTCAGCATCACGCACAGTCGTACCTTGTGGCACTCGAACTCTTAGGTTTTCAGCACCACGTCCATGCATTCCTTTGGTCATCCCTTTTTCACCAGACTCAGCCTTGAAATGGCGATTGTAGCGGAAATCCATCAAGGTACGTAGCCCTTCGTCTACAACGAAGACCACATTTCCTCCACGACCACCGTCACCACCCCAAGGACCGCCATTAGGGACATATTTTTCACGGCGAAAGGCAACCATGCCATCACCACCATTACCAGCCTTGACCTTGATCTTAGCTGTATCTAAAAACATACTCATTTTTTCTTCTCACTTTAAAAAAGGGCTGGGAAATCCCAGTCACTAAATTTTCTTGAATCTATTTTATAGATTACTGAGGGCACCAATTGCAGTTGCAAAAATTCCCAATAAACTTGCTACTAGCATGATAATCACGATAAACAAGGTTATTTTCTCAAACATAGTTTTTTTACGATTTCCATTATCTCCAAATGCCATTTTTATCTCCTTCGTTACATTCTATTTTCTATTATCTTAGCATGAATTTAGCTAGTTTTCAATAGTCACTTGCTTCTGGCGCAATAATCCATAAAATGATATAAGCTACAATTCCTGCTCCGTAACCAAAAGCAAGAACACCCCATATTACACGAACAATAGTAGGATCTATATCAAAATAATAAGCCACACCGGCACAAACACCAGCAATCTTTTGGTCACGACCGCTTCTCATTAATCGTTTATTCATAGCTTATCCTCTTTCTATTCTTCATGGTCTGTCCAATAGTCTCTCATGCTGATTAACTGCGTTTTTGAAGCCTTCAGCATGCGTCTAGAGCCTTTTACGGGCACAGCAACCACCTGTTGTGGTAGATACAAAACTGTCTTAAAGATTCGCTGACTAACCGTATCATCTTTAGCCAAATCTTTCTGGAAGTTATTTGAAATAATGGCATCCAGATAAAACTCATGCACTCGCTTCCCAAAGTTTTCAGCTGAAATCTCGTACAACTTCTCTGATAAAGTACGCTCATTCATATCCGGCGTTGCAATTAGAGCTTCTAAAATAGCTCCAGCTAAATCATGTTCACCGTAATACAAGGTTCCAAACATTTTATCACTGATAAGATTGTCCAGATAAGGATTTCCATGTGCAATGACAGGCGTCCCACTAGCTAAGCTTTCCAAGTAGGTCAAACCTTGCGTTTCACTTGTCGATGCCGAGATGAAGAAATCCGCTGCCTTATAGTAAAAAGCCGTCTCACTAGGAGCAATCATGCCAGTAAAGATGACGTAGTCTTGAATCTCTAGTTTCTGTGCTTGCTCTTTGAGGTTATCCAGATAAGGACCATCCCCAGCAACTACCAGTTTAACCTTGTCTTCCTCTTTCAGAACTTCTGCAAAGGCTGCTAATACTGCTTGAATATTTTTTTCATAGGAAATTCTGGAAAGACTAAGTAGCATCTTTTCATCATCTTGAATCCCTAATTTACTACGTAGTTCTTTCAAATTTTCCTGCTTGATTTCCGGACGCTCAAACTTAGCTAATTCAATCCCAGTTGGAATAACCCGTTTTTCAACCTTGACCTTATAGTCAGAAAGCAAATCACGGACAATCTCACTCGGGCAAATGACCCCATCCACATCATGCAAGAAACCTCTAACCAGGTACTTGACCATACTCGGACGAATCAGCATCCCCTTAGCAATATAATGCACATAGTCTTCGTACTGGGTGTGATAAGTATGGATGACTGGAATCTTCAATTCACGCGCAATCCAAATCCCCAACAAGCCAAGAGAAAATTCTGTCTGAGTATGGATAATATCTAACTGGTACTGTTTGGCAATTTCAAGCGCCTTGCTAAATCCTCGATAGGCAAAGCGGCGGTCCTTAAAAGCAAAGAAGGGAACACTTGGAATGCGGATAATTTGCCAATCTTCATAACGATTGACATCCTTATCTGTCGTCGTAAAGATAAAAACAGCGTGCCCTTGCTTCTCAAGTTCGGTTTTCAAGGTTCGAATACTGGTCGCCACACCTGAAACCTGAGGAAAATAGGTATCTGTAAATAAACCAATTCGCATAGATTACCTCACTTTTTACTTTCTCCCTAAAGCGGCTTGTTTCTCATAAAAGTCCAACCAGATTTGTAACAGATGCTCTTCAGAATACTCTCTAGAAATATTCTTAGCCTTTTCTTTAAGTTCTTTTAAGGCAGCAGGATTGGCTTGATATTCCAAAATAGCTTCTTTCATCTCTTCTCTATCTGCTGTCGCCCGATAATTTCCCTCCAAAATCACCTTATAGAGATCCAAATCACGCAACATAATCGGAGCTTCACAACTCGCAGCTTCTAAAATAGTCATAGGAAAGAGCTCATTGTAACTAGGCAACAAGAAAAGGTCCGCTAGGGCATACAATTCACGCATCTGCTCTGGAGATACAATACCTGGAAAAATCAAATTTTTAGGGGGATTTTCCATAATTTTTTTGTAGCGTTCATAGCCATCTGTCATGCCACCAAAAGAGAAACCACCCGCCCAGATAAAGGTAATTTGAGGCAATTCCTCAGCCAGACGGATAAAGTCATCAATCCCTTTACGTTTCTGAACTTGACCAGCACCTACTACGATAAACTGATTATCGCTAAGACCTAGCTCTTCGCGTAGTCGAGCCACCTCTTCTTGTGGAAGAGGATGCCATTTTTCCTTGTTGACAAAGTTAGGAATATAGGTCACTTTTTCACGTGGAATACCTGCTGCCACCAAATCCTCGATAAACATAGGATTGACCACAACCAAGTGCTCCATCCGGTTGTAAAAAGAAAATACATAGCGTTTAACAATTCCCTTTAAGAAAAATGGAATTTTCAAACTCCCCTCAAGTGTATCAGGCAAGAAATGCACATAGCCAATTTTCCTTCCTGAGCGTTTCTTTTGGAATGTTGATAAATAATAGGGGAAATCAATTGTATGAAAGTGAGTCACATCTGCCTCTATTGGAAGATTTTCTGTAACAATCAATTGGTCCTTGGCATCACGGTGAAGAAGACGAACTAATTCACGGTAGGCACCTGAAACTCCTTGTCCTGCTACTTTCTCACTTGAACTCAACATATTGATGCGTAATTTCTTTTTTTCCATAACTACTATTATATCATTTTCTTTGAATAAAATCATCAAAAGAAAGGAGAGACTAAAGGAAAAGAAGAGGAAATTTCCTCGCTTTTCCAATAATCTCTCACATGCTTTTATTTGTTTACTTAATGCCTAGGGCAATGCGGGCATAGCGACTCATTTTTTCAACCGTCCAGGCTGGATACCAGACTAATTTAACCTCAGTATCAGTCACTTCTGGAACCTCTGTCATAGCATCATAAATCTGATCCGTCAAAAGGTCTGCTAGGGGGCAACCCATAGTTGTCAAAGTCATGTCAATCTCTGTTTGCCCTGTATCGCCATCGAAACGAATCTCATAAATCAAACCAAGATTAACAATATCGATTCCCAACTCAGGGTCGATGACTTCTTCCAAGGCTGTTAGAATCCGTGTTTTGATGTTTTCAATTTGCTCTTCTGTATAAGCCATATTTATCCTCACTCTTAGTCTTCAATAAAATCACGAAGCGGTTTGCTGCGACTTGGTTGGCGTAGTTTTCTCAATGCTTTAGCCTCAATCTGACGGATACGCTCACGGGTTACGTTAAAGACTTTCCCCACATCTTCAAGGGTGCGCATTTTCCCATCATCTAGTCCAAAACGTAGACGCAAAACATTTTCTTCACGGTCTGTAAGAGTATCCAAGACCTCATCCAACTGCTCACGCAAGACGATACGAGTTGTGTAGTCCACTGGATTTTCAATCACTTCGTCTTCGATAAAGTCCCCAAGATGGCTATCATCCTCTTCACCGATCGGTGTTTCAAGAGATACCGGCTCCTGTGCGATCTTCAAGATTTCACGAACCTTGTCTGGAGTCATATCCATACGTTCAGCGATTTGTTCTGGCGTTGGATCTTGTCCCAATTCTTGAAGGAGATTACGCTGTTCACGAACCAATTTATTAATGGTTTCAACCATGTGGACAGGGATACGAATGGTACGAGCTTGATCCGCAATAGCACGAGTGATTGCTTGACGAATCCACCAAGTTGCATAAGTTGAAAACTTGAATCCTTTAGAATAGTCAAACTTGTCAACCGCCTTCATCAAGCCCATGTTCCCTTCTTGAATCAAGTCAAGGAACTGCATACCACGACCGACATAACGTTTGGCAATGGAAACAACCAAACGAAGGTTGGCTTCCGCAAGTCGTTGTTTGGCTTCGATATCACCAGCTTCAACTGCTAGTGCCAATTCTTTTTCCTCTTCATTTGTCAAAAGAGGAACAACCCCGATTTCTTTCAAGTACATACGGACAGGGTCATTAACCTTAGCCGAAGTTGATCCAATCAAATCCTCATCGCTGAGTTCTGGTTCTTCTTCATTGCTAAGAACACGCGCACTTGGGTTTCCTTCGTTATCTGTGATTGAAATTCCTGCATCCTGGATTCGTTGCAAAAGGTCTTCAATCCCATCAGCATCCAAGGTAAAAGGAATAACTAGACTAGCATTGATTTCATCATCTGTTGCTGTCCCTTTTTGTTTATGATTACGGATAAATTCTGCTACTTGTACGTCAAATGTTGTTACTTCTTTTTGTTTTGTTGCCATTATTACTCCATTCTTCTCTTTTGGGAAATTAAACGTTCCAATTCTTCTAGGGCTGTATCGGTATCTCCTACATGGCTAGCTTCCTGCACCTTCTTTTTGATTCTCATATTGTCCTGATTCAAGAGAGCCTTGTTTCGAGTCATCTCTACTTCACTAAGTTCCTGCGGTGACATCTCAGCAGGCAAATCCTGAGCTAAGACTTGGTACCAAGCTCTTTCAACTTCCTCTGTCTGTTCTGCTAGAACTTCTGGAGGAAGATTGCCATACTGACCAAGCAAGTCATATAAAACCTGAAATTCAGGTGTATCAAATGCAAAGTCTTCTCGCAAGCGGTAATCGTTCAAAACAAAAGGGGATTCCATCATTCGATAAAGTAGATGAGCTTCTGCCCTCATAATAGCCGATAACTGCTTGGTGACAGGCATAGTGATTGGCGTCGGTCTGGAAATTCCTTCCATGCGATTCTGCCTTTGTGCCTGACGGCTTTCATTAATAATCTGCTCAATCTGGGCATAATCAAAGGACGCCAGACTGTCAGCTAAAATATGAATATAGCTGTTTTGAGCAGTTATGGACTTTTCTTGAACAATCAAGGGCGCTATTTTTTCAATAAATTCAATCTGAGCCTGCAGATTTTCACTATTTTCAGGCTTATACTGATGAATGTAAAACTCAATCGGACTAATACGAGTTTTTGTTAATAGATAGGCCAAGTCTTCTGGTCCATTTTTTTGTAGATACTCATCAGGATCCAAGTTATCAGGCATGCTGACGATTTGCACAGGCATATCACCAATTTCATCCAATGCTTTCAAAATCGCGGCTTGCCCAGCCTTATCGCCATCGTAAACAAGAACCAACTTCTTGGTTAACCTTTTCAGATGCTCAACATGCTCTCGACTTAAGGCCGTCCCCATAGATGCGACAGCATTTTCGATCCCAGCCCGATAGGCTGCAATGACATCCATGAACCCTTCCATCAGGTAAATCTCACTGGCTTTTCCAGAAGATTTTTTTGCCCTATCCATATGATATAATTCGTAACTTTTGTTAAAAATTGCAGTCGATCGGCTATTTTTATACTTAGAAGTTTGTGAATCCGTTTTCTGCCAGATACGACCTGAGAAAGCAATAACCTTTCCCTGGTCATTTGTCAGGGGAAACATAATCCGATTGTGAAAGGTGTCTACAAATTGATTAGCATCCGAGAGATAAAGCAGTCCTGAATCCAGGAAATCCTCATCACGATACTGACCAGTCAAACGTTGATAAAGATAGTTTCGTTCTGGAGGGGCCAAACCAATCCGAAAATGCTTGAGGACTTCATCTGTCAAACCACGCTGATAGAGGTAGTTTCTGGCCTCCTCCCCCATGGTCGTTGTCATGAGAATAGCATGATAAAATTTAGCCGCATCTTCGTGCATATCATAAAGAGATTGGTGGGGTAAGGCTGGTTTCTGCTCATTATAAAGCGGTTTTTCCACCTCTATCCCGACACGCTGACCTAAGATTTGGACAGCCTCCATAAAGGGAACCCCTTGGTACTCCTCGATGAATTTAAAGACATCACCTGAGCGACCACAACCAAAACAGTGGTAAAACTGCTTGTCCTCTACAACGTTGAAAGAAGGTGTTTTTTCACCATGAAAAGGACAGAGCCCTAGATAGTTCCGTCCTGCCTTTTGTAAAGAAATCACATCTCCTATGACTTCCACAATGTTGGCATTGTTTTTGATTTCTTCAATGACTTGTTTGTCAACCATACACAATACCTCCATGTTATCATAGTTTACTTTATATAGTATACTTTATTTCAGAAAAAAAGTAAACCATTTCACTCATTTTCCCTACTTTATTCAAAGAGTTGATAATAATCAGAGATTTTCATTTTTGCTTTTTCTTCTTGCTTCAAATCTTGGATAATTCGTCCTTCTTTCATGACAATTAAACGATTACCATATTTGAGAGCATCTTCCATATGATGAGTAATCATAAGCGCTGTCAGCTGATCTTTCTTGACAAACTCATCTGTCAATTCCATCAAGGCCACACTGGTCTTTGGATCCAGGGCCGCAGTATGCTCATCTAGCAAGAGTAATTCAGGACGCTTCAAGGTTGCCATCAAGAGACTCAAGGCCTGTCTTTGACCACCTGATAAAAACTCAATCGGTGTATTCAAGTGTTTCTCAAGACCATTTCCTACTTTTTCAATAGTAGCCTGAAACTCATCCTTATAACTAGCCAGACGTCTTGGAAAGAGTCCACGCTTTTCACCACGGAACTTAGCAATCAAGAGATTTTCAGCCACTGTCATACGAGGAGCTGTCCCCATCTTGGGATCTTGGAAAACACGAGACAGATACTTGGCTCTCTTCTCTGGTGAAAACTTGGTAACATCTTCACCCAAGATACGAATTGTCCCACTGGTTAATGACAAGGTTCCCGCAATAGTGTTAAAGAGAGTTGATTTACCTGCCCCATTGCCACCTAAAATCGTGATAAAATCCTGTTCAAAAATTTCTAAGGAAACATCATTTAAAATAATCTTTTCTTCATCAAAGCCATTTTTAACGACTTTGGTTGCATTTTTTAATTCTACAATTGCTGTCATTTGCTTAACTTGGCTCCTTTCAAGATGGTTTGCTTAAATGTTGGAATCATGAGGCAGACTGCTAAAATAACGGCACTGTACAAACGAAGGTAACTTGTGTTAAATCCAAGCGCGATAACTGCCCATACTAAAAATTGATAGGCAATAGAACCGACAACAATGGTAATCAAACGTTCTGCCAAACTCAAACTCTTGAAAATAACTTCTCCAATAATCAAGCTTGCAAGCCCCACAACGATAACCCCGATTCCTCGAGATACATCGGCATAGCCTTCTTGCTGGGCAATGAGGGCACCTGCAAGGGCAATCACACCATTTGATAAGACCAAGCCCATGAGCTCCATGCGTCCAGTATGAATTCCGAAACTTCTAGCCATATCAGGATTGTCACCTGTAGCAATATAGGCTTGTCCAAGTTTAGTGTCCAAGAAAAAAAGCATGAGGATAATGACAAGACTGACAAAGATAAGACCTGTCAAGAGTTGGTTCAAATCTGAATCAAAAGGTAAGACATCCTGAATTTGCTTAGTTCCAAGCAAGCCTAAATTGGCACGTCCCATAATCAAGAGCATGATAGAGTGACAAGATGTCATCACCAAAATTCCTGAGAGCAATGTTGGAATCTTCCCTTTTGTATAAAGAAGGCCTGCTGCCATTCCAGCCAAACACCCTGCTCCTACAGCAACAAGTGTCGCTAAAAAGGGATTTACACCTTTGGTTATCAGAGTGACAGCAACAGCTCCCCCAAGAGGGAAGGAACCTTCTGTCGTCATATCTGGAAAGTTCAAAATCCTAAATGTCATAAAGATTCCCAGACCTAGAATAGCCCAGACAAATCCTTGAGAAATAATAGATAGTATCATTTGTTTCTTAACCTTTTCTATATGATTTCTATTGTAAAAAATTGGAGGAGATGTCCCCCAACTCCTCCATTGTAGATTATTCAATCACTTGTCCTGCTTCTTTTAGAACAGATTCAGGAATAGTAATACCTAACTCTTGTGCCATTTTTTTATTGATTACTGACTTACCAGTTGAAAATACATTGACTGGAGTATCAGCTGGTTTTGCACCTTTCAAAACTTGAGCAATCATTTTACCTGTTGCCACACCGAGGTCATGTTGGTCAACTACAACGGATGCCAAACCACCTGCTTCTACCATGGCAGTTGCGCTTGGGTAAATTGGTTTTTTAGCTGATTGATTGCTTGATACAACTGTTGAAAATGCAGATGCGATTGTGTTATCGATTGGAACCCAGATAGCATCGACCTTGCTAGTCATAACATTGACTGTTGAAGCAATTTCATTTGTTGAAGGAACTGCAAATGTTTCCACTGTCAAACCTGCTTTTTCAGCAAAAGCCTTAAATTCTTCTACCTGTGTTTTTGAATTGTCTTCGCTGCTTGAGTAAAGAGCTCCGATTGTTTTCACATTTGGTGTCAAAGCTTTGATGAGTTCAACTTGTTGTTGAGCTGGATTGTGGTCAGACACCCCTGTAATGTTGCCACCTGGTTTTTTCAAATCTTTGACCAAGTTAGCACCGATTGGGTCAGTAATAGCGGCCATGATAACCGGTAGGTCTTTTGTGGCACTAGCCAAGCCTTGAGCAGCTGGTGTAGCAATACCAACCACAAGGTCATTCCCATTTGCAACCAACTGTTTACTCATTGTCGCAACCTTACTTTGGTCACCTTCTGAGTTCATAAAGTCGATTTTAACTTGATCATCTTTATATCCTTCTTCTGCAAGTCCATCTTGAATCCCTTTATAAATCAAGTCAAGAGAGGGATGGCTCACAAACTGAAGAACACCAACTTTGGCAACTTTCTTTTCATTCTTAGCTTCTGGTTTATTCATTGAAGAGTAAATCAAGCTTCCTGCTACTAAGACTGCTAATGCAGCGATAATTCCAATTAAACGTTTATTTTTCATTCTATTTCTCCTTTTTAATTCCTTTAAAACACTTCACTTATCTAAACAAGCGACGCCATCGTTTTCTTTCCATACTAACCTCCATCAAAAAAAGCCCTCACACAAAAAACTTGTGTGAGGACGTCGATGCGCGGTACCACCTCAATTATAGGGATTTTCCCCTATCACTCTGTCTCGCAATAACGAGATGCACTGTAAGGTGTGCTCACCGAATTTTTATGATTTCAAATTCTAAATAACATCCAGCCCAATTTTCATCATCATCACTTATCTGTTTTCAGCTAGCACAGACTCTCTAAAAAGTTTATATGATTACTTTTCTGAATGGTTAAATTATATCATTTTTCAACTACTTGTCAAGACTCTTTGAGAATTTTTTTGAACTATTCAAAAACTTCCCCTATGAAAAAGAGGAAGTTTGAAAGGGTATCAGCCTGAATTACGCAATCCTGTCGCAATTCCGTTGATGGTTGTATGGATTAATTTTTCTTGATCGCTTGATAATTCTCCTCGACGTTGACGTTTAATCAACTCCAACTGGATATAGTTGAGGATATTAAAGTAAGGCATACGGTAATCCAAACTTGCTTTTAGATATGGATTTTCAGCCAAGAGTTCATCGTAACCTTCGATAGCCAAGATAACTTCTTTGGTGACTTGCCATTCATTTAGAATAGTCTCATAGATTGCTTTTACTTGATCATCTTCGCAAAGTTTCGCATATTCAAAAGCAATGTTCATATTTGATTTTGACAAGACCATATCAACATTTGAAAGAAGTGACTGGAAGAAAGGCCAATTTTGGTACATATCTCGTAGGATAGCGATATTCTCTGGATTTTTATCAATAAATTCCTTGAAGCTTGAACCAACTCCATACCAGCCAGGGAACATGACGCGGCTTTGCGACCATGAGAAGACCCAAGGGATAGCTCGCAAACCACCGATTTCAGTAATAGTCTTACGAGCAGCTGGACGAGAACCAATATTAAAGCTTGAAATAGCCTTGATTGGACTTGACTCGAAGAAATAATCATAGAAATGGTCATTACCAAAGACCAAATCACGGTAGATATCGTAACTACGGTCCACTACTTGGTCCATAATAGCTTCATAACGATTTGAGGTATTGGTATCACTCTTCTTCTGAGTAATCATACGGTTAATGGCTGCAGATACTAACATTTCAAGGTTATAGTAAGCAGCGTCTTTGTTACCGTATTTATTGCCAATTACTTCACCCTGCTCCGTCAAGCGGATACGATCCTTAATAGACTTGAGCGGTTGAGAGGTGATGGCTTCATAGGTTGGTCCACCACCACGACCGACAGTCCCACCACGGCCGTGGAAGAAGGTAACCTTAACGCCAAATTCATCTCCAATAGCAGTCAATTGTTGTTGAGCCTTGTAGAGGGTCCAACATGATGAAAGGTAACCACCATCTTTATTACTATCAGAGTAACCAAGCATGATTTCTTGGTAGTTATTACGTGAAGCAATCCATTTCTTAGCAAGAGGAAGAGAAAGGTATTCTCTCATGGTTTCTTCTGAGTGGTCCAAGTCTTCAATTGTTTCAAAGAGAGGAACAATTTGGACACGGGCTCTTTCTTTATCAACTAACCCTACTTCTTTTAGCAAGATAGCCAATTCCAACATGTCTGATACGCTGGTTGCATGTGAAATGATTGTCTGACGAATGACATCATCTCCCAACTTATCTTTCAACTTACGAGCAGCCTTAAAGATTGCTAATTCTTTTTCAAGTAACTCTGATTTTTCAACATGAGTGGCAGAAAGAATACGTGGATCTTCTTCTAATTCTTTCAAAAGAAGCTGGCATTTTTCTTCTTCACTGAGTTCACTATAATGAGAATGAATTCCTGCTGATTTCAAGAGTTCGGCCACACAAGCTTCATGAACACTAGAATCTTGACGCATGTCAATAGATGCCAAATAGAAACCAAAAATTTCAACTGCCTGAATCAGCTCAACAAAATCACCAGAAATCAGTGCTTCACCCTTATTTTCCAAAAGGGAATCACGAATGGTAATTAAGTCCTTATAAAAATCATTGGCTGTGTCATAGTGAGCCCCAACTTCCTTATCTTCAATGAGATAAGCTTTTGTCGCTTGGATTTTTGATTGAATATCAAACAAGGCACGACGGTAAAGCTCTTTTTCACGATAAATAGAGTTATCCTTGGATTGACGAGCCATTTCTCTAACTTGCTTGCTTACATTGACAATACTAGTTGAGAGAGAGAACTCACGATAGAGCTGGTAAATCTTTTCATCATAGTAGTTCATGATGACTTCACACTGAGTCATAGCAGATTGTTTCAAGGTATCTGCTGTAACAAAAGGATTCCCATCACGGTCTCCACCAATCCACATTCCCATGGTAATTGGTTTAGGATGTTTCAACTCCAGTCCATGTTTTTTAGCCAGACGCTTGTACTCAGCAGTCAAATGAGGAACTGCCTTCAAAAATGAACTATTGTAGTATTCCATAACATTCGTGATTTCATTGGTTACTTTCAATTTCTTTTCACGAATCATGTCTGTCTGCATAATAATCTCAATGTAACGACGGAGATCATTATGCCATTTTTCCTTATTAATCAAGCCTAATTTCACATCACGATACTTACGCAAGAGGGTGTGGATATGGTTGGTCAAATCCAACATACTCTTACGTTGCACTTGTGTTGGATGGGCTGTCAAAACAGGGACAACATTCAAGTGTTCTAAAATTTCAACCGCATTTTCTTTTTCTGCAACCATTTTAATCGTTGCTGATAATTTCCCAAGATAATCTTGATCGATGTTATTTTGATGGTTGATTTCATAGGCCAAATCCACGTCTTCTGAAATATTAATCAAAAGAGGCAAGATAGAGAAATAGCGTGAAATATATGCCATTTCATCATTTGTCAGACTAGTAACCAGTTGGTTCAAGCCTTGATAATCTTCTTGAGTTGACAATTCCTTCAACTGCATGATTTTTTCAAAAGTCTCTGGGGCAAGCATATTTTTAGTGATATCTTCTAACAATTCTGTTAAAATCAATACTTCTTCTTGCACGACAGCTTTATTACTATAGTTTTCTAATTTTTGAAGAGACATAGGTAATCCTTTCCACTCTCAGCTCTACATATAGTTTGATGAGTGAGCTTCTAACTCCTCATACAATTGGGCACGTTTTTCACTTGCATCAATATTTAAGACAAAGGCGATGGCTACAGACAAGACCAGAAGACTATTTCCTCCTTGCGATAAGAAGGGGAAGGTAACTCCCGTTGAAGGAATAATACCAGAAATTCCACCGATATTAACAAAGACCTGCACCAACATCATCCCCCCAACCCCAATCGCCATCATGGAATTAAAGGGATTCTTAGCACGAATACCGACTAGGATAATTCGTAAAATCAGGAAAAAGACAAGGGCTAAAATCAAGCTGGCTCCCACAAATCCAAACTCTTCAATAACAATTGAAAATACAAAGTCTGTATGGGCCTCTGGTAAATAACCACGTTTTTCGATTGAATTTCCTAAGCCTAGACCAAACCACCCACCATTTACCATGGCAAAGTAGGAATTTGCAAGTTGGTGGCCTGACCCTGCCAAATCGGCAAAGGGATTAAAGTAGGCACTGAAACGCTTAGCAACGTAACCAAATACTGGAACTTTTGAAAACTTATCAACCCCGATCATAGAAATAGCTGATAAGGATAGGGCTGAAACTCCAAATAATACACCGATAAAGGCTATAAACCAACGATGAGCAATTCCACTAACTGTATACATAATCAAGGCGACCAGAGCTAGGATGGTAGCATTCCCCAAATCTGGGAAAATAGCTAAACTTCCTATCATTACTAGTAGGACGAAGCGCCAATCATTAAAAGCACGAGGAATCCATTGATTTTGAGTTAAAACTTGAAAATCGTAAATCCCAATTTCATCCTGTTGTTTTGAGAAACGTTGGGCCAAGTACCAGACGATGATAATCTTCAAATACTCAGCTGGCTGAATGGTCAAAGGTCCTACTGAAATCCAACCATAGGCTCCATTGACTGGCGTACCAATTAAGCGAGCCAGAGCCAAAAGAATCAGCTCAACAAACATAACAATAAATAGCAGTCGTTCTTTTCTTAAAAAATTCAGTTTCAGCTTATATATCAAGGCAATCAATATTAAACTAAGTATCCAAAACATTCCCTGACTTCGAACCAATTGGAGGGCACTTTTACCTTCTTCAATAAGAATGGCACTGGTTGTAGAATAAACTACAATCAAGCCCAAAATAGATAAAAGTAAGTAAGGAACTAGAATAGAATAGTTTAACAGGTGCCTCTTACTAATCTTCATAGTATCACCAATCTAATGAGAACAAAAGAAATTGTTCCCAAATTCCGTTTATTTTCTAGTTTTGATTGCTATTATACCATTTTTTCCGAAAGAAAAAAACTCTTACCCTTAAGATAGAAGATTTTCTCATAAGAAAAAGAGCGCTTGGCTCTTTTCTGTTTTATTCTTTTGAAGAACTACTTGAGCTTGAATCGCCACCACCGATATATTGGGTAAAGATATTTTGGAAGGCTTGGTCTTTAACCTTGATATTGGCTGCTTGCAATTCTTTTCCGACAATACTTTGAACAAATGATGCATCATTTTGTTTTTGAGTCAAAATAACAGTTTTCAATTTTTCTTTGTAGTCATCGATATTAGATGACTTTTCTGTTTTCTTAATGAGTTTTACAATGTAATACTGACTGCTGTATGCTTGAGTACCAGTAGCTGTAATAACATCAGAAATACCATTAACATCCAAGGCAAAAGCTGCTTTCTTAACTTGATCTGGGACTTCTGTTGATGCAGAATCAAATGTGATTTCACCACCGTTCGCTTTGGTTTTCTCATCAGTTGAGTTATCTTTAGCTAATTGAGCGAAATCTGCGCCACTTGCCTTAGCTTTTTCGAGGACTTCTTTCGCTTTATCCTCATTATCAAGACGAATAATTTGAGCAGTTACGTCCGGAGTATAGCTCTCAAATGCTTTCTTATAGGCTTCATCAGTTAATTCAGCTTCTGCAGCCTTTTTAACTGCAAATTCAACTAATTTACTTGTACGAATTTGTGCTTTACGTGTTTCAAGAGTCATGCCTGATTGTGATAAGACACGTTGGTAATTCTCACCATATTGTTTTTCTTCTCCAGAAATGATATCATCGATTTCTTTGTCATCTACTTCTGAGCCATATTGCTTCTCAAATACTTTTTGAATAGTCAAGTTCAACAAGACTTGTTGGGCTGAAGGATTGATTTTCACTTGCTCATAAAATTGATGTTCAGTGATGACATCCCCTTTCATGCTGATAAGGTCAGCCCCTTCTGAACCTTTAGAACAAGCTGCTAAAGTTGCTACTGATAATAGTGTAATGGCACCTGCCAATAATTTTTTTTTCATGTCTACTCCTTTGAGATAAGTATTACCCTATCTATTTTACTATATTTTCTTAAATTTTTCTGAAATCATTCGCTGTCAGGCAATTGAACATCTGCTACATTTTTACGAAGCATGAGAATGCCGTCACCCAGAGGTACTAATGTTGCAGTGAGTCCTGGATTGTCTAAGGTTGCGTCAAATAGTCTTTGAAGGCCTCGATAAATGGTTCGCTGACCACGACGGACTTCCATAATATCCTTGGCAACATCACCACCTTGGAAAATATCATCCAAGACAACCACACCACCAACTTCTAAATGTTTGAGGATTTCTGGCAAAAAGACGATGTATTTAGACTTAGCAGAATCCATAAAGACGAAATCATAAGACTCTGTCAAGGTAGATAAGACATCTACCGCATCTCCTTCTAGAAGTGTAACTTGCTTGCGACTGTCAAACCGGGCAAAATTTTCCTTGGCAAATCCAATCATCTCTGGATTGCGGTCAATGGTTGTAATCTTGGCCTTTGGTGCATGTTCCGCCATCAAGAGGGCTGAAAAACCGATAGCCGTCCCAATTTCCAGAATGTTTTTAGGTTGTATGGTTTCCATGAGAAAACGGAAATAAGCAACCGTTTCATGAGGAATGATGGGAATATTTTCCTTGCGAGCAAAGTCTTCCAATTCTTTCAAAGAGCCTGTGACTTGCTTTTGACGCTGGCGCATCAAGTCCACAATTTCTTCCTTGACAACAGGACGACGCATGTTATGGTTGGCATTTTTACTATACGATTCAACCATCTTATGCCAATCCCAATTTTTCAACAAGGGCTTCAAACTCATTTAAACGGCGTTCAAAGACTGCAAAGGCATCGTTGAGGTAATCTTCCTTCTCCATATCAACACCAGCTTTTCTCATGACATTGAGTGGATAGTCAGACTTCCCTGCCTTGAGGTAGTCGATATAACGGTCACGGTCTTCTTGACTACCATGAACAATCTTTTCAGCCAAGGCTGAGGCTGCTGCAAAACCAGTTGAATATTGATATACATAGTAGTTATAGTAGAAGTGTGGAATGCGGGCCCACTCATATTGGATTTCAGGATTATCTTCCTTGCTCAATCCATAATACTCTTGGTTCAAGTCTGCGTAGAGTTTGTTTAGGAAATCGCTGGTCAAGACTTCCCCGTTTTGGTCTGCTTGGTGGATAGCGTGTTCAAACTCAGCGAATTGAGTTTGACGGAAAACTGTTCCACGGAAACCATCTAGGAAGTTATTGAGAATAGCAAAGCGCGTTGCATCATCTTCCACTTCTTCCAATAATTTCTCCGTCAAGATATTTTCATTGGTAGTTGATGCAATCTCAGCCAAGAAGATAGAATAATCTCCGTAAACATAAGGCTGAGTTTCACGAGTATAGCTTGAATGCATACTATGACCTGTTTCATGAACAAGGGTAAAGAGATTGTCTAGATTGTCCTGCCAGTTAAGAAGCATAAAGGCATTGGTATCGTAAGAACCACCAGAGTAAGCCCCTGAACGCTTGCCTTGATTTTCATAAACATCAATCCAACGCTCGCTGAAGGCACGTTTAACACGGCTCAAGTAATCCTCACCCAAGACTGCCAAGGCATCTTCAGCTTTTTTCAAGGCTTCTTGGTAGGTGAAACTGTATTCAACAGATGAAAGTGGCGTGTAGACATCGTACATCTTGAGGTCTGAAATCCCCAAGATTTTTGAACGAAGCTCAAGGTAACGATGCAAGAGTGGCAAGTGCTTGCGAACTGCTGCTACCAAATTGTCATAAACACTCTCTGGAACAAAATTGGCCGCTAGGGCTGCATGACGCGCACTCTTGTAGTTGCGAACTTTGGCACGGTAGTTTTGAACCTTAACATTTGTTTGTAAGGTTTTGGCATAGGTATGTTGGAATTGTTCATAAGTCGCATAAAGAGCTTGGTAGGCACCACGACGAACCTCACGATTTTTAGATTCCATCAAACGTGTGTAAGTCCCATGAGAGAGCTGCACTTCCTCACCATCATCGTCGAGGACATAAGGGAACACAATATCCGCATTGTCCAAGATAGCGAAGGTTTCACTTGCCGAACCAAAGATTTCTCCAGCTCCAGCCAATAATTCTTCTTCACGTTGTGATAAAACGTAGTCTTTTCCTTGTAAAAGTTTGTCAAAATAGTGTTGATAAACCTGCAATTTTGGTTGAGCTTCTAAAAAGTCAGCATACTGCTTTTCACTGATTTCCATAAATTCAGGTTCATAGAATGAAAAGGCTTGGTCTAGCTGGCTATAGAGAGTCATGGCCTTGGCATAGTACTCTTGGTACTTGGCTTCACGTGTGTCTTGGTCATTCTTCATATGAGCATAAACGTAAAGCTTCTCCATTTGGCGTTCCATCTCAAGAGAAAATTCAGTGATTTCTAGTAGGCTATCCGCAGTATCCAGGAGATGTCCTTCATACTGGTTTACTTTCTCCAATTGTTCTGTTAAATCTTTTAAGGCTTCTTCCCAAGCCTGGTCAGTTGGGTAAATCGTTGATAGATCCCATGTATCTTTTTCATTTATTTCATTTCTTTGTAATACCATTAGATTCCTCCATCTTTTCTATTCTACCATATTTTTCAAGAAATATTGCTGATAAAAGGCTGGTGGATAAAGCTTTTGCCAATCATTTTGAGGATTTTCTTGGTAATAGATTTGAAAATACTGATAATAGCGAGTCAAATCTTTCTCAATTTGGCAAAAATTACCTACTAGTGGTCTTATTTGTGGATACCATTCTTTTAGCCCATAAGTCAGGAGATTTTCTCCCTTTTGATAGGCTTCTGCTTGTTCTTTCATCCAAAAGGGATTTTGATAGTACAGTTGTTGCTGAATATAGCGACAGATGTCCTTATCCTGAGAAACTGTAAAATGAGATATTTTTTGTTTCTTATAAGGGAAACGCAATATTTCCAATAAACTAGCTTGACCATAGAGAAATTCCTTGATTTGATAATGGAGTTTACCGCGGAGATCTTGGTGGATGAGATATTTAAGCCTTAAAACCTGTTTTTTCTTGTCCACTTCCCAAACATAAAAGCCCATGTTTTGACTGAAATAGAGAAAACCTTGTTGCAGACGAGTCAACCGCTCCTTAAGCCAAAGTTTTTCTCCTAGCAACCACAGTACTTGGTAACCCTGACTACGATAGCCCTCACTACGCTCTTTAAGAACTTTTTGAGACAAGGGACTACACTGAACTTCTAGAGCAAGATGACCATTTATAAATACATCCGCAATCTGTTTAAGCTCTGGAAGGGGGTATTCTAATTGAACCTCTGCCTCTTTTTTCAACCACTGATAGAGAGATGCCTTATTGGCCAAGTGTTCTGGACTTTCATTTTCAAATGAAAAACCACAGTCTTTTAAAGATTTATGGGCAAAATGGGTCCGTACACTTAGTCCTTGACGCAAACGAAGCTGACCTCCACAAGCTGGGCAGGTGTAGTTTTGCTTCTCAAGCTTATCCTCTAGCACATTTACCAGCTCTCCCCTAGCATCTCTCGCAACAAACATGATTTCTCTCCTTTTCTATATTATTCGTAAAAAAGAAAAAGATCAGGAAATTTCCTAATCTTCATCACTCTATAATTTTAGAGTTGCAAGCGACTTTCAAGAGCTTGTGTCAACACTTCAGAATAGTTCACTTTCTCACGATCTGCAAGTCTGACTAGCCACTCTGGAACCGTAACATTTTTTCGAATCGCTTTATTATTCTTTACGAAAGGCAAGGGATTGACCTGAATCAAAGTCACAAATCCATCAGGAGCTTTCAACTCAGCAATGTCACTAGGAGTAGGCAAAGCCAGTCCTTCATCAATATAAGAAGCTAAAACACTCTCAAGCATTTCCCGAGCATTTTTCATTGCAAGTTCAATCGTTGCTCCTTCAGTCCCGCCTCCAAATTCAGGAAATTCAACCCAGTATCCAGTGCCTTCTCTATGAAAAATAGCAGGATAAGATTTTAGCATAATACACCTCCACAATTTCCAAATCAACTATAATCCCAAATCTTTTAATATTTTTCTCTCTAAACCTTTTCCTAGATCCTCATTACCGTGAACTGGAATAGTGACAAGATAGGGAACCCCTTCTTTCTTAAAATGATGATGACATCCTCTCTTACGAACTTCAATCCATCCATTTGCAAGAGCTAATTTTACCATTTCCTTACCTGTGATTGGCATTTATCGTCACCTTTCTAGCTAAAATTATACTTATAATGCGTATTTTTGTCAATTCTTCTATCTTATCTATTCGTAAAAAGAAAAAAGATCAGGAAAATTCCTAATCTTCATGTGTGTTTATTTGATTTTCTTAGCTAGCATGGTCGCAAAGCGTAGTTGAATACGATTGCCATTCTCATCGCGACGGTGCAGATTACCTGGATTTTCATTGTACTTAACCAATTCCCAATCCTTGTAATAGTCTGCCAATTCCCCTTCTTTAAAGGTAAATGGGAAGTTCACTGAGCAAGGATAATCCTCCGTGTCCATTGCACAGACGATAAGGTTGTAGCCACCTACCGTGGTGTGCTCCTGCATGTTTCGGATAATAGCTGGAATGCGGTCCGCTTGTAGAAACATCAGCACCACCGTCGATACGATAAAATCATAGGCTTGTCCAATGCTGGCTGAATTGATATCGTAAAGACCAACAGGCATGTCCAAATCTTCCTGTTCCACAATGCTTTGCAAGATTTCAAGAGCCAGTTCATTTTGATCTACAGCTGTCACATCAAATCCTTGCTGGGCCAAAAAGAGGGAATTACGGCCCTGACCACAACCCAAATCCAAGGCTTTCCCTGGTTTTACTGTCTGCATTGCCTCTAGGACCTCTGAATGAACAGGATTGGTATTGTATTTCTTAGGAAAATAATCCTCAGGTTTACAATAAAACTCCAAATACCATTCCACATCGTCTGTAGCAGCCTCTACTCGATGCCAAGCTTGAGGTTGTGCCATGGGATTGTCGGCCCCTGCTTCAAAGAGGTGCTCAGCTAGAACCTCCCCATCCTCTGTCAATTCAATAAACTTGAGAGCTCCCTTCAAGACAGTAATTTTCCCCCAAGTCCCGACCTTGGTATTGTGTTTCTGCTGAACAGCCTCTGGCATAGTTTGTTTATTCCACAAAGGCATGCGTTTATAGGCAACTAGTTTTTCCATTTTCATTCCTCTTTTTATCGCTGGTTGACTGCTTTCATGACACGCGCGATGTCGCGGTTTTGTTCACGTCGTTTGATAGACTCTCTCTTGTCGTAGTCATGCTTCCCTTTAGCAAGGCCTAAAAGGAGCTTGGCATATCCATCTTTAATATAGACTTTAAGAGGAACCAGCGTCATTCCTGTCCCTTTAGTCTCTTGTTCCAATTTTTGAATTTGCTTCTTATGGAGCAGGAGTTTACGGCGACGTTCTGGTTCCTGGTTCCAGATATTACCCTCTTCGTAAGGGGCGATATGAACATTGCTCAACCAGACCTCCCCATTTTTTACTTGGGCAAAGCCATCCTTGAGATTGATTCGAGCTGCTCGTACACTCTTGATTTCAGTCCCAGTCAGGACCATCCCTGCCTCTAGCGTATCTACGATTGTATAGTCGTGGCGTGCCTTTTTATTTTGTGCGACGACCTTTCCCTCGCCCTTTGCCATGCTTGGCTCCTTTCTTAGCTACTTCCTTGTAAAAAGGTTTCTTCCCTTTTTTCTTCTTGTCTTTTTGTGAATGCTTGCGCTTATCATTTGAGCGTCCTGATTTTCTCTTGTCTTCCTTCTTATCTGAACGACGACTTGAACCACGCCCTCTGTCACTACGATTAGACTGTTTGAATCCTTTTTCAATCACATCAAATTCACTTGGAATATAAGAGAAGTCAATTTCACCAGTCATCTTGTCGGCTCTTTCAACTCGGATACGGATTTGCTGACCTACACGGAAGGTTATTCCTGATTTCTCCCCACGAAGAGTCAAATCACGTTCGTTGAAATGATAAAATTCAGGTAGATTAGTGATGTGAATCAAGCCTTCAACTGTGTTCGGCAATTCAACAAAGAGACCGAATTTAACGATGCTAGACACAACCGCATCGTACTCTTCGCCTACGTATTCTTCCATGTACTCAGCCTTTTTCATGGCTTCGACTTCACGCTCAGCCTCGATGGCACGACGCTCACGGTTGGAAGACTGGGTCGCAATCTCTGGAATCACTTGTTCAAAATGCTCGGCTATTTCTTTAGAACGGCCGTAATCACGAATCATACGGTGAACAAGAAGGTCTGGATAACGACGAATCGGGCTAGTAAAGTGAGTATAATAGTCAGCAGCTAGTCCATAATGCCCGTGATTGTGCTCTGAATAGCGAGCCTGCTGCATGGAGCGAAGAAGCATCATGGACAATACATCTGCATAAGGTTCTCCCTCAACAGCACGCATGATGTCTTGAAGTGCCTCCTGGCTAATCTCACTGGCAGTCCCATAAATGCGCAAGCCAAAACTCGAAGCATAATCAATAAACTTCTGAACCTTTTCAGCCTTGGGCTCCTCGTGAATTCGATAAATGAAAGGTAGATCCAGCTTGCTAAAATGCTCGGCAACTGTTTCATTGGCCATCAACATGAAAGACTCGATCATGCGCTCGGCAATGCCACGCTTACGAAGAACGATATCAACAGGCTTACCTTGTTTATCCACTAAAATCTTCGCTTCATTGGTATCAAAATTAAGGGCACCACGTTTCACACGCATGTTTTCTAGAGTTTCATGGAGCTTGGCCATGAGTTCGATACTTGGAACAATTTTCTGATGTTCTTGTCTCTTTTCCTCATCGCCAGCTAGGATATCATTGACATCACTATAGGTCATACGGAAGCTTGTCTTGATAACCGTTTGTGTGATAGTGTAGTTGACCACACGACCATGTTTATCAATCTCCATAATGGCAGACTGGGTCAGGCGGTCAACTTGGGGATTGAGAGAACAGATTCCATTTGACAGTCGTTCGGGAAGCATTGGGACCACACGGTCTGTCACATAGACAGAAGTCGCGCGGTTAAGGGCTTCCTTATCAAGGGCAGAACCCTCAGTCACATAGTAGGAAACATCTGCTATGTGAACTCCGAGTTCCAGATTACCATTTTTCAAGGCCTTGATATGCACCGCATCGTCCAAGTCCTTAGCATCAGCACCATCAATGGTGAAGGTAATCTCATCTCTCAAGTCCAGACGGCCTTCCATATCCTTTTGAGACGGAGCATCAGGCACACTTTCTGCTTCCTTGACAACAGCTTCTGGAAACTCGGATACAATGTCCATTGATTCCAAGACCTCAAGAACATCAATTCCGACATCCGTTGAATGCCCCACCACATCGAGGACACTAGCGACAAAGAAATCATGTTTCTTGCTTGGGTATTTATCGATAAAGACCTTGAGAACTTCGGTTCCTTCTAGTTTTAGGGCTGGTTTCTTCACATAAATCGGTTGACTTATTTTCTGATTTTTCGAACGAATGTAGCCAGCATACTTAGGTTTTTCCTGATCTAGAACGATTTGGCCGACAACTGTTGTCAGGCTGTGTTCTAAGATATCAATAATTTTTGCTTCTGCCGCTGTTCCCTTATTGCGGTCAGCGACTTTCTTGATGACGACCTCAACGGTATCACCATCAATAGCATAGTTGACATCGTTTTTTCCTACAAAAAGGTCTTCCTCTTCCCCTTCCAGACTAACAAAGCCAAAGCCATTTTTATGGGCATGAAAAATCCCCTTGAGGGTAATCTCATGTTTTTTCTTGACTTCCAAAGTCAGACTGCCATCTTCCTCAAAGCGTATCTGATGCTTTCTTTCCATTAAGGACAAGGTTTTAATCAACTCACGAAAATCCTTGGAACCGTCTTTTCCCAAAGCCTGAGCCAAGTCATTGACAGTCACCTTTCCCTTGTCTTGTAAATATTCTTTTATTCTATCTTTCATATTTTCTTTCTAGATTTTTAATTTTCTTTTACTGTAAAACCTTCTCAAATATCTTTTTAAAATAAAAAGAGGCAAAGACCTAGTCCTGCCCATTATTTTCTTATCTACTTGATAATACCGTCAATGCTAAGGCAATGGCTAGCCAGAAAAAGACTAAAATCCCTGTCAAACGCTGCATTACAGCTTCAAAACCGCGTGCTTTACTGCGTTCAAACAAATCACCTGAGCTGGCATCAAATACATTGCTGGATTGGTTTTTGGTTGGTTGCATGAAAATTGCAATTACAATCACAACAGATAATACTAATAAAATGGTTAATAATAGGTTATACATATCAAACTCCTTAAAATCCCTATTATTTTACCATAAAATCTACTTAGATTCAAGATGTAGGGTTACTTTTCTTTCCTTGGGACAATACTTTAAAACCTCAATCTTGTCAGGATGGGTTTTTGAATTTTTACTAGTTAGGTAATTGATACTGCCACAAGAGGAGCATTTGAGATTAATTTTTACTCTCACTAGATTTCCTTTACTTTTAATAATGTTCGAAATTGAAGAAGGTTAAAGAGACAACTAAAGGCAACACAAAGGCTTGTCGCATAAAAGACTGCATGGTAGCCAAATTGACCTGCTACTGCAGAACCTGCCATGGGACCAACGACACCGCCCAGATAAAAGAATACCTGATTAAAGGCAAAGACCCTCGAAATACCAGCTTTGGGCGTCATCTTGCTGAGAAGGGCATTAACTCCGGGAATCAAGGCACCGGTTCCCAATCCAAAGAGGAAACGATAGAGGCCTAGTTGAAAGGGGCTAGAAGCATTGGCACAGAGAAGATAGATGATGACTGAATAAAACTGGGCTACAACCAAGAGACGATGGTTCCCCACCTTGTCACCTAGCTTTCCCATGACTCCTGCACTCATCATGCTGGAAAAGCCCATACTGGACACAATCAAACCAGATACAAAGAGAAGATTCTCTGTCTGGCCTAAGTCGCGCACATACAAAGCTAAGATAGGGCCGATTGATTGGGCTGAAAATTGGATGACAAAACTAGTCAGAAAGAGGTTGACCAAGAGATAGGGATATTTAACTGATGTAAATAATTCCTTTGTTGGGATGGCCTTTTCCTTGGCTACTGGTTGAAAATCTTCCTTGATAAAGCAAATAGTCAAAACAGCAGCTAAGAATAGAAAACTACCAACCAGTAAGAAAACAGTACGAATGCCAAATAATTCTGCGATAAATCCCCCGATAAAGGGACCAGTTAGAGTACCTGCAACTACGCCTGTAGACAAAGTACCTAAGGCAGTTCCTGATTTCTCCTTGGGAACCTGACTGGCTATCAAGGCCGTTGCATTGGGAACAAAACCCGCAAATACACCATTCAGTAAGCGAAGAAAGATTAGCCAATAGATATTTGGGATAAAGGCTAAGCCTCCCATAGTAATGGTCATGGCCATGCCTGCTCGAATCATCATGGGCTTTCGACCGTATTTGTCAGCAAGGATACCCCAGATAGGAGAAAAGAGCGCTGCGGAAATGGCAGAGACAGAAATAGCTAAACCTGCATAAAAAGCAACTTGCTCACTCCCTACACCTAGATTTTCCACAAAGATGGGCATAAAAGGCACAACCAAAGAAATACTGGCTCCTGTCAGAAAATTACCAAACCAGGCAATGCGCAGATTATCCTTCCAGTTAATCTCTGTCATCTTGCCTACCTCCCTCAAGCAGGGAGAACACCTGAGTAAGAAGCTGGTCCTGATTCCCATTGTTGTTTAAAACATGGCTGGCCAAATGTTTCTTTTTTTCTAAAGGCCATTGGGCTGCCAGACGAAACTCAGCTTCATCTTTAGACAACTGGTCCCTTTTCATTAGGCGTTCCACTTGGACATTTCTATCCACATAGACCAACCAAGTCTCATCAAACCAAGCGCTGTAGTCCTGCTCAAAAAGTAGGGGAATATCCATGAAGAAAATCTCTTCTGTCTGAGCCAATTGGTCTCTTAATGTAGCTAGTTCCTCACGGATAATCTCTCCTTGGATTTGCTTAGACCATTCTCGTTCTTCAGGATTTGAAAAGATGAGACTAGCTAGAAGAGGGCGATTAAGTTCTCCGTTTTCAAGGATGATTTCTTGCCCAAAATGCTGGACTAGAGCCTGAAATAGACGACCACCAGGTTTCTGTAGTTGGTGAACAAGAGCGTCGGCATCCACTACTTGAAAGCCTTGCTTTCTTAGAAAATTTGTCACGGTTGACTTACCAGAGGCAATTCCCCCAGTGATTCCAATGATTTTTCCCATCAGCCCCTCCTTTGGCACTGAGGACAAAAATGAGTGCCTCGTCCACCTAGTTGGATTTTCTCAATGATGGTACCACAGCGTACACATTCTTGACCAGCCTTGTCATAGACCTGATGAAAATCCTGCATGGTTCCATCTTCGCCAAAGGCATTAGTATAAGTCCGAATGGTTGAGCCACCTTTTTCAACAGCCTGTCCCAATACAGCAATGGTCTGGTCATGAATGACAGTCGCTTCTTCTGCTGTCAAAGTCTGAGAAGGTCTAACTGGATGAACCTGAGCTCGCCAGAGAACCTCATCCACATAGATATTGCCAAGTCCAGCTACCAAGGTCTGATCTAGGAGATGGGATTTGATAGGCTTTTTAGACTTGGCTAGGGCAGCTTGAAATACCTGCACATCAAAGTCTTGTTCGCTTGGTTCAGGACCTAATTTTTTAGAAATAAAGTAGGCTTCCAAAAGGTCAGGCGCCAAGAGTTCCATAGTACCAAACTTGCGAACATCCTCATAAACAAGCGTGCCACCATCTTCAAACTGAAAGAAAACATGGGCATGCTTGCGTTCAGGAACCTGGTCCAGATAGTAAAAATACTTGCCCTCCATCCGCAAATGGGAAATCAAGACCTTGTCTGTTAGGTAAAACAGCAAATATTTACCACGACGTCCCATTGACTCAACAACTTGACCAGGCACTTCCTTTTGAAACTCGTCCAAATCTGTCTTTATCATCTTGGGATAGCGAATTTCTACACTCGAAATCTTCTTTCCCAAAATCAATTTTTCCAAGCCACGTCGAACGGTTTCAACCTCAGGTAATTCAGGCATAAGTCCTCCTTCTGTAAAAACAAGAAGCAGGCATGAGCCCACCTCTACTTAGTATTCTTTTTCATTATAGCCAAAGTCAGCCAAATCTAGCTTTTTATCGCGCCAATTTTTCTTGACCTTGACCCAGGTTTCTAGGAAGACCTTGTCTCCTAGCATGAGTTCAATATCACGACGGGCCATGCTACCGATTTTCTTAAGCATAGCGCCACCTTTACCGATGATAATCCCTTTTTGGCTATCGCGCTCGACCATGATGGTTGCACGGATATGAACCTTGTCTGTCTCTTCATCTCGTTTCATAGAATCCACTACTACTGCAACAGAATGCGGAATTTCTTCACGAGTTAGGTGCAAAACTTTCTCGCGAACCATTTCTGAAACCAAGAATCGTTCTGGATGGTCTGTGATTTGATCAGACGGGAAATACTGGAATCCTTCATCCAGATTTTCACTCAAAATATCCACTAGACGAGACACGTTATTGCCCTGAAGGGCTGAGATTGGAACGATTTCCTTAAAGTCCATCTGATTTCGGAAATCATCAATCTGAGACAAGAGCTGGTCTGGGTGAACCTTATCAATCTTATTCACCACCAAAATAACAGGAACCTTGGCAGCCTTGAGACGCTCGATAATCATGTCGTCTCCCTTACCACGCGCTTCATCCGCAGGTACCATGAAAAGGACGGTATCCACTTCACGAAGGGTACTATAGGCAGATTCGACCATGAAATCTCCAAGGGCCGTCTTTGGCTTGTGAATCCCTGGTGTGTCGATAAAGACGATTTGCTCCTTATCAGTCGTGTAAATTCCCATGATTTTGTTGCGCGTTGTCTGCGCCTTGTCACTCATAATGGCAATCTTTTGCCCCATGACATGATTTAAAAAAGTTGACTTCCCAACATTGGGACGTCCTAAAATGGCTACAAAGCCTGATTTAAAAGTCATAATTTCCTCTTACTGTTTAAAATAATAAATCCCAGATTCGTGGGAGAAAAATCAATGCGCCTGTTAAGGCTGCGAAAAGAGAGACCACTAATACCGCGCCTGCCGCCATATCCTTGGCATTTTTAGCCAGCATGGAAAAGTGATAGTGACTGGCCAAATCCACCACATTTTCAATAGCAGAATTGATAATTTCAAAAGCTACTACCAAGAAAATGCTCAATAGGAGAAAGAGCCATTCGATTCGTGACACCTGAAAAACAAAACCTGCAAGAATGACTACAAGAGCCGTCACTGCATGTTTTCGCATATTGCGTTCTTCCTTGATGGCAGTAAAAATTCCTGTGAGAGCAAATTCTAAACTGGATATCAGGTCACGATTTTTCCATTTTCGTTTATTGTCTTGTGAGTCCATAGGCTGTCAAAATTTCTTCTTGTAAACCGAACATCTCCGCTTCTTCTTCCGGAGTGTAGTGATCATAGCCGTTGATATGTAAAAAGCCGTGTACTGCCAAGAAGCCCATCTCACGCTCAAAGCTATGGCCATATTCCTCGGCCTGCTCATGTGCCTTATCGATAGAGATGAACAGTTCCCCAATATAGGCATCAAACTCAGACATCATCTCTGCCAATTCCGGATTTTCAAGCAAATCCTCTTCGTCAAAGGCAATTTCCAATTCTGGTTTATACTCAAGGCTGATGACATCTGTCGGACGGTCGGTGTCACGGTACTCCAGATTGAGTTCATGACTACGCTCATTGGTCACAAAGGTAACTGCCATCTCCTTGTCTTCTTTTCCTAATTTTTGGGCTGCAAATTCCAAAATTTCTTGGGTTTGTTGCAACATTTCTTTTGAAACTTGACCAGTTTCATCTACCATTTCAATATACATGTGCTTCTCGTTTCTCTTTACTTGGCTTTATTATACCACATTTCCATGATTTTATTCTACCTTTTTGATATAATACTATGGAATACAATCACAAGGAGAGAACGATGTCATTTGACGGATTTTTTTTACACCACATGGTTGAGGAATTGCGAAGAGAATTAGTGAATGGTCGCATTCAGAAAATCAATCAACCTTTTGAACAAGAGTTGGTCTTGCAAATCCGTAGCAATCGCCAAAGTCATCGCCTGCTCCTTTCTGCCCATCCAGTTTTTGGACGCATTCAGCTGACCCAAACAACTTTTGAAAACCCAGCCCAGCCTTCTACCTTTATCATGGTTTTAAGAAAATATTTGCAGGGTGCCCTGATTGAGTCGATTGAGCAAGTGGAAAATGACCGTATTGTGGAAATTACGGTTTCTAATAAAAACGAGATTGGGGACCATATTCAGGCTACCTTGATTATCGAAATTATGGGGAAACACAGTAATATTCTACTGGTCGATAAAAGCAGTCATAAAATCCTCGAAGTTATCAAACATGTTGGCTTTTCACAAAATAGCTACCGCACCTTGCTTCCTGGATCGACCTATATCGCTCCGCCAAGTACGGAAGCTCTCAATCCTTTTACAATCAAGGACGAGAAACTTTTTGAAATCCTGCAAACACAGGAAACGACAGCTAAAAATCTTCAAAGCCTCTTTCAAGGTCTGGGACGCGATACGGCAAATGAATTGGAAAGGATACTGGTTAGTGAAAAACTTTCCACTTTCCGAAACTTTTTCAATCAAGAAACCAAGCCATGCTTGACTGAGACTTCCTTCAGCCCAGTTCCTTTTGCAAATCAGGTGGGAGAGCCTTTTGCCAGTCTTTCTGATTTGTTGAACACCTACTATAAGGATAAGGCTGAGCGCGACCGCGTAAAACAGCAAGCCAGTGAACTGATTCGTCGTGTTGAAAATGAACTTCAAAAAAATCGTCATAAGCTTAAAAAACAAGAAAAAGAGTTACTGGCGACAGACAACGCTGAAGAATTTCGTCAAAAGGGGGAATTACTGACAACCTTCCTCCATCAAGTTCCTAATGACCAAGATCAGGTTATCCTAGACAACTACTATACTAATCAACCTATCACAATTGCGCTTGATAAGGCCTTGACTCCCAACCAGAATGCCCAACGCTATTTTAAACGGTATCAGAAACTCAAAGAAGCTGTCAAATACTTGACTGAGCTGATTGAGGAAACCAAGGCAACCATTCTCTATCTGGAAAGTGTAGAAACCGTCCTCAACCAAGCTGGACTAGAAGAAATCGCTGAAATCCGTGAAGAATTGATCCAAACAGGTTTTATCCGCAGAAGACAACGGGAGAAAATCCAGAAACGCAAAAAACCAGAACAATATCTAGCAAGCGATGGCAAAACCATCATCTATGTCGGTCGCAATAACCTGCAAAATGAGGAGCTAACCTTTAAAATGGCCCGCAAGGAGGAACTTTGGTTCCATGCCAAGGACATTCCTGGAAGCCATGTTGTCATCTCAGGCAATCTTGACCCATCTGATGAAGTCAAGACAGACGCGGCAGAACTGGCCGCCTACTTCTCTCAAGGTCGCCTATCAAATCTGGTGCAGGTAGATATGATTGAAGTCAAAAAACTCAACAAACCAACTGGCGGAAAACCAGGCTTTGTCACTTACACAGGACAAAAGACCCTCCGCGTCACACCAGACCCCGAAAAAATCGCATCTATGAAAAAATCCTGATTCGACTTGAAATCAGGATTTTCTTTTACATTTTACTCTGCAATCAAGGTTTCCAAACCAACCTTCATCATATCAGTGAAGGTATTTTGGCGTTCTTCTGCAGTCGTGTCTTCATCTGGATTGACCAAGCTATCAGAGATAGTCATAATAGCTAAAGCATCAACATGGTGTTGAGCAGCAAGATAGTAAAGAGCTGCTGCTTCCATTTCCACAGCCTTGACTCCCCATTTACCAAGTTCGATGTTCTTTTCAAAGTAGTTTGAATAAAAGACATCAGAAGACAAAACGTTCCCAACGTGGGTGGTCATACCAAGTTCTTTGGCGATATGGTAGGCCTTGTCCAGCAAATCAAAGCTAGCGATTTGTGGGAAATCGTACTGTGGCCAGTCATTGCGGATGATGTTAGAGTTGGTTGCAGCTGCCTGCGCCAAAACCAATTCACGAACGTGGACATCTTCATTCAAAGAACCTGCAGTTCCCACACGAATCAATTTCTTCACACCGTAGTCCACAATCAACTCACGCGCATAAATCGAAATCGATGGCATCCCCATCCCAGTTCCCATGACTGATACACGGTGGCCCTTGTAAGTACCAGTGTAACCAAACATGTTACGCACTTCGTTAAAACAAACAGCATCTTCAAGGAAATTTTCCGCAATAAACTTCGCACGAAGAGGATCCCCAGGAAGAAGAATTTTATCAGCAATTTCACCCTGCTGAGCAGCAATATGGATAGACATAATTATGATACAAAGAGCGACAAGAAAACGACTGAAAATTAGGAATCTGACGAGAAATCCTGATTTCTCAGTCAGATTATCTATTTTCCAAGTTTTCCGCTCGTGTTCAAATTAGAACACCTCACTCTACCTTTCTTTTTTTATATTCAGGATAGCGACAGAGAATAAAGTAAAAATAGGAAACTGATGACGCATCGCAGATGCTAAACAGTTTATCTTTTTTACACAGTTCTCCGCCCGTATTCAGTTCAGCAAATACGGTTTGCCCATCCTTTCTTTTTAAATTTTGATTATATAGAAGAGAATAGACCGGCTTCAATTCAAGCCCGAACTCCCCTTCTCTTCTGAGTTTTTAGAAAAGTTTTCCGCTCGTGTTCAAATCAGAACACAAGCTCTACCTTTCTCTTTTTTATTTTTATATTTCATAGCTAGGAAAAATAGTATTCAATCAGGATTCCAATATGGCTACTACATTTTTATTTAAAACAGTTATTGATAAACTGACAATAGTTTTTAACCTTTTAAGATAAATCCTTGATTAGAAGAAACAGGCATTTCCTACCTAATTACTTTATTCCTTGACTTCTGACACAGTATGCTAGCCCAAGGAAAGCGGTCTAACATTTTTGCAAATTCATAGGCTAAAACAGCTGTTACTAAGAGATACGGAAGAGAAACTATACCTAGCCCAGTGAAACCTATTACTAATCCAGTTGCAGAAAAGGGCGCCCTCAAGGTCACAGACAAAAAGCAAACCGATCCCAAAAGCAAAATGCTTGGCTGGCTATCCCCACCTAGAATCATGCCCAAGAGAGCAGCTCCAGCCATCCCCAAGGCAAAAGATGGCGTAAGAGTACCACCATAGGCCCCTGCCCAAAGGATAATAAGAACGACCACTGCTTTTAAGATAAACAAAAGGAGTACTGTTTTGCCATTGCTACCATTTAATACTTCCTGAGCCATCATACGTCCATTTCCAAGTAGATGTGGAAAATAACTTGCCAATCCAGCAAGAAAAAGAAAAGCTGAGGGCAATGTGAGAAGTATTCGTTTATCTTTTATTCTGTTTGAAGATGCTGCCTTACTTAAGCGACCAAAAAGCCAAGCTAGTGGGGTTAAGAAAAGAAGTAATAAAGGTACAATCCACACTTCCTTTAGTGACCATGTGATAGCTGGAATCTGGTAAAGAGCCTGATCTGAAATAACCAAGCCTGCTATATAGGTTGAAACATAGGTAGTCAAACCGACTAAGACAAATCGTTTAATAGATAGAGCAATTCCTAGAGTTTCAAAAACAAAGAAAACACTTGTTAATGGAACCTGATAGACAGCTGCTAAACCAGCACCAGCACCACAAGCAAGGAGAAAGATACAATCCTTCATAGACAGTATACATATTTTTCCAATTGGTCCTGCAAATAGAGTTCCAATCTCTCGTGGTGCAGCTTCTTTGCCAATAGAGGCTCCCCCTCCAACTGCAATGATCTGCCAAATTGAATGAAATAGCTGTTTTAGAAAATGAAGCTTGTATTGTGAAGTCTCATCCTTCATCTGAGCTTTGATGGAATAAATCTTCGACCCTTTTTGCAAGAAATACCAGACCAAGGATGAGCCAAGACCAACAATTATTAAACTTAGTCCTATCCTTGAGGAGGAAACTCCATCTGTCAAAAATCCAGTATGATGCTCTGACTGACCAAAAGCTAGACCCTCTATTATCTCTAAAAGATAATGGAGAAATATACCAGATAAACCCGAAACTATTCCTTGTAGAATTACTGCTAGGAATAATCTAAAATTATAAGGAATCTTTCGAAAAATACTCCTCAATTCTATTAACATGATTACAATTCTGCAAGAATCGCTTTAAGTAAGCCTTTAAAGTCACCTTTAACACGTTCGGTCACTTCTACAACTTCTTCGTGGTTAAGTTCTTCTTGGAAACCAGCCGCAAAGTTAGTAATACATGAAATTCCTAGAACTTTCAAGCCTGAGTGAGCTGCCACAATAACTTCAGGAACAGTGGACATACCGACTGCATCTGCTCCAAGTGTCTTATAAGCACGAATTTCTGCTGGTGTTTCATAAGTCGGGCCAGTTACACCGATATAGACACCTTCATCAAGCTTGATACCAAGCTTTTTAGCCACTTCATGGGCAGTAGTACGGTATTCTGGTGTGTAGGCCTTAGACATATCTGGGAAACGAGGACCAAAATCATCCAAGTTTTCACCCATCAATGGGTTTTGCCCCGTCATATTGATATGGTCTGAGATAGCCATCAAAGTACCAGGACCGTAGCCGATACCTCCTGCAGCATTGGTTACAATGACACCTTCACATCCAAGAACTTTCATGACACGAACTGGGAAAGTCACCACTTCCAGAGGATTTCCTTCGTAGAAATGGAAACGCCCTTGAAGAGCCAAGACCTTGCGACCTGCAAGATCACCATATACCAATTTACCAGCGTGACCGACTACTGTAGAGCGACCCCAGTTTGGAATCTCAGCATAGTCTACTACAACAGGATTTTCGATTTCTTCTGCAAGTTCTCCCAGACCTGATCCAAGGATTAGACCGAACTCAGGCGCTTGGATTCCCTTGTCTTTCAGGAAAGCAGCTGTTTCCTTGATTTTATCTAAAAATGTCATTGCATGTCTCCTTTATTAGTTTTTAGCATTTGACCGATTTTGTCAAAGGTTTTGGCATTGCGAATGGTAATATTGCGATAGAAAGGCATCTTGAGCAAGCACTTATGATAGGCAGTTGCATAGTAGGATTCTTCAGAGAATTTCCCCCAGAAAATCCCAAGTCTTCCAAAATGAACCACTTCATCTTTCAGTTCCAAACTTTCAACTTTCTCAATGACTTGATCCACATCCAAGCCCTCCGTGTAAAAGAGGACATCCTTTCGTGCCAAATCTTTAGTCCACCATTTAGGTAGATTTTCAAGTTCCGCTTCATAGTCTTCATGACTCAGCAAAGAAAAGCTCTGAATAAATGGATAATGGACTTCAAAGAAAGTCTCTAACTTTTCAACCAATCGGACTTTGGGAACTGTCGAAGTAAAGAAAATATTGCCACTGTTGATGTAAGTTTCAACCTTTCCCAGTCCCAACTCTGTCAATTCTTGACGAAGCTCCGCCATGACGACCTTATTCTTTCCACCAACATTGATGCCTCTAACCAGCAAAGCATAGCGCGTCATCTTACACCAATTTATCTAAGAAACTCTCCCCAATCATGGCAGTTTCAACACCAAAGTTATCCGCCACTGTCGCTGAGATATCTGCAAAATGTCCAACTGGAATGACACCGTTTCCTTTAAAGGCAGGACTGTAAGCCAAAAGTGGAATGTATTCACGAGTGTGGTCTGTTCCTGCATAAGTTGGGTCATTTCCATGGTCCGCAGTAATCAGGAGAAGGTCGTTCTCTCTCATGGCTGCGATAATTTCAGGCAAGCGTTCATCAAACTCATGCAAACAATCACGGTAACCATGAGCATTGCGACGGTGACCGTAAAGGGCATCAAAGTCCACCAAGTTTGTGAAGGAGAATCCTTTTTCAAACTCAGCAAGGCCCATGGTCTTCAATAGTGTATCAATTCCGTGGCTGTTTGACTTGTTGTGGCCCATGTCATGGTTAATACCAGCACCGTTAAAGATATCATTGATTTTACCAACAGCGTAAGTATCAATACCAGCTTCGTTCAATTTATCCAAAACGGTTGGTGCAAATGGGGATACAGCCAAGTCACGACGATTTGCTGTACGAGTGAAGTTACCTGGTTCACCAACATATGGACGGGCAATGATACGACCTAGAAGGGCAGGACGCTCAAGGGTGATCGAACGAGCATATTCACAGATACGGTAGAGTTCATCCAAAGGAATGATGTCTTCGTGGGCAGCAATCTGCAAAACTGGGTCAGCTGAAGTATAGATAATCAACTCCCCAGTTTCCATTTGACGTGGTCCAAAATCATCGATAACAGCCGTTCCTGAGTAAGGTTTGTTAGCTTCACGAATGACCTTACGTCCTGAAAATTCTTCGATTTTTGTCAGGATTTCTTCTGGGAATCCGTTCCAGAAAGTATCGAAGGGCTCCGTAATGTTGAGTCCCATGATTTCCCAGTGTCCAGTCATAGTATCCTTACCAAGAGATACTTCTTCCAATTTTGTTGCATATCCTGTTGGATTGCTTTCAGCTGGAACAGTCTTGAGAGGAGTTTCTCGAGGAATATTTCCAAGACCAATTTTAGCCATGTTTGGGACATTCAAACCAACTGCTTTTGAAATGTGTCCCAGTGTGTCAGAAGCTCCATCTGGAACCCCTGCATTGACAAAGTTATTAGCATCTGGTGCAGCACCGATTCCTACAGAATCCAGTACCACCAAGTGAATACGATTAAATTTTGGCATAGTGTATCTCCTTATTATTTTGATTAGTTTGCTTTTGTTGAAGTTAAAATCTGAACTCCATCTCGTCCAGCAACGATGACCTTATCCACCATTTGGTTGAATAAGCCGTGCTCCACGACACCAACGATATGGTCCAATTCTTGCCCGAAGGCAATTGGATCTTCAATGACATCCAAGGCAAGGTCAATGATAAAGTTCTGCATATCGGTCACAAAACGTTGACCATCTTTTTCACGGAAACTTGGTTTGTAGCCAGCTCGCTCAAAACGACGAAAGACTTGTTCTGCGCCATACTGAACCACTTCTACAGGCAATTTAAAAGCACCTAGTTTGTCGACCAGCTTGCTTTCATCCACTACCCAAATGTAGTCTTTTGAGGGCGTTGCGACAACCTTCTCCATCAGAAGGGCACCACCACCACCTTTGATCCCGTTGAACTGGCTATCCACTTCATCCGCCCCGTCGACTGTCACATCGACAAAGTCTACTTGGTCAATAGACTTGAGTGGGATATTAAGCCCTTCAGCCTGTTTACTAGTCACACTAGAAGTCGTTACAGCTGTAATCTGCAAGCCTTCTTCCTTAATACGACGACCGATTTCTTCGACAAAATAATAGGCAGTAGAACCCGTTCCCAGTCCGACAACCATCCCATCTTTGACAAACTCAGCAGCCTTGATACCTGCCATTTTCTTCAGATTTTCCACTCAAACACCTCCATTAAAGAGCTACTTTTATTATAACATGTATCCGTTTTTATTTCATGGATACACTTGAAAAACCCGAACATTTTTATTTCGGGTTTTGATGTCCTATTTAACCATGTCAGGATCGTAGTCATAAAATCCTGTATCAAGGAAACGGTTTTTAGGGTGAAGTTTACGTACTTCTTCATCCAGCAAGAAGGCTTGGTCATGGCTAAAATTGCCCTCTTGAATCAAGCTACGCGCTTGGATAAAGAGTTTTGCAATTTCAACAAAGTTCTGACCAGGAGTGTAGAGCCCTTCTAGTTTCCAGTGAGTAAAGCCATGCTCTACCAATTCTGTCAATTTTGTCATCAAATCAAGGTCGTTATTGGCAAAGATATGAGTACCATGATTGTCTTCAAAAATGGAATAATGGCTCTCAGGGTCACTTGGCTCTGCCAAGAAAAGGTCACGCTTGCGAGTCTTTTCATCATCGATATGCGTGAAGTTATAGTAGTTTTGCAAGAGCGGACGCTTAGAATGGTGAATAACACTAGCTCCGTAAACCAAAACTTCAGCAGGAATTTCCAAAATCTCTGGCATTTTGAAAAGTTCAGCTGATGGAATTTCACGCGCCAAAACAGCCTCAGATGCGCCAGCCTTTTGTCCCCAGAAGTTAATCTGGCGACTGCTAGTTACCATGGTTGAAGCATCGTAGATGGTCTTAAAGGAATAACCATCGCGGTTGACTACGTAAAAGACACCTGCATCCCCAATCGTAATGTAGTCTGTCTTGATTTCTTCCAAAAAGTCTAAGAAAGGCTTGATACGATCCATCATATCTTGGTGCATGAGGGCGTTAACCGCAACGATCAATTCCTTACCAGTATCATGAACCAGATTAGCGATTTCACGCAATTGGTCATAACTAAAGGTCGTTGGCAGGCGAAGGCCAAAATCTTTCTCACCGACATAGATACGGTCTACGCCAGCTTCGAGAAGTTGTTTAACTTGTTCAATACTTTCAGCAGTTGCTGTAATGATAATCTTTTCCATAAGAAAAATTATACCACATTTCTGGAAAATCAGCCATTCTTTAAAAATGAAAAGGGACTTTATTCTTATTGTAACCTTTCTGTAATAATTCTCTGCTGAAAAAATGATAAAATAGGTATGTACTGTTAAGGAGAGAATAATGCCCGTAAGAAAATTACAATCCTATGAGGTAGACTATCAAGAAGAATTAAGCCAGCAGGTTCCTCGCTATCAAGATTATACACCTGAAGCGCAATCTGATGCCAATCTCAAGGAAATCCTATTTTTTGTTAATATCGCTGTTTTTTGTATCTGTATTGCTATCTTTAGTTTTATCTTTTTATCATTAAAATTATCACCTGCTCTTGCCTTTGTCGCAGCAATCGGATCCAGTTTACTTGTCTTAAAAGTTCAACGATCTATTATCAAACGAAAACGTAGAAGATAAATCCAAAATATCGCCCCGTCTGGAGCGATATTTTTATTTTTTCTTTTTAGATGGTGTGTGGATGGCAATCTTCACTTCAAAGACTGTTCCTTTCGGTTTATTATCTTTAACAGTAATGGTTCCTTTTAGGGCATCTACAATTTGCTTGGCTAGGGATAAACCTAAACCGAAACCACCTTTTTGACGGGTTCTAGCCTTGTCCACTCGATAAAAACGATCAAAAATTTTCTTCTTATCTTCTGCTGAAATACCGACTCCATTGTCGGAAACTAGCAAATAAAGATTACGATCAGTCGCTGAAATCATAAAATCAATTTCACCATCCTCCTCAGTATATTTGATGGCATTATCAAATAGAATGGTCATCAGTTGTTTCAAAAGAAGCTGATCTGTGACAATCGTTTGATGGATACGATTTTCAAAACGAAAGACACGGTCATTTTCAGAAGCAATCATCTCATAGTTTGTGAAAGTCGTATTGAAAAAACTGGTTGGAACTTCTGCAAGTTCCGGCTTAATCCCATCATCTCTACGAGCTAAATTCAACAAGTTCGTCGTCAAAAACCGCATATTTCGGACTTCTTCCAAACTAGAGGCAATACTTTCGCTCACATCCATAATGGTTGCTTCTGGCTTACGAAAAAGGGTCTCTAAGCGGTTTTGCAAAACTGCAAGTGGAGTTCGTAACTCATGACTGGCATTTTCCACAAAGGACTGTTGCTTCTGCATGCTCTCAAGCAGGGGCCTAACACTGACCCTAGCTAGATAGAGACTGGCAAGTAAAGACAAAATCCAGAAACTAGCCATCACAATTACAATCAATTGCTCATGCTTTTGACTGGCCTGCTCCAACTGACTGGTATTAATCAAGACAGCCGCATACTTGATATTGGTTGAAACCGAACTAATATTCGTTTCCATCAAAATCATGCGATAAATTTCTTCTTGTCCATAGCTATTAAAAACTTGAATCTGATAGATATGTCCTAGTTCTTTTTTCTCTAACTTAATCTTATCCAATCCCAAAAATCGGTTTCCAGAAAGGAGCTGGGTAAAATTCTTATCAAAAAGAATAACCTCCGTATTGGAACTGACATTGGGTTTTACTTCAGTCTTACTAGTATCTGTAGCGGCATTCTCTAAATCTTTAATCTCTTCTGTTGCCCTATTTACAGCAAGCTGAATAACTGCCTGAGGATTTTCACTCAGTCCATGAAGCTTATCATCCACCGAAGTATAGAGATTCGAATGCATGACTTGTAAAATAATCAGAGTCATGGTAGAGAAAATCAGAGTGAAGACACCAAAGTTGCGGATAAAATAACTAAAGTCATCCGCATACCATGTTTTTTTTAGTTTACTGAACATCTTTTAAAATATACCCAACACTGCGCAAGGTTTGCAAATTCTCTGCAAAAGTGGTTCCTTTTAATTTCTTACGGACTTTTGAAACGTAAACTTCGACAACTGAAATCGTTGTGTCACTATCAAATCCCCATAAACGATCAAAAATCTGAGTCTTCGGCAAAATAACATTTTGATTTTGAAGGAAATAAACTAATAAATCGAACTCTTTCCCCAACAATTCGACAGGAGTATCTTCGACTTTAACGGTATTGGTTGACAAATTAACTACAATATTTCCATATGTCAAGGTGTTTTCATTAAACTTGCCTGAACGTTTGAGAAGGGCTTGAATTCGCATTTTGAGTTCTTCTAGGTAGAAAGGTTTGGTCAGATAATCATCTGCTCCCAGTTCAAATCCATGTCCCTTGTCATCCAAACTTTCCTTGGCAGTCATGATCAGAACTGGAGTCGTAATCCCCTTTTCACGCAATTCTTTCAAGACTTGGAAGCCGTTTTTTTCAGGTAACATCAAATCGAGCAAAATCAAGTCATAGACGCCACTTTCAGCTTCGTAGAGACCTTCTTCCCCATCAAATACCTGCATGACATCCGCAAAATCATCTAAAAAGTCAAATACTGAATTTGACAGGCCTAGGTCATCCTCAACTAATAAGATTTTTATCATGAGAAACTCCTCCTTATTAAAACCATTATACCAAATTTGCCTTAAAAAAACTCAACTCCCTCTTACTTTAAGAGAGAAAGTTGAGTTTTTATTATTTTACGAATGTTTAAGCTTTCCCATATTGAAGAACGACTGCTTCCACTGCAGCTTTTTCACGGTTAATCAAGTCAACACGCGCTGCAATCTCCTTGATTCCCATACCGATGTTACGGCTGAGAGCAAGGTCAGAAAGTTGTGGCTCAAAGAATTCCTTGTATTCTACCAAGCGTTGCTGAGTCTTAAATACGTGAGCAGGAAGGATAACAAAACTATCAAAGCTCATATCTCCTCCAAGGGCTGCCTTAATCCAAGCCCAGTTTTCACGAGCCCAAGACCATGCTGTTTCTTGAGTTGCCTGATGGCTTAAGAACTGGAAGTACCAAGCAGACAAGTCTTGTGGTTTGACCACAAATTTGTTCTTCCAAGAAGCAATCAATTTTTGGATATTATCCGCATCTGTACTGTAAGCAAGAGCAGCTGCCAACTGACGTTTAAAGACAGCATCTGTTGCGTGAGTATAAGTATCAAGATAAAGTGCTAACAAGTCTTTGGTCTCATGATGTTTCATCTCATTGATCAGAACTTGTGAGCGAATTGCTGCTGGGAGTCCTGCAAGATTCTCCTTGTGAGCCGCGAAGATTTGGCTAGCGACTTGGCTAGCTTCTGCATCATTTGAGCGAATCATCATAGAAACAGCCAACTGACGAACCAATTCATCCTCATCTGATTCGCCATCTTTAGCTTCAAAACCAAGACGGTCATAGTTGTGACGAGCCAATTTAGCAACCAGTGCTTTGAAGGCTCTTTCAGCTTCTGTTCCTTCATCGATAAAGCGCTCAAGAGCTGAAATTACTTGAGAAACAGCTGAAACGACAAGGTAAGATTCTTCCTTAGCTAGTTTATCAAGAACTGGGAGCAAGTCAGCATAAGAAATGTGCCCTGCTTCAGCAAGCAAGCGACGTTCTTGGACGATTTGCAGTTTACTTGTGTTATCAAGCTCAACTAGGTCAGCAAGAACTGCTTCCAACAAATCTCCTTGATAGTCGGTAATGTAGTGGGCTGTATTTTCAGTGTTGAGACGAAGTGCTGTTTTGTTTTCAGCAAGAAGGGCTGCATAGCCAGGGATTTCGATGCTTTCAGTTTCGAGTGTATCAGGCAAGCCTTTCCAGTTGCTGTTTAGTGGCACAACCCAGAGACGGTTCTTGTCTTCGTGCTCACCGATGAAGAATTGTTTTTGTGAAATCTTCAAGACATCATTTTCAACTTTGACAGTGAGAACTGGATAACCAGGTTGTTCCAACCAAGAATCCATAAAGGCTGCGACATCACGTCCTGATGCTTGACCAAGAGCATCCCAAAGGTCACGACCAATTGTATTGCTGTATTGATGTTTTTCAAAGTAGGCATGCAAACCTTTGGCAAAATCGGCATCACCTAGCCAACGGCGAAGCATGTGCATGAGGCGACTTCCTTTGGCATAGACGATAGCTCCGTCAAAGAGCGTATTGATTTCATCTGGATGTTTAACTTCGACGTGAACAGATTGAACACCATCAGTCGCATCACGTTTCAAGGCAGACGGAACACCACCTGTTTGGAAATCTTCAAAGATATTCCAGCTTGGCTCGATGGCATCCACACAGACGTACTCCATCATGTTAGCAAAGCTTTCATTGAGCCAAAGGTCATCCCACCATTTCATAGTTACCAGGTTACCAAACCATTGGTGAGCCAATTCATGGGCCACAACAAGGGCAACTTGTTGACGGCTGGCAAAGGTAGAGTTCTCATCTACAACCAAGTAAACTTCACGGTAAGTCACAAGACCCCAGTTTTCCATAGCTCCAGCTGAGAAGTCAGGAAGGGCGATGTGGAGAGATTGAGGGATTGGGTACTTAACTCCATAGTAATCTTCGTAAAACTCGATAGAGCGAACAGCGATGTCCAGTGAAAAATCAAGGTTAGATAGTGGGTGGGCTTTGGTTGAATAAACACCTACGAGGGTACCGTTTTTAGTTTTAGCCGTTACACCTTGCAAATCACCTGCTACAAAGGCTAACAAGTAAGAAGACATGCGAGGTGTTGTCTCAAACTTCCAGATACCTGTTTCCTTACGGTTTTCAACATTGATTTCTGGCATGTTAGACAAGGCCAATTCATCTTCTGCTTGGTCAAAACGTAGAGAGAGGTCAAAAGTTGCTTTGGCTTCTGGCTCATCCACACATGGGAATGCTTCGCGCGCAAAATGGCTCTCGAACTGAGTAGACAAGACCTCCTTCTTGACTCCATCAACTGTGTAGTAAGATGGGTAAATCCCTGTCATGTTGTCTGTAATTTTTCCTGAGAAAGCGATAACCAAGTCAACTTGACCAGCCTCAGCCAATTCGATATGAAGGGCTTCATTTTCATGGTCAACTGTAAATGGGCGAGCTTCCCCTGCAACTTCTACAGAAACGATTTCCAAGTCTTTTTGATGAAGGGAAATGCGGTCACTCTGTGCTTTACCACTAATAGTCACCTTTCCTGAAAAAGTCTTGGTCTCACGACTCAAGTCTAAAAATAAATCATAATGTTCAGGAACAAATTGCTTAATAAAATGTTCAACTGCTTGCATAGTTTTCTCCTATTCTAAGTTTAAGAGCTGCTACTCTTCTTCAAACAAACTTATTATATCATGTTTTACTTGAGAAAAAAGGATTGGACGGTGATTTTCCAAACTTTCTTCCTTCTAATAGTCTACAGTGGGTAGACCTTGCTAAATTCTTCTAAAACAACCTTGCTTTCAGGTGTAAAAGTCAGTCCTGCTTCTTTCAGCCACTCGGCGAAACAATCCTCATGAACCTGACGCCAATAGGCTAGGGATTTGTCACCTTCCCCTTCCTTGTAGGCATGTTGAGCAGAAACTTGATTGAAGGGCTGGACAGAAACCTTTGTAATTTCGACAATACAGACAGCCTGATTTTGACAATCTAAAATGACATCAAAAGTTCCTTCTTGAGGAAGAGACTCGGCTTCTAGTGCATAGAGATCGTAGGCTGATGCTGTTGCAGTCTTTTCGCCTCTTAAAACCAAATCTGCTAAAAGGTCTGGTTCCACTCCAAAAGCCCAAGCATCGATTTCATCTCCTAAAGAGGGGGTAATTTTCTTGTAGGCATTCCACATTTCTTGCGGTGTCATGGACGCTCCTTTTTATTAACTTTATTCTCCCTATTTCAAAGACCAGCCTCCATCTATTGTCAATATTTGTCCCTGCATGGCAGGTGCCTTTCCACTGGCCAAAAAGAGACTGACTTCTGCCACTTCCTCCGGTTCAATCCAGCGTTTGATTGGGGTTTCACTAGCCACCCAGTCCGCTAAACCACCTGGTTCAAAGTCCGCAGCGGTCATAGCTGTCTTGACTGCTCCTGGAGCGATACCAAAGACCTGAATCCCAGTTTCAGCATAGTCTAGAGCCAACTGCTTGGTAAATCCAGCCAAGGCGTGCTTCGAAGAAGTATAAGCGTGTCCACCACCACCTGCCAGGCTCGAAGCAATAGAGCACATGTTGATAATAATTCCTTTTTTATTCTCCAACATTTGTGTCAAATAATACCGAGTCAACTCAACAGGAGTCACGTAGTTAATTTCAAAAATTTCTTGAATTTCCTGCGCTGTCTGTTCCAATAGGGGTTTATAAGCATCCAACACTCCAGCAGTATTGCACAAAATATCTACCTGAGGACACCAGTCAAAAATTGACTCCAAGTCCAAGGTCAAATCTCTCTGTAAAAAGTGAAAGTCACCCTCTAAGAGTGGATTTTCACCTTGGTCCACTCCATAAACTTGATAGTCCTTCTCTAAAAAGAGGCGAGCTTGAGCTAGGCCGATCCCTGAACTCACTCCCGTAATCAATACACGTCTAGTCATGCACTTCTACCCAATCCGTCGCCAAAACATCACAAGGTGTCGGACTCCACATGGAAAAACCTTCTCCCTCTCCAGACACGTTGATTAGGAAATAAGGTGTCACTTCAAGTGCAACCCCATTTTGCTCGATAGTGTCAAAAAGTTGGACATAGTTTTCAGCACCTCCCCAACCAGTTCGTACATATTTTTTCTTATCCTTTAACCCAGGCAGGATCTCTTCAAATGTCATGTTTTTCTCCTTTAATATCAATAATTCTCCCCTTCATTATAACAAAAAAACCGCTTTAAAACGGCTTTTTGACTGTATATTAGTTAAATAAACTAATAGCTATCCAATTTTTTAATTATTTAAGTTCAATCAGTTTATTATAAATTTTTTCAGTTAACTCTTTCTGCTGTGTTCCTGTTAAATAGTGTGATGTACGAATTAAAACTGTTCCATAAACATAGTGTGAACCAGGATTTAAAGCAGTACCATCAAATGCGCTAATATATGTGTTTCGTTTCTCAGCTTCTTCTTTTGTCTTATACACCTCTACATTTCCTCCAGCATCATTTCCTTTCTGAACAATATCAGATCCCTCTACTGAATGTGTAACTTGATTGTCAACAAAATATACAGACGCTGTATACCCACCTTGTTTATTCAATTTATTATTTGGATCGTTATTTTCAGTAACAGACTGTACTCCTGTAATTGAAGAAATTTCTTTGAGTCTTTCTTCAACAAAAGTATTAGATGGATTTGTAATTTGTTTTAGCTGAAGAATGCTATTTTGATAAAGAGTCTGTTTGTCAGATAAATTCTTTATTGTTTCACTATAGTCCACTGGCTTGCTTAATTCTTCTATTTGCTCCTCAATCTTAGCAGTTGATTTCTCCATTTCTGGTACTTTTCGAAGCGAATTCTGACTATCTTCAATTGCTTTTTTTAATTCTTCTAATTTTTTTGAATCCAATGGCTCTTCGCCACTATCAATTACCTTCTCAGCCTCAGCTATTTGGTTTTCAACCTCTTTATTTTTTTCTTGTAAATCTTTGACTATATCTTCAAACTTAGTTACAGCAGATCTGTAGGGGACATAAGATAAGAAATAGTATCCAAGACCAGAAATTCCTAATATCAGACACATTGACAATATAATTATTTTTTTCTTCATATTAATCTCCAAAAAATATTTAATATCTCCATAATTCTACTATATTACCCCAAAACACGCAACAAAAAACCGCTTTGCAACGGCTTTTTGACAATGATTTATTCTATTATTCCTTCATTTACATGATTACCAAGTTAATCCAGCTGCTTTAATTTCTTTCTTAGAGGCATACTTGCCATTTGGTTTATGCCATCTTCCTCTGGAATCTTTGAAATAACCACCTGAATTTGCTGATTGCGTGTTTGATTCCTGACTCTCTTCCTTTTCTTGTTTTGCTTGACGAGCCTTTTCTTCCTCTTCTTTCGCCTTCTTCTCGGCTTCTGCTTTTTCCTCCGCCTCTTTCTTAGCCTTTTCCTCAGCTTCCTTCTTGGCTTTTTCTTTTTCTTCTTTTACCTTTGCGTCTTCAACCAGGTTTTTAGCAGTACCATCCAAATAGTTAATTTCTGCATTAGCCGAAACATTGTCTAAAACGACATGCGTCACAGAGTACTTATCAACCTTTTCTTTACTACTTTCCAATTTAATTTCCAAGAGTTTACCATTTTCATCAATGCCTACATATTGCAACTCAATTTGTCTTGGAATCAGCTCATCTTTCTGATAAATTGGCGTCACCTTATAATCAAGATAGTAGTTAGGATGATTAGCGAGCCATGAATCTAATCGATTTTCATAATAAAGCATACTACTCTGGTTGTGTTCATCAGTCCCAGAATAATTTCCAGCATTAAGCCAGTTAGTCATAGGAACTAAATTTCTCTTTTCATCATTCAAACCACTAAATTGGTAGCCAATCAAATGACCTCTACTCATCAACCAAGCTTCTTCCCGGCCATCTCCGTAAAAGAATTTATAGTTGTGCCACCCTACTGGATCATAGGTCAATTTTGAATCTCTTTTCTCAGTTGGCTCATCGCTATCTTTTAGCTGAATATGAGCACCCGTCGCGCGATTTTTAGAATCTAGTTCGCCAAGTTCAAGCTGTTTTTCACTTTTAAAAGGCAGTAGATCCGCTTCTTTGAACAACTTTTCATCAAACTTGGCTTGTTTTTGTTCCACTTTTACTTCTGGAATTTTTGCTTCTTCCTTATGACCAGAACAAGCCGCCAAGGTAAAGACTGACAAAATGGATAGACTAACATAAACAAACTTCTTCATCTTTAACATCTTTTTAATTTCCTTTAGCATTTTTATTACATTTTACTATAATATATCAAAGTAATCAATTGAATTATATGTTATTATTGTTAAAAACCGCTTTGAAACGGCTTTTTGACTATACTTCACTCCATTTTATCTTCTTAAATCTACGGAAAAATAAAAAAACGACAACCACTTTTCAGCAGTTATCGTTGCTTATCTTTTAATCTTTTCCACCAAGTCGACTATTGATATTCATCATGATACTAGCTATTTTTTCACCCCAGTACGGATCTGATGCATAGCGTACATTCATTCCCGTCGCTTTATTTCCAAGGTGATCTCTTCCACGGTCAATATAGTTCTCACGAATCCACTTGGCCGCACCAAGAATTCCTTTGTCTACATCATCAAATTTCTTAGCGGAATCATAGGGACTGGTATCGTAAGCAGCTATACCGAAGAAGTTATTTTTATCATTAGCAATTTGGCTACGTCCCCAAGCACTTTCTAGCGCACTGTGAGCCATTAAATAGAGAGCATTGACACCGTAACGTTTTTCAGCTTCCTTAAAAATTGCTCCTTTACCGGCAAGACGACTGTTTCGGATATTCATCATCGAATAAACTCTATTTAATTCATCCGCACTATAGTTGGTTGGTTCAGTTAAATTCTTGAAAAGGAAACGATTTTTGATAGTAAACCCATCGAAATGTTCTCCATCCTTTGAATAATACTTCTTACCAATTTTCATAGCTGAAGTATGTGGAGCTACCCGAATACTAGTGTATGGAGAAAGCTCATGATATAGGAATCTTCCGTCAGTAGTATAGTGAGGAATAAACTCACTTCCTTCCTCAACTAAAGTCAAATCGCTTTGATTCATATAACCAGACAAGCCTGATATTGAAACAGCTAGACGACTACCCTTGCTTTTAGAGCCATCATGGGTCACAATACTTCCCTGATTGACATAGCTCAAAATATCTCCTGATTCGCTATAAATATAGGCTGTGATTGGTTTAACCTTAAAATATTTGGGGCTTTGAATCCACTTTCCATCACTCTGGAAGAAATACTCTTTATTTTTAATATTAAAACCACCAGTAACATAACTTCCATCTTCTTTCAGGTAGTACCATGCATTGTAGTTAGGATCAAAAATCCATTCATTCTTGGCCATATAACCACCAGATTTTAGGTAATAAGCACCAATCCATTCACGTGAAGCATAAGCACCACCTGATTTTAGGTAAAACCAGCTATTATAAGATTTATCAAAAATCCATTCTTTTTCAGCCATTGCTCCACTATTTTTTAGATAGTAAGCATCTTTCCACTGATTACTAGCCATCAAACCATCACTGTTAAAATAGTACCATGTGCCCTTAATCTTTTCCCATTTATTACGAAGGATCTTTCCTGAATCTGTAGCATAATACCATTTATCAGTAATCTTCACCCAAGCATCTTGAGCCATTGCTCCACTACTATTAAGAAGATAATCGTTCACTAGAACATTGCTAGCCATAACTCCATCTTGCTTGAAGTAATACCAAACATTGCCAATTTTTTCCCATCTATTACGAACAATCTTTCCTGAATCTGTAGCATAGTACCATTTATCCGCAATTTTCACCCAGGAATTTTCTACCATTGCTCCACTAGTATGAAAAGCATAGTCATTAACAATTCTATTGCTGACCATGATTCCATGTTGATCAAAGAAATACCAGACACCCGCAATTTTTTTCCAGTTTTTGATTGGTTGATTATTCTCATAAAAAAGCCATTTCCCATGCTCTTTCTGCCAACCATTCTTATGAGCTTCTTCAACTTTTTCTTTATTTGAAATAGCCTCTTTTTTAGAATTATTTTCTTTTACAACAACTGGTTCTTTCTTTTTTTCCGTCTTTTCAGCTTCATTCTTTGTATTTTCAACAACTTTTTTCTCTTCTGATGCTGGAGTCTGATTTTTATCTTTGGGCTGATTTTCTTCCACTGATTGACTCTTATTCGTCGTTTGACTTTGGTCCGTTGTTTTACTATCTTCAGCAAAGACTGATGTTGTGGGCACAATTGCCAATGCAAGCACTGCCGTGCTTACAAGTAGTGTTCTCTTCATTTTACTCCCCTAAGTAGATATTCGTCTACATCATTCGTAATTAACTTTATTCTAACATAGTTAAAAGAAGAAAATATTACAAAATGATGAAAATTCTATTTCTAATTAACAATAAGGATGGTCTAGCTTATCTAAGGCTGGTTTTTACTTCCTGACGAAGATTTTCTAGACTGCTAATACCGTATTTATCCATGACTTTTGGTAAATTTTCGATGATATCAGGGCAGGCATAGGGATTGGTAAAGTTGGCTGTTCCAACTCCAATAGCCGATGCTCCAGCCAGATACATTTCTAGGGCAGCTTCAGCCGAATCTACTCCCCCCATTCCAATGATAGGCAGGTCTGTTGTTTGGGCAACTTGGCGGATGAGTTTGAGGGATACTGGAAAAACTGCTGGACCAGACATTCCACCTGTTCCATTGGCCAAAATTGGTTTTCTGGTTTTGAGGTCAAAACGCATTCCAACCAGAGTATTAATCATAGTCAAGCCACTTGCTCCCGCATCTTCTGCTGCTTTTGCGACGGTTACAATATCGGTCACACTAGGGGTTAGTTTGACATAAACTGGTACATCAGAGGCTTCCACAGCTGCTTTCACCACATCATAAGCCAAATCTGGATCTTGACCAATCAAAAGTCCGTGATTACAGTGGTCAACATTGGGGCAAGAAATATTGAGCTCAATAGCCTTTACATTAGCTGCCTTGGAAATCCCATGAGAAACAGCCGCATACTCTTGTTTTGAAAAACCAGCTACATTAGCAATAATAGGAAGATTTGGATACTCTCTTTCCAGCCAAGGTAACTTTTCAGCCAAAACAACTTCCAAACCAGGATTTTGTAAGCCAATTGCATTGAGCATACCAGCGGGTGTTTCTGCCACCCTTGGAGTTGGATTGCCAAAACGGGCTTCAAGTGTTGTCGCCTTGATCATTATAGAACCCAAAAGATCTAAATCATAGTACTTGGCATACTCTTGACCAAAACCAAAACAGCCTGATGCTGGAATAATCGGATTTTTCAAATCCAAGCCTGGTAGAGAAACTTGTAAACGATTTGTAGTCATAATTTTCTCCTTATAATACAACTGTTCCTGTGCGGAAAACAGGACCATCTTCACAGACACGTTGGCTGACCGTCTCGCTTTCTGGCACTTTTAGGACGCAGGCATAGCAAGCCCCCATCCCACAAGCCATACGAGATTCCAAAGATAGATAGGCTCTTGGATGGTTATAGAAGGTTTGATTGATATACTTCATCATTCCTGGCGCCCCACATGAGTAAACAGCATCAAACTGACTGCCTAAATCATTGATGACAACGGACACATTTCCCTTGATGCCATAAGAACCATCATCTGTCGTTACAAAGACTTGACTATATTGAGCTAATTCCGTCTCTAAAATAACAGCATCCTTATTAGCAAAACCAAGGACTGTCACTACTTTCACACCACGCGCATGCAATTCCTTAGCAACCTCAAGTAAAGGAGGTACACCAATCCCCCCTCCAACAAGGAGAACCTGGCTCTGCTCATCTAGGTCAGACAAGTCAAATCCATTCCCCTGAGGTCCCATCACATCAAGAGTATCTCCCTGACTTAAGGTTGAAAAAATAGCTGTACCAGCACCTTCAATCCGATAAATGAGGTGACACTGCTTCTTTACCTTATCAATAGACGAAATTGAAATAGGCCGACGCAAGAGATGGGCGTCATCAGGCACACGCAGATGAAGAAATTGACCTGCTCGCATGGCTTCAACCATTTCCCCCTCTAGGACTAATTCAAAGATTGCTGGCGCGATTTCCTCCTGTGCAACCACCTTCATGGTTTCCAAACGAATTGCACCCAAACGTTTCTTACATGTGGGATTCATGACTTTTCCTCCTTAAATTTTAAGGGGACCAGACAAAGAAAAGACCTTGCTAGTGCAAGGCCTCAGTTAAAATCGTACAACACAAGAGAGCACACTCAAAAAGTCCCCTCTAGAAAATTGTACTATTCTTTTATCTGACACCTTGTGAGTCTCTCTGGACTCCCCTTAAAGGTTAAATTTTTACTAGTATACTCTTTCAACCAAAAAAAGTCAAGTAGAAAACGAACATTCTACTTGACTTCACGAGATTATTTTTCACGAATGACTTCAACCTTGTAGCCATCAGGGTCTTTGACAAAGTAATAGTTAGGTGCAGTTCCTGGTAGACCATTTGGTTCAGTAACTTCATAGCCTTTGGCACTGTGCTCTTGATGAAGCGCTTCAAGATCAGGTGTACTGAGAGCGATATGGGCAAACCCATCTCCAACCACATAAGGACCGTGATCGTAGTTATAAGTCAACTCCAACTCATAGTCGTCACCCTCAAGTCCTAGATAGACAATCGTGAAGGCATGGTCTGGAAAATCTCTACGACGCAATTCTTTAAAACCAAAAGCGTCTTGATAAAATGCGATTGATTTTTCAAGATTTTCTACTCGCAAGCAAGTGTGTAGCATTTTTGAAGCCATATTTTTCTCCTTTATTTTCAAAAAGACTGGGACAATCCTGTTCCAGTCTTATCAGTTATTATTTACCAAGTTTTGCTTTAGCTGCATCTGCAAGAGCTGTGAAAGCTGCTGCATCGTTAACAGCCAAGTCAGCAAGCATTTTACGGTTAACTTCGATCTCAGCCAATTTCAAACCATGCATCAATTGTGAGTATGAAAGTCCGTTCATACGAGCTGCCGCGTTGATACGAGTGATCCACAATTTGCGGAAGTCACGTTTTTTCTGACGACGGTCACGGTATGCATAGTAGTAAGAGTTCATTACTTGTTCTTTTGCAGTACGGAACAAGATGTGTTTAGCTCCATAGTAACCTTTTGCTAATTTAAGAATACGTTTACGACGTTTGCGTGATACAACGCCACCTTTAACACGTGCCATGTTTTATTTCCTCCAAATATTTCCTAGAATTGTTTACTTACAGTCAAGCTATTATTTCAAGCGAGTAAGCATTGCTTTGATACGTTTGTAATCTCCTGAATGCACCATAGATGCTTTACGAAGATGACGACGTTGTTTCTTAGTTTTTCCGTGGAAACGGTGAGAAGTGTAAGCACGGAAACGTTTAAGTCCACCAGAACCTGTACGTTTGAAACGTTTAGCTGATGCGCGGTGTGTTTTTTGTTTTGGCATGATTTTTTCTCCTTTATTTAACTTTCTGACAATTATTTTTTGTCAGTCGCTGGCGCCAATTGCATGAACATTTGACGTCCATCCATTTTAGCACGTTGTTCGATGATTGCAATATCTTGAGTTGCTTCAGCAAACTCGGCTAAAACTTTTGCACCAATCTCTTTATGGGTAATCATACGACCCTTAAAGCGAATAGATACCTTAACTTTATTTCCTTTTTCAAGGAATTTGCGTGCATTGCGAAGTTTTGTATCAAAGTCACCCTTGTCAATCGTTGGACTTAGACGAACTTCTTTCACAGTAACAACACTTTGTTTTTTACGTTGTTCTTTTTGCTTCTTCTGGTACTCAAATTTGAACTTACCGTAGTCCATAATTTTTGCAACAGGCGGTTTGGCTTGGGGTTGAATCAATACTAGGTCAACATTAGCGTTATCAGCCAAAGCTTGCGCTTCACTGAGTGGCTTGATGCCTAGCTGTTCTCCTTCAAGACCAATCAAGCGAACTTCACGTACACGAATCTCATCATTGATGAATAAGTCTTGCTTTGCTATGGTTTTCACCTCTTTTGTTTTATTAGAGAAAAACAATAGCGGACTCGTAATACTACAAGCCCGCACGTTATGATAGCGTTTCTTAGAAACTTTTCATCCGTAGGGCCAGGCAACTTGATGTCACAAGGCGAGAAGCTCTCACTTCTGCTTTTCTCAACTTTTATATGATACCAAGTTTTCTAGCCCTTGTCAAGATAAAAAGTTATTTTTTTGAAAAGTTTGTGTTTATATTTTAGATTGGTTTCCACATCAAAGAGAGAGAATCAAGTTGATTCTCTCTATGTTAGTTTTTCCTTATCTTCATCTTCCGTATAGGAAAGCTAAAGTCTATTAAAAACTTCCTTTTTCCGTGAACTTCCCCAGCTTTCGATAAATAGAATCCCCACTAGCAAAAGGATAATCAGGCAAGGAAGTAAGACTAGCCCCATACCCCAATTTAGATTGACATTATCAATTTGCTTAGGTAATCTTCCAGACAAAATCTCCACTGAACGTAAGTAAGTAAAAGGAATCAGATGTGCAATCCTTTGAAGAGGCTGAATTGTTTGGATGCCAAACAATAAGCCAACAATCCCAATGAGTGAAAGAAAGAGTACAGGCATTTTTTGCTTGAAAAAGTAAGTAATCAAATACACAACTTCCACAATAACGATAAAGGATAAGAAAACTAATAGCAAACTAGGAAATAACACATCTTGTATCTTTCCAATGGTTACCTCTTGATTCACTAAGCTATAAATCGGGTAGGGATAATCTAACTGTCCAAAACCACTTATCAGACTTCCCACTAGAAAAGAAAATCCGCTGATTCCGATAAACAGCACAGTTACATAGCCCACTCCAACTCCAAGAGAGGACATGGCAAATGTCACTTTTGAAAAAGGATATAACTGAGCTGTGTCCAGATGATTTTGATATCTTTCTGCAAATAGTTGCGTTAGCATAAAAATAATAGCAACCACAAACAAGGTTGGGATGATAGCCTCTAAAATCCAGACAATCTGATCAATCCCGTAGGTCGGAAACTCCAAAGTATGTGCTTTTATGTTCAAGGGATACAGGGCTTGGTAAATCTTTCGTTGGCGGTCAATCGCCATTTTTAAGTCAGAGCTAGAAGTCGGTTGATTTGACATAACTTCATAATTCTTCTCTTCATCTTGCCACTGCAAATAGTAGGCTTCTTTCCAGCGTCCTTCTCTTAACAAAGCCAGAATTTCTTTCTTTTGAGTCAAAAGATTTTTTTGCGATTCTAAATTAATTTTAGCAATCTGGTATTCCTCCGAGTTGGTATCAGATATTTGGGAGAGTTTCTCTTCATATTCATTGATGACTCTCTCATCTTTTACAAGACGAGTTTCCAACTCTCCCTCCAAGCTGTGTGAGTTTGCAGTCTGACTATTAAGATAAAAGGTAACACCGAGTCCAGATACAAATAAAGCTAAGATAATCCAGTTTAAGCGACTTTTGAAAACTTTTTTTAATAAAAATAGACTAACATCTTTCATAAACTAAACCTCTTCTATCTTTCCCCGATGAATGGTTACTACTCTATCGCAGACATCAACCATCTCTTCCTTATAGTGGGAACTTAAAAGAACCAGCTGTTCTTGTCTATCGATTTGTGCTAGCCTATCAAAAAACTTCTGTCGATAATACTCATCTAAGCCATTTGTAATCTCATCCATAAGCCAGCATTTCGCCTGACTGAGGAAATACATGGCAATCACCAAGCGTTGCTTCATGCCTAAGGAATACTTGCGAATGGGAAGGCTGATATAGTCAGACATTTCCCAGTAATCAATTTCATCCCCCAAGTTCAGCCCTGACTGCCAGATGTTCTTGATCAGGCGAAGATAGTCCATCCCACTTAAGTTTCCATCCAGCCATTCAATACTCTCATAATAAAACAAAGAAGGAGAGAGTGCGATATTTCCACTACTTATAGGAATTAAATTGCTAATGGCACGGAACAGTGTCGTCTTTCCAGAGCCATTTATAGCAAGAATACCATAAATCCTACCCCTTTCAAATGTAAAATCAACATCTTGTAAGATGACTTGTCGCGTTTTTAAGGTCACATGAGTAAGTTGCAACATATCTAGCCCTCCTTTTTGGATTAATAGCCTCCGCTGTAGTAGTTTAGTACCTCATACCAATCGTAATTCCAACCAGAACCAACTTTATATTCAGAATAGCTATAATAACGAGATCATGATGGAACGTTAATATAGCTATGTCTGTGGTAATTCATACTAGACATATAGAAGGTATTCCAATCATACCGATAAATTTTAAGAACGCTCACAGCAGATATACTGGACTGAAAAAGACCAATAATCATAAACTAACTAATTAAACGATTTTTGCTAATTTTCAATGGTTTTATATCATTAATATCGAAGACGCTTTCATTATATCGTTTTTATCATTATTATTCAACAGATTTTTAGTTTATTTTACTAATATATTATATTTGTCCTTCCTATCGAACGCTTTCGATTTTCCATCTATTCCACCCTTTAAAGCGTATAGCTCCCTGCTGGTCAGTTCGATAAACTTTGCTATTGATACCTTCCAGTCGTGTCAAGGTTTCCTGATGGGGGAGTTTCGTTCGATTGTTCTTTCCAACTGAAATGAGAGTAAACTCTGGTTTGAGCTGTTCTAAAAAGGCTGAACTTGATAATTTTTTAGAGCCATGTTGGCTAGCTTTCAAAACATCCACCTCTAGGTCAGGATATTGCCTCAGCAAGTCCTTCTCTCCTTTTTCCTCCAAATTTCCTGTGAAAAGAAAGTTTTTATCCAAGAGTTTTCCATACAAAACCAGGGAATCTTCATGATTTCCATTTCCAATTTTCCTTGGAGACAGGACTTCTAACCGACTTCCAAAAATTGGCAAGTTCTCTCCTGCTGTCACACTACGCACCTTGGTTTGAGTTGCCTGTAGTTCTGCCACAAATTCCTTCTGTTTCAGACTACCTTTTGATACTAAAATCTCCCCTACATGGAAAGCCTTGGTCACCTCCAACAAATCTCCAACATGCTCCTTGTCTGTATTTGTTAAAATCAGCTGGTCAATCTTGGCTACTCCTCGACCTTTTAGATAGGGAATCAAGCTTCGCTGGGCGTTGCTTGTCGTCGTCTTTTCTTGCCATTTTTCGATTTTCTTGCTAGATTCTGCCTTGCCGCCGACATCTATAAGAATGATCTTACCAGTTACATCCCGTAGGAAAATACTTTCGCCTTGCCCCACATCCAGCATGGTAATTTCATTTTCCAGTGGATGCTTGGTCAAGAAAAAGAGACCCGTAATCAATAAGCTCAATACTGCTAGCCTTTTAATGTTTTTCCTCAAATCATATACTAAAGCCAAGGAAATTAACAATAAAACTAAAAGCCATGCATTGGGTTGTCCAAAGACAAGCGGTCTACTTGCCACCTGTGATACAAAGCGAATCATCCCCTCCAACCATTCAAAAATAAAATTAAGCTGAATGACTGGATAGAGAAATGAAAGGACAAATAAGATAGACAAGAGCGGTAAGAAGGCCAAGTCAAATAGAAAGGAAAAGACAAAGGTCAAAAGGATGGACCAAGGTTGAAATTCCGCAAAATAGAAGGACAGAATGGGCAATATTCCCAAGGAAATGACTAGACTTTCTCTGGTCACAGCCTTTAGGCCCTCTCCTTCTTTGCTGGTCATAGTCAAGATAAAATCATAAGCGCAGGACAAAACTCCTCCTGCAGTCAGGAAAAAGTTAGGCATGACGATAAAGAGAACAAGCACAGTCAGGGCAAAATTATCTAATCCCTTATAGCCATGTTGAGCCAATAGTTTTTGCCAAAGACTGCGAATGACCGATGCTGAAAACCCTGTCAGGCCCGCATAGATAAGGGAAAAGGGATAAGTCAGCCATTTCAACTTTTCTTGAGTCAAGCCCAATCGCAAGAGAAGTTTCTTAAATCCATCCATGAAAAAGCCTACCTGCATGCCCGACAAGGCAAAAAGATGGATAATTCCTAGACTAGAATAAAGCTCATTCATCTCCTCAAAGTCGGTGTCCAGATGTCCTAATAGAAGCCCCGTCATGTAATTGCGCATAGGATCTGGAAAGTGCGTCTTGATCCAAACTACAGCCTTTCGACGTAAGCTGGACAGGTTTTCACCTATATCCCAACTGCCAACCTTTTGAAGTGACTGAATTTTTTTGATATTGATAGTCTGGTAAATTCCCTGAGTCTTCAGATAGGCTTGGTAGTCAAAACCACCAAAATTTCTCTGCCCTTCTGGCTCCGAAAGTTTTCCTTCAAGTTCTATCTCATGAAGGTCTATTAAAGTTTGAAAGGCTTCTTTCTCCTCCTCGGACTGGAGTTTATAATAGACTTGAAAAATGCGTCCATCATGCTTACCACGAAAGGACAGACTATCACCATTGACCTTAATAGTGTCAGGCAAAATCCGCACCCTTTCAACAGAATCCGCCAAATTTTGACTCGCTTGACTCTGTTGCCAATTTTGAAAAACAAACCAGAATCCAAAAATTCCACAAAGCACTAGAACTTTGCTAGCAGATTTCCAAGAAAATTGGATAAAGAGACAGACTAGCAGAAAAACGAAGCCTAGCAGTGCGATATAGGATGCTGAAAAAATGGCGTAGTAAAGCCAGAGCAATAGAAAACTCAGATAGATTAGGGGAACAGGGAAAGTCTTAATCCGCTGTAACATAGTCTTTTAGCTTTTCTATCGTTTTAGCACCAATGCCAGAAACCTTCTTGAGTTCATCAACCGACTTGAATTTCCCATTTGATTCACGATGGTCGATAATATCCTGAGCTCGTTTGCCACCCAGACCCTTGACCTGCTTGAGCTCTTCCAGACTGGCCTTGTTGAGATTGACCTTCTTTTCCTTGTTCTTTGAAGAAGCTGTCCCAGAACCAGTCTGTTGACTAGCTGCTTCTTCTCCCTTAGTTGGAACGTAGACCAGAGCCTCATCACTAACTTTCTGAGCTAGATTGAGCGATTTGCTGTCTGCTTGCTCTGTCAAGCCACCCGCCTTTTGAACAGCATCATTGACCCGACTACCTACTGGCAAGTCATAAATCCCTGGTGATTTAACAGCGCCTTTCACATCTACTGTAATCACATCTTGTTCAACCGATTCGTCCTTCTCTTCCCTCTTCACATCCTTTTCGGTCGATGAAACCTTGGAAACAGCTGCAACTTCTCCCTGTAAATTCGTCTCTTTAACAGGTATTTGTGGAGCTGGTTTTAGCAGGAAAAATCCTCCTACAAGCAAGCCCAGACCAGTACAGATGACGATGATTTTATACTCTTTGATTTTCTCGATAATTGCTTCCATATTTTCTCCTCTCTTAGATTATTCGTAAGAGGAAGAAAAAACAGTCGAAAATTTCTTTTCAACTGCTTATTTATTTGCAAAATAGTCTTCCTTAGTCAAGACATAATAAACTCTTGTGATAATTCGACCTGGTTCTTTATTATCCATTCTGGCATAGGGTTCTTCGTGGGAAAAACGCATGCCTGATTTCTCCATGACCTTGCCAGATGCGGGATTATCCTTATCGTGAAGGGCGATCAACTTGTTCATTCCAATATTCTCAAAAGCCAGCTTAATCACGGCACGATTGGCTTCTGTCGTCAAACCTTGATTCCAATACTTTTTATTGATAATGTAACCAATAGCTGCCTTTTTGAGAATGGGATCAATCTTGTGCAAATCAATAGTTCCGATAAACTGACTATTGCTTTTTAGTTCGATTCCCCACCGTCCCAAGGGATTGGCCAAGTAGAACTGAGCAATGTTATTCTTGGTCTCTTCTAGGCTCTGATTTGTTGGAAAAGTGTAGCGTGTATTATCCTTGTCCGAGGCATAGTCAAACATTTCTTCCGCATCATCCAAGGTTACAGGTCTAAGCAATAAACGCTCAGTCTCGACTATGGGATACTGAGCTAGTTTTAAAAAGATTGATTCCATACTTCTCCTCCGCTTGAAAAGTTTCTAACTAATACAAGGATATTGACTGAAACATTGTATTGAGATAACTTTAAATACAAAAGAACTATCCTTCAGACAGAGGTTGAGACTCTAATTCTTCACTCTCTTCATTCTTGACAGGTGCTGGTTCATAAGCTCGGATAATCTGAGCAACAACTGGATGGCGAACCACATCTTTAGCTGAAAAATGAACAAAGTCAATTTGGTGAATGTTCTTGAGTTTTTCTTGAGCATCAATCAAACCGGACTTGACATTACGCGGCAGGTCAATCTGACTGATATCTCCATTGACAATCATCTTAGAATTAAAGCCTAAACGAGTCAAGAACATCTTCATCTGCATGATGGTCGTATTTTGGGCTTCATCTAGAATGACAAAGGCATCATCCAAGGTTCGCCCACGCATATATGCGAGGGGTGCAATCTCGATAATTTCACGCTCCATGAGACGCGTTGTTTGGTCTTTCCCAAGAATCTGATACAAGGCATCATAAACAGGTCGAAGGTAAGGATCCACCTTCTCCTTAAGATCACCCGGAAGAAAACCTAGACTCTCTCCTGCTTCCACTGCTGGACGAGTCAGGATAATTCGCTTGACCTGCCCACGTTTAAGGGCAGTCACTGCCAAGGTCACTGCAAGAAAGGTCTTCCCTGTCCCTGCTGGTCCGATTCCAAAGGTCACATCGTGCTGTTTAACACTATCCACATAAAGCTTTTGACCCAATGTTTTGACGCGAATCGGTTTACCTGTATTGTCCTTGATAATTTCTTCTTCGTAAAGGGCAACAAACTTGTCGATTTCATCGTTTTTGACCATGCTAATCGCAGTCACCACATCTGGTGTGCCGACTGTCATCCCACGATTCACCAAAACCATGAGAGCTTGAATAACCTGACGAGCTTCCTCACAGGCATTCTCTTCTCCCAAAACCTGGACAATCTCCGTACGAGCATGAATCACAACATCAAGCTCTTCTTCCATCAAACGAAGATGGCGTTCATTGGAACCAAAAAGATGAAACAGGTCATCTGGATGACTCAGTTGAATGTCAATTGAATGTTCCTTCAAATAAAGAACCTCTCTAATCCTTTTATTTCTTTTTATTATAGCAAAGGGATGGAGAAATTACTAGCCCAAAGCCAATGAATAAAGTCTAGTGTTCTAAGTATTCTTGCCAGATAGCGTCAAAGTCTCCTAGGTTAAAAGAAAAACTGGCATGCTCCTCCAAAAATCGACTGACCTCATCAAAATCATCCGTATGTTTTGGAAAGGCTGATTCTTCAAAAGCGAGGTCTGCCAAGATAGCCTTGGGATTGTTACTTTTAGGATTGCGCTCGGTCATGAGCCAAGTGTAAAATGATTTTCTCATATGTCTCCCTAAATCAACTCTGTCCCAAACTGGTCTTGCTTGATTTTACCAGCCTTCATAAGACCACCTAAAGCTTTCTTGAACTGACCTTTAGAAATGCCAAAGGTTGCCTTGATGTCGTCTGGAGATGACTTATCATTTAAGGTCATGAAACCGCCATTGCTTTCCAAGTAGGTCAAAATCATCTGGGCATCATTTTCCAACATTTCAAATGAACGCGGTTTTAGGGAGAGGTTCAGAGTTCTATCAACCTCACGGAAACCAATGACACGCGCATCTAACACTTGACCCAACCGTGGCTCTGCGTAGCGCTCGCTAGGATGGATAAAGCCAAGCATGTTATTTTCTGGTAGGTAAACAAAGGTTCCTGACAGCTTGAGACGGTATACAATGGCTGGCCAGTTTTGGTTCTGCATATTGTTGTAGGCAGGACGAGCCAGACGTTGGAAGTCTTCTTGATAGGCCAAAAGTCCCCAGATACGGTCTTTCTTGTCCACTTCAAGACGGATGTAGAGTTGGTCGCCTTTCTTAGGCCAGAGTTCCTTGAGCTCAGGAAGAATATCGAGTGACACAACGATTTCCTTGTCAGGAAGTCCTGTATCCACAAAAACACCCAAGTCCTTACGAACTTCTGTAACACGTCCCCAACCAAATTGGTCCTGAGTAGCAGTCACTTCTAGAGTTGTCAAGCGGAGCTTTTGCTTCATATCTGTGTAGGCGAAACCTTTAACCGTATCCCCTACTGTATGCTGACCTTCTTCCTTGGCAAGCGCATAGGTTTGGCCATCCTTTTGCACAAAGTAAAAACGGTCATTTTCATCGATGATGAGTCCAACGATAAAACTTGCAAGATTTGTATTCATATTTCCTTCTTTCGAATAAAACTCAGCCAGCAATGCCAACTGAGTTTTTCTGTTTATTTTTAGACTTCCAAAAGTTCTTTTTCTTTGTTGGCAGTCATGTCATCGATGTGTTTGACAGCATCGTCTGTTACTTTCTGAATATCTTTTTCAAGAGTCTTCAATTCGTCTTCAGTGATTTCTTTTGCTTTTTCTTGTTTCTTAGCTTCGTCCATAGCATCACGACGGATATTGCGGACAGCCACCTTAGCATTTTCACCGACCTTCTTCACTTCTTTAGCAAGGTCACGACGAGTTTCTTCTGTAAGAGCAGGGATAACCAAACGAATCACAGAACCATCATTAGCTGGTGTAATACCAAGATCAGAAGCGTTCAAGGCACGTTCGATGTCTTTCAATGAAGACTTGTCAAATGGTGTTACCAACAAGACACGCGCTTCTGGAATCGTAATTGAAGCGATTTGGTTAAGGGGAGTTTCTACTCCATAGTACTCTACATGTACACGGTCAAGCAAGCTTGCATTGGCACGACCGGCACGGATACCACCAAATTCACGAGCAAGTGATTGGTGAGACTGGGTCATTCTCTCTTTAGCTTTTTCAATAATTGCGTTAGCCATAATCTTTCTTATTCCTTTTCTTCGATATTATTTGAAACTGTTGTTCCGATATTTTCACCAAATACGACACGTTTGATGTTGCCTGGTTGGTTCATGTTGAAGACAACCAAGTCAATGTCGTTGTCCATTGAGAGGGTTGAAGCTGTTGAATCCATGATACGAAGACCTTTATTGATAACGTCACGGTGAGTCAATTCTTCAAACTTAACGGCTGTCTTGTCCTTCTTAGGATCGGCATTATAAACACCGTCGACGCCATTTTTAGCCATGAGGATGGCATCTGCTTCGATTTCAGCTGCACGAAGAGCCGCTGTTGTATCTGTTGAGAAGTAAGGTGAACCAATTCCAGCACCAAAGATAACGATACGGCCTTTTTCAAGGTGACGAAGGGCACGTCCACGTACGTAAGGCTCTGCCACTTGTTGCATGGCAATGGCTGTTTGTACACGCGTATCAACCCCAACTTGTTGCAATGAATCTGCCATCACAAGAGCATTCATAACAGTCCCAAGCATTCCTGTGTAATCTGCCTGAACGCGGTCCATTCCTGCTTCTGCAGCAGGTTCACCACGCCAGAGATTTCCTCCACCAATAACAAGGGCAATTTCGATACCTAAGCTATGAACTTCTTGAATCTCTTTTGCGATTGTTTGAACTGTTTGGATATCAATCCCTACGCCACGTTCACCGGCAAGGGCTTCACCTGATAACTTGATTAAAATACGTTTATACTTGGGATTCGCCATTTTCACTCTCCTTTTTTTATCCTACCTATTTTATCACAATTTCTAAGATTTTTATAGTATCATGAGCAATTCTTTCAAAAAAATTAGACCGTTAAAAATTCCTCTAAATCGTTAAGGGCACGCTCTGCAATTTTTTCATAACGAGCCTTCTTATCACGGATACGTTCGCCTTCCAACTCCTTGATAATTCCAAAGTTGACATTCATCGGTTGGAAATGTTTGCTGTCCGCATGGGTGATGTAATGAGCCAGACTTCCAATCGCTGTTGTCTCTGGGAAAATAGCCTCACTTTCACCCTTGAAAAGACGAGCTGCATTAATACCCGCAACCAAGCCTGACGCTGCTGACTCAACATAGCCTTCCACACCCGTCATCTGACCAGCAAAGAAGAGATTTGGTTGCTTCTTAGAACGATAGGTCTGTTCAAGAAGATTTGGTGAATCCATGTAAGAATTGCGGTGCATGACACCATAACGAACAAACTCCACATTTTCAAGACCTGGAATCATTTGGAAGACACGCTTTTGTTCTCCCCATTTGAGGTGGGTCTGGAAACCGACGATATTATAGAGGCTACCAGCTGCATTGTCCTGACGAAGCTGAACCACCGCATAAGGTGTTTTAAATTCTCCATCACGAGGTCCTGTGTAGTCGTCCGGATACTCCAGACCGACTGGTTTCATAGGACCATAAAGCATTGTTTTAATACCACGTTTAGCCATGACTTCGATAGGCATACAGCCTTCAAAATACTTTTCTTTTTCGAAAGAATTAAGCGGAGCTTCTTCCGCATTGACCAAGGCTTCATGGAAATCCATAAACTCTTGCTTGGTCATTGGAGCATTGAGATAAGCAGCTTCTCCCTTGTCATACCGAGACTTGAGATAGACCTTGCTCATATCGATGGTGTTGACATCAATAATCGGCGCTGCCGCATCGTAGAAATAGAAACCATCGCCGTCATTGAGAGCATGAATCTTTTCAGCCAAGGCATCGCTAGTCAAAGGACCAGTAGCGATAACTGTGATTACATCAGTCGGTAATTCTGTAATTTCATCACGAACCACTTCAATCAAGGGATGGTTGGCAACTTTTTCGGTCACCATTTGGGAGAAACCATCACGGTCCACCGCAAGGGCACCACCAGCAGGAACACGTGTAGCCTCAGCAGATTTCAAAATAACTGAACCCAAGCGACGCATTTCTTCCTTGAGAAGCCCGACAGCATTTGTCAAAGCATCCCCACGCAAAGAATTGGAACAAACCAACTCGGCAAAATTATCTGTTTTGTGCTGGGGTGTTGACTTGACACCACGCATTTCATAAAGTTTAACTGGAATACCACGTTCTGCAATTTGGTAGGCAGCTTCAGAACCTGCCAAACCAGCACCGATAACATTGATATAAGATTGAGACACGACACTAATACCTCTTTGGGAGTGTGAAGACAAGTTTCACATTGAAAAAGCCAATCTGACCTACTTCGCTTTCGAGTTTCTTGGCTTAAGCTGAAAAAGTCCACAGGACTTTTTCACTCCCACAAATCTTTCTAATTTTTTCTTCTACTAGTATAACAAAAAAAGGGAAGAAGGCAAACTTCCCTGTTTAGTCATTTTCTTGATTTTCTTCCCAGTCATGGTAGGCTGCGTAAAGCTGGCTCTTATTCCACTGGTAAAACTTAGCTACTTCCTTAATAGCTTGGTTTTTCTTCATGCCTTGCTGGATGCGGACTTGGATTTCTAAGAACAAGTCCTCCTCATCTTTTTCTTCCACATCCTGACTGGCACCTTCAACGATGAGAAGGCATTCGCCCTTGAGTGGCGTTTCAGCTATGTTTTCTAATAACTCTGAAATGGTACCTCTTTGGTATTCTTCATAGATTTTGGTCAATTCTCTAACCAAGACCACCGAGCGGTCACCGTAGACTTCTAGCATATTTTCCAACGTATCAGCTACACGATGAGGGGATTCATAGAAAATCTGAGTTTCAGGATAGTCTTTTTTCGAGTCAAAAAATTGCTTTTGCTGACCTGATTTTCTGGGTAAAAAGCCGTAAAAGATATGTGGCTGTGGCGCTAAACCACTGGCAATCAAGGCAGAAATTCCTGCAGAGGCACCTGGAACAGTCACTACTGCAATTTCTTCCTCAATGGCTGCCTTAACCAAATCATGACCAGGGTCTGAGATGCTAGGCAGACCCGCGTCGGATACCTGAGCAATACTTTGACCTGCTTTCAGGAAACCAATCAAATCAGGAATCTTTTCCTTGGCATTGTGCTCATGAAAACTGATTTGCTTGGTAGAAATGTCAAAATGCTTGAGCAATAGACCTGTATTGCGCGTGTCCTCAGCAGCAATCCAATCCACTTCTTTCAAGGTCTGAATAGCTCGAAAGGTCATATCATCTAGATTGCCAATCGGCGTTGCCACTAGGTACAGCTTGCCATAGGGAGACTGCCCCTTAAAACTTTTTTGAATCTGCATGCCTACTCCCTGTATAACAACTCGTCACAGAACATACATTCCTCGTCCTGCTCTCGACGTTGTCCATAAAAATCATTACATACGTGAAATCCATCACGGTAAATGCGACGGACACTTTCGCGAACATGTTTAGCCTTGACAGGAGCGTCTGCTTCCACCTCACCCAAGCGTTCGCGCAACTTACTATTTTCCAAACGAAGAGCTGTATTTTCCTCTACCAGGCTCTTGAGATTTTTCTTGATGGCTTCCACATCGGCCAAGGTCACTAGTAATTGTTGGGAAAAATCATCCAGCGCGTCAAATAATTCTTTTTTGTCCATAAAACAGCCCTTTCCTTTCTTTATCATTCATTTTTGAGTTTATATTTCTTTCAAGACCAGATATTCCATGGCATTTTGAAAGCTGACATTAGCTTGCCACATTTTTCTAGCTTCTAGCAAATCTTGTAGAATCACTCTTACTCTTGCTTGCAGGAGGTCCTGCCCACAGAGGACTTCAAAAATCCGTAAAACCTGATCCTGTTTTTCCTTGTCATCTGCCAAGTTGGCTAATTTAGCAACCTGCAGATAACTTTCTTTTTTCTTAGCTACTAACCAAGTCAGCAGGCGTTCACTTTCATCGACCAAAGTCCAAAAACTTGCCTGATTAGCCAACTTTTCTGCTTCAGCTCGCGATTGACTAAACTGAGCTAGGAGAGTCGCTTTTTTCTTAACCAGTCCCATTTGTTCTAAGAGCAAGATCAGCTTCTCTTCTTGTTTTTTAAAGTGGAAAATCTGGGTCCGACTTCGGATTGTCGGTAAAATCTTTTCTTCATCGCTTGTCAAGAAGAAAATATAAACCTCACTCTGGGGTTCTTCGATGACCTTGAGCAGAGAATTGGCTGCGTTGGGGTGCATCTTCTCAGCTTGCTCGATAATAAAAACCTGCTGCTGGCTTTCAATCCCTGCTTGGGAAAACTGGCCCACCAATTCTCTAATCCGTTCTGTCTTGATGACCTGATTGACTGGCTTAATCAAGGTGACATCGGGAAACTCTCCCTGTTCAATCAGCTTACAATTTCGGCATTTCTCACATGGTAAAACGCCTACCTTCTCTGCACAGAAGAGGCTCTTAGCCAAAAATTGCGCCATTTCCAAGCTTCCAAAGAATCCTGAAAATAAATAGGCATGATTGAGCTGGTCTTGTTCTAGGATACGGACAAAGCGGTCAAACTGGTCTGGTTGCCAAACCTTTAATTCTTCTTGTTTCATTTAGCCAAGCCCATTCTTTCAAACAAGACAGTCTTGGTAGCATCCACAACTTGCTCCAAAGGGAGACTAGCATCAATCTTGACTATGCGATTTCCTTCTTTGTCAAGAAGAGAAAGATAGCCTTGACGAACTTTTTTGTGCAAGTCCAACCCTTCCAAGTCCAAGCGATTGACCTCACGGTCACTATTAGCAGCAATGCGAGCCAGTCCCTCTTCCACCTCAATGTCAAAATAGAGGGTCAAATCAGGTTTGAGGCCATCTGTAGCAAAATGATTGAGCCAATTAATGGCATCAATGTCCAAACCACGACCAAATCCTTGATAGGCAACAGAACTATCGATAAAACGATCCATAATGACCAACTTGCCAGCTTCAAGGGCTGGAAGAACTTTTTCCACCAAATGCTGTCTACGACTGGCAATATAGAGAAGGAGTTCAGTCTTAGCATCCATCTGAGTATGACTTGGGTCCAAAATCACTTCCCGAATTTTCTCACCAATCAAGACTCCGCCAGGTTCACGGGTCGTCAACACTTCTACTCCTTTTTCCTCTAAAATTGGGAGTAGAGCCTCTAAAACACTGGTCTTTCCTGCTCCCTCTGGTCCCTCAAGAGAGACTAAAAATCCTTTTGACATGTCTAACTCATTTCTTTTTTACTACTTCTATTCTATCAAAAAAATAGGGGTTTGTGACAATCTTTTTGTCTTCTAATTTCATACTCAATGAAAATCAAAGAGCAAACTAGTAAGCTAGCCGCAGGTTGCTCAAAACACTGTTTTGAGGTTGCAGATGGAAGCTGACGCAGTTTGAAGAGATTTTCGAAGAGTATCAAACACCATAAAAGAGGCAGACAAATCTACCTCTTATTTACCTAGTTCTTGTGTTCGTTTGTATGCTTGATGAACTGCATCCATGACTGTTCCTCGAAAAGCATGCGCTTCTAAGCTTGCTACACCAGCAATAGTCGAACCTCCTGGGCTACAAACTTGGTCTTTCAAGATCCCAGGATGTTGCTGGCTTTCTAGGACCAATTGTCCAGCGCCGACAACTGTTTGAGCTGCCATTTTCAATGCCGTTTCTCTTGGCAATCCTGTCTGAACACCTGCATCTGCCAAGGCCTCAATAAAAAGATAGACAAAGGCCGGCCCACAACCTGCAAGACCTGTCGCTGCATCAATTAAGCTTTCCCCAAGTTCAATCAAGAGACCAGCCTTGGCTAAAAGCTGACAAAAAAGTTCACTGTCCTCAGCACGACAGTTTGCTGATATGGCATAACTAATCACTCCTTGCCCGATAGAAGCAGGGGTATTTGGCATCATACGAATAATTCGGTGCTGACTTGGAAGAAGACTAGCCAGTTTTTCCAAGGTCAATCCAGCTGCCATGGAAATCAAAAGAAGACTTTCTCTTTTTTCAAGGATGGTCTGGTATTGAGAAAGCAGTTCAGAAAACTGAGCAGGCTTAACTCCTAGAAAAATCACATCTGCTTCTGCAAAAATTTCTTCATTGCTGGAAGCCTGACCACCAAAGTCTGCAATGAAAGCGTCTACCTTGGCTTGAGTACGATTAGCAAGGAGAAGGTCATCGCCCGTCTTAGCCTGCAAGACAGCCTTGGCCAAACTAGCACCCATATTCCCCAAGCCGATAAATCCAATCTTCATCTCTTACTCCCTTATCTGTCCGTCACCAGTAACCACATACTTGTAGCTAGTCAACTCCTTCAAGCCCATTGGACCACGCGCGTGCAATTTCTGAGTAGAAATCCCCATTTCACAACCAAGACCAAATTGGCCACCATCTGTGAAACGAGTTGAGGCATTGACATAGACGGCTGCTGAGTCCACTTGATCTGTAAAGTAAGCTGCAGCTTCAGCATTTTCCGTCACAATGGCATCCGAATGATGGGTACTGTGGGTTTCAATATGGGCAACCGCTTCTTCTAAACTGCTCACAACCTTAACAGCTAATACATAGTCTAAAAATTCGGTGTCAAAGTCTTGAGCTTCAGCTACTTGACCTGAAACAAACTGGCTTGCTTTGCTATCCAAGCGGAATTGAATTGGTTCCAGTCCAGCTTCTTTACGCTCTGCAACTAGAACTTGCTCCAAGCGAGGAAGGAAGCTTGCTGCCTTGTCTTCATGAACAAGTAGAACCTCCATGGCATTGCAGACAGAAGGGCGACTGGTTTTAGCATTGTTGATGATAGACAGAGCCTTGTCTTCATCTGCATCCTTATCCACATAGACATGGACAATCCCAGTCCCGGTCTCGATAACTGGTACAATAGCATTCTCAACCACTGCATTGATCAAACCAGCTCCTCCACGAGGAATGAGAAGGTCTAGATAGTCCTTGGCCTTCATCATGGCATAGCTACTTTCACGGCTGGTGTCTTCCACCAGTTGAATTACATCTGGGTGAATAGTAGTCGTCTCCAAGCCCTTCTTCAAGGCTGTGACAATGGCATGGGCAGTTTGATAGGCATCCTTCCCACTACGAAGAACAACCGCATTTCCACTCTTGAGAGCCAAAGCAGCCGCGTCAGACGTCACATTTGGACGGCTTTCATAGATAATACCGATAACACCCATAGCCACCCGTTTCTTGGTGATAACCAAACCATTTTCAAGTTGATTGGTTTCTAAAACTTCACCGATTGGATCTGGTAAGGCAACCACTTCACGAATCCCAGTTGCCATCGCTTCTATACGACTTGCATCCAAATAAAGACGATCCAGCATCACATCTGAGATTTTACCCTTAGCCGCTTCCATATCGAGGGCATTGGCCGCTAAAATTTCCTCAGTAGCTACTAATAAGTGATCAGCCATGGCTAGCAAGGCTTGATTTTTCACATCTTCACTAGCTGTGTTGATCGATTTTTTAACAGCCTGTACCTGTTCAAATTGTTCTTGTGTACTTACCATAGTTTACCTCTAAAATTCTGTAAAGAGTAGTTGGATTTCAGGAGTAATGGAAATCCAGTCATCACGGTGAATCAAGACACCCTTGGCTTTTTGAGAACGCAACATATCCTCCAAAGCAGATGCTCCAAATTGCACGCGTCCTTTTCCAAGTGATTTTCCACTTTCCTTGTCAAATACTGTCACGATATCACCGTAAGAAAAGGCTCCTTCTGCGTCAACAATACCAGATAAAAGGAGACTCTTCCCATGTTGAGAGAGAGCTTCTGCAGCCCCTTTATCAACCCAAATAGAACCTTGACTCTGAGCATAAAAGGCCAGCCATTGTTTCTGGGTACGAAGTCCCTTCTCTTGCGCAACAAAGTAGGAACCATCCTTGGTCTCCTCAGCTGCTTCAATCATGGCATCTGACTTCAAGGATGAGCAGATATAAACAGGAACTCCTGATTCCGTCGCGATAGTTGCAGCTTTGATTTTGGTTAACATGCCACCTGTACCATTAGACGAACCTGCTCCACCGGCCATATCAATAATCTCACGATTGATGGTCTCGATTTTCTCCAAGCGTTTGGCTCTTGGGTCTGAATTAGGATTTCCAGTATATAGACCGTCTACGTCTGTCAAGAGGACCAAAAGGTCTGCTTGGACCATGGCTGCTACCTGAGCACTTAGAGTGTCATTGTCCCCGACCTTGAGCTCATCAATAACGACACTGTCATTCTCATTGATAATAGGAATCGCGCCACGGCTAAGTAGAACTGACAAAGCCTGATGGGCATTTTTATAACGGCGCTTATCCACAAAATCATCCTGAGTCAGCAAAATTTGTGCAGAAACGATTTGGCGCAAGAGAAGATTGGTCGTGTATTCTTCCAACAAAAGTCCTTGTCCTACCGCTGCTGAAGCCTGTTTATCAGCAATCTTAGTCGGACGCTTTTTAAATCCTAAGGCCCCAAAACCAGCCGCAATGGCACCTGACGACACCAAAATCAATTCATGACCAGCCTCGTGCAGCATAGCCAACTGTTGGGTAATAGCTTTTACTTTACTACGTGATAAACTTCCATCCTCATTCGTCAGAGAAGAAGTCCCCACCTTAAAGACAATCCGTTTGAATTTCATAGTCTCACTCCGATTCTTCATATTTATCCATTATAACATGAATGGCAGGAAATAGAAAAGAGTTGATAGGAAAAAGGTCGAGACAAGCCATCTCAACCTTTTATCAAATCTAATTCTTTCTCAATCTCTCCAAGGTTTCCTTAAAAATCTCTGGGATATCTGCTGTAAATTCTAAGGTCTCACCTGTTCGTGGATGCGTAAATCCTAGAGTCTTGGCATGAAGAAATTGTCCATGTCCTTTCAAAGTCTTGCGAGGACCATAGACTTCATCACCAGCGACTGGATGACCAATATAAGCCATGTGAACACGGATTTGATGGGTGCGGCCTGTTTCCAACTGCAGCTCCACTAAACTATAATCACCAAAGCGTTCCAAAACGTGGAAACGGGTCACTGCAGGTTTCCCTTTAGCAGTCACAGCCTGTTTCTTACGGTCTTTTTCACTACGGCCAATCGGTGCTTCAATTACACCACGATCATTAGGCAGATTTCCATGAACAATCGCCCAATATTTGCGGAGAGACTTTTTATCCTTGAGTTCTTGGGCAAGTGCTAGATGCGCATCATCGTTTTTAGCAATCATGAGAAGGCCTGACGTATCTTTATCAATACGGTGAACAATTCCTGGACGCAGAACCCCATTGATACCCGACAAGTCCTTAATATGATACATAAGGGCATTTACCAGAGTTCCACTAGTATGACCAGCACTCGGATGCACAACCATTCCCTGAGGCTTGTTAACGACGGCCACATCCTCATCTTGGTAGATGATATCTAGCGGAAGATTCTCAGCCACATACTCTAAGACCTCAGGCTCTGGTACATGGTAAGTGACGATATCACCCTCTTGAACTGTGTATTTAGCTTTCTTGACTTGGCCATTGACCAAGACCTGGCATGATTTGATTTGTTCATTCGCGAGACTGCGTGATAATTCTGTCAAATCTGACAAAGCCTTATCTAAACGCAGGCCACCAGTTTCAATTTTAATTTCCATTTATTTCCTCTTTTAGCATTGCAATCAATAAAATAATCACTCCAACCGTCAGATAGCTATCTGCCACATTGAAAATTGCAAAGTTGATAAAGTCAAGGTGGATCATATCCACAACAAAGCCCTGACTGACCCTGTCAATAAAGTTTCCAAGTCCACCTGCGATAATCAAGGTCAAACCCAAGACCATCCAGAGTGAGTCCTCCATGTGTTTATGTAAATACCAAATGGCACCAACCACGACAACCAGAGTAATGATAGCAAATAACCACTGCTGGTCTTGTAGCATCGAAAAGGCAGCCCCTCGATTTTGCAGATAGGTCAAGCTAACGAAATTAGGAATCCAAGAGCGCACTTCACCCAGTGGAATCTGCTGGACGATATAGGATTTAACTAACTGATCCAGCGCAATCAACAGCAGTACAATGACTGCCACTATTCCTCTTTTTTTCATGATTTCCTCTTCTGATTAAAATATTCTTGCATGACTTCTACAAAGAGAGTCCCAGCTTGACTGAGCTCCACTTCCTCACGTTTAACGTAGACCATGCGATTATCTAGATTATCCTTGAGACGAATAACGGTAATGCCATTAACACTATCACTATCTAAAAATCCAGAACCTGTCGCATAGGCGTCCGTCCGCTCCAAAATACCATTCAAGGTGGCACGGTCTGTCACATTAAACATCTGTGAGCTAGCGCTGGTATCAACAAAGTTCTCTGAATAATAAAGGTACTCGTCTTTCTCTTGAGTAAAACGAACCGTTGGTAGATCCGCTAAATCCTCCATAACCAATTCCTCTTTCTGAGCCAAAGGATGCCCCTCGCGGAGATAAATGTGGGTATGGAAGGGAATCAATTCAATGACCTCCAGACCTAGCTTTTCAACCCGTTGCATGATCCCCTTTTTATTTTGATTGTTAAGGTAGATAATCCCAATCTCACTGTGCCCCTGAGCTACTTCATCAAGGATTTGAACTGTAGTAGACTCAAAAATACGGAAATTTTTGTAATCAGGATAGCGCTCTGAAAAGGCCGTAATGGTCGGTGGCAAGAAGTCATAGTGTTGACTAGCAATGGAAAATTCATCCTTTTCTTCTTCAGGATTGGCATACTGATTTTGAAAAATATCAAATCCTTTAACCAATTCTTGCGCTTTTTCATAGAATTCCATACCACGACGGGTCAAGAAAGTCCCTGAGCTGGTCCGACGGAAAATCTTAAAGCCCAACTCTTTTTCCAAATCACGAACAGAAATGGACAGACTCGGCTGACTAACATACATCTTTTCAGCTGCTTCACGGAAAGTACCACTATTGGCAATGGCAACAACATAGCGTAATTGTTGAATGTTCATCTTCTACCTCCAACTTCTCTATCTGTTCATTATATCATATTTCAGAAGCTTTCCACAAAGGAAAAAAGGTATCAAAAGAAATTTGACCTAAACTTGGATTTTAAAATATGGGTACCAAAATGGGTACCAAACCAAAAAAATAGGCTCTCCGAAAACTCGGAAAGCCTTAGTTAAAGCTACTTCTAGCTTCCTCGCCTTTATATTTCAAGGCTCGGGATAAAAAGATTCACTGAATCTTTTTATTTAGCGATTGGGTAAACAGAAACTTGTTTTTTATCGCGTCCTTTACGTTCAAAGCGTACTACGCCTTCAACTTTAGCGAACAAAGTATCGTCTCCACCACGTCCAACGTTTACACCTGGGTAGATGTGTGTACCACGTTGACGGTAAAGGATTGATCCACCTGTTACAGTTTGTCCGTCAGCTGCTTTAGCTCCAAGACGTTTCGCTTGTGAATCACGTCCGTTTGATGTAGAACCTCCACCTTTTTTGTGGGCGAAAAGTTGCAAGTTGTTAAGAGTCATTTTTAACATAATGTTTTCCTCCGTGTTAGTTTTCTGTGATAACTCTGGTTTGGACGAACTCAGAAGAGTTCTCCGATAAGTTTGCCATACCTAAGAAAAATGATTCAAAGAATAACTGGGTCATTTCTCTCTGGTGTGAAGGAAGATCTTTTGGAATCTCAACCATCAGATAGCCACCTTCATCTTCGTTTAATTCTAGGATTGGTTCATAGCCTGCAAATTTTTCAATGGAATTGATAAAGTTAATGGCAAGCGTAGAAACCGATGCACACACGACATCTAAGCCGTATTCGCCACTCTCGGCGTGTCCAGTAATTTCCGCACTCCTCAGCTCGCCATCTTCGGCTCTCTCAAAGACTGCTTGTATCATGTGTTCTCCTTAAAATTAAGCGTTGATTGCGTTGATGACAACTTTTGTATATGGTTGACGGTGACCTTGTTTACGGTGGCTACCTTTTTTAGGTTTGTACTTGTAAGTAACAACTTTCTTTTGTTTTCCTTGTTTTTCAACAGTTCCAACTACAGTAGCTCCAGCAACAAGTGGAGTTCCGACAACAGTGTTTTCACCACCAACAAGAACAACTTCGTTAAAAGTAACTTCTTGACCAGCTTCAACGTTCAATTTTTCAACGTAAACTGCTTGACCAACTTCAACTTTAACTTGTTTTCCGCCAGTTTTGATAATTGCGTATGTGCTCATTATGCACCTCCTATGATTTTTATGGGTTTCCCCGAATTTTTTGTGAAGACTCGCCTAGCATCGTGGGACGAACCACTTAAAAGAAGAGCTCTAAGTATAACAAAGAATAAACTAGGAATTGAGCCGAAGGCATAACTTATGTTAGGCAAGGCGACAATGACGAAGTTTAAATTTGTTATACGACGAGCGACGATGTTCGTGCGGTTGCACAGGAATGTGCATAGTCAACTCTTCAAGTATAGCATATCTCCTATTTTCTTACAAGTAATAACACCTAAAATGAAGTTTTTTCTTTTACTTTTTTCTGCCAAGATGCAAAAAGCATGCTGAGGTAAAAAATACTCATCATAATTGGAACACCAAGAATGGTCTTTTCATGATAGAAAATCGTCAAATAGGCTGAAAAGACAACGCCAAGGACAAAACTACTAAGCAGGCTTACAAAGATAATCCCTTCACGCAAAAAAGGAGTGTGCTTAGTTCGGAAATAATCTCCAAAAGCCAGCATGGTCCGTTTGATGTTCCCTGTCATAAAAGCGTTATTGTAGGCAATACCCGACACTTCTCCAAAAGCAGTTGTCACCAACCCCATACAGAACGCCAAGGGTGGCACTAGATAGATATTATCTACAGTCTGCGGCACAAAACCGATAACTATTGATAAGATTGCCAAAGGAATCAGTGACAAAATTGGTTTTTTAACAATTCTCAATTTTTCCTTATAAATAGTTAGTAAAAAGACTCCCATCATAAAAGCTAGTAAGGTCATTACTTTGGCACTAGCATCTGATACATTGTGTTGAATGAGTCCCACTGATAGAAAGACGACATTCCCCGTTTGTCCAGCTACAAGAGTATTCCCTCGGACAATAAACGTATAGGCATCTACATATCCTGCACAAAAAGTCAAAAAAAGCGCTAGCCTCTTAGACTGACGTGATATTTTTCTTATAGGTAGTAACCTCATTTTCCCTCCCATTTCATTTACTCATCTCATTATTGTACCACTTTCTTTGGGAAAGTCCTAGTAGCTTATTTGAAAATTTTTACCCTCTGTTGGATAGTCTCTGCCATCTATGTTATAATGAAAGAAGGATTTGAAATCGGAAAAGGAGTATCTATGCTTAAATTAGCTGTCATCGGAACAGGCGCTATCAGCCATCACTTCATAGAAGCAGCCCATACCAGCGGAGAATACCAGCTGGTCGCAGTCTATTCTAGAAAACTTGAAACCGCAGCAACCTTTGCTTCTCGCTATGAAAATATCCAACTCTTCGATCAATTAGAGGACTTCTTCAAATCTTCCTTTGATGTAGTCTATATTGCCAGTCCAAACTCCTTACATTTTGCTCAGGCAAAAGCTGCCTTGTCTGCTGGTAAGCACGTTATTCTTGAAAAGCCAGCTGTTACTCAACCACAAGAATGGCTGAATTTGATTCAAACAGCTGAGAAAAATAATTGTTTTATCTTTGAAGCAGCTCGTAATTATCACGAGGAAGCTTTTACTACCATCAAAAACTTTTTAGCAGACAAGCAAGTGTTAGGGGCAGATTTCAACTATGCCAAGTATTCTTCAAAAATGCCGGACTTGTTGGCTGGGAAGACACCAAATGTCTTTTCAGATTGTTTTGCTGGTGGAGCCCTTATGGATTTGGGGATTTATCCCCTCTATGTTGCCGTTCATCTTTTTGGAAAAGCTAATAACGTGACTTACCATGCTCAACAGCTTGACAATAGCATTGACCTAAATGGAGACGGCATCCTCTTCTACCCAGACTTTCAAGTTCATATCAAGGCTGGGAAAAACATCACTTCCAATCTTCCTTGTGAGATTTACACAGCAGATGGAATCTTGACTCTCAACATGATTGAACATGTTCGCTCAGCTATTTTTAGCGACCACCAAGGAAATCAAGTCCATCTTCCTATCCAACAGGCTCCTCATACTATGACTGAGGAAGTCGCTGCATTTGCACAGATGATTCAGCAACCAGACCAGACACTCTACCAGACTTGGCTGGACGATGCAAGCTCTGTTCATGAACTACTATATACCATGCGCCAGACTGCTGGCATTAGATTTGAGGCAGAAAAATGAAAACCAAACTACCGACTGAATGGCAAGAATTGAGTGACCAACTTGGTTTCCAAGAATTTACTCCCATTCAAACTCAACTATTTGAGTCCCTTCTTGCTGGAGAAAACCTCCTAGGAGTGAGCCCAACAGGAACTGGTAAGACCCTCGCTTACCTCCTACCAAGTCTTCTCAGACTACAAAAGAAAAAAGCGCAGCAACTATTGATTCTAGCACCAAATACGGAGCTTGCTGGACAGATTTTTGACGTATGTAAAACGTGGGCAGAAGCTATCGGCTTGACAGCCCAGCTCTTCTTATCAGGTTCAAGTCAAAAACGCCAGATTGAACGACTCAAAAAAGGACCAGAAATTCTAATCGGCACTCCTGGTCGTATCTTTGAGTTGATTAAATTGAAAAAAATCAAGATGATGAATGTAGAAACCATCATCCTGGATGAATTTGACCAATTGCTTGATGATTCTCAGATTCACTTTGTTGAGAAAATAACTCACTACGCACCTCGTGACCACCAACTCATCTACATGAGTGCTACGACCAAGTTTGACCAAGAAAAGATTGCATCTAATACGCGAACCATTGATCTCTCTGACCAAAAACTGGACAATATCCAGCATTTCTACATGCAGGTAGACCAACGTCACCGCGTTGATATGCTACGAAAATTGGCTCATGTTGAGGATTTCCGCGGACTAGTCTTTTTTAACAGCCTATCAGACCTTGGGAGTGCCGAGGAAAAACTACAGTATCGTGATATATTGGCTGTTTCCCTCGCTAGCGATGTCAATGTTAAATTTAGAAAAGTCATCTTAGAAAAGTTTAAAGATAAGCAACTAACCCTGCTTCTTGCAACTGACCTTTTGGCTCGTGGAATTGATATTGATAGTCTAGAATGTGTCGTAAACTTTGATGTCCCTAGAGATATTGAAACCTACACTCACCGTGCTGGCCGTACAGGTCGCATGGGTAAAGAAGGCTATGTTATCACTCTCGTCACTCATCCAGAAGAACTTAAAAAACTCAAGAAGTTCGCAAGAGTACGTGAAATTGTCCTAAAAAATCAAGAACTCTATATCAAATAAGGTTGGCTCTTGCCAACCTTATTTGATATAAATTCCATAGAAACGTTTATTCTAAGGAGTTTATCTCCAAACTCAGGAACAACTGTTCCTCTTTTTTGTTACTAAAAATTAAAGAATTCCATTGCTTGTTTAAAAAGCAAATCTGTGTACTCTGGATCTTCTTGTGCAATGGTAACCTGCTCTTGAACCATTTCCAAGTCATCAGTTATCATGCCATCCGCTCCTAGCTGAACAGATTTATCAAAGGACTCTGAACTATTGATGGTCCACACGTACAATCTCTGATCCGTATTCCAAAGCTTATTGACAAAATTTTGGTCCAAGGTTGAATACTCCATGGTGTAACCTGTGGCTTTGGTTCTTGGAAAAATACTATTGTAAGGCAGAATGAAATAGACTGGAATTTGTGAATCGTAGGCTAAAACCTGATCAATCACATGATAGTCTAAGGACTGCATTTGATGACCATTCTGCTTAATGATGGCTCCATATTTGTCCATAAAGCGTTTCATTATATCTGGACTATCTTTTCGACTGGTCTTAATCTCAATAAGGAGTTTTTGATGCAATTCATTGGCTTTGTTGAGATAAGCATCAAAACTAGACACCTTGCTATGATAACCATTTTCTGAAATATCAAGTTTGGTTAATTCATCCAAAGTTAGATCTTGAGGATTGGCATTGACTCCTGTCAAATTCTTAATATTAGCATCATGCATCATGACAAACTGGCCATCTTTTGTTTCCTGAACATCCGTCTCAACAAAGTCTGGCCCTAGTTGAGCTGTCTTTTCTAGCGACTGTACAGTATTCTGCACACCGTTCTTATTAGAAACACCTCTATGAGAAATAACTAAAGGTTTATGTGCTACTGGAGCTTCCAAATAGACATACCCCTCAAGAGCAAAAAAGATAGCAGCACAGCCCATCACTCCCCATCTCATCCAGTGGTCTTTCTTTCTCCTTGGTGTGATTTCTAGTTCTTCCCCTGTCAAAAAGGAAACAAACTTAATAAGGAAATAGGTCAAGGCCATATAGTGGAAATTCTTGATCAAAACAAAATTGATTATTCCAAGTACAAGAGATTCCTTATGGGTCAATCCATCCATCAATACCTGACTTGCTAAGATAGGAATCAAGAGAAGAATGAAAAATAGATACGTTTTGACGATAATCCAAAGCAAGTTCCAAATATAAAACCAGGATTGCCTTTTGGTCTTCTCTATACTGTATCTGACCGCTTCTTTGACTGTTTTCTTCTCAAACAAAAGCTGGGGTAAGGCAAACATCAAACGTACTGAAATGTAAAATAACAGTAAAGCCAGAATAGTAACAATCAAACCAACCAACCAGTACTTATCTTCTACATAGGCTACTATAAATTCCGGAATGACGATTTTATTGAGGTAATAAATCTTTAAAATCTTTCGAATCAATGGAAAGAGCATCATGACATAAAAGAAAATAAAGGCCATTTTGGAAATCGTCACTTGCTTCATAAACAAGAAACTTTGTCGAAAGACCTTGCGACTGTACTCCAGCAAAGTTCTCTTTTCATGATAGAGGAGGTGTCGAGCTCCGATAAAGAGGAGTCCTATCTGGTAATAGGCGATTAGTAAATTAACGATTACCAGAACAAATAAAGCAAGACTAACAAAGGGAGAACCCTTTATAATGGCAAAAATATTATTGTAGGAAAGAAAGAGATAACCTGTCTGACGAAGTAACAGTCCAGCAATCCAAGAATTAAGTGGTAACCAGACAAACTCAATCATCATGAATATCAAGAAAAAGAGAAAGAGTATTTTATCTAGATTAAAGTATATCTGCTTAAAACCTAGATTTTTAGGTTTTTCAGGTTTCATAGGCACTCCTAGTCAAATAATTGAGACAAGTCCAAGCCTCCAAAAGGATTGTTTGATAGGCTACTTTCCGTCTCTAACAATTCTCTAGCTTGATCTGACTCTAGAAAGGACTCGTAAACACGCGCCGTCATCCGAGCATCCTCCAAGCTATTATGAGACTGACCTTGAAATCCAAGAAATGAGGCAACAGTTTGCAATTTGAGATTGGCAATACCATGTAAATCTGAACTACGGCGTTCAAAGGCTTCATCATATAGATCCACCTTGTACTGCTGGCTGTAGTCTAAACCATGCTCTGCTAGAATAGGCAAATCACTTTTAGCAGCATTGTAGCCTACCATAGGCAAAGAACCCACAAACTCTTGAAATTCTGCTATAACTTTCTCTACTGGTGGAGCATCTTTTAGAGTCTCAGCTGTAATTCCAGTCAATCCATTGATAAAACTCTTTAGAGGCACACTAGTCTGGACATAGGAATCATAGGCATCGATTTCCTGACCATCTCTAAAACGCACTGCCGATACTTGAATCAAGTGTGTTTGTCCTTCGTGCTGATTAAATTCTAAATCGAAAGCAATGTAATCTTCTATTCGTTCCATTTTCTACCTCTCCTATACTGTCTCTGTTCTAATCAACTATAGCATTCACAAACAAAAGAAGCCATCAGGTTAGCATTTAACCTAAACAGCTCCTTGATTATCCTCCAAATAAACGAGCAAAAAAGCCTTTCTTAGTGGATTGGACTTCTTCTTTTGCTTGGTCCAGCTCTAGCTTGAGATTTTCTTGATCCTTCATGGCTTGAAGGGTCAATTGTTGCTGCTGATCCAGTTGTTTATCTTTCTCAGCAATCTGACGGTCTTTGATGCGCATTTGCTCATCTTTTTCTGATAATTGACGATCCTTGGCTTTTAATTGTTCATAGAGACGGAGAATTTCTGCATTCTTCTCGTCCACTAGAATCTCCATCAGTTCACGTTGCTTGACATCTTCACTGACAGGCTCATCTTCAAAAATCGTTTTTTTATAAATTTCTTCTAGCTTAATCAAGCCACTTCTGGTAACGACTGTTACCCCTTTGTCATTTTTATCTGTGTCTTCTTCTGGTAATTCCTTGACACGGTTATTGATTGCTTGGCGAGATAATCCTAAAACCTCTGCAATCTCACTTACGGTCATTTCAATACTCATAATATCCTCTGAAACGTTTTCTAGCTTTTCTTTACTTAAATCTTATCATAAGCTAGAAAAACTGTCAAATTTCCGCTTAATCTAAGGCATTCAAAAAAGCTAATAAGACTTGAGCAGAGCGACGTCCAGCTTCGATAATAAACTCATCAAAAGAGATGTTTGCTTCATGGTTGGCATTGTCACTCATAGCACGGATAACTAAGACTGGAAGATTAAGAGCATGCGCTGCCTGAGCAATAGCTGCCCCCTCCATCTCAACGGCTAAAACTCCTGGGAAATGGGACTTAATTGCTTCTATCTTGTCATTTCCTGCAACAAAACTATCACCTGTAGCAATCAAACCAAGATGCCAGTTCTGGTCCAATTGAGATAAACTCTTTTGGATTTTGGCGACAAAGGTTTTATCTGATTCAAAATACAGCGGTTGTTGCGCCATTTGTCCATAATCATAGCCAAAAGCTGTGACATCCACGTCATGATAGGCTAATTTGTCAGCAATCACGACATCCCCAACAGCAATCCCTTCTGCGACGGCACCAGCTGATCCTGTATTGATAAGAGCATCCACTTGGAAATGATCAGCCAAAATCGCCACACTCATAGCAGACATGACCTTACCAATTCCACTTTCTACAAGAACGACTTCATGAGAGGCAATGCTTCCTGTGTGATAGGTATTCCCCAAAACAACTTGCTCCTGGGCATTGTCTAAATGCTGGATTAGATAAGCCAGTTCTTCTGGCATAGCCGCAATAATTCCTATTTTCATTTCAATTCCTTTTCTATTACAAAAGTTTCATTGCTAAAACAAGCAAGATCAAGAGAAAGATGACAGCAAATAAGATTTTATTTAACTTAGAATTGAAGACATTTCTCTTGGTATTTTCAATACGACGGCTTTTATGAATAGACGGTTCGACCTGAATCTTCAAGGTTTCCTGGCTAAAACCATGTTCCTTAGGATTGGCATAACCAAAACGGGAAGATGAGGTTGGTAAAATCTTGGTCTCCTCATCATCTAGCAAAGGGGGACCTGAAATTTTTTCGCCTCTATTAGCTCTTTCAATCATTTCATCCGTTAATAAAGGTTTACCCATACTGACCTCCTCTATTTTTTGTGTAATTCCCAGTATTGAACAGCCATAATTGTCTTGGCATCACAGATGTGACCTGATTGGATTAATTCCTTGGCTTCTTCTAGGCTCACTTCAAGGACTTCCAAGGTTTCATCTTCATCCTGCGGACGTGGATTTTCCACCTTTGTCAAATCGCTTGCTAGGTATAGTTTTAACTTTTCATTACAAAAGCCAATGGCTGAATAAAAGTCATACAAGAGTTCTAACTTCCCTGTATAGGCTGTTTCTTCCTCTAATTCACGCAGGGCTGCTGCGACAGGGTCTGTATTTTCTCCTACTTCCAATTTTCCAGCTGGAATTTCGTAAGAGACAGCCTCGATAGCCTTACGGTACTGTTTGACCAAGATGAGTTTTTGCTCATTCGTTACAGCTAAAACACAGACAGCTCCATTGTGGAAAATCAAATCACGTTGGGCAGTTCCCTTGCCTTCTGGTAACTCAACCTGATCTTGTACCAATTTAAAAATTGGTCCTTGATAGATTTCTTTTCGGCTAAGCGTTTTTTCTTCAAATTCCATGATAGGCTCCTACTGATTATTAGGATGATGAGGGAGGCGAGTAGCATATTCATCTTTATTGACCTGACGACCACGACCAATCGCAATCGCATCTGTTGGAACGTCTTTGGTAATAGTTGAACCAGCACCAACAAGAGAATTGTCACCTAACTCAACTGGAGCAATAATGGTTGAATTTGAACCAACAAAGACATTGTTGCCAATGACTGTCTTGTATTTGTTTTTACCATCGTAGTTGACTGTAATAGTTCCTGCACCGAAATTAACATGACTACCCACTTCACAGTTTCCGATATAAGTCAAATGACCAGCCTTGGTATTTTCACCGATTGAAGAGCCTTTAACTTCAACAAAGTTACCAATATGAACTTGAGCAGCCAGACTTGAACCTGGACGAATGTGGGCGTAAGGTCCGACAGTCACACCATCTGCAACACTGCTTTCCTCAATCATAGAGTTGGTAATAACAGCTCCTGCTCCAATAGTGCTGTCCACTACATACGTTCCGTTTGTCAAAACAGTCTCAGGACCAATTTTCGTTTGCCCCTTTAAGGTAACATTGGCCTCGATTTGAACTTCAGGAGCAATCTCAACATCAATATCGATATAAGTTGCTTCTGGATTAACAAAGCTAACGCCATTGACCATGTGCTGGTGATTGATGCGACGACGCATAACCGACTCAGCAGTCGCAAGAGCCACACGGTCATTTACCCCAAGACTCTCATCAAAATCTTTCAAAGTATAAGCGCCGACTTTTTCACCAGCTTCACGGAAAATGCCAATGACATCTGTAATATAGTATTCACCTTGAGCATTGTTGGTATTGATATTTTTCAAAGCCTCAAACAAACGCTCGTTATCAAAAACATATGTTCCAGTGTTGATTTCCTTGATTTGTTTTTCAAAATCTGTGGCATCCTTTTGCTCAACAATACGAAGAACCTCAGCATTGTCATTACGAACAATTCGTCCATAACCAAAAGGATTATCCGTTTCAGCAGTCAAGATAGTCGCCACATTTTTATGATTGATGTGGAAATCAATCAAGTTTTTCAAGCTTTCACCAGTGATTAAAGGAGTATCTCCTGCAATGACCAAGGTATGCCCTGACAAACCTTCTAAAATAGGCTCTGTCATCATAACCGCATGACCAGTCCCCAACTGTTCAGATTGAGTCACAAATTCTGTCTGTCCAGCCAAGACCTCTTCAACCAATTCCGCCTTGTGTCCCACAACTGTTACTGTCTTTTCAGGTTGGATAGCTCCCACACTACGGAAAACATGTTCTAGCATAGAAATACCCGCAACCTTGTGCAAAACTTTTGGCAAATCCGATTTCATGCGAGTTCCTTTACCCGCTGCTAAAATAATGGCATAATTTGACATAATCTTCTCTTTTCTCTAGAAATTCCCTTTTATTATACCATATTTCAAATCATTCCGCGCTCTTGAATGAAAAAATGCTCTAAAGTCCTCTATTAACCCATTTTTTGAGTATTTTTTTTTGATTTTTTTTCATTTATAAGGTAAAATTATAAGATATGAGAAAGAAAATTAATCCGCTTATTTTGTTTGGTTTTTTTGGGATTATGATTTTCATTTTAATCCTAAATCGCCCTCGTTTTGAGGACCATCCTGTAAAAACAAAGTCAAATATCGCGCAAGTAGAATCGCAAGCGCTACATAATATAGATAAACCGGTGATTGATGTTTCTGGTTGGCAACGACCTGAGGAAATTAATTACGATACTCTCTCCCAAAACATTTCAGGAGCTATTGTTCGCGTCCATAGTGGCGCTCAGTCTTCAAAAGAGAATGATGCTTCCTTTGTTAATGGGGTAGACAAGGCCTTTAAAACCCATATTACCGAGTTTCAAAAACGAAATGTCCCAGTTGGGGTCTATGCCTATGTAGCTGGAAAAAGTATCCAAGAAATGGAAAAGGCTGCTGAAAGTTTTTATAATTCCGCATCGCCATACAGCCCTAGCTACTATTGGCTAGATGTGGAAGAAAAAACCATGTCCAATATGAACGAAGGTGTTGAAGCCTTTCGTGCAAAACTAGAATCACTAGGTGCTAAAAATATCGGAATCTACGTTGGGGTCTATTTCATGGAAGAACACAGTATTGATACTGACAAGTTTACGTCTGTGTGGATTCCTTCCTATGGTTCTGACTCAGGATTTTACGAGGCAACTCCTAAGACTGATATAGATTATGACATTCACCAGTACACTTCTAAAGGAAAAATTGCTGGCTTTGACCACGATTTGGATATCAACGTCATCTCTTCTTTAAAAAATAAAGAAGAAACCTTTAGAAAACTCTTTTTAAAACCTTAAAAGCATTTGTTTCTCATTTGCTTTTTCTTTTTGTTTTAGATTGTGATACAATATAGTAAGGATTTTTTGAAATAGAAATAGTTGGAGGAAAAATATGCTCTCATGGTTAGCACGTGTTATTAAAGGGATTGTCATTGCTCTTGGATTTATTCTACCGGGAATTTCCGGAGGGGTTCTAGCAGCAATCTTAGGAATTTATGAACGAATGATTGGTTTTCTGGCTCATCCCTTTAAAGACTTTAAAGAAAATGTTTTGTATTTTATTCCAGTTGCCATCGGTATGCTTCTGGGAATCGGCTTATTTTCCTACCCAATTGAATACCTGCTTGAAAATTATCAGGTCTTTGTCCTATGGAGCTTTGCGGGTGCCATCATCGGTACAGTTCCTAGTCTCCTCAAGGAATCAACTCGAGAATCTGACCGAGACAAGATTGATTTAGCTTGGTTCTGGATAACCTTTATCATTTCTGGATTAGGACTCTATGCCTTAAATTTTGTTGTTGGAACCTTAAGTGCCAGCTTTCTTAATTTCGTCCTAGCTGGTACACTGCTGGCTCTTGGCGTATTAGTTCCTGGACTCAGTCCATCAAATCTACTTTTAATTTTGGGGCTCTATGCTCCTATGTTGACTGGTTTTAAAACCTTTGACCTCTTGGGAACCTTCTTCCCGATTGGAATCGGTGCAGGTGCAACTCTCATCATTTTTTCAAAATTGATGGATTATGCCTTAAACAACTACCACTCACGCGTCTATCATTTCATCATCGGTATTGTCCTATCAAGTACCCTTTTGATCTTGATTCCAAATGCAGGAAATGCTGAAAGTATCCAGTACACCGGTATTTCTCTTGTTGGGTATGTCATCATTGCCTTCTTCTTTGCACTGGGAATCTGGCTTGGTATTTGGATGAGCCAATTGGAGGATAAGTATAAATAATGGCAAAAAAAGTTAAAATCAAAAAAACATTGGTGGAACAAATCCTGTCCAAAGCAGGTATCCCACATCAGGGGATTCAAATCAATGCCCTGGAAGGAGAGCTTCCTCAAGGTTATGAAAAAGATCAGATTTTTAAAACCTTGGCGCTTTTGGGAGATAAAACAGGACCGATTATCGGAATTGTCCCTATCACTCAACACTTGTCTGAAAAAAAACTAGCCAAAATTTCTGGCAACAAAAAAGTGAGCATGATTCCACAAAAAGACTTGGAAAAAACAACTGGTTATATTCATGGAGCCAATAATCCCGTCGGAATTCGTCAGAAACACAATTACCCCATTTTTATCGATAAGATTGCTCTAGACTTGGATCAAATGATTGTCTCTGCTGGCGAAGTTGGTCACAGCATTATCGTCGCTCCACAAGACTTGGCTAGTTTTGTAAAGGCTGACTTTGTAGATATCTTGGAGGACAGCAAGTAATGAAACTCTACTTTGTCCGCCACGGTCGTACAGTCTGGAACCAAGAAGGTCGCTTTCAAGGCGCCAGTGGAGATTCTCCCCTTCTTCCTGAATCCATTGAAACCCTAAAACAACTAGGTCAATATCTTAAGGATATTCCTTTTGATCAGATTTATTCAAGTGATTTACCTCGAGCATTCAAATCTGCTGAGATTATTCAAAGTCAACTCCAGACTCCCTGTCCTTTAGAAAGCGTTCCTAACCTCCGTGAATGGCAGCTGGGAAAGTTGGAAGGTTTGAAAATTGCAACCTTGGAAGCTATTTACCCGCAACAAATCAAAGCTTTCCGATTTAATCTTGCTCAATTTGACACTCAAATGTTTGGCGCTGAATCCCTCTATAATACCACTCAACGTACCATCCAATTTATCAAATCATTAAAAGATAGTCCAGCTGAGCGTATTCTAATTGTCGGTCACGGCGCCAATCTTACTGCCAGTCTCCGTACTCTTTTAGGTTATAAAGAACCTCTTCTTCGTAAAGATGGCGGTCTAGCAAATGCCAGCCTGACCATTCTTGAAACCCATGATTTTGAAAAATTCACTCTTGATACATGGAATGATACTTCTTATCAATAAAGAACTTGATTTTAGCGTCAAGTTCTTTTTAGTTTTGAAAGATTATCCGTGAATTTCTCTGCTATTTATGATAAAATGGGAGTATCGCAAAAAATGACTCATCGTATTCAATTTTGAGGAAAACTAGGAGGATCCCATGTCTACAGAACATATGGAAGAACTAAATGACCAGCAGATCGTTCGCCGTGAAAAAATGGCTGCGCTCCGTGAACAAGGAATTGATCCTTTCGGAAAACGCTTTGAACGCACTGCAAATTCGCAAGAATTAAAAGATAAATTTGCCGACCTCGATAAAGAACAATTACATGATAAAAACGAAACAGCTACTATCGCAGGACGCTTGGTAACCAAACGTGGTAAAGGTAAAGTAGGTTTTGCCCACCTTCAAGACCGCGAAGGGCAGATTCAAATCTACGTACGTAAAGATGCTGTCGGTGAAGAAAACTACGAAATCTTCAAAAAAGCAGACCTTGGTGACTTCCTTGGTGTCGAAGGTGAAGTGATGCGTACAGATATGGGAGAACTCTCTATCAAAGCTACTCACATCACTCACTTGTCTAAAGCACTTCGCCCACTTCCTGAGAAATTCCACGGTTTGACAGATGTTGAAACAATTTACCGTAAACGTTACCTAGACTTAATTTCTAATCGCGAAAGTTTTGAGCGTTTTGTCACTCGTTCAAAGATCATCTCTGAAATCCGTCGTTACCTTGACCAAAAAGGCTTCCTTGAAGTGGAAACACCTGTTCTTCATAATGAAGCCGGTGGTGCTTCTGCCCGTCCATTTATCACCCACCATAATGCCCAAAATATTGACATGGTGCTTCGTATCGCGACTGAGCTTCACTTGAAACGCCTTATCGTTGGTGGTATGGAACGTGTCTATGAAATTGGCCGTATCTTCCGTAACGAAGGAATGGATGCTACTCATAACCCGGAGTTTACTTCCATCGAAGTTTACCAAGCTTATGCAGACTTCCAAGACATCATGGACTTGACTGAAGGTATTATCCAACACGCTGCTAAATCAGTCAAAGGCGATGGCCCAGTTAACTATCAAGGTACTGAAATCAAGATTAACGAACCATTTAAACGTGTTCACATGGTGGATGCCATCAAAGAAATTACTGGTGTAGATTTCTGGCAAGACATGACTTTGGAAGAGGCTAAAGCTATCGCTGCTGAAAAGAAAGTTCCAGTTGAGAAACACTACACTGAAGTTGGTCACATTATCAATGCCTTCTTTGAAGAGTTTGTTGAAGAAACCTTGATCCAACCAACCTTTGTATATGGACATCCAGTAGCTGTATCTCCACTGGCTAAAAAGAACCCTGAAGACGAACGCTTTACTGACCGTTTTGAACTCTTCATCATGACTAAGGAGTACGGTAATGCCTTTACTGAGTTGAACGATCCAATCGACCAACTTAGCCGTTTTGAAGCCCAAGCTAAAGCTAAAGAACTTGGTGACGATGAGGCAACAGGTATCGACTACGATTACATTGAAGCTCTTGAATATGGTATGCCACCAACAGGTGGTTTGGGAATCGGTATCGACCGTCTCTGCATGCTCCTAACTGATACAACCACTATCCGTGATGTATTGCTCTTCCCAACAATGAAATAACCTCTTATCCTCTGGTACTTGCCAGAGGATTTTTCGATACAAAAAGAGACTGAGGAAAAACTCAATCTCTACTTTTCACTTCTTTTGTTGCCACATCTTCTCCAAACCATTTCTGGCTGATTTCCTGGAACTTTCCTTCTTGATATAGTTCAATAAAGGATTGGTTTAATGCTGTTAATAATCTTTTATCAGCTGCTCTAACTCCAACAGCAAAAGATTCACTTTCAAATCCAGCTGAAAAGACATTGTAATCATTTAATATCCCCTCAGACTGGAGGTAATAATTAGCATACACTCGGTCAATCAACAAAGCTTCAATCCGATCATTTTTCAAATCAATTAAGGCTTCATTGAAACTCTGGTATTGATTGGCCTTCTGGTCTTTAACACGATTTTTCAGTAAGTCTGGCTGAGCTTCAAAGTCTAAATAACCAGAGGAACCTGCTTGAGCTCCCAAGGTCTTATCCTTCATATCCTCTACTGAACGAATTTGCTTGCTTTTCTTCGTAACTAGTACTTGCTGATTTTCCATATAAGGAATACTAAAGGCAACTTTTTCTCGGCGTTCATCAGTCGCAGAATAGCCATTCCAAATGGCATCTATGGTTCCATTTTGCAGTTCTGTCTCCTTCATATCCCAGTCAATTGGCTGAAATTGAACCTTAAAACCTAATTTTTCAGAGACAGCCTCTGCTAAGTCAATATCAAATCCTGTATATTGACCATTCATTTCTTCAAATCCCATAGGTACGAAGGTATTATCAAAACCAATGGTTATACTCCCCTGCTCTTGATACTTATCCCAGTTATCCTGCTTTGGATCACTAGCCTTCTGAGTACAGGCTGTTAAGAAGAGAGTCAGGAGAGAAACCAATACTAAAGCAATTTTCTTATTAGTCATTGTCACCTCCTACTTGGGTTCAACCTTGAGAATCTGATCTGCGATATTTTCAGCAAACTGAAAATCATGGGTAACCACAATCTGGGTCATGCCAAGTTCCCTATTTTGCAAGATCAGTTTTTCCACTTCCAAGCGTAATTCAGGATCTAGGGCAGAAGTTGGTTCATCGTAGCCAATGATTTCTGGGTCAATCATCATAGCACGCGCCAAGGCCACCCTTTGCTTTTGCCCACCTGATAGTGAGAAGGGATAAGCATCTGCATGTCCTGCCAGTCCTAATTGTTCCACAAGCCTTCGCGCCTTCTTATCAGCCTCTTCCTGCTTCATCCCCATTGTTTTCACAGGTGATAAGGTCAAATTGTCTAAAACTGATAAATGAGGGAACAGTTGAAAATCTTGGAAAACAAATCCCAGTAGATTGCGCTTCTCCAGTTCATCTAGTTCTAAAGGTTTTCCATTATAAAAAATTTCCCCTGAATCAATGGTTTCAAGACCTGCGAGCATGCGTAAGAGAGTTGTCTTACCTCCACCAGAAGGCCCAACGATAGCCAGGATTTGCTTTTCAGGAATTTTTAGACTGAAATTAGATAAAATTTGCTTTTCACCAAAGCCCTTATTGATATTTCGTAATTCTAACATAGTAGCCTCCTATCTATAGTAACTGTACTTCTTCTCAACTTTTTTGGCAAGAATAGTCACAATACCAATTAAAATTAAGTAAATGGCTCCTGCCAAGAACATTGGGACCAGACTAGCATCACGGTTGGCAGCTGTTCGACTAGCCAGGATAAGGTCTGAAATTCCTAGCGCATAGACCAAAGAAGTATCCTTGACCAAACTCATAACTTCGTTAAATACACTAGGAAGAACAATCTTGGTCACTTGGGGCAAGATAATATAGCGAACTGTGTCAAAGGGACTAAACTTCAAAACCTTAGCAGCCTCATATTGACCTTTAGGAATGGTATCAATCCCTCCACGGAAGATTTCAGCAAAGTAAGCCGCATAATTCAAAACAAAGGCAATAATGGCCGCAGGAAGACGATCCAAACGGATCCCAATGCTTGGCAGCACATAATAGATAAAAATCAATTGCAAGAGCAAGGGTGTTCCCCGCATAATCCAAATATAAATATTAATCAGATGATGGAGGGGCTTCCAATGGACTTGCAAGGCAAAGGCAATCAAAACGCCCAAGGGAATAGAAAAAATCAAGACCAGTGCAAAAACCTGCAAAGTCATGCTTGCACCGCTCAATAAACTCGGTAATATCTCAAACAAATAAGACATACTGCACCTCCTAAAAATAATTGTTCCTATTATAGCATAAATAAACAAAATAACCAATAATTTTTGTAAAAAAATTCTCTTTAAAAAGAAAAACTATATCTATCAAAAAAGAAAGGACGAAATGTGTCCTTTCTCGATCTTAGCTTTCCTTTAACTAAAGATCCATAACATCATCCATAGCAAGACTCATGAACCCCCAGATAAACAAACCAAGGACTAAATAAGCATAGAGTGGCAGGGAAGCAAAGATAAAAGGTGATAGTAAAATCATACCCAAGGTATCTCCAAAATTTGTACAAATACAATACAATCCAAAAAAAAGATAAAGGATAAAAATAATAAACCAAAAGCAAAATCGCTTGCGTGCTTTTTCTTTTCGAAACATTTCTTCCACCTCCCCTTCTATAGCTCTATTATATTACTAAGACTTTTATTTGTAAAAGTACTATCAAAAAGAAGGGACTTTTTAATTTTTTTATATCGTTGCAAATTACGATAAGCTAATTCTACGCAAACCAATAAAGATAATCTCTCAACTGATATCAAAAATAACAGAAAGAATAGTGAATAAATTACCAACATAATAAAAGTTGCAAAGATTTCTTCCATATCATGATTAAAAATATAAATAATCGTGTAGGTATAGAGTGCTAAGACAGAAATAGCCACACCTAATCAAATATGTGCCCAAATCAATCCTTTTCCACTCATCTTTCTCCCCAGCTCACTATAGAGCCTCTCTAATCCTTTACCAATCGTTTCTGATCGTCCTTGTTGTAGCTTTATTGATACAAAATTGAGTTTATTTAAAATTCTCTCATCAACTCTCACTGGTATAACAAATTGCTTATCCATATAGTCCCCATATTTTTAACATTACTATACTTTCTTATAGCTACATTGACAAGTTAAAGTTCAAAACCAGCTAAATCGATTACTTCTTATTTATCACTTTTTCAATTGTTGCCAGGACTCCATTAGTCCCTTCCATGAAATCACGAATACTCACACCAGAAGCCCCTCTGTAACTTGCCTGATAAAACTATAAAAACGTTTGAAAATTTGCTCAAGTGCCATCACTTCCTCTTTGGCTCTACATCACCTACTAAGTGAGCAAAAAATTCTGTAAAGATAGACATAATTTTTGCTAAATCTGTTTATTTCAGTAAATCATTAATAGGTACATCATCTCAGAGATTAGCAATAAATTCTAACTACTGGTCAATTTTTTTACTGCTGCAATCTCGTTTTCTACTGTATACATTAAAATTAAGGAATCACGATAATATAAAGATAAAAGGATCGCTTGCTCTCTCTTCTTATCCTATATCTGTCATGTTCAGTTGAACTTTCAATTTCTTCAACTTTTCAGCATTATATCCATATACAATAGTAGCATAATGACCATTTGTTGCAGTATCTCAGCTATATATTAAAGTAAATTTCACTTTTTTAGAAGAGTAGTGGACTTTTTACCAAAAAAAATCTAAGGGAGCTATATCAGCTCTCTTACTAGTAGCATGAATAATTTTAAATAGGCATTTGAGATTTATATCGATACAAAATACATTCAATGCTTTCTAATCCAACTTGATCTTTCAAAGTCAAAATCAGAACGATTTAAGTTAATCTTAAACCTGCCTCTTGATTACACAGTGAACCTTGAGTATATCGAATATAATTCTGCATGACGAGCGGAACTGCCAAAAATCGTAAAAACTATTGAAGATTTAAATCTGAAAACAAATACACAACTTGAAGAATCCATTGATAGGCACCTCACCTACCACATCTTTAGGCATACTCTCATAAGCAGAATAGCGTAACTCTAAAAGCAATTATGGCAAGAGTAGGACGTTCTGATTCTAGGACAATAAACAAAATCTACACACGTTACAAAGAAGATGGATGTCAATATCCTCAATTTGCTAGATAATTTATAGTTTTGCCCCCAAAATGCCCCAAAAGCAAAAGAAAAGCCTGTCACACAAGCTCAAATGCTTGATATGACAGGTTTTTTAAATTCAAATTATTTAACTGCGTCTTTAAGAGCTTTACCAGCTTTGAATGCTGGAACTTTAGAAGCTGCAATTTTGATTTCTTTACCAGTTTGTGGGTTACGACCTTTACGTGCAGCACGCTCACGAACTTCAAAGTTACCAAAACCGATCAATTGAACTTTTTCACCAGCTGCAAGGTACTCAGTTACAGCTGCGAATACAGCTTCAACTGCTGCTGCTGAGTCTTTCTTAGTCAATTCTGTAGCTTCTGCTACTTTAGCGATCAAATCTTGTTTGTTTGCCATGTTAATGATTCCTCCAATTTAATTTCTAATTAACAAATATAATCATATCCTAAAATCCCTTTTAGGTCAAGTTAAAAACACTATTTCTTCCCATTTTATTTATTTTTTTAGGAGTGGTAACGTACTAAAACAGCCCAAGCATTCTCACCCGTGTGAGTTTGAATAATAGAGCCCGTTTCCAAAACTGAAATAGGCTTTTCAACATAAGCTTGTAATCTTTCTTTCATCTCTTTTGCCCAATCAGCACTACCAGAATATGAAATTCCAATCTCTGCTACAGAACGTTCAGAGAGCGATATTATCAACTCATCTAACCATTTTTTAAAGGTTTTAGCTCCACGACCTTTAACGATTGGCTGCAATTCATGGTCTTTCATCTGCATGACAACACGTATATTAAGAAGTGAGCTCAACAATCCAGTTACACGCCCAATTCGTCCACCTTTAACAAGATTTTCCAAAGTCGAAACGCCAATATAGAGTTCTGTGTGGCTTTTAACCTCTTCTATGCGAGTTAAAATTTCCTCCAACTCTTTGCCTTCTTGTGCTAACTTCGCAGCCTCAACAACTTGGAATTTCAAGGCTTGGTCAGTGAAGGAACTATCAATAACCGTCACATCGGCAGTAGATAAGCTAGCACCTTGACGTGCCGCTTCTACAGTACCAGAAAGGGCATGAGACATATGAATAGCAAGAATCTGGCTACCATCCTTACATAGGTCTTCAAAAACTTCCGCAAAGACACCTACAGGTGGCTGACTTGTTTTCGGAAGATTCTTACTTTCTTGCATCAACTGAAGAAATTTACCTTCTTCTTTCAAATCCGCATCAGAATAAACAACATTATCAATCATTACGGATAATGGAACTACCGTGATATCTAATTGTTTTACTAGTTCAGGTTCAATAGTAACAGATGAATCGGTTACAATCTTAATTTTAGTCATAGTGTCAATCTTTCTATTTTAGGATTCAGATTGGTTTTTCACTTTTAATTATATCAAAAAAAGATTAAAAATCCTAATGGAGTCATTCAAATTTTCCTTAAAAATTTGATATAATCTACTTATAAGAAAAGAGGTCCCTATGATTAAAAAAATTTATCCCATTTTAACCATTTTACTAGGTGCTGCTATTTATGCTTTTGGGCTGACTTATTTTGTAGTTCCCCATCATCTCTTTGAAGGAGGGGCGACAGGTATTACCCTCATCACCTTTTATCTTTTTAAAATCCCTGTTTCTCTGATGAACTTGCTGATTAATATTCCCCTTTTCATCCTGGCTTGGAAAATCTTTGGAGCCAAATCCCTCTATTCTAGTTTACTAGGAACCTTAGCTTTGTCCGCTTGGTTAGCTGTTTTTGAGCGGATTCCCCTTCATATTGATCTTCAAGGTGATTTACTGATTACAGCCCTCATAGCTGGGATTCTATTGGGAATTGGTCTTGGAATTATCTTTAATGCTGGAGGTACAACTGGTGGTACTGATATTCTAGCTCGTATTCTCAATAAATACACTCATATATCCATGGGGAAACTGCTCTTTATCTTAGATTTTTGTATTCTAATGCTTATTCTCCTAATCTTCAAGGACTTGAGATTGGTTTCCTACACGCTCTTATTTGATTTTATCGTTTCTCGTGTCATTGATTTGATTGGTGAAGGTGGCTATGCTGGTAAAGGTTTTATGATTATCACAAAACGTCCTGACCAACTTGCTAAGGCGATTAATGATGACCTAGGTAGAGGCGTTACTTTCATCTCAGGTCAAGGTTATTATAGTCAAGAAGATTTGAAGATTATCTACTGTATTGTCGGAAGAAATGAAATTGTGAAAATGAAGGAAATGATTCATCGAATTGATCCTCAAGCCTTTATAACTATTACAGAAGCTCATGAAATCCTAGGAGAAGGCTTCACATATATAAAAGAGTAAGCAAAAAGCTGGGAAGTTCCAGCTTTTTCTTTATTCAGAAAGTGTAGAATGACGATAGCCATAAGTAAAGTAAATCACAAGTCCAACTACAAGAGCAATTCCAAACGCAATCCATGTTTCTACACTATATTGAAGCATAAAGGAAAGACAGATTAGAATCGAGAGAATCGGTAACAAGGGAACTAGGGGAGTTTTGAATTCTCCTTCTTTAGGCATTCCCTTATCCTTTCTAAGTTTTATAATTCCATAAGCCAATAAGATAAGATAAGCAAGCGTACAAATATTTAGAAAGGCTGCAATACTAGCCAGTGGAAACACTCCTGCTGCAATTGCAGAAGCAACTCCAGTTAAGATGGTCGCATTTTTAGGAACACGACTTGTTTTGCTTAATTGCTTAAAACTTCGAGGTAAAAGACCATCACGTGCTAAACTGTAAATCATACGCGATAAGGCATAAGTCATAGAAATACACACTGTTATTAGGGTTAAAATGGCCACTAATGACACATAATTAGCTGCCCAACCAATTCCTATACTTCGCAATGAAAATGCTACAGCATCATCCACATTGAGTTGGCTGTAGTGAACAATCCCTGTCAATACTAATGTAACCAGAGCATAGAGAATCGTTACGATTGTCAAAGACAAAACAATACCTCGTGGGACATTCTTTTGTGGATTTTGAATTTCATCAACAGCCATCGAAATAGATTCAAATCCTAGGAAACCAAAGAACATCAAAGATGCTCCTGCCATTATTCCAGTACTTCCACCATAAATTTGACCAAAACCAAAAGGAGCAAAGTTGGACCAATTTTCTGGTTTAATATACCAGATACCAACTAGAATAAACAAAGCGAGAGCAGAGAATTTCAAGACGACTAGAAGCGAATTAAAACGCAATGCTGCCTTGGAATTTAATAAAACTAAACCGGTTACCAGTGTCAGTACCAAAATAGGTAAAAGGTCTATATAGGCACCCTGCTCAGGGTTAAAGGTCCCATTCAAGGATTGAGGCATTGATATACTATAGTTACTGAGCAAGCCTTTAAAATAAGCTGCCCAGCCAGAGGCCACACCAGAAACTGCTGTCATGAACTCCATGATGGTCAACCAACCAGCAATCCAAGCTGGTAATTCACCCAAAATTGCATACAAATAACTATAAGCACCACCAGTTGCAGGAACACGAGAGGCAAACTCTGCGAAAAAGAGGGCGGATAAAGAAACACACAGGGCAGAAATCACTATAGATACCACCAGTGACGGACCAGCAAGCGTTGCTGCTGCGGTTCCTGTAATGGTAAAAATCCCAGTTCCTACCATGGCACCGATTCCTAATAAAATCAAATCCCATACTTTTAAATGACGGTGCATTTCAGTACGTCCCAAGCTAACATCTTTTGTTCTAAAAATATTCATACTTCATCTCCATTAAATATGATTGTTTTATTTTATCATATAAAAGGGATTTTGTGAATATTTATAAGATGATTTTTCAAAAAAATCTGAACAGAAATAAATCCTGCTCAGATTCTACATATTCTTACCCAACTGATCCTTCCATCTCATAGCTAATCAAGCGATTAAGCTCAACAGCATACTCCATTGGAAGCTCTTTTGTAAATGGTTCTACAAATCCCATAACAATCATCTCAGTTGCTTCAGATTCTGACAATCCACGGCTCATGAGGTAATAGAGTTGCTCTTCTGAAATCTTAGATACCTTAGCTTCGTGTTCCAAAGCGACTTGTGAGTTGTGAATTTCATTAAACGGAATGGTATCTGATGCTGACAAGTCATCCATGATAATGGTATCACACTCGATGTGAGAGACAGATTTCTTAGAGCTTTTATTAAAGGTTACCTGTCCACGGTAGTCCACCTTTCCTCCGCCTTTAGCGATGGATTTAGACACGATAGACGAGCTTGTATGTGGAGCGTTGTGGATCATCTTAGCTCCAGTATCCTGGTGTTGCCCAGCATTGGCAAAAGCGATAGAGAGCATGGTACCACGCGCCCCTTCTCCATCTAGGTAAACAGATGGGTATTTCATGGTTGTTTTGGCACCCAAGTTACCATCAATCCACTCAACAGTGGCATCCTTTTGAGCCTTAGCACGCTTTGTTACCAAGTTATAGACGTTATCAGACCAGTTTTGGATAGTCGTATAACGCATATAAGCTCCATCCAAGGCAAAGATTTCTACAATGGCAGCATGCAAGCTGTTACTTGAATAAGTTGGCGCTGTACATCCTTCTACATAATGGACACTTGCTCCCTCATCAACGATAATCAAGGTACGTTCAAACTGACCAGTATTTTCGTTGTTGATACGGAAGTAAGTTTGAAGTGGAATATCCACTTTGACCCCTTTTGGTACGTAGATAAAGGTTCCACCTGACCATACTGCTGAGTTAAGAGCTGCCAACTTGTTATCAGTCGGCGGTACCAACTTAGCAAAGTATTGTTTAAACAAGTCTGGGTATTCCTTGAGGGCAGAATCCGTATCTGTAAAGATAATACCCAATTTCTGGAACTCTTCCTTCATGTTGTGGTAAACCACTTCTGACTCGTACTGGGCAGAGGCACCTGCTAGATAAGCACGCTCAGCTTCAGGAATCCCGATACGTTCAAAGGTTTCTTTAATTTTTTCAGGAACCTCATCCCATGAACGAGCTGGTTTATCAGATGGTTTTTGGTAGTAGATCAAGTCATCAAAATCAATCTCTGACAAGTCTGCTCCCCAAGTTTGCATGGGCATTTTTTTGAAGGTTTCATAAGACTTCAAACGGAATTCTAGCATCCACTCAGGTTCTCCCTTTGCAGCTGATAGTTCACGAATGACATCTTCATTCAATCCTTTTCCTGTCGATAGGACAGGCTCTACATCATCATGGAAACCAAATTTATATTCACCAAGGTCAATTGGTTTTGGTTCTACTCTTTCTTCAGCCATAATATCCTTTCTTTCATTCTTCATTTCTACTGATTCATAAGACAAAAGAAACTTGCCTTACTTGTTTTCTTGATTTTCAATTGTTTTCTTCAGGGCGTTCCAAGCTAGGGTTGCACACTTGATTCGTTGAGGAAATTTGGCAACACCTGACAAGAAGGCTGCGTCTCCAAGTTGGTCTTGACGCTCATCTTTTTGCCCTTGAACCATTTCAGAAAAAATGGTCGCAAGTTCTAAGATTTCTTGTTTGGTCTTGCCTAAAACGGCATCTGTCATCATACTAGCAGAGGCAGTTGAAATCGTACATCCTGAGTTTAGAAAAGCAATATCTACCAAACGGTCCTCTGCATCAAACTTGACAGAGAGGTTGATGACATCCCCACAGGTTGGATTGTTGAGACTGATTTGTTCAGCATCTTCCAACTTTCCTTGATGATGTGGATTTTTCGAATGGTCCGCTACCACTGCCATATAAAGGCTATCTAGTTTAGAAAGTGCCATTGAAAAACTCCTTTGTCTTTTGTAAGGCATCGACTAGCTTGTCGCAATCTGCCTTTGTATTATAGATATAAAAACTTGCACGAGCTGTTGCTGGAACATCCAAATACTGGAGCAAAGGTTGCGCACAATGGTGACCTGCTCGAACAGCCACTCCTTCATAATCCAAAGCAGTCGCAAGGTCGTGCGGATGAAGGTCGCCTAGGTTAAAGGCAATAACACCTGAACGTTGAGCCAAGTCCTGTGAACCATAAATGGTCAGTCCTTCAATCGCCTGCAGTTTTGGATAGACGTATGCGATCAATTCTTGTTCATGGGCTTCAATGGCATCCATACCAATGTTTTCAAGATAATCCACAGCTGCTGCCAGTCCAATTGCACCTGCCATATTGGGAGTTCCTGCCTCGAATTTCCAAGGTAATTCCTTCCAACTAGCAGATTGTTCATAAACGAAATCAATCATTTCGCCGCCAAATTCTACTGGTGACATTTGTTCCAGATACTTTTCTTTACCGTAAAGAACACCGATACCAGTCGGACCAGCCATCTTGTGACCCGAAAAGGCAAAGAAATCCACATCCAAGTCCTGAACATCAATCTTCATATGAGGTGTAGATTGAGCACCATCCACCACCATGATGGCACCAACTTGGTGGGCCATTTGAGTGATTTCTTTGATTGGATTGACCACACCCAGAACATTTGAGGCGTGAGCAAGGGAGACAAACTTAACTTTATCAGTCAATTTAGCTCGCAAATCATCCATATCCAGAGCTCCATCCTTGAGATAGACATAGACAAGCTCTGCCCCAGTCTTACGGCAGGCTTCCTGCCAAGGAATGATATTGGAATGGTGTTCCATGACAGAAATCAAGACCTGATCTCCCTCAGTCAAGACTTCCTCAGCATAACGCGCTACCCAGTTCAGACTGGTTGTCGTTCCTCTGGTAAAAAGAACTTCCTTTGTAGACCCTGCATTGATAAACTTACGAATGATTTCACGAGCCGCCTCATAAGAAGCTGTCGCCCGTTCTGCCAAGGTATGAACACCCCGGTGAACATTTGCATTATCCTGTTCATAGTAGCGATTAATCGTTTCCAGAACTGTTAGTGGTTTTTGTGTCGTCGCAGCATTGTCCAAATAGACCAATGGTTCATCGTTGACAATCTGGTCTAAAATTGGAAAATCCTTGCGAATCGCTTCTACATCTAACATAGGCTACCCCTTAGCGTTTTGACAATTTTTCTTCGATAGTTGCAATCATTTCATCACGAACTTCCTTGACTGGAATCTCAACGATAACTGAGCCAAGGAAACCACGGACAACCAAACGTTCTGCAGTCGCCTTATCTAAACCACGGCTCATGAGGTAGTACATGTCTTCTGGATCTACCTGACCGATAGAAGCTGCGTGACCTGCAGTAACATCATTCTCGTCAATCAAAAGAATTGGATTGGCATCTGAACGCGCTTGATCTGACAACATAAGAACACGGCTTTCTTGTTGCGCATCTGCTCCCTTGGCCCCCTTGATGATGTGGCCAATACCATTGAAGGTCAAAGTTGCTTTCTCAAGAATAACCCCATGTTGCAGGATATTTCCGATTGAGTTACAGCCGTAGTTGGTTACACGAGTATCAATCCCTTGTACCTGACGACCACTTGAAAGAGCTACAACCTTGAGATCTGCATGGCTACCATTTCCAATCAAGTCGCTATCAAAGTCAGCAACGACGTTTCCTTCGTTCATGACACCGATTGCCCAATCAATACTTGCATCATTGCCCAACTTACCACGACGGCTAATGTAGGCAGTAACGTTTTCACCTAGACGGTCAATAGCTGCAAACTTGACTTGAGCACCTGAACGAGCAATGACTTCTACTGTTATATTAGCAGTTGCTTTGGCACTTCCTTCACCGCGTGACTCTAAACGCTCCAGATAACTAATCTTAGAGTTTTTACCAGCGATAATCATAATATGCTTGTTAAACGGCACATCACTATCACTATCTTGGTAGAAAATACCTTCGATTGGTTCTTTAATCTCAACATTATCAGGAATGTAGAGAACAGCACCACTATTGAAATAAGCTGTATGGTAGGCTGCCAACTTATCATCGTCATACTTAACAGATGACATGAAGAATTCCTCAATAAGCTCTGGAATTTCTTCTAAAGCTGAGTGAAAATCTGTAAAGACGACACCCTGTTCAGCCAACTCAACTGGAGTTTGCTCAAAAACAGTCTGAGTTCCTACTTGCACCAATTTCAAGTGGTTATCTAGTGCAGTGAAATCTGGAACATTTGCTGATGGCTCATTTTCTGTAATCGTTCCATCCCCCAGATTCCAACGGTGGAATTTGACACGCTCAATAACTGGTAATTCTAAACTCTCAATCTTATCAAAAGCTTTTTGACGGAGGTCAGCCAACCAGCTTGGTTCAGCGTGCATTTCTGAAAAAAGTTTAATATTTTCTTTAGTCATTTACTTCTCCTAAAAGATACGAGGGAATTACAATTCTTCCTTGTAGTCATAGCCAAGTTCTTCAGCTAGTTTTGCGTATCCTTCACGCTCCAAACGCGCAGCCAATTCTGGACCACCAGAAAGGACAACACGACCTTCCATCATCACGTGTACCACATCTGGTGTGATATAGTTCAAAAGACGTTGGTAGTGAGTGATAATCATAGCACCAAAGCCTTCACCACGCATGGCATTGACCCCTTTCGATACAACTTTAAGAGCGTCAATATCAAGACCAGAATCAATCTCATCCAAAAGAGCAAATGTTGGCTCCAACATCAAAAGTTGAAGAATTTCATTACGTTTTTTCTCACCACCAGAGAAACCTTCGTTGAGGTAACGCTCAGCCATTTCTTCTTTCATGTTAAGCAATTCCATCTTCTCATCCAATTTAGTGATAAACTCACGAACTGAAATTTTTTCATCATCTTCTTTACCAGCATTCATGGCTGCACGAAGAAACTCAGCGTTAGTAATACCAGGAATTTCTGATGGGTATTGCATAGCAAGGAAAAGTCCCATACGCGCACGCTCGTCCACTTCCAACTCAAGGATGTTTACGCCATCAAACAAGACCTCACCTTTGGTCACCTCATAGTTTGGATTTCCCATAATAGCTGCAGAAAGAGTCGATTTACCAGTACCATTTGGCCCCATGATAGCGGCGATTTCTCCTGTTTTCAGGGTCAGGTTAACCCCTTTTAAAATTTCTTTTCCTTCAATCTCAACGTGAAGATCTTTGATCTCTAATACTGACATGATAGTTCCTTTCTTTTTCAAGGCCTTTACAGCGTTACTAGAGACATACTTGATTTTCCTAGAAAACACGGTAAAAGGTCAATAAATATACTTTTATAGTATAACAAAAAAAAGCCTAAAAGGCTTTGATTTTGTCTAGAAGCTGAGGACTAGTCTTTTCCTTTCAAATGCTGGTCAATGACATCTACAATCTTGCCCATCAAGTAACTAACTCGAAAATTTCTAAAGAGCAGAATGGCCCAAAAGGCTGCCATAATATAGCGACCAGTCATCCAGGCTTCATTAAAAAAATAGGTCTCAGCAGCTGTAAACAGCGCGATAATAATAAATTGTTGTCTATTCATAAACTTATTGTATCATGAAATCTTTCTTTAGTCTTCCTCTACCTTCACTTTATCAGCCAAAAATTCAAATCCTTCTGGAATCAGACTTTCTTCTGCTTCTTTTTCAGTTTGAGTAGATTTGGCTTTGACTGAAAAGGCTGCGCGAACTTCTTTCCATTCCTCCATGGAAATGGCTAAAATCTCAGGTGAAAAACCTGCTGCCTGACTGAGGATGTTGCCAAACATAGTGTTGAGATTGTCTCGTTTCATGGTTTGACCAGCATTGAAGTTAGACTCAAAAGCAAGAATAGCATGGTGTTCATTGGCCGCAACCGGTTGAGAACCAACTAATAGAGCCTTATCAGGGCCTCCTAGACTTTCAATCACCTCTCCCCAGGCATTCTGCAGACGAATCAGATTTTGACGTGCTAAATCAGGATTTTCGACAGCCTCTTGTAAGATAGATTGAACTTTATTACGATCCACACGATAGACGGTCTTGCTCGCTGCTGGACGGGTAAGTACTGGACTAGTTGTTTTTGGTACAGTGCCCACATTTGAGAGTTCATGTTTGAGACGGGCAACTTCCTGTCTCAATGCAGAAATTTCATGTTCAACTGCCCCAGAAAGAGCTGGTTCAAGCTTAATCTCTGCCAAACGAATAGTCATCATCTCAGCATAAATCTTAGGTTGCAAACTAGACTTAATATCTGCTAAACTGACTGTCGCCAAGCGAATCATTTCAAACAGATTTTCTTGAGGAAGTGCCAAATTTTCTACAAAGACTGGACTATGATGAGTGTTTTCTCCACCTGTTTGGACAATTAACAAGTCTCTTAAATAGTGCAAAAGGTCGGTCACAAAACGAGTCATGCTCTTACCATTGTCAAAGAGAAGATTTAAGCAATACAAGGCCTTGGGAACATCCTGTTGAGACAAGGCAGCCACATAATCATCCAAGGCTGATAGGCTAATAGTGCCAGTAATTTCTTCAGAAATGGCAGTCGTCAATTCATTTCCCTGTGTTAAACTTAGGGCTTGATCCAAAATAGACAAGGCGTCTCGCATTCCACCTTCAGCCCGTCTAGCAATGATTTCCACAGCCTCTGGTTCAGAACTGATATTTTCTTTGTCTAAGATATAGTGAATATGTTCCTTAATATCCTGTGTCTTAATCGATTTAAATTCAAAACGTTGCACACGGGATAGAATAGTCGCAGGTATCTTGTGCAATTCAGTAGTAGCCAAAATAAAGACCACATTCTGTGTTGGCTCTTCTAACGTCTTTAGGAGGGCATTAAAAGCTCCTGTAGACAGCATGTGAACCTCATCTATGATATAGACCTTATAACGAGCAAGGCTAGGCGCATAGGTAGATTTATCACGAATTTCACGGATTTCATCCACCCCGTTATTAGAGGCTGCATCCATTTCAATGACATCTTCTAAACTACCATCCGTCACCGCTTGACAAATATAGCAGTTATTACAAGGTTCACCACCCACTTGATTGGGACAGTTCATAGCTTTGGCAAAGATCTTAGCCACACTAGTTTTTCCCGTTCCACGTGGACCAGAGAAAAGATAGGCATGACTTATTTTCTCTTGCTCTACTGCTTGTTTAAGAGTCTTAGCCACAACTTCCTGTCCAACCAACTGGGAGAAGTTTTGACTTCTATATTTTCGATAAAGAGCTTGATACATTAGGCTTTCTCCCCAAACATTGTAAAGTCCCATTCTGTCTTTTCAAGCAAAATAGCGACAAATTGTTCCAAATAATCTCGATCCATAGCATCATAATCATCAATCTCTGAAGAATCCAGATCCAGAACCCCGAGCAATTGACCATTCTTAACCATCGGAACAACAATTTCACTTTTAGCTCGACTATCACAAGAAATATAGTTGGGATAAGTTGTTACATTACCAACCAGAACAGTTTCCTGAAAGTGAGCTGCCTCCCCACAAACACCTTTTCCAAGTGCAATACGGATGCAGGAAACACCACCTTGGAAAGGACCTAAAACCAATTCCTTTCCATCAAACAGATAAAAGCCTGAGAATACGGTATTAGGAAAGCGTGATTTTAGAAGAGCACTGGCGTTGGAAAGATTAGCCAAAACATTGGTTTCACCTTCCAATAAAAAAGAGAACTCCTCATTTAAGATTTGATAACGTGATTGTTTTTCTGATTCTAACATAGAACTATTATATCAAAAAAGGCTTACAGACAAAAGAAAAATCCCTTGTTAAGTAAACAAAGGATTTTGTGTATTTTCAATTTGATTAGAGTTCGATATCACCGAACAAGTCAGCCATTGAGAATCCTGTTTGTGTTTCTGGAAGTTCGAAATCACGTTTTTCTTGACGTTTTGGACGACGTGGACGAGCAGCACGTTTTTCTTCTTTTTGTCCTTCTTCTTGAGCTGGACGCTCTTCAAGAGCTTTGATAGAAAGTGATACGCGCTCTGCATCTGCGTTAACTTCAAGAACTTTAACTTTAACTTCTTGACCAACTTTAAGAGCTTCTTTTGGATTTTCAATACGTTTGTGTGAAATTTGTGATACGTGAACAAGTCCATCGATACCTGGCAATACTTCAACAAATGCACCGAAGTCAGTCAAACGTTTAACTGTTCCTTCTACTACATCACCTTTAGCCAATTTTTGCTCAACGCCATCCCATGGTCCAGGTGTTGTTGCTTTAAGTGAAAGTGATACGCGTCCTTCTTCTTCGTTAAGATCAAGGATTTTCACTTCAATTTCTTCACCAACAGTTACAACTGATTTTGGTGATACGTTACGTTCATGTGACAATTCAGTCAAGTGAACCAATCCGTCAACACCACCAAGGTCGATGAAAGCACCGAAACTTGTGATACGTGCAACTTTACCAGTTACTACATCACCAACAGCCAATTTACCGAATACTTCAGCGCGAGCTGCTGCTGTAGCTGCTTCAACAACTTCACGACGTGAAAGGATGAAGCGGTTTTCTTTAGCGTCAACTTCTTTGATTTTAGCATCAAATTCTTGACCTACAAAACGCTCAGTGTTACGTACGAAACGAGTATCCAACATTGAAGCTGGGATAAATCCACGAACACCTTCAAATTCTACTGAAAGTCCACCTTTAACGGCACGAGTTCCTTTAACAGTAACAACTTCTTCTTCGCGACCAACAAGTTTGTCCCATGCTTTGCGAGCTTCAAGGCGTTTTTTAGATACAAGGTATGTAACTGTATCAGTATCTTTACCAACTACTTGACGAAGTACAAGAACATCCAATACTTCTCCTACTTTAACAAAGTCATTGATATCTGCATCGCGATCGTTTGTCAATTCGCGAAGAGTCAAGACACCTTCAACACCAGTCCCAGAGATTGCAACGTTAGCTTGAGTCGCATCAACTGTCAATACTTCAGCACTAACAACATCACCAGTCTCAACTTGGCTAACGCTATTTAGCAAATCTTCAAATTCGTTCATCTAAAAAATCCTCCAACAATCAAGTTTTTCTTAAACTTGACATACTTATAATTTTTTTCCTAAGCACCCGCAAGGACATGTTCATATCGTTCACGTCTTTCAATTATAAAAATAAAATACCCTAAGATATTTTGCTTTTTATCTTGATCATTACCTAAGAACTGGGGTAGCTGGATTCGAACCAACGCATGAGGGAGTCAAAGTCCCTTGCCTTACCGCTTGGCTATACCCCATTGATGAAATGGAGAGAGAGGGATTCGAACCCCCGAACCCGAAGGAGCGGATTTACAGTCCGCCGCGTTTAGCCTCTTCGCTATCTCTCCTACAATCAACATGGACTATTATATCATGAAAATTTCAAAAAAACAAGACTTATTTTGCTAAATTATAATTTTCAATCAAAATTTCCACAGCTTTTTCCAATTTTTTATAAAAACTATCGACGTTTCCATTCTTTATGATGGCAAATTGTCCGTCTAATTCGGCAATTTCTCCGATAACTTTTTTACCAATTGTCAATGTATAGCCTTCAAAACTGTCTTTTCCTACATTAACCTTGGCATCTGCTACTTGAATTTCAATTTTTTTATCTTTCTTACTCATTTCATACCTCTCTTCACTTTTTCTATTTTACAAGAAAATCCCAAAACTAGCAAGAAAAAACTCTATATCGGGCTTGTCCGATATAGAGTTTTCCGCATTATTTAATGTGTTTTTCTAGTTCTTTTTGGTACTTACCATTTGATTCCAATTTTTCTTTTTGCCATTTTTTCAGTGCTTCTTCATATTCTTTTGTTGTAACAATATCTTTTTGCAATTTCATTCCTTTAAAGATATATGGGTCACCCTTAATACCAACTTGTGAGTATGGTTTTGAGAATGGCACGACATTACTTACAACTGGAGAACCACCAGATGAGGCTGTTGGCATCAATAATGAACTATCTGTCAACCAAGCTTGAGCCTTGGCATATTTTTCATAGCGTTCTTCAAGATTTGTAGTTTCTGAATCTGCATCATCCAATAATTTCTTATATTGGTCCAAACCAAGTTTAGCTACAACATCCTTATCTTTCCCTTTAGTAATACCAAGGTGTTTCATAGCAGAACCTGATTTAGGATCCATGATATTCAAGTAAGATGCTGGGTCTTGATAGCTTGGAGCCCATCCTGTACTGTTCAAATCATAATCTTTTTGAGAAGGAACACGCGCTTGAGAAGTGATTGTTTCCTTTTCATTATCTGTCATTTGAAGAACGTCGATAACAACATTTTCAGCACCAAGAGTTGATTCAATAGACTGTTTGAAAGAGTTGCTTTGTTGAACAGCGATGGTATCTGTTTGTTCAACTGGGACATCCAAGTGAATTGGGAATGTTACCCCTTTAGATTCCAAGTCTTTCTTAGCTTTTTCGAAAGCAGCTTTAGCCTTGTCAGGATTGTAGATAGAATCCTTACCGTCAACTAGCTCAACACCTTTCCATTGGTCACCATAGTTCACCAACTCTGCTTGAGCGATTTGACCAAAGTTTTTACCACCTGCTTGTACAAAGTTGTCAGGAACGAGGCTGTTACGAATAATCTTGTCCGCACCGTCTTCACCATTTAGCTGTGCAGCATAAGAATGGCGGTTGAAGGCAAAGTTGATAGCCTGACGGAAGTCCTTATTAAGCATAGCTTCTTTAGTAGAAGTCTTTTGTTCTTCACTTGTTTTCGCAGTTTTATTATATGACTGACGATTTACGTTAAAGGTAAAGTAATAGCTGCTTGAGTCCTGTGGGCTATAAGTGATTTTATCTCCGTATTGTTCCAAAGTAGAAGCAAAGTTTGAGCTACTTGGGAAGAGACGGGCTGTCGTATAGGCACCAGAAGAGAAACTACGAATCAACGATTCCTGATCAGAGCCATCGTAGTAGGTCAATTTAATCTTCTCTATTTTTACCTTTTCTTTATCCCAGTAATTTGGGTTTTTCTCGTATTCAATTAACGATTTAGATGTCAAGGTCTTCAAGATATAAGGACCATTGTAGAGAATTCCTGCTGGAGTAACTGCTCCATAATCTTTACCTGATGCCTTCAAAAACTCTTCATTCACAGGCAACATCGTCGCTGTTGTGACTTTAGAGTTCCAGAAGCTTTCTGGTTTGTTTAGGGTATATTCAACTGTGTAATCGTCCAAGGCCTTGACACCAACTGTAGAGAAATCATTGGTCTCACCAGTCATATAGGCATCCAAGCCCTTGATTGAATTTTGGATGAGAGAAACACCGTCTGACTTGCCGTCAGCTACGTGTTTTAGTCCTGTCACAAAGTCATGGGCTGTTACTTCTGCGTATTCTTCACCTTCTGATGTATACCATTTAACTCCTTTACGAAGTTTATAGGTATAAGTCAAACCATCTTTTGAGACAGACCAATCTTCAGCCAAGGAAGGAATAACATTTCCGTACTGGTCGTTTTCCATCAAGCCATCAACCACGTTCCCGATGACATCTGTTGTAGATGTACGAGTCGCTATACTATAGTCCAAAGATGCTGGATCTACTGCATAGACATATGAAAATGTTGTCGGTGCATCTGCTTCTTTATCAGCTTTTCCACAAGCCACTAAAAGAGCTGTTGTGCTCAGGACCACTCCTGCTGTTAAGAGCCACTTTTTCGATTTCATCAAAAATCTCCTTTTGTTTATTTTAATCTACTTTTACAATCCAACCTTCTGGCGCTTCAATATCACCAAACTGAATACCTGTCAATTCATCATAGAGTTTACGAGTCACAGGGCCAACTTCTGTTTCACTATAGAACACATGAAAATCATCACCGTGCTGAATTCCACCAATTGGCGAAATAACTGCTGCTGTACCACAGGCACCTGCCTCTACAAAACGGTCAAGGTTATCAATTGGGACATCTCCCTCAATAGGAGTTAAGCCCAAGCGATGTTCTGCCAAATAAAGCAAAGAATACTTAGTAATAGATGGCAAGATAGATGGACTCAATGGTGTTACAAACTCATTGTCAGCTGTAATTCCAAAGAAGTTAGCTGAACCGACTTCTTCAATCTTTGTATGAGTTGAAGGGTCTAGGTAGATAACATCTGAGAAATGACGTGACTTAGCCAATTTCCCTGGCAAGAGACTTGCAGCATAGTTCCCACCAACCTTAGCCGCACCTGTACCATTTGGAGCGGCACGGTCGTATTCATCCTGAATCAAGAAGTTGGTTGGAACCAAACCACCCTTAAAGTAATTACCAACTGGCATGGCAAAGATGGTGAAAATATACTCTTCTGCTGGTTTAACCCCAATAATATCTCCGACACCAATCAAAAGAGGGCGAAGATATAAGGTTCCACCTGTTCCGTATGGAGGTACATATTCTTCATTCGCACGAACAACTGCCTTACAAGCTTCTACAAACATGTCTGTCGGAACTTGTGGCATCAAGAGACGATCACAAGTACGTTGCAGACGCTTGGCATTTTCATCAGGACGGAACAGTTGAACACTGCCATCCTTAGTACGATAAGCTTTCAAACCTTCAAATGCTTGTTGACCATAGTGAAGACTTGGAGAAGACTCTGAAATATGCAAGGTTGCATCTTCTGTAAGTTCTCCTTGATTCCATTGTCCATTTTTAAAATGAGCAATATAGCGATAAGGTAATTTCATATAGGAAAAACCGAGATTTTCCCAATCAATCGTTACTGTCATATTCCACTCCTTATTCTAAAAACCTATTTCTTATATTCTACACTATTTTTCTAAAATAGCAAGTATATTTTGTAATTTTCAGAAAATTTCTTCAATAAAAAAGAACCAGCTCTTAGAACTGATTCTTCATTTCACTTATTTTGCTTCTGTAAATACTTCTTTAAGATAAGCGTCAAAAACTTCTTCATCTGAAATCGTGTCAGAGATGAAGCTGCCGTTGCTTGTGCGTTCTGACTGGTTCAAGTCTTGTAACCGACTTTCATAGATTGTTCCTTTATTGGATTGAACAAGCAGAGTTTGGTCGTTTTCTTCCACTTCTGTACTAAAGAGATCACCAACGAAACCTTGCTCTGCAACTGCTCCTGCTAAGAAGACACGGTGTGGTTTGTTTTTCAACTCACGCAAGACTTGTAGTCCTCGTTTGGCACGGCTGGTTGCTGGAATTTCCTCAATGGAAACACGTTTCAAGCTTCCACGCTGAGTCAAGAGGTAGAAGGATGAGGTGTTACAGATAAAGGCGGATTGGAGGACATCATCTGCTTTCAGGTTCATAGCTTTGACACCTGCAGCCTTGGCACCAACAACCGGAACCTCTTCAATATTGAAACGAAGGGCATAACCATTTTGGCTAATCAAAAGAACATCATCTAGTTTAATCGGAGCCACTGCTACAATCTGGTCTGTCTCGTCTTTAAGCTTAGCATACTTGACTGATTTAGATTTATAGGTTCGCCATGGAGAGAACTCTTTTCGTTCTACCCGTTTAATTTGACCGACCCGAGTAGCTGCAAAATAGGTTGTCGCATCATCGAACTGATCTACTACTTCAACATAAAGGATTTCTTCGTTAGTTTCAAAGTTTGTGATGGTTTGGCTCAGATGCTCTCCGATATCCTTCCAGCGAATATCTGCCAATTCATGAATTGGTCGATAAATGACATTTCCAAGAGTCGTGAACATCAAAAGATGTTGGGTTGTCTTAGCAGATTGAACAAAGATGAGACGGTCATCATCACGTTTGCCAATTTCCTCCAGAGTGGAAGCCGCAAAAGAACGTGGACTGGTACGCTTGATGTAACCTGCCTTGGTCACGCTGACGTAGGTATCTTCCTCGGCGATAAGACTAGCTGTATCAATTTCGATTACTTTCGCAGTGTCTTCTAAAGTGCTCAAACGTGGTGTCGCAAATTTCTTCTTGACCTCACGAAGTTCTTTCTTCATAAGATTGTACATAGTCCGTTCATCACCGATGATAGCCGCAAGCATGGCAATCTTTTCACGAAGTTCTGCTTCTTCTTCCTGCAAGACAACCACGTCTGTATTGGTCAAACGGTAAAGTTGCAAGGTAACAATGGCCTCAGCCTGCTCTTCTGTAAAGTCATAGCTGACCTTGAGATTTTCCTTGGCGTCAGCCTTATTTTCGGAAGCACGGATAAGAGCAATGACTTCGTCCAAAATCGAAATCACGCGAATCAAACCTTCCACGATATGGAGACGTTTCTCAGCCTTTTCCTTGTCAAAGCGTGAACGGGCCAGAATCACTTCACGACGGTGGGCGATGTAGCTAGACAGGATTGGTACAATTCCAACCTGACGAGGTGTGAAATTGTCAATCGCCACCATGTTAAAGTTGTAATTGATTTGTAGGTCGGTATATTTGAAAAGATAGTTGAGAACAAGCTCCGTATTCGCGTCTTTCTTTAGTTCGATAGCAATGCGAAGACCGTCACGGTCAGACTCATCACGAACCTCAGCAATCCCAGCTACCTTGTTATTAACACGAACATCATCGATTTTCTTAACCAGATTAGCCTTGTTGATTTCATAAGGAATCTCAGTGACAACGATTTGTTCCTTACCACCTTTTAGCTTTTCAATCTCAGTCTTGGAACGAACAACCACGCGCCCTTTTCCGGTTTCATAGGCCTTTTTAATTTCATCACGACCCTGGATAATCCCTCCAGTCGGGAAGTCTGGTCCAGGCAAGAATTCCATGAGCTTGTCCACCTTGGCTGTTGGGTGATCAATCATGTAAACCGTCGCATCAATGACCTCAGCTAAATTATGCGGTGGAATATCTGTGGCATATCCAGCCGAAATCCCAGTCGAACCATTGACTAAAAGGTTTGGAAAGGCTGCTGGCAAAACAGTTGGTTCTTTCTCGGTATCGTCAAAGTTCCATGCAAAGGGAACTGTCTTTTTCTCGATATCTTGAAGAAGGTAGCCTGCAATTTCAGACAAACGTGCCTCAGTATAACGCATAGCCGCAGGCGGATCTCCATCCATAGAGCCGTTGTTACCGTGCATTTCGACCAAAATCTCACGATTCTTCCAATCCTGTGACATACGAACCATGGCATCATAGATGGAGCTGTCACCATGCGGGTGGAAATTCCCCATGATGTTCCCGACAGACTTAGCAGACTTACGGTAGCTCTTGTCAAAGGTATTGCCATCCTTATTCATCGAATAAAGGATACGACGCTGAACCGGCTTCAAACCATCACGAATGTCTGGCAAAGCCCGGTCTTGAATAATATACTTGGAGTAGCGACCAAAGCGCTCTCCCATGATGTCCTCAAGGGACATGTTTTGAATGTTAGACATATAGGATACAGAGCCCGTAAAATATCAAGTGAAAATAGAAAATTCTTGAAGTAAGCAAGCTCACAAGATAATTTATCTTTTTCACCTAGCATTTAGGGCGTGTTCAACTCCTTTCAAAGAATGTAGAGTAGGTTTTTATACAGTAAAAGATATTTTACGGGAATTAGTCCCGTGTTCAGTTACTGTAAGGAACCAAACAATCCTTTCTGTAGTTTAAAGTTTTGAAAATTTTTATCAGGTTAAAACATTTTAGTTTACTTAAATTTAGCTAGTAGGTACTTGTTCAACTTTTCTTTGTACAAAAAATAAATATATGGAAGGAAGAAATGAAATAACAACGGTCCCAATAAGCAAAGCATTAAATACATTTTGATGTCCATGAAAGACTTCATTCCAATACATAGTATTAAGAAGATGGAAGACTAAACCAATTAAGTAGCAAAAGCTAATAACTATCATCTTCCACCTTAATAGAGAATAGATAGAAGACAATCGAAGAGCATGGTAAATTACTGCTGTAATGAGCATTGGAAAACAAAAAGAGATTAGAAAGAAATAGAATCTTAAAACATCATCAAAAAGCTCTGTGCGATCTATTGAAATAAGCCAAATATTACACAAGGTTATAACAATCGGGAAAAATAATCCATACACCCTTTTATTTAACTTATTTCTTTTAAGAGCTAGAAATATAGAAGACACCAATACTAAAATTTGGACTCCTGGGAATCCCATGAAAAATAAAGCAAATACATAATCTAGCATACTAGCTCAACCTTTCCTCAGCATACTCAATCATCTTCTCAGCTACTTCCTTATAATAGTCAAAGCCCATCTTTTGAGCAAGGATTTGAGCTTCTCTGTGGAAAAGGTCCATCGTAGCAAACAATGAATGAGTAAGTTTCTCTACACTTGAAAAATCCAGCAGATTTGAGAATTCCTTCTCTTTCTCAGCAGACATATAGTTAAAGAGACACTTGTAGTTCTTGCCAACATCGACCGTTCCCTTATCTGCTGCCACTTGCCAAGCTAAGACCTTCAAGAGTTCTTGTTGACAAATTCCGTAGAGATGGTCCGTGGCATAAATGACTTGCTTGCGACAGATACCCTTGACCACGTAGGCTGACACCCACCAAAATTCATTGCAGGCTTTTTTAAAATCCGTCTCACTAGCTGGATGTATCCAGAAACGCTGAGGACTGGGAGAATAGGATTCAAACAAGCCCTTATCATCTACTAAAACTGTGAAGCAAGCCTCGCTATCCACCCACTCGTTGATGTCTTCTTTAGGACAGAGGGTTAGATCAATGCGATTCCCATCTTCAAAAAGCATGAGATAAAGACGGCGATGTCCCAGAGTAACCTCTTGCTCAATGATACGTTTGCCAAACCGGTCCAACCAAGAAAGGTCTCTCGTCAGATTATCTAAATAGTCCACGACATAAACAACATCATAATCTTGAAATTCATCTTTTGGTGCTTTTGTATCAGTCCGTGAACCAGACATGGCGACAGCCTCAACTTTTAGAGTTTGGGCAGTCTGTGAAATCAACCTCAGCATTTGCCCTTCACTTCTATATTGTCTGCACATATCTTTTATAGAGTTATTTTTCATTGCCGTCTTGCTCCTCTTGTTTTTGGATGCCTCGTACTCTTTTCATCTCAAGTTCTCCTACTATCAATTGGATAGTCGAACTAATTCCTAAAACGATTAAAATAAAATAAAGTAAAGTAATATCGTTTTTATGGTATGTTTTAAAGATTCTCCATAATACAAAAGTATTTACTAATGAAAAGAGGAAAAGTAAACTGGCATTGAAGCGAAGTATTATAGCGAACTTACTCTTAAAATACCTATAATGTTTTCCAATCCTATAAAGGGTATATAGTGAGAAAACAATCATCAAAGGGGTGAAAGCAAGTGCATAAAATATGATAAACCCTATTCCTGAGTATGGTTTACTTTCCATGGGTAGATCTAATAGACAGATACCAATAGTGAGGATGTTCAATATAAATAAGGATACTGTGCGAGCACACTCTTTTCTACCTTTACTGGTCATTAAGTCATATATAATTCCAAAAATAGCCAAGAGAACGAGGAAAAAAGGTATCATTAATAACGTAATCAATCCTGCACCTCCAATAGTTTTAGCGATTGTTTCCCTAAAAAAGATAATCATCACCTTTACTTGAACTTTATAACTCCCCTGTCTGGTAAAGGCTGTACCCTTCGTAATAATATGAAGCATCACACCCTTAAAGAAACGGGCCTGAGTGAGGTCATCCGTCAGATTATCGAGGAGGAGATACTTGAGTTCTCCAGTCTACACTCCACTATGCTTCATGGCATTCAGGTATTCATCCTTATCAATGGCGTTCCAATCTACCACTTTCTCAGCTTCTGACGAAGCATACAATCTAGCCAAATCCGCATGGCACGTCCATTCCCCTCACGGAAAGGATGGCAATATTCATATCCGCGTACTTATCAATCACTTGATCAAAATTGTCATGAAGAAGTTTGTCAGTATACTGTAAGGATTGCTCTAAAAAAATACGGGGAGCAAATTGAAAGTTATCCTTTGCACTATTGACATCACGGACCTTTCCAGCGAAATCATAGATGACCGAAAAGAGATAATGGTGAATAGCGGACAGCCCTGAAAAAGTGCCAACTTCCATCTTGAACAAAGCTCCTGTCTGAAAAAGCAGGGCGGCTTGTTTTTTTGTCAGTTTTTCTTCTGCATCTGCCAACTGGGCTGAGTTTGTAATGCCTAGTTTATTTTCCCATACCATGTTTGTTCCCATTTCTATTCTTTTAGAACTTCAAAACTTCGCCTTATGTTACAAAAGCTCGTCTATCTTTGAGGGACTTCTTCAGAAGAAAGCTACTTTTCCTCAGCTACTGCTTCTTGCTTGCTTTTCTTTGGTGTTAATTTTTTATAGCGACTACGGATAGCGTTGAGATGGTCACGGAGATCGGCATACTGCTTTTTATCTGGATAAGAATAGGCGTTGATTGCAGTAAAATCCACAAGGAAGTCATAGATTTCTTGTAGTTTCGCACGAACTTCCTTATTTTGACTAGGTGCCTTTCCTTTTTGCTCAGCCAAGCGCTCCTTATAAGCTTTTTCAAACTGAGTCTGCTCCTTTGTCAAGGTTTCTACATGAGTTGTCAAATGCAGGGTTGAAAGGGCAGTTTGGTAGTCAGTATCTTTTAGTTCCTTGAGCAAATGGTTAATAGCTTCTGTCTCTTTTTCGTAGCTCATATTCGTTAGCCCAGCATAATTTTTGAAAAGTTTGCTGAGTTTGTCGTAAGCTTCCTTGCTACTTGCCTCTTTCACACGAGAGAAGGCCTTGACCAGACCAGTCAAGATAGAAAGCGCATCATCACGCTCACGATCAGACATTTCCAGACTAGCCACCGTTTGACTGGCCTTGGAACGGTGCAAAGCAGCTTGCAAAGTCTCAAGAAGTTTCTCCATATCCCTAAGCTTCGTTGCGTAAACCTGCTTAGACTTATTGGCTTTTGTAAAAGCCCTCAACTCGTCCCTGCTCTCAGATAGAAGTTGGAAGAATTCGTTGTTTTCTAAAGCTTTTGTATCTAAACTGCTAATTCCATAAATTTTTTTATCTGGATAATCTCCTAATTTTTTTATTTTAATGTACTTTTTACTTCATCCGATTCTCGGAAAAAGTTTTTTGCTCCTGCAAGAGCTCCTCCAAAAACAAAAGTTCGTCTTTTACTCAAAATACACTCGTCCGATTTTCGGACAAATAGAATTTACCAAGAAAAGCCTTGTCCGAAGATCGAACGAGTGAAGTATTAACAATTCTTTATAGATTTTCTAAAAAATTACTAATAGTAAGAGCAATCTCTTGCTCGTGTCGAGCAATCTCTTGCTCGTAGCGTTGAATTGATTTTTTTACCATAACTTTCGAAAAGGCCTCTATATATTTGTAATCTGGAATATCATCATCCTCTAAATAGGGTAATTTGATGACAATGTCATAAACATCAGATGCGTAAAAATTTTGAGAATAATCAAATTGCCCTCGAATAGCTTTTTCAATAATTGGGGCAATAAAAAGCAAAACCTCTTTTGATAATGAATTATCCGATCTTGCTAATACTGCAACATGATCATCAGCTCCATAATTAAAATCCCGATAAAACACTTTTCCAAACATATCAATAGTTAAGCTGTTGGCAGGGAAAACTTTAATATCCGGATTTGAAATGTAACCTGATATTCCTTGCTTACCAACACCAGCTGTGACAAAGGGAAGACTACCTGGAATTCTTTGTGCTTCAATTAATCTCTTACCTCGATCAATAATGTCAAAAATTTTTGAAACAGAAATCTCTTTCCAATTTTTGAGAGGAAACTGATTAATCAGATTAATTTCTTCTCTACTCAATTCATAATCCGTAATATTTAATAGCTTTGCAATTCCAGTTTTTTTATTTCGGATTTTATTTATTCGACTTTTTCCTTGCTTATTAATTACATCTAAATAATTTGGTGTAGTGTTTTTAACATAATTCGCCATATACTCCCAATCTGGTTCTAAATCAGTATCAGACTTAACAGGAAGTTTAATAGTAACAGACTTAAGAATCTTACTATCGTATGAATTAGTTCCCCATCCGAAGGTTGAAAAAGCTTTCTTAATAGATGTTAATAGATAGGGATGAACACTCTTCAGATTAACTTCTTTATTTATCAAGGATAATATCTTTACCTTATCACCAGTAAAATATGGATCTTTTTGGTAAAAAAAGGTTGCTGTGTCCATTCCTAGACTTATTGTATTCGCATCATTAAGATATTTTTTAGGATAGCTGATATAACCTTGTACTCCATTATTTTTCTCACTTCTCGTCACATATGGGTATTTCCCGTTAAAACTTGAGATAGTATTTGCATTAATTTTTGCTTTCGTTTCACTAAATTCAAAAATTTGTGACATATGGAAATCTTTATATATCGTCATCTGCTTCTTCCTCCATAATACGATATGATTCCATCAACAAAAACTCAAGATATTCTCCAACAGTTTCCATAAAATCTTCTTCTGTGGGAATAATATCAGGTTTCGGTTCATAATTTCTATACATATATTTGCCTTTTTCCAATAACACTGTTAAAGGTTCTGCAAAATATACCCTGTTCTTCAAAATGGATAGATCTCGATAGCCACTCTGGGCAAATTCTAACATACGTTTGTAGATTCGATCAGTTTTTGTACTTGCTACTCCTTTAAGATTTCCTTTTGTTCCAACCTCATCTTTCAATAACTTGATAAAGGTTACATAATCTTTTTTAAAGTCGTGTGACTCATGGGCTGTAAAAATAAAGATTGCAACATCAGTACCAACTGTGCCACTTTTCTTTTTAAACTGGCCAGCTGGCAAATCAAAAACAGCTTCCAAACGATGACTTTCAAAAATTTCATCAACAACTTTTCCACCTTTATTAAATGTTTGTTTGGGAATAATAATGGCAGCTTTCCCACCCTTCCGCAAGATATCGAGCCCATTTTTTACAAATTTATCTTGATTGTCATAAGGTGGGTTAAATAATAATTTATCAAACTGAACATCTTCAAAAATTTCATCAAAACTTTTACCGCTAGTTAAGTCACGTCTGTTTTCAGAATCTCCATGAAAAATATGACTTTTCCCATCACCATGTAAGAGCATATTTGTAACTGCTGTAGCATACATGTTTGAATCGTACTCAATTCCCCAAAGTTGATTTTCTTTAATCATTTTTTTCTGTTTATTCTTTTCTCTTACTGTTAAAGAAGCATTATTATCAACTTTTTCATCCATAACTGTCATTGCAGAAATCAAAAATCCAGCGGTTCCAACTGTAATATCAATAACATAATCTGTTGGACTAACATCAATAACTTCTGCCATAAATTTAGTAATATGACTTGGAGTTAAAACGATATCACCGCTAGCTCCGCCTACACTCATATATTTAGTGAATACATCAAATAAGTTTCCAAGTAAATCAATATGACTAGACTGTTTCATCAAATCTAAAATTGAATAACCAATCCGAGAATCTTTACTTAACTCCTTGGCTATAATGTCAAGAGGATATTCTTTCTTATCCTTATTTTTACTAGGTAATTCTGTTGTAATTTTTTTATCATCTTTAATAAAACTAAAACTATTCAGCAGTTGCTGTTTCTTGTCAGAACTAAATTTAGATTCTGGTAAGGCTGCCTCAATTCGATTATATAAATCTTGAGCACCATATGGTTTCTTAAAGCTTTTAATTAAATCTTCATCTTCATTAATCCCGAGAAGAAGACCTGAAACAAGCAAGAGTCGTTTAAAAGGATCTAATTTTAATCTTTTATCAATAGTATTTGATAACTTACCTGCAACAGTCCTAATATGAGCAAGATTGATTTCATTATCTGGAGAATTTAAGCCTAAAATTTCTTCGTTAAGATAAGTGTGGAAATTATCAATAGATAATTGTTCCCAATCATTCCACTTTTCTAAGAAAATGTATGAAATTTCATCATCAACTTTGATTGGAGAATATTTACTGTACTTATCAATAATTTCCGAATTCTTGTATACAAATATTGCTGAGGTTTTTAATTTATCTCCAGCTACCGCAAGTACTAATATTGATTTTACCTTTTCAGTTTTGGATAACAAATCATAGGCATAAAAGAAACCATCAGTAACAGCTAATTGATATAACTTTTTCTTATTAGTAATATCCTTCTCGCTGCCCAATTTATCTGAACTATCCTTGTCTTCTATAAGAATTAATTGTTCAGTTTTTTGTTTTCCTCCTCCAGCAAAAATAAGGAATTCAAACTCTGCTCTTGTTTTCTTGCCTGACTTAGAATTATATTCTGTCCCTTTATCTGGTGTAAAATCCTTATTACCAGTAGATGGTAAGCTATAACCATAATTTATATCATTATCAGTATATCCTTGTTCCTTTAGTTTAGACGACACTAATAAATCAACATTCTTTTCAACCATTTTCTTATCCTTTATCTCTTAAAATGCTGTTGTCTCCTCCAGCGTAAACTTGACATTATCTTCAATCCACTTACGGCGTGGTTCAACCTTGTCTCCCATGAGGACGTTGACACGGCGTTCGGCGCGTGCTAAGTCTTCGATTGTAACACGGATAAGAGTACGCGTTTCTGGATTCATGGTTGTTTCCCAGAGCTGGTCTGCATTCATCTCTCCAAGCCCCTTGTAGCGTTGGAGGGTAGCTCCTTTGCCAAACTGCTTCCGTAGTTCTTCTAACTCACCGTCCGTCCAAGCATAGGCCACTTCTTCTTTCTTGCCTTTCCCTTTGGACATCTTGTAAAGAGGCGGTAGGGCGATATAGACATGTCCTGCCTCGACTAGCGGACGCATGTAGCGGTAGAAAAATGTCAAGAGCAAGGTTTGAATATGGGCACCGTCAGTATCCGCATCGGTCATGATAATGATTTTGTCATAGTTGGCATCTTCAATAGAGAAGTCTGCTCCCACACCCGCACCGATAGTATAAATCATGGTGTTAATTTCCTCATTTTTGAGGATATCCGCCATCTTGGCCTTGGCTGTATTGATAACCTTACCACGAAGAGGCAAGATTGCCTGGAACTTACGATCACGTCCTTGTTTGGCAGATCCACCGGCAGAGTCACCCTCGACCAGATAGAGTTCGTTCTTAGCTGGATTTTTAGACTGGGCTGGGGTTAATTTACCAGAAAGTAAGCCCTTGTCTTTTTTATTTTTCTTACCATTTCGGCTTTCATCACGCGCCTTACGTGCTGCCTCACGAGCATCACGGGCCTTAATAGCCTTGCGGATGAGGTTCGAAGCCAATTCCCCATTTTCCATAAGGAAGAAGGTCAACTTATCCGCCACAATGCCATCCACAACTGGGCGAGCTAGTGGACTTCCTAGTTTGTCCTTGGTCTGTCCTTCAAACTGGAGATGTTCTTCAGGAACCAAGATAGAAAGAACGGCTGCTAGTCCCTCACGATAGTCTGAACCTTCAAGGTTTTTATCTTTTTCCTTGAGAAGCCCTGTCTTACGCGCATAGTCATTCATGACCTTAGTGATAGCAGATTTGAGTCCTGTCTCATGCGTTCCGCCGTCCTTGGTACGAACGTTATTGACAAAGGACAGAATGTTATCTGAAAATCCATCATTGTACTGGAGAGCTACTTCCACTTGGAAACCATTGTCTTCCCCTTCAAAGTAAAGGACTGGCGTCAAGGTTTCCTTGTCTTCGTTCAGATAAGAAACAAAGTCTTGTACCCCATTCTCATAGTGGAATTCAATCGCTTCATCTGTTCGTTTGTCCGTCAAGGACAAGGTCACATTTTTCAAGAGAAAGGCTGATTCATTGAGGCGCTCTGAAATGGTATTGTACTTGAAGTCTGTCGTAGAAAAGATAGTCGAATCAGGCATAAACGTAACCTTGGTACCTGTCTTAGACTTAGGCGCTGTACCGATTTTCTTCAAAGTCGTAACAGGTTTGCCACCATTTTCAAAACGTTGCTTGTAGATTGCACCAGCACGAGTGATTTCAACTTCTAGCCAGCTAGAAAGGGCGTTAACTACGGAAGAACCCACCCCGTGGAGACCACCTGATGTTTTGTAGCCACCTTGACCAAATTTTCCTCCAGCGTGGAGAATGGTAAAGATTACCTCAACTGTTGGAATTCCCATAGCGTGCATACCTGTCGGCATCCCACGTCCGTGGTCTTGAACCGTTAAACTGCCATCTTTATTGATGGTCACATCAATACGGTCACCAAATCCAGACAAGGCTTCATCGACAGCATTATCGACGATTTCCCAGACTAGGTGGTGGAGACCAGCACCATCGGTTGATCCGATATACATCCCCGGACGTTTTCGGACCGCATCCAACCCTTCTAGCACCTGAATGGCATCATCATTATAATTATTAATATTGATTTCCTTTTTTGACACAAGGAACCTCCTATTCGTTCATCTTTACTATTCTACAGGTTTTCTAAGGATTTTGCAAAATTTTTCTTTCTCCGCTGTGACAATTTCAGAAGAGATTCTCTGCCTTTCTTCTCCATTTCATGATATAATAGTAGTATGATTACAATAGTTTTATTAATCCTAGCCTATCTGCTGGGTTCGATTCCGTCTGGTCTCTGGATTGGACAAGTATTCTTTCAAATCAATCTGCGCGAGCATGGTTCTGGAAATACCGGAACAACCAATACCTTCCGCATTTTAGGTAAGAAAGCTGGTATGACAACCTTTGTGATTGACTTTTTCAAAGGAACCCTAGCAACACTTCTTCCGATTATGTTTCATCTGCAAGGCGTTTCGCCTCTCATCTTTGGACTTTTGGCTGTCATTGGACATACCTTCCCTATCTTTGCAGGATTTAAGGGTGGCAAGGCTGTCGCAACCAGTGCTGGAGTGGTTTTCGGATTTGCACCTGTCTTCTGTCTCTACCTTGCAGTTGTTTTCTTTGGAACCCTCTATCTTGGTAGTATGATTTCACTATCTAGTGTCACAGCATCTATCGCGGCTGTTATCGGGGTTCTACTTTTTCCACTTTTGGGTTTTATCCTGAGTAACTATGACCCTCTCTTCATCGCTATTATCCTAGCTCTTGCTAGTCTGATTATCATTCGTCATAAGGACAATATCGCTCGTATCAAAAATAAAACTGAAAATTTGGTCCCTTGGGGATTGAACCTAACTCACCAACATCCTAAAAAATAAAACGCCAGTTCTGTACTGACGTTTTTTTGTATGCTTATTTTGATTTGATATAGTTAATACCATCTGCTTTTGGTGCTACCGCTTTTCCAAAGAAGGCTGCCAAGACAAGAATTGTCAAAACATAAGGTGCGATTTGAAGATAAACTGTTGGCACACCTTGTAGGAATGGCAATTGAGAACCGATAACAGCCAAACTTTGTGAAAGTCCAAAGAAGAGACTAGATAGCATGGCTCCGATTGGATTCCATTTCCCGAAAATCATCGCAGCAAGGGCGATAAATCCAGGTCCAACAATAGTTGTCACCGAGAAGTTAACTGAGATGGATTGAGCATAAATCGCTCCGCCAATTCCACCTAGGAAACCTGAAATAATAACCCCTAAATATCTCATCTTGTAGACATTGATTCCCAAAGTATCCGCTGCTTGAGGGTGTTCACCGACAGAGCGGAGACGAAGACCAAAGCGAGTCTTGAAGAGGATAAACCAAGCAAGGAATGAGAAGGCAATCGCTAGATAACCAAGTAGACTAGTTGACTTGAAGAAGATATCACCAATCACTGGGATATTTGCCAAGACTGGGAAATCAAAGCGTCCAAAAGTCTGACTTAGGTTGTCGGTTTGTCCTTTGTTATAAAGTACTTTCACCAAGAAAACAGCCAAGGCTGGCGCCATCAAGTTCAATACCGTACCGCTGACAACATGGTCTGCACGGAAATGAACCGTCGCCGCTGCGTGGATGATGGAGAAAAGCCCCCCTACCAATCCTGCTACAAGTAAGGATAGCCATGGAGTTGCTGCTCCAAATTGTTCTGCAAATTCAAGGTTAAAGACAACTCCAGAAAAGGCACCCATAACCATAATTCCTTCAAGACCGACGTTTACCACACCACCACGTTCAGAGAAAACACCACCGATACTTGTAAAGATGAGGGGCGCTGAGTAAATCAGCATAGAAGACACCAAGAGGGTGAGCAAGGTTGTAATAGACATCTTTACTTACCTCCTTTAACTTGTTTTTTCGGTTTGACAAAGCGTTCGATAAGGTAATGAACACTGACAAAGAAGATAATAGACGCTGTTACAATGCTGACAAGTTCAGACGGTACCTGCGCCGCATTCATACCAGGGGCTCCAACTTGGAGAACACCAAATAGGAAGGCTGCAAAGAGAATACCAATTGGTGAGTTGGCTGCAAGCAAACTAACCGCCATCCCGTTAAATCCGACAGCTAATGACGAACCCTGAACATAAACGTTCTGGAAGGTTCCAAGGCCTTCAACAGCTCCACCAAGACCTGCCAAAGCACCTGAAATAATCATTGAGAGGATAATTGTTCGTTTGGCAGAAATACCAGCGTATTCCGATGCGTGTGGATTAAGACCAACCGCACGAATTTCAAAACCAAGGGTTGTTTTCTTGAGCATGAACCAAATAACTGCAACGGCAATGATGGCAAAGAAAATACCAATATTCATCCGCGAATTACCAGTCAATTCGGACAACCAAGGAGTCTGATAGGTTGCATTAGCCCCAACACGAATCGTCGAATCTGTACTTTGCATAAAGTCTTTAGGGAAAGCATGGATAAAGGCATTCCCTACATACAAGACAATGTAGTTCATCATGATGGTTACGATAACCTCTGACGTCCCCAGATAGGCTCTCAGAATACCTGGAATGGCGCCGACAATCCCACCAGCAATCAGGGCAATCACGATAGTTGCTAGAATCATCAAGGGACGTGGCATATCTGGATGAGACAAGGCAAACCAACCACTGAGAATCCAACCTGCCAAAGCCTGACCAGGAAGCCCGACGTTAAAGAAACCTGCGCGACTGGCAACGGCAAAACCCAGACCAATCAAGACCAAAGGCCCCATAGCACGGAAGATTTCTCCAATCCCACGCAGACTACCAAAGGCTGTATAGAACAATTCTTCGTAGCCCCAAATAGCATCATAGCCGAAGATCCACATGACAATGGCTCCAAGTAAAATTCCTAGGAAGACAGAAATCAAGGGAACCGAAATTTGTTGTAATTTTTTAGACATCACTCTTCTCCTTTCCCAAGTTTCCACCAGCCATCAAGACACCAAGTTCTTGTTTATTGGTTGTTTCTGGTGATACAATACCTTGAATCTTACCATCATGGATAACGGCAATACGGTCTGAGACGTTTAAAATCTCATCCAATTCAAAGCTGACAACAAGGACAGCCTTTCCATTATCACGCTCTTCAATCAAGCGTTTGTGGATATATTCAATGGCACCGACATCCAAACCACGAGTTGGTTGGCTGACGATAAGGAGTTCAGGATCCCGATCAATTTCACGAGCAATAATTGCTTTTTGTTGATTTCCTCCTGAGAGTGCAGCTGCAGGAACAAATTCGCTGGCAGCACGAACATCAAACTCTTCCATTAGCTTTTTAGCATACGAAGTAATATTTGAATAGTTCAAAATTCCATTTTTACTATGTGGTTCTTTATAGTAGGTTTGAAGGGCAATATTCTCAGAAATCATCATTTCCAAAATCAAACCATCACGGTGACGGTCTTCTGGAACGTGCCCAACACTCAACTCTGTAATCTGACGTGGATGCAAGCCTACAATTGAATCTCCTTTTAGCTCAATGCTACCAGATTCAACCTTCCGAAGGCCTGTAATGGCTTGAATCAGTTCAGACTGACCATTTCCATCAATCCCCGCAATACCAACAATCTCTCCCGCACGAACATCCAAGGATAGATTTTTGACAGCTGGGACACCACGGTTTTCATTGACCACCAAATCTTTGATTGACAAGACTACTTCTTTTGGTTGAGAAGCTTGTTTCTCTGTCTTAAAGGAAACAGAACGTCCCACCATCATTTCCGCCAAATCAGCATTGGTAGCTCCTGCAATTTCTACAGTTTCAATTGACTTCCCACGACGGATAACTGTAACGCGGTCAGAAACTGCTCGAATCTCATCCAACTTGTGAGTGATCAAGATAATTGATTTCCCTTCTTCGACAAGATTTTTCATAATAGCCATCAACTCATCAATTTCTGATGGAGTCAAGACAGCCGTTGGTTCGTCAAAGATAAGGATATCAGCTCCCCGATAAAGGGTTTTTAAAATTTCTACACGTTGTTGGGCTCCAACTGAGATATCTGCTACCTTGGCAGAAGGGTCAACAGCTAAGCCATAACGTTCAGAAAGAGCCTTGATTTCTTTGCTAGCTCCAGCGATATCTAGCACACCATTTTTAGTCAATTCACTACCTAAAATGATGTTTTCAGCCACTGTGAAGGCTTCTACCAACATAAAGTGCTGGTGAACCATTCCGATTCCCAAGCTAGCTGCTTTAGATGGTGAATCGAGATTGACAACTTGACCGTTGACCACAATTTCACCACTGGTTGGTTCAAGAAGCCCTGCTAACATATTCATTAGCGTGGACTTTCCAGCCCCATTTTCTCCTAAAAGTGCATGAATTTCACCTTTTCGTAGGTGCAGGTTGATTTTGTCGTTGGCAACAAATTCACCAAACACCTTGGTAATATCACGCATCTCAATGACATTTTCGTGTGCCATGTGCTCTTCCTTTCAGAGTCTTATTTTATTTCAATAAAACTTGCTAGTTTGTCTAGTAGCAAGCTTTACTGAGACAAAATGATTTTGTCTCAACTCTTAAAAAAGCGGCCGAGGGCCGCTTCCTAAGAAATGACTTCCATCCATTATTTTGCAGGAACTTTTACGCTTCCATCAAGGATTTTAGCTTTTGCATCTTCAACAGCTTTTTTACCTTCTTCTGAAAGGTTTGTTACTGCCAAGTCAACACCTTTATCTTTCAATGAGTAAACGATTACTTGACCGCCAGGGAACTCACCTTTTTCTGCTTTGTTAGAAATATCTTTTACAGTTGTGCCAACTTGTTTCAAAGTAGATACAAGAACAAAGTTTGATTCTTTACCATCTTTAGAAGTGTATTTACCTTCTACTTCTTGGTCACGGTCAACACCGATAACCCAAACTTTTTCACTTTCAGGACGGCTCTCATTGAGTGATTTTGCTTCTGCAAAGACACCTGCACCTGTACCACCAGCTACTTGGTAAACAACGTCTGCACCAGCTGCGTATTGTGCCGCTGCAATTGTTTTACCTTTGGCATTATCATTAAATGAACCAGCATAGTCAACTTGTACTTTTATAGATGAATCTACCGAGGCAACACCTGCCTTGAAACCAGCTTCAAAACGAGAGATAACTTCAGACTCCATACCACCTACAAAACCAACTTGTTTTGTCTTAGTTGTTTTAGCTGCTGCAACACCTGCGAGATAAGCAGATTCATTGTCAGCGAAAGTTACGCTAGCAACATTCTTTTGATCTTTAATCACATCATCAATCAAGACATAGTTCAAGTCAGAGTGGTCTTTTGCTGCTTCTTCAACTGCATTGTGAAGGGCAAAACCAACACCGAAGATCAGGTTGTAACTTCCAGCCGCTTGTTGCAAGTTGTTAGCGTAGTCAGCTTCACTTGTTGATTGGAAATAAGTAAAGCCTTTATCTTTTGAAAGATTGTGTTCTTTACCCCAGTCTTGCAAACCTTCCCAAGCTGATTGGTTGAATGATTTGTCATCAACACCACCAGTATCAGTGACGATTGCTGCTTTTGTCTTCACATCAGAAGATGAAGCTGCGTTACGAGAAGAGCGGTTACCACATGCAGCAAGTCCAACTGCTGCTACTGCAACTAGACCAAGGCCTAGCCATTGTTTCTTGTTCATTACTGAACCTCCTAAATAAGATGTGCAACGATGTTGCAAGTATGGATTGGTTGGCCACAAGGACCGTGCCACTCAGAGAGCGACTCAGACTAGTTTAAGTCTGTAAAAGAGTATGGAAGTAATTCCCCGACCGTCATCTCGACCGTCGATTTATCTTTTGCGACTAAGGTCACTTTTAGATCTTGTTCAAAAAATTCGACCATTACTTGGCGACAAGCACCACATGGTGAGATTGGTTTTTCAGTCTCTCCATAGACAATCAATTCTGAAAACTCTCTTTGTCCTTCGGAAACTGCTTTAAAAATGGCTGTTCTCTCACCGCAATTGGTCAAAGGATAGCTAGCATTTTCGATATTCACTCCCGTGTAAACACTTCCGTCTTTTGCCACTAAAACTGCTCCGATAGGAAAGTGAGAATAAGGCACATAGGCATGTTTGCTGGTTTCAATTGCCAGTTCAATCAACTCAGTAGTCGCCATCTGCCAATTCTCCTTTTAGAATTGCTACCCCAGCTGAAGTTCCGATACGGGTCGCCCCTGCTTCTAAAAATGCAAGAGCATCTGCATAAGAACGAGCTCCACCAGCAGCCTTGACACCCATTTCTAGTCCAACTGTTTCACGCATTAATCTAACATCTGCTACCGTCGCACCACCAGTTGAAAAGCCAGTAGATGTTTTAACGAAATCAGCTCCAGCTTTTTGAGCTAATTGGCAAGCCACAACTTTTTCTTGGTCAGTCAGAAGGCATGCTTCAATAATGACTTTTACTAACTTGTCACCACTTGCTTCTACAACAGCACGGATGTCCGATTCAACCAAATCAAGATTACCTGATTTGAGAGCTCCAACATTGATCACCATATCAATCTCATCTGCTCCATTTTGGATAGCTTCTTTGGTTTCAAATGATTTCACGGCTGAAGTTGTTGCTCCCAAGGGGAAACCAACTACTGTGCAGACCTTGACATCTGTTCCTTCAAGCCCTTTTTTAGCATATTTAACCCAGGTCGGATTGACGCAAACACTGGCAAAATCATACTCTCTAGCTTCAGACAACAAACAATCAATTTGATTTACTGTCGCATCTTGTTTCAAAAGTGTATGATCGATATATTTATTTAATTTCATATTCGGATTCTCCTGCAGTTTATGAGATTATTTCTATAATTTCTCGTAAACTTTGCACACTATCATTTATTTTAACATATTTTTGAAAATCTGTAACTAGCTGAGGAGAAATTTTTCCATTTGTGTATACTTTTGCAACAATTTCTCCCTTTTGAACGGAATCTCCAACTTTCTTTTCAAAAACAATTCCTGTTTCATAGTCTAAGGCATCAGACTTGACTGCACGGCCTGCCCCCAGTCTCATAGCATAAAGCCCAAATTCCATAGCTGGAAGAGCTGAAATGACACCCGTTTCCTGAGCAGGGATTTCCACTACATGGGCTACATTTACAGGACGATACAAGTCTTCTAAATCTCCACCTTGGGCTTGGACCATTTCCTCAAACTTAGCCAGTGCCTTACCATTGTCAAGATGTTGGCGAACTTCTTCCACTGTCTTGTTCACATTAGCCAAACCAAGCATAATTTGAGCCAATTCACAGATGAAGTGGGTAATATCCTGGCGGCCTTGACCTTGTAAAATCTCCAGTGCTTCAAGGATCTCCAGACGATTTCCAATCGCTCGTCCCAATGGCTGACTCATATCCGTAATCACTGCTACCGTCTTCCGGCCAACAGCCTTACCAAGATCCACCATGGTTTGAGCCAATTCACGCGCCTCATCAACCGTCTTCATGAAGGCACCCTCACCGACAGTCACATCTAGCAAAATAGCATCTGCCCCTGCCGCAATTTTCTTGCTCATCACCGAACTCGCAATCAAAGGAATCGTGTCGACAGTTGCGGTCACATCACGGAGAGCGTAGAGAAGCTTATCCGCTTTAACCAGCTGGTCTGATTGCCCAATGACAGATACTCCAATATCCTGCACTTGATTAATGAAATCCTCTTGACTACGTTCTACTTGATAACCCTTAATGGACTCCAATTTATCAATTGTTCCGCCTGTATGGCCGAGACCACGACCACTCATTTTGGCTACAGGCACACCAAAGCTAGCAACAAGAGGAGCCAAAATCAAGGTTACCTTATCACCAACACCACCCGTAGAATGCTTGTCAACCTTAACCCCATCAATAGCTGATAAATCAAACTCTTGCCCTGTCTTGACCATCTTCATAGTTAGGTCAGAGATTTCTCGAGTCGTCATTCCTTTGAAATAAACAGCCATAGCAAAGGCAGACATCTGATAATCAGGAACAGTTCCTGACACATAGCCTTCTACCAGCCATTCAATTTCACTCGAAGTCAATTCTTGACCGTCTCGTTTCTTTTGGATTAAATCAACTGCTCTCATTCTTTCACACTTCTAAGGATATAGTATCCCTTATCTTTTTTAACGACTTCACAATTGCCAAACACATCTTCCATCTTAGACTTAGCACTTGGGGCCCCTTGTTTTTTCTGGATAACAATTGTTAAATCTCCACCAGTTTCCAAGAAATCTTTACTTTTCTCAATGATTTCATGAACCACTTGCTTGCCCGCACGGATAGGAGGATTGGAAATGACGTGGTCAAATGTGCCTTCAACTTGTTCATAGATGTTAGACTGGAAAATCGTCGCTTCTACTTTATTTCGTTCAGCATTTTGTCGCGCCAAATCCAAGGCACGATTATTAATATCGACCATGGTCGCCTGAACTCCATAAGCCTTAGCCAAGGACAAGCCCAAAGGCCCGTAACCACAGCCTACATCAAGGACAGTTTCTCCTTGGTTGACCTCAAGACACTTGAGCAAGAGTTGACTTCCAAAGTCAACCATTTTCTTGCTAAAAACACCAGCATCCGTCAAAAAGGTCATTTTTTCTCCCAACAAGTCCACTCTCAACTCATGAATGTCGTGAGCAGCGTCAGGATTCTCTACATAATACATTTTACTCATGAAACTATTTTACCATAATTTGACTTAAATTGTAAATCGTTTACAAATTGATAATAAAACGAAAAAGACTGAAGAAAGCTAGTAGGTAAAACCTTTTCTTCAATCTCTTTCAACACTTATAGATAAATGATAAACCATTTAGAACTAGAAATATCATAGTCAGGATAAAACAAAAAGTTTATCATCTATAATCGGGCGTATTTATTATTACTATTGCTTAACCTTCAGATACTTAATTATCAACAGGATTCCCAATAAGATGTTTAGATAAAAGCCCAACTGATACGTTTTTGTCAGGAATTCCAAACTTGTCCAAAGTCGGATTAAATCTTCTAGTGACATGCGGAAGAAATAACCCTCTGTAGCAATCCATAGAACTAAAAAGAAATAACTACCAGCAGCAAGCCATTTCGTCCACCGTTTTTTTAGGAAGAAAGCAATCAAGAGCGAACAGATAAAGACAGCTGTTACAATGGCATGTTCCATCAAAAAAGTAAAACCGTAATAGGTTTCCACAAAACGTCTACCATTATCCGCATTCGCTCCTTTTAAAAAAGGTAGTGCAAAACTTAAAATAAAACAGAGTTCCAATATGTAACTTTTTAAGATTTTCATGACACACCTCCTATAAGTTGTGAATCCCAAAGCCCCCTTTATTAGCTTATAAGTCAGGAGAAAGTAGCTCCTACTTCATCAATAAATTGTTCATCCTCTATCTACCTCTATTATATAATATTGATTTACTACATTCAAGAAACCGCTTTATTTTTTTAGCTTTTTATGGTATGATAAACAAAATATCTAGGGGAAAACAAATGACCAACGAATTTTTACATTTTGAAAAAATCAGCCGCCAGACTTGGCAATCGTTACATCGAAAGACAACACCTCCTTTGACAGAAGAGGAATTAGAATCCATCAAGAGTTTTAATGACCAGATTAGCTTGCAGGATGTTACCGATGTCTATCTCCCCCTAGCCCATCTCATCCAGATTTACAAGCGTACCAAGGATGATTTGGCCTTTTCAAAAGGGATTTTCCTTCAACGTGAAAGCAAATCCCAGCCTTTTATCATTGGTGTTTCTGGGAGTGTTGCCGTTGGAAAATCCACAACCAGTCGCCTACTTCAAATCCTTCTGTCCCGTACACTTACAGATGCTACGGTTGAGTTGGTAACAACTGACGGCTTTCTCTATCCCAACCAGACCTTGATTGAACAAGGGATTTTAAATCGCAAGGGATTTCCTGAAAGCTATGATATGGAAGCTCTTCTCAACTTCCTGGATCACATCAAAAATGGACAAGATGTAGATATTCCTGTCTATTCTCATGAAGTCTACGACATCGTACCCGAGGAAAAGCAAAGCGTCAAAGCTGCTGATTTTGTCATTGTTGAGGGAATAAATGTCTTTCAAAATCCACAAAACGAGCGTCTCTACATTACTGACTTCTTTGACTTTTCCATCTATGTTGATGCTGCAGTCGATGACATCGAGAGTTGGTATCTGGACCGTTTCTTGAAGATGCTGAGCCTAGCCCAAAACGACCCTGATAGTTACTATTATCGTTTTACTCAAATGCCGATTGGGGAAGTGGAGTCCTTTGCCCATCAGGTCTGGACCAGTATCAATCTCACAAATCTACAAAATTATATTGAACCAACTAGAAATCGTGCAGAAGTGATTCTTCATAAAACAAAGAACCATGAAATCGATGAAATTTACTTAAAAAAATAATTTTCCCTTGTCAAAACGTAAGTTTTCAGATATAATGGTATAGTTAGTAAATATGGAGGTAAGAACATTGGCAAACATTAAATCAGCTATCAAACGCGCTGAATTGAACGTTAAACAAAACGAAAAAAACTCAGCTCAAAAATCAGCTATGCGTACTGCTATCAAAGCTTTCGAAGCAAACCCATCTGAAGAACTTTTCCGTGCTGCTAGCTCAGCTATCGATAAAGCAGAAACTAAAGGTTTGATTCACAAAAACAAAGCAAGCCGCGACAAAGCTCGTCTTTCAGCTAAACTTGCTAAATAAGAAACAGTCCATAGAGGCTGTTTTTTTGTCCTCAAATAGGAAAAGGTAGAAAATGAAAATCGCAATTATCGGATATTCTGGTGCTGGTAAGTCAACTCTAGCCGAAAAGTTGTCTCACTGCTACTCCATCCCAAAACTTCACATGGACACACTCCAATTTCAACCCGGTTGGCAAGACAGTGACCGTGAATGGATGTTGACCGAGATGAATAACTTTCTCACCAATCATAAAGCTTGGGTCATCGATGGAAATTATTCTTGGTGTTTCTATGAGGAAAGAATGCAGGAAGCTGACCAAATCATCTTTCTCAACTTTTCCCCATTGACCTGTCTCTTTCGAGCCTTTAAACGGTATCTCACATACCGAGGCAAGGTCAGAGAAAGTATGGCAGCTGGTTGTCAAGAACAATTTAATTGGGAGTTTATCAGATGGATTCTCTGGGATGGGCGGAGCAAATCCGCTAAAGAACGCTACAAGTGGGTTCAAGAAACCTATCCAGATAAAGTTGTTATCCTTAGGTCTCAAAAGGAGATAGATTACTTTATAAAGACTCACGAAAACAAGAAGAAAAACCAACATGGATAATGTTAGTACTATTTGGAAGACAAATCCCCTTTTTGGGGGCTATTTCCCCAAAATATTTTCTTCATTATTTACCAATCTATCCTATCTAAAACTCTGAATTCTATAGAAATGAAAAGGGACATTCACTGTCCCTTTTATCAATTTTTAGATTTTGAATATACAATAATCACAATCGCTAGGCCTCAAATCCTCTTTACTCATTTGGAATAAGTATAAGGGAAGACGGATATTATATTTAGCTTTCATAAATAATAGGTAATGGAATGATTGTTATAACCTTAATCTGAAAAAATAAAGGTTTCAGCTACTAAAAATGTGCAAGAAAAGCTTGATTTCATAAACTTTATCAGCTTCGTTGCTATAACCTCGTCCCCAGTCATACCTAGCCCCAAGTAATTTCCAATTGATAGCTGGCAAAGGGATATCCCTCTTGGTTTTGTAGTTGATAGTCTAAATGAATCTTTTGCCCATCAACTTCATAACGACTGGTTTGGATAATAAACTCCTGCATGCCCATGGGTGTAGGAATATAGGCCAAACTATCACTATCCTTTAGAAAGCGCATAATGGTCTTGGGATTAGAAAATCGGCTCATCACCAACTCTTGACCATGAAATTTAATCACTACTTTTTCCTTTTCCTCATTATAGAAAAGGAGGTAGCTATAGTCCCCCTTTTCATGCACTTCCACGTCATAGAGCTGGTCAATCACTTCCAACTGCTCATCAAACTGAATCGTATTTCGCATCCGAATCTTCACATCAGGTCCTCTTTCTTGTCTCTTGTCCTACTATTTTACCAAAAAGAGAAGGATTTTGCTATAATGGTCATATGAACGAAAAAGTATTCCGTGACCCAGTTCACAACTACATCCATGTCAATAATCAAATCATCTATGACTTGATTAATACAAAAGAATTTCAGCGTTTGCGTCGTATCAAACAACTGGGAACTTCCAGTTATACCTTCCACGGTGGAGAACACAGTCGCTTCTCCCATTGTCTTGGAGTCTATGAGATTGCTCGTCGCATCACAGAGATTTTTGAAGAAAAATACCCTGACGAATGGAATCCTGCCGAGTCTCTCTTGACCATGACTGCTGCCCTCCTACATGACCTAGGACACGGTGCCTACTCCCACACCTTTGAAAATCTCTTTGATACAGACCACGAAGCCATTACTCAGGAGATTGTCCAAAGTCCTGAAACGGATATTCACCAAGTCCTGCTACAAGTCGCGCCAGATTTTCCAGAAAAGGTAGCCAGTGTCATTGACCATACCTATCCTAACAAGCAGGTCGTGCAACTCATTTCTAGTCAGATTGATGCAGACCGTATGGACTATCTCTTGCGCGACTCCTATTTTACAGGAGCTTCTTATGGGGAATTTGACCTGACTCGGATCTTACGTGTCATTCGTCCTATCGAAAATGGAATCGCATTTCAGCGCAATGGCATGCATGCCATTGAAGACTACGTCCTCAGTCGCTACCAGATGTACATGCAGGTTTATTTCCACCCTGCAACACGCGCTATGGAAGTTCTCCTACAAAATCTTCTCAAACGCGCCAAGGAACTCTATCCTGAGGATAAGGACTTCTTTGCACGAACTTCTCCACACCTCCTGCCTTTCTTTGAAAAAAATGTGACCTTGTCTGACTATCTGGCTCTGGATGATGGTGTGATGAATACCTACTTCCAACTCTGGATGACCAGTCCTGACAAGATTCTCGCAGATTTGTCGCAACGCTTTGTCAACCGCAAGGTCTTTAAATCCATTACCTTTTCACAAGAAGACCAAGATCAACTCGCCAGCATGAGAAAATTGGTTGAGGATATCGGCTTTGACCCGGACTACTACACTGCCATTCATAAGAACTTCGACCTCCCTTATGATATCTATCGTCCCGAATCTGAAAATCCGCGGACACAGATTGAGATTTTACAAAAAAATGGAGAACTAGCTGAACTCTCTAGCCTGTCTCCTATCGTCCAATCCCTTGCTGGTAGTCGTCACGGAGATAATCGTTTTTATTTCCCAAAAGAAATGTTAGACCAAAACAGCATCTTCGCAAGCATTACCCAGCAATTTTTACACTTGATTGAGAACGATCATTTTACCCCAAATAAAAACTAGAAGAGGAAATTTATGAGTATTAAACTAATTGCCGTTGATATCGACGGAACCCTAGTCAATAGCCAAAAGGAAATCACTCCTGAAGTCTTTTCTGCTATCCAAGATGCCAAAGAAGCTGGTGTGAAAGTCGTGATTGCAACTGGCCGCCCTATCGCAGGTGTTGCTAAACTTCTGGACGACTTGCAGTTGAGAGACGAGGGTGACTATGTTGTGACCTTTAATGGTGCCCTTGTCCAAGAAACTGCTACAGGCCATGAGATTATCAGCGAATCCTTGACCTATGAGGATTATCTAGATATGGAATTTCTCAGTCGCAAGCTCGGTGTCCACATGCACGCTATTACCAAGGACGGCATCTACACAGCCAATCGCAATATCGGAAAATACACTGTGCACGAATCAACCCTCGTAAGCATGCCCATCTTTTACCGCACTCCTGAAGAAATGGCTGGCAAGGAAATCGTCAAGTGTATGTTTATCGATGAACCAGAGATTCTCGATGCTGCGATTGAAAAAATCCCAGCAGAATTTTACGAACGCTACTCCATCAACAAATCTGCTCCCTTCTACCTCGAACTCCTTAAAAAGAATGTAGACAAGGGCTCAGCCATTACTCACTTAGCTGAAAAACTCGGATTGACCAAAGATGAAACCATGGCGATCGGGGACGAAGAAAATGACCGTGCCATGCTGGAAGTCGTTGGAAACCCCGTTGTCATGGAAAACGGAAATCCAGAAATCAAAAAAATCGCCAAATATATCACCAAATCTAACGATGAATCCGGCGTTGCCCATGCCATCCGTACGTGGGTACTGTAAAAGAGAAATAGGTAAAACCCGCTCGGCTGAGCGGGTTTTTATTATGAAGATATCACAATAAGAGTAAATCAATAAATTGAATTGCTGTTGCACAGTCACTTAAATCTTGATAGTACAAAAAAAATGAACAGCTGTTATATCAAATAGAGACTTTATCACTCTGCTAATTCTACCTTTAAGCTCATATCCGTTGGTTGCAATACCTTCTGAACCGCAGTAAGAAAGGTTAGTCCATTATCAGATGGAGAATACTGGAATGTGATATGGATGACTTTTTTGTCAAACTTATCACCATATCGCTCCACATACTGCTTACTTTCGAGGAAGTAGATGTAGTTGTTAAGTCTTTCTTGCAGAATTTCCAGATGGACTGCTTCTATCTCTTCCTGCCAACCGACTGGATCAACAAGGAGTAACTCTAAATGATTATCAACTATACCAATAGCGTCAAGTTCGCTAGGTTCTAGTTCTGAAACAATAGCTTTGGTTACGATTTGGGTAAATTCTTCAGGAGAAAATATTTTTTGGTTATCAGATAAATCATTGAAAATTAAGTCAGGATTATTTTGTATAAAAATTTTATTCGACTCTTCTTGTGTATATTGTTTTTTAGATTTCCAAAAACCATATTGTGCATAATTCATCAACTCTTTACCAGTATGTTCTCCCGACATATAACTATCTGCAGCTTCTTTGGGGATTTCTTGAACTCCTTCTGGCATAGTAATATTAAAAGTTGGATAACGCAAGAAAAACTTATCACCATCTTGACAGATTTCCAATATATCTTTTTGACTAGTATAAATCGACTTCATTTTTAATAGCTATTAGCTCCTTGTGTTTTTTTAAATATTTCATTCCATACCATTCTTCCACTGATTTGCCTTCCCATTCGCAGTATTCTTCGGGATATTTCCATTTATAGTAGGCTTGTAGCATATAGGGAAACATGAAATAAACTTCAAAAGCAGCAACTAAAATATTAAGAATCAGTATTGAAGCCAAAATACCGAGTCCTCCAATCAAATTATTCCTATTCTCCATCGAACTTGAGAAAAAAATATGAATGACTAGCCAAATTGCTACAACCAAACCACCATACTTGGCAATTATGCTAAACATCTTGCCGAAGAATCTATCACTAAAACTTTTCTTTAGAGTTGTCCCATATAACAACATTCCTAATGACTCACACTCAGAAAGAATCATTGAAATAATTATTAATAATATTAATCCTACAAAAGTGAACATTCCCCAAAATCCAGCTACTGCATAAATTAAGTTTAGAGAAAAAAGATTGAGTTCAACAACTAGCCAGATAATAAAGGTAACCATAAAATGAAATTGGCCCCTATAAATCAAAATAAACTGCTGATTGTATCGCTTCCCTAGTATAATCAATAAAATCCATATTGCAAGTGCTATCCAAAATACCCAGTACGGAAGAAAATTAATGTCGGGTAAAGGGACTGTTAAATCTCTAGGATCAGAATGGTAAAATAAATAATCATTTAAAGCTACAATCAACCAATTGGGACCAATTATAAATAGGAAAGTCAGAATTACCAGCCAAACATATGATTTTTTTGTTCCTCTAAATTGCTCTTTTTTTAAAGCATCTTGGTAAATGTCCCGAGCAAATTTCCCTGAGACGCCATCATCTAATAAATTTAAACTCTCCTCAAAACTTGCTTTAAAAATTGATTTCTTCATACTTTTCACCCAAAAACTATTCTAATAACTCCTTGTGTTTTTTTAAATATTTCTTCCCATACCATTCTTCTACAGTTTTCCCTTCCCACTCACGATATTCTTCAGAATATTTCCATTTGTAGAATGCTTGTAAATAACTAGGAAATTCGATGTAAATTAGAATAGCAATCACAGCAATATTTAGGATAATCCATGTTATCAAAAGACCTAATCCTTCCAATGAAGTTGAAAATTTTATGGAAAAACTTTTTATAATAAAGTTTATAATTACTCCAATTCCCAAAAAACTCATTCCATAAATCGCTATCTTATTGGAAATTTTATTGCGAAGAGAAGAGCCACTTCCATTACCATACATCAGTTTTTTAAGACTTTCAATTTCAAGGCTAAACATAAAATAGGCTAATATAGTAATAAAAACAAAAATAGCAGCAACCATCCAAATAGATAAAGTTGGTAATGACATATCAATCGCTAACAGATTAAATTCAAGACTAAGCCAAATTAGAAATGTGATGACATGAAAATGATTGCGATAAGGCAGTATAAAAGCTTTTCTAAAAACTTTACCAATCAATATGATAAATACCCAAATTAAGAAACAGACTAGATATACCTCAGCTGTTAGTAATGGATGTTGATAGATAGGTAATCTTAAATCTTTAGGATCAGAGTTGTGCAAGGACAGCGAGAAAACAAGAATCATAAAGTTTATAATGACAGGACCGATAAGAGTGAAAACAATATTCTGAATATGAAGAACTAGTTTAGACTTTTCTTCCCTATAATATGTTTCTAACTTAGAGAAAACATTTCCTTTCTGATACTGTAAAAAACCATCATCTTCTAGATTAAGACTTTCTTCAAAACTGGCTTTAAATAGTGACTTTTCTATCATAAGTTTAATTCTCAATCTTCTTTTCTACTAATTCTGAGTGCTTTTTCAAGTATCTCTTTCCATACCATTCTTCCACTGATTTGCCTTCCCACTCGCGGTATTCTTCAGGGTATTTCCACTTGTAATAGCCTTCTAAAAAGAAAGGAAACTCCATGAATACAATCATGGCGATTACACCAATATTTGATAGAATCCAAAATATAAAGAGACCTAAAACAGTTACGGAAGAGGAAAAATTAATAGAAAAAGCTTTGAGAATATAATTAACAATCACAGCCAAGCCCAATATACCTGCTCCATAAATAGCAAGGCCTTTGGCAATTTTATCGAGTAAGGTAGGTGACTTAACTTCTCCATACATTCGTTTTTTCAAACTTCTAACCTCTGTTCTTAACATTACATAAGTCAACAATACTTGAAGCCCAAAAAGTACGAAGATCCCCCATATTGATAATATAGGTAAAGACATAGTTGTTGCCAGCAGATTAAATTCAAACACAAACCATATTATAAAAGTTATAATATGAAATCGATAACGATAAGGGAGAATAAACGTCCGTTTAAAGAATTTACCCATTAATACCAATAACAACCAAATTAACAAGCAAATTAAATAAAGCTCGACTGTTAGCAAAGGATACTGAGAAACTGGTAACCTTAAATCTTTAGGATCAGAATTTTGCAATGATAAGGTAACAGCAAGGAGCATGAAATTTGCACCTATCGGAAACAACAGACTAAGAATAAAAGCTTGAATACCAAACCAAAAAGAGGGTTTCCCTTTCTTAAAGGCTTTCCCAAGTTTATTATAATAATCTTTTTTCTGATACTGTAAAAAACCATCATCTAATAAATTTAAACTCTCCTCAAAACTTGCTTTAAAAATTGATTTCTTCATCTAATTTTCTCCCTAATTTTATTAAAATTGATAACAACGAGCCTACTGCATTTCTCTTCTATCTGGATATTTCTTGACATAGGAAGCAGAAAAGAAACCGCCCATGATTCCTGCTGGTATAATAGCTGTAAGTATTACAGACACGATTATGCCAAGAATTTTTCCAAACGAAGGGTTTCCCTCAAAAAATAGCCGTCCAGACATCACAACTATAAATATTATATAATGTCATCCACTTTACTATAAAGGCCAGTGCCCTGTTTCAGCATAAATCATTACCTCATATGCTCCCCTAGAAGATTCAAATGCTTTATCAATCAGTTCTTTAGTAATAGGATAGCGAACTTCTGGCCCCATGGCTCCGCCAATTTCTTTAAAGAAGCTAATTTCGTAATAGCCGTCTGTCTCATATACAATAAATCCATTGCCTCTATGTACAATCGTATCCGATTGATTATAATCTTCTAACTCATCTTTCTGTGGCCAACGATGATGTTCACAATAAAACATTACTTCTAAAGAATCTTTTTCTGATGTTGAAACACGTTCTACTAATTCCTGGCTAATGGGAAAATTAAGCACTTCTTTCCCTCTACTCCACAGAATCTGATAATCATTATTGTTTTTTAATATCGTACAACTTTTGTATTGCTGAATTTCTATTGTCATATAAATTTGCTTCCTTTATTTAATATTGCAGAATTATCACAGACCAAAAAAGATTTAGTTAGTGCGCACATTCCTTATCAAACTCTCCATTACCTTCTTTCGTCTGTGTAAACTATTGGCTATACACAAATAGAGAATAAACAAAAGCATGGAGTGGAAAAACAAAGTCAAAAAACCAGGATATATTAGATAGACGGTCAATGATACTAACAAACTAATAAAGCTAGCACGAAGTACAGAAGAAACAACAACTCCACTTTTCTTAACTATTTCTAGGAATTCTAAGTACTCCAAATCTGTAAATAGAGCTGGATACAAATCCAAGTCTTTTTTAAAATAGACATCCATCAATTTCCCGATAAGTAAGAAAATAAAAGAAAATAGAATCAAATAGAGATACTTATGCTCAACTATACTAAAGATTGTCAGACCATTCAGGAATCTAATAAATGGAAGAACTAGTAATATCAAGGAAAGAATAAAGTACTGTTGATACTTAGAAGTTCTTTCTGGAATCGAAAAAACAGTTTCCTTCCTTTTAGGTCATAATAAACTAATTTGTTCTTAAACTCTCCTAGATGAACTAGTCCTTTATATTGTTTATTCTTTTCTTTCATTTCCTTTTTTCAGTTCTTTCTCCAATTGTTTTAAGACGACTAAAATGTCACTTTTATAATCCATTGTTTCATCTACAAATCTTCTCGCTAAACTAAAAAAACTAATGTCATTGATATTTTCCCCTCGTTCTATAAGCTTAGTTAGCTTATATATATCCTGTATAATTCCCGGGTATAACTTCTGACCTGGATATTCTAAGTTAATCAGATCTTGTAATTGCTCTATATATTGCGTGTATTGGTTCTTCATAATTGAATCCTTTATTAACTTTAATCACTTCGTTTAATTTTTACTCTGGTTTGATTTGACTTCAACTATCTCATATTCCCGTTCTTCTCCAGGGGCAAAGGCAACATTTATGGTTGCTAGAAAAATGAACATTGTTAAAATCATTATCAAAAGCATGGCAACATTTTTTATGTAAATAAAAGCTAAGACAAATATAAGAGCTAAAGCAAAGAAACATAGTCGTAAAAGAAGCATTTTTACGTAAAAACGCAATGAATTTACTGGTTTTATTTTATAATAATTAGATTGCTCCAATGATCTATTGAGTAATTTTTCCAAAGTTTTTTTCTTTTTAAAATATAAAAGTTGAAGCAAACTAAAAGACAATAATAGACCAATAACTACTAAAACCAAGCTAGTTACTATCGAAAAATTCACATAAAAGTTGGCAAATAAATCAATATGATTCATATGAGCCCAGGCATTCACAAAAACTGCCAATCCTGCGGCTAATGACGTTGGAAGGATAAATTTGCTCGCCTTAGCGTTTTTTTCTTCGATTTTAACAAGTTCTTCATCTGAGATAGCATAAACTTTCTGATAAAAATACCAGTTTAGAGGCAAACAGAAGTATCCGAGAAAATGTTTAGGAGATCTATCTAATAGATACTGTCTCCCCTGATAATGAAATAATAGGTATCGAAGATTCCCTTTATAATATAATTTTATTTTTTGCATTCTAATCCTTACTAATTTAAGAAAACATGAGTTTTTCCCAAGCTTCGAGGAGTATCTCGATATCGGCGATATCTTATTTTAGTATTTTATCATTTATTTTATATAAGTGATGACTTTCAGTTCCAAATGCAACATTAGAAGCCGATAAATATAGAAAGATGATTGCATTAGCCATTAAACCAAAAAGTAAGTTACCTGAGTAAAAATAATACAAGGACATAAAAAATGCTAGTCCACCAATAACTACTAAAAAGCCTAGCAATTGTTTAAAGTCAATTTTTACTGGTGTGATTTTATAGTATTGTAAATGCCTAAGTTCGCGCCCTAGCACGGAGGCCATCCTTCTTTTCCGAGAATAGTAAAATAATTCAACCAGAACATATGTTAAAAGAAAAGTCATTAAAAAGATTGCCACTTTCGTAAAACTTGAAAGATTCATTTCAAAATACTTAGTGATATCAATCTTGTTCACGCGTAACCAATTATATAAAAAGACACTCAGTCCAGCACCGAGAGAAGCTGAAACAGTGAGTTTTATTGTACGGCCATTTTTTTCTTTTATTTTAGAGTACTCATCTGATGTAATAGGATACACATGTTGAAAGAAAAGCCAATTTATAGGTGGAAAAAGATATCCTATCAAATGACATGGCCTTCTATCAAGTAGATAGTATTGATGATTCAATTCAAATACTAAATAACGAAAATTCCCATAAGTAAAACGAATTGTTTTCATCATTTCTCCTTAATTACAAACAGCTCACTTCTAATTAGCCCCTCTAAACTATACCCCAGCAAAGTAGCCTCATATTGATCTCCTAGTCCATTAGCATCATTCAGTTTAATCAACCACTCCTTAATAGTTTTTAATTTTACAATTGATGCATAGAAGGTTTGAAATAGTCTGTTTGGCAGAGAAAACAGATTGTATTCATTGTCACTTGCATCTACGTAATAAATCCTGTTTGATTCTGAAGAAAAATTTATTTTTTCTTTAGTCCTAGAATCAACCGAATAAAAATCATCAAGTTTTTCTCTAGTCAAGTATTCTTTCAATATTTCGATATCTTCTATATCATTTATTAAAGTCATCAGTGGGAATTCAAAGTCTGTAACTCCTCTTTTAACAAAGATAGCAAAATAGAGCTGCGCCAACTCCTTGTTACGAATTTTACAGTATTCTATACTAACCCCTCTTTCATTTAGTGAAATAAAAAATTCGTCTTCTCTTTTTTCTAGAATGTAAATAATATCCACATTATCATATGCCTGCAACTTGTTATTTCTTAAAACAATTTCGACATTGCTGATAAACCTTTTCAAACTTACAATATATTCATTATCAAACATTATCATTTCCTCGGAACAGATTCCATTTTTTCTTCTATTAGATTGAAACCACAGTATCATAACTTTACTTTTCAATAGAATTTAAAAAGTTATCAATGGCTTGGCCTTCTAAACTTTTTACTTTAACTCCCTGATCTTTAAAGATTCCTAAAGGTGTTTCGATTATTTTTAAGACTTCAATGTCTTTTCGGCTAATCTCTTTTGCCCATTCTAACTTATTTATCTGCTTGAATCCCAACTCATCCTTTATTTGATTTTGGTTGGCGCTTGGTTTTATTTCAAACCAATCTTTCTCAACATTCCTTCGAATCATCCCACTACTAACATGAAAAGAATGCCCCTTATATTGAATCTCATAATGAATACTGTATAGATAGTCTAGCTCTTCCATCTTGACGTTTTTAGAAAAGAAATCATCAAATTCCTCTCCCCAAGAATCTATATAATTGCTAAACCCTCCATCTTTTGTATCACTAGTCAGGACAATCCAATCATTATTACTAAGACCTTTTGAAACATTATATTTTTTACCCCGATAAATCGCAATCATTATTCACTCCTATTTCAATACCTTCCAACCTTATGAAATCTCTCATCAGTTACCTAGACTTTTAATAAGTTGCCAGTTCTCTCTAGCATTAAAGAGAATTGCTCATTTCTCATTTTCATGTAAGCAGCGTCCGAGTCAAAAACATAAAAATCCGATAAACCATCTCTTGGGAAAAACATACTTTTGTACATTTTTCGAATTTGCTCTATACATTCAATTGGTAGTTCAGGATTTTCTATATTCTCTATGATTGCTATCATATTTTTCAGCGTCTCTATAAAACACTTAACATTATGCTGTTCCTTGTACTCTGATAAAAATTCTATTAATTCAGTTAACGAATCTGTTAATTCTTCTTTTAAATTGGTCATCATGTCATTCTCCAAAATATTCTTTACTCATTAATAGAAACCGAGCTTATATTCGACATCTATATTTGACTATCTCATAAACTTTCTCAATAGCTTCTTCTTCATTTTTAAAGGAAGCAATTTCAATCAAACTCTGACGCTCTGACACTTCATACACCAGAAATTTATTTGATTTCGAATCCAGAAAATACCCTATTGCGAACTGCTTTAATGCTTTTTTGTTTAGATAGACTGTATAATATTTAAGTTTACTTCGATTAGACTCTAAAAAAGCAAGTAACTCTTCTTTTGTCATTGTATTTTCTCCGTTAGTTTTATGACTTCTTAAATGAAGGTGATGTTTAGGTTATTTCCTTATTTCTTCTTTCTCCATATTTAGGATCAATGATACTAAATAAGCGAATTTGTTCTACTTGAAGAAGGATATTATAACGTTCAAAATCTCCATTAGCATTAATCCATGCATTCTTTGATGCTATTCTAGTAACATATGATTTCAAAAGATAATAAAGAATATCTCCCTTATTATCAAATTTTTTCTCAGAATTTATTTTGCCAAGTTCGACACCAACAATGTAGTAATGATCACCCTCTAAGTAAATAGTACGTCCTTCCGGTAAGAATAGAGATGGTTTTTCTTCTGAAAATAAGTCCGACAGATTCAGATTTGTTTCCCCTATTTTTAATAGTAACTCTATTAATTCTTGCTTTAACTGCATTATTTCTACCTCATTCCACTATTTGTAAATAATCAATACTAACTAAATAAGAATAGGATACTAGTCTCACCTGTTTTTGTATCAATATAGGATATTATTTCCGCAAAAGAAGTAATAAATTTGGTAGAGTATGTACTCTTTTCGGAAAATCTACCATATTGTTTTTCTAACCACTTATCCTGTATTCCTTTTATATCTTGTAGTTTATATTCAAACATATTCGAATAGCTTATTGGCTCATTTGATTGATAAATACTTAACTTTAAAGATTCAAGAATATTATTTTGAAAATTAAAATCTGCCCAAAATTCCAATCCTTCAATCTTGACGGGAGATTTTAACATAAATAGATTAGAACTTTCTTCTTGTTGAAGATAATTTTTAAAATTATTATAAAATAGTTCTTTTGTTAAGTGTTTGTTGATAACTGTATTATTTATAATCATTAGAATTCCTGATTATCTCCTATTTTCAGCTGTTTAATAAAAGTTTTGATAATCTGTTTTCATTATATCACAAAAAGAGAGCGTTTCCGCTCTCTTTACCGCTGCGGTAATTCTGCCTTCAGGCTCATATCTGTAGGTTGTAACACCTTCTGAACCGCTGCGAGAAAGGCTAAACCGTTATCAGACGGAGAATACTGGAATGTGATATGGATGACTTTTTGGTCAAAGTTATCACCGTATCGTTCCACATACTGTTTACTTTCGAGGAAGTGAATGTAATTATTAATTTTTTCTTGCAGAATTTCCAGATGTACTGCTTCTATTTCTTCCTCCCAGCCAATTAGATCCACAAGGAGTAACTCTAAATGACTATCTACAACACCAATAGAGTCTAGTTCGCTAGGTTTCAGTTTTGAAACGATAACTTGTGTGACGATTTGATTAAATTCTTCAGGAGAAAATATTTTTTGGTTATTAGATAAATCATTAAAAATTAGATCAGGATTATTTCGTATAAAAATTTTGTCTGACTCTTCTTGTGTATATTGCTTTTTTGATTCCCAAAATCCGAAATTAGCATAATTAATTAATTCTTCACCATCATGTTCTCCTACTAAATAGCTATCCACTGCTTCTTTGGGGATTTCTTGAACTACTTCTGGCATGGTAATATTAAAAGTTGGATAACGCAAGAAATACTTGTCACCATCTTGACAGATTTCCAACATATCTTTTTGACTTACATAAATTGATTCCATTCTTATCTCCTTTGCCTTTTACCAAATGTCTACTGATTATTTCTTCCCTAAAACACATTTATCTTCTCTTTTATACTAACCAAACTTTAGCTAGTTCTCAATGACCTAGAAAGCTAAACACATCTTTTACAAGGTTCGCATATCCTGTCTCAAATTAAATCATTTTCCTTCCTCGTCCCATAGTGGTGAAGGATAGGGGTGTGAAAGGCCAAGTTCATTTGCCAACTGTTCCGCATGAACTGTCAGACTAAGAATCTTAAAGAATTCATCCCATGCTTCCTTCATCGTATCAAACTCCCATGTTTTCCCCACAATATATGAGCGTTCATCCCTACTGTTAATTTGAAACTTGTTATCTTTAAAAAACAAATGTGTTGCCCATGGTTGCCTGCTATCTTCATCAAACAAGACATAAGACAAGCTTTCAAGACCTCTTTCTTTAATCTCCTTTTCCACTATATTTTTCAAAGATTTGATATCGATTTCTGGTTTATCCCATAGTGGGGAAGGATATTGTGGTACCCAGCCATTGGAAATATAGTAATTATTTCTTGAAACGGTATGGTCTAACAATTCCAAAAATTTTTCTTTTGCATCAGGAAAATCAGAATACTCAAAAACTCTTCCTTTTCCAGCCCTATCCCTTGTTAAATATACCTCATACTTATGAGTTTGAGGATTGAGTTCAATTCTCGTTTCCCACTCCCAGGGATTATGGTCATTGAAAATTGAAAATCTCAAACTATCATAGCCTAGTTTTTGAATCTCCGATAAAAGCTCCACTCGTTCTTGCTCTCTATTAAACATTGTTCCTTTTCTCCTCTAAGATTTTGAGACTATAACCATCCCTTGGCTTTCAAAAACTTGTCTGGAATTCGAAGTTCAATCTCTGCCATGATCCCTTTTAAGTAGCTGTCCCAATCTGTTATTTGGCTATACACAGCCGGCTCTTTAGTGATTGATATCTTCACTTCTTTTGTCAAAACAATAAAAAACTCACACATGTCATTTTCATAATGAAATTCAATTGCGAAGTAATCATAAGCTTTAAATTCTATTTTAAAAGTTTGATGACTGGGTTCATCAACTATATCGTACATACACCATGTTTCAATTCGCTTGGTAAAAACTCTATCCAATATATTGCAGAATTCATACGCTAAAATATCCATTTCATTTTCAAACATTACAAGATACCTCTTCTTTTATACCATCCCTTAGCTTTTAAAAACTTGTCGGGAATGCGGGACTCAACTTCTATCATCAGTTCTTTCAAGTATTTATCCCAGTCTCTAATCTCACTATAAAAAGTAGGTTTGTCTCTTTCGTTCAAGTCAGCACCTAAACGATCACCAATAGAAATTGTAAATCCACAAAAATCAGCTTCATAGCTAAACATCATAAAGAAATAATCATACGCTATAAATTCAAGCCTAAAACCTCTATACTGTGGATATTCAACAACATCCACAATTTTCGGCTCAGTTATACGGTCACCAAATACACTTTTGATTTTTTCTCTCGTTTCTTCTGCTAGTCGAAGCATTTTATTATCTTCCATTCGAATACTCCTTTTTCTCATAGCCATCCCTTGGCTTTTAAAAACTTATCTGGAATCCGAAGTTCGAGCTCATCCTTGATTCCTTTTAAATAGCTGTCCCAATCTGTTATCTGGCTATATACAGCAGGCTCTTTCGTTATTGATATCTTCACTTCTTTAGTCAAAACAATAAAAAACTCACAGAGATCATTCTCATAATGAAATTCAATCGCGAAGTAATCGTAAACCTTAAAGTCTAATTTAAAAGTTTGATGACTGGGTTCATCAGCATAATCGTAACCTGCAATCGTATCCACTCTTTCTCCAAATATTTTCCTTATTTTCTTTCTAGTTTCTCTTGCGAGTTCTAACATATCGTTTATTTCATTCAATTCCATAATATCATTCTCCTCAAAGACATCATTTCTTTAATATCTATTTGGTCAATTCTTTAATAAAACTTCTGCTCTATCTGAATCTAGAAAGTCTTTCAATAGTTGCAAGGTGCGTTCGATAGACTTTTGATCACGACCATACACTCTTTTTATACTTTTACCATTGATCAACTGCGACAACAATGTAACTGAAAATCTCTGTTCATCCGTTTGAGTGAACCAAATGTTAAATAAGCCACCCTTTCCTGCTTCCAATTGCCTATTTTTATCGGTTGATGAAATCCCTATTGTCATATGATAACCATTATACATGAACGGAAAATTAAAATTTTCATCATCCCTTTCATTAATCGTAATTGTATCAAGATCAATCGAAAAAATTTTCTCTAAAGCTTGTTTGACATTCTGATAACCCAAACTATCTCTTGTAGATAAGTAACCTTCGCTCATGCATTAGTCCTCCACATATTTCTGGAATTCTCAAACTTCTATTATTTTGATATAGCCATATCAACTATTTTTCCCATTTTTATATCGATTTTTAACCTTCTGGCATAAAAATCAGTCACATAAAGCCAGCCATCTCTCAAAGTCATCTGTTCAAACGGATAACTATTATTACTGTATCCACTATTATCTATCGTCCAGACTACATTTCCACTCGCATCAATCCTTAAAATGTTATTCTTTTCACTCTCATTATCAATAGGAATCTCCAATAAAACAATAAATTCATCACCATGTTCAATTACATTTCGGATTTCAAATTTAAATGATTTTATAACTTTACCATTTACTATTAGCTGATGTTTTTTATATTCTACCATTGTATCAACCTTTCATCTGAGAATTCCTACCTTAATCAGTCTTTTATTCGTTTCTTCGGATTCGTGTTAAGTTAATATCCATCACATAGCTAATCCTGTAGCATTACTAAAAACTCTGTGAAGTTGTTCGCTACAAATTCTACAGCAGGTTCTAATTCATAAGATTCTTCATGATACCAGATACAAATACTCGGATTTGCAGTATTCTCCACATAGTTTAGACAAAGAAAATCACCACCGAACAATGCTGCTATGGGGATTAGTTGCATTCCAACATAATCTTCATCAAAGACAATGCGCCCTTCCAATTGTGTACTCACAACTCCGATATCATAAGCCTCTTCTTCCTTCTCACCTGAAATAGCTAGTATAGCTAAAAATCGATCGATTACTTTCTCATTATTCCCAAAATGAAAATAACGTTTTGACGGAATCAATCCATTCTCATTCTTTATAAATTCCTTATAATCATCAGGCAGTTTAACCCTCCACGCTACTTCTCTTTCCTGTAATAGCGCATCAGTTGGCAAGGGGTAGATAATTGCTTGTTCTTTCTGAGTCATATTTTCTACTTCTTTCTCTATTTAAAATCTTTATACTACTAGCTCTGAAGAATTAATCAGTCTCTTCCTTGTCCCACAATGGAGAGGAGTACATATAACTTCCTCTGTTTGCTACATCTCTTCGTCCTTCACGAACTGTAAAATCTAACAGCTTGAAAAATTTCTCTTTTGCTTCCAAAAAATTAGTAAATTCAAATGTTTTTCCCATAATATAAGACCTATCATCTCTACAATTTACCATAAACAGGTTATCCCTAAAGAACAGATGAATCGCGAAAGGAGTAGTATCTTTTTCATTAAATAAAACATAGACTAAAGATTGGTAGTTCTTTTCGCTAATGGATTTTTCAATTATTCTCTTATAGTTTTCAATAATCTCTCTTGAAAGAGTCTCAGAACCGTCCCATAATGGAGAAGAATACATCTTATCCATTCCTTCCTGAACATAATAACGATTGAAAAAAATAGTATCTCCCAAAAATTTTAAAAATTTCTCTTTTGCTTCTGAAAAGTCTGTAAAGTTGAAAATTCCCTCCTTACTTGCTCTATCCACGGTAGCATAGACATTGTAAACTTGCATAGAATCGTCAAAGTCGATTACCACTTCCCATTCTCCAGGACCATATTCGTTAAAAATAGAATATCTCAAACTTTCGTATCCTAAATCTTGAATGGCTGATAGCAAGTCTTGCTTTTCTTTATCTAAATTTTTCATTCATTATCTCCTGCAATTAACAATCAATCCGTCTTTTCATTGTCCCAAAGTGGGGAGGAGTAATATGGAGAAAATCCAACTTTAAGTCCTTTCTTAGTCGATTCTACAAAATGTTCTAATCGTTCCAAAAAAGCTAGTTTTGCATCTTGAAAATTATCAAATTCTAATTTTTTATTATAACTTGCTCGATCCATGGTAGCGTAAACATTGTACGCTTGCTTAGAATCGTCAAATTCGATTACCACTTCCCATTCACCAGGACCATATTCGTTAAAAATAGAATATCTCAAACTTTCGTATCCTAAATCTTGAATGGCTGATAACAGTTCTAAACGTTCTTGGGCTTCGTCTCTCATCTTCTAGACATCTCCTTTTTCATCCCACAAACTACAAGAATAGTAGGGTGAATCTCCATTCTGTACAAAATATCTGTTCATTTCGATAAAAGACTCCATTAAATTAAGAAAAGATAGCTTTGCCTCTTCAAAATTGTCAAACTCCCTTGTTTTCCCCATTATATAGGTCCGGTCGTCCCGACTATTTACCATAAACTTCCCATCTCGATAGCATAGATGTATAGCCCAAAGTTGACTACTATGCTCATCAAATAGAGCATAATAAAGATTTTCAAAGCCTTTTTCTCTGATTTCTTTTTCTACATCTTGTTTTAACAAATCTAAATTCAAATTATTATTCATATTATTGTCCCAATTAACAGTTTATCTATAGAGTGTTACAAGTCCCATCACTATTTCTCAATAATAGAAAACCGTTCATTCTTTTGATATTTTTGATTGAATCTTTCCAGTTGCTTCATTGGTTTTATTTTAACAAGACCATTTGGGAAAGTGATGATGTCGTTCAATTCCTCTGGATAATCCTTAATTCCTTTAGCAATTGCTTGGGCAACTGTCGACGTATGGATTGTAAAACTAGCTATATTTTTTTCTTGCATAAAAAGGATTGCATCAAAAAACAAAACTGAAATATACAAATCAACGGCAGAACGCTGCGATAGCTCTATAAGACTGCCTTCTAATATATCTTGAATCTTATCAATATCATTCTGCTTGTAGAAATACTCAGCTAATACTTGGCAAATATCTGTCGGAAAAACATCTGGCACAGAGGTCGGAGACTCTATGCGATATCTTTTTTCACCTCGCAAAATCCCTACAACATTGCCAGCTTGGATAGCTTCTAACAAGAGTTTTCTGTAATTTTTCATTTGATAATCTTTCATATCTCCAATTCCGAAAAGACTTAGTTCGTTCTCTGCAAAATTTACCATTTTGAAGTTATTAAGATTAGTTTCCGCTTTTTAATCGCTACTCGCTAGAATTTCAGCCCCTTCGGGTAATATTTCTTTCAGTTCAGCCTTTGTGAATAAACCTTGCGCTTTAGGATTTCCTCTTAAAGCTTCTGGATATTGCCTCCAGAAATTTCTATTAGCTTCTTCTTGTGTCACGTTCGGTGGCCAACAATCGTTTTGAACCTTCCAAGATACTTCAAGTAGCGTTCTCTCTCCACTTTCTAATAAGGCAAACAACTCATTTGGTAATTCATAGACTACTAACCAAGAAGCCACAGTTCCCTCTTCTGAAACTAAATAATATTTATCCTCATTTTTCCAGATGGATTTCCCATATCCTTCAACTTCTTCAAACTGGATAACATCTTCCCATTCTAGGTTTGTTGGTTTCATTTTATACCTTCCTTACTTAAGTGGCGATACATAATCATCTGGAAGTTTGCCTCTCCAGTCAATCCACATTTGCTCAGCAATCGGAATTAATTTTTCAAGTTCTTCCTGAGTAAATAACTCTCTAGTTTCAGGTAAATCAATTAATGATGTAGGACTCTCTTCTATAAATCGTTTTTCACTAGCTTTCTTTTCTTCTTCTGTCGGTGGCCAATAATCGTGCTTAACTTTGCAAGATATTTCAAGTAAAGTCCGTTCTCCACTCTCTAGTAAGGTAAATAATTCTTGTGGTAATTCATAGACTGCTAACCAAGAAGCCACAGTTCCCTCTTCTGAAACTAAATAATATTTATCCTCATTTTTCCAGATGGATTTCCCATATCCTTCAACTTCTTCAAACTGGATAACATCTTCCCATTCTAGGTTTGTTGGTTTCATTTTATACCTTCCTTACTTAAGTGGCGATACATAATCATATGGAAGTTCGCCTTCAGATTCAATCCACTGCTTCTCAGCAATTGGAATCAACTCTTCAAGTTCTTCCTTAGAAAAAAGTTTCCTATTTTTAGGGACATCTATTAAAGAAGCTGGATGTTTACTTATAAATTTTCTTCTAGATTCTCTTCTCTCTTCTTCCGTCGGTGGCCAAGAATCGTGTTTAATCTTCCAAGATACTTCGCGTAGCGTTCTCTCCCCACTCTCTAGTAAGGCAAATATCTCATTTGGTAATTCATAGACAACTAACCAAGAAACTACGGTTCCTTCTTCTAAAACAAAATAATACTTGTCCTCATCTCTCCATATGTGCTGACCATAACCTTCTACTTCTTCAAACTGGATAACATCTTCCCATTCTAGGTTTGTAGGTTTCATTAGTATTTCCCTTTTCTTATATCTCTTTTAAACTAAACTTGTAGAGCATTCATAGTATTTTTAATTTGGTATTTCAGCATGATAGAACTACCTTAAAAATCAATGTTAACGTTTTCCATTATTATACCATACAAGCGCTTGATATGAGGGGTTTGCTAGCGAAAACTAACAAAAAAACACTGAATTTTCAGTGTTCCTTTTGTTTCTTTATGTTTCTTTACGCTTCTTGAACGCTCCCTGCTGGAATCGAACCAGCAACTACTCCTTAGGAGGGAGTTGTTATATCCATTGAACTAAGGGAGCTAGATAAAAACTCTGCTGAAAAAGCAGAGTTTTTTAGTCGAATTAACGACGGATTTCTTTGATACGAGCTGCTTTACCTTGAAGAGCACGCAAGTAGTACAATTTCGCACGACGTACTTTACCGTAACGAACAACTTCGATTTTTTCAACACGTGGAGTGTGGATTGGGAAGATACGCTCAACACCTACACCGTTAGAGATTTTACGAACTGTGTAGTTTTCTGAGATGCCAGCACCTTTACGTGCGATAACAACACCTTCAAAAATCTGGATACGTTCACGGTTACCTTCGACAACTTTCGCGTGTACACGAACAGTGTCACCAGGACGGAATGATGGGATATCTGTACGAAGTTGACCTTCAGTCAAGCTTTGGATTAATGGATTCATTTTATTCTCCTATCTTTGTCAATCTTGAGGAAACTTCCTCAGCGGATAAACTGTATTTTTGTGCGTCCATTACACACAAGATACAGTTTACCAAATTTCCATAAAAAAGTAAAGAAATTTATAGCAGAATTCCTAAAAAAATCGCAACCAAACCACCTAGATAGGTCAAAGCTAAATAAGAATAAAATACCTTCTTATCACTTAACAATCTTTGGAGTTCATCATTCAAGGTCGAAAAAGTTGTCAAACCTCCACAAAATCCAGTTGCTAGCATAGCATAGACTTCCTTAGATTCCACATGATTGTAGAATAATCCAATTAAAAAACAACCCAAAAGATTGGCTATTAGCGTTCCGAGTGGCAATTTAGAAGCTTGATTATAGCGGGAAAAGAAATAGCGCACTAAAGCTCCGAAACCACAAGCAATTGCAAGATAGACGATTACCATTTCTTCCTCCCTAAATAGCAAGCTAAAAGCAGTCCTCCACCGATGCTCAAAAGCAAATACAGGACTAAACTAAGATAACGCCCTGTATCAAGCAGTTTCACAACATCAAGCATTAGACTAGAAAAGGTTGTTAAACCTCCGCAAAAACCTGTACCCAGTGCTAAAATAACGCCTTTACTAGTTCCCTTATAGACTAAATAGCCCTTAACAAGATAAACCAAGCAAAAAATACCCAGATAATTGACAAGAAGGGTCCCCCAAGGGAAATCTGGACTGGCTGGTAACCAAGTGGAAACTAGATAGCGCACAAGTCCGCCCAACATAGCAGCTAGAAAAATTCCTAGCGGAAAAAATTGTTCTTTTTTCATTTGATATTTTGATCCTGATAATCACGCGAACGTTTGAGTATGTCAGAAAAAGTCGCGACAATAGTTTCCTGATAGCGCTTATCCTCTACACGACTTCTAACCTTTTCAAAAATAACCTCTTCTCTCTTAGTATCTAAAATCGGTTTCCCTGAAGCCTTCTTATAGGCAACTACCCCCTCAACCAAATGCATTCGCTCTTCTAACAGTTTGACGATTTGATCGTCGATTTGATCAATTTCTTGACGAATAACATCTAAATCCATACAGTCTCCTCCTTTATTTGAATTATTGTACCAAAAAGCCACCAAATAGGCTAGTAAAATCCCAACTCACGATAAGAAAAATGCACTGATTGATTGCATCAGCGCACGTTTATGCTTATCCTACTTTAGCAGCCAATTCTTCTGCGAATTGTTCCAAGCGTTCAATGTCTTCTTCCTCAGCAGAGAGATCAACTTTAACACACTCTGAACCTTTTTCTGCTCCTGTCGCTACAAAAACGCGATCAAAGTCATCAACAGCCTTACAGAATTCATCGTAGAAGGTATCTCCTGAGCCGACCACTCCGTAGATTTTGCCATTCAAGTTGAGGTCTGCTAGGTCTTCGTAGAAGTCCATCATCTCATCTGGCAATTCTCCATCACCGTAAGTATAGGTCGCAACGATAGCGATATCTGCTTCCAGGAAGTCAGAAGCGTCAACAGTTGTACATTCATCAACATCGACATCCAAGCCCAAGTCACGTAATTTGTCTGCTACAATATCTGCAATTTCTTCGGTATTACCGGTCATACTGGCAAATACAATTTTTGCTAATGCCATATCGTCCTCCTCAATTTATCTTTCTCCATTATATCACATCTTTTTCATTTTAAAAATAAAAATTCTTGTGCTACAATGAAATGAGAAAGAATTGAGGTTATTTATGGAAATTTGCCATCAAATTTTTAAAAAAATCAAAGAATACGACACGATTATCATTCATCGTCATATGAAACCAGACCCTGATGCCTTGGGAAGTCAGGTGGGATTGAAAGCTCTTCTCAAACATCATTTCCCAGAAAAAACTATCAAAGCAGTTGGTTTTGATGAACCAACTCTTACTTGGATGGCTGAGATGGATTTTGTTGAAGATAGTGCCTACCAGAGCGCACTTGTCATCGTCTGTGATACAGCTAATACTGCTCGTATCGATGATAAGCGCTATAGTCAAGGTGATTTTCTCATTAAGATTGACCACCATCCAAATGATGATGTATATGGTGACCTATCTTGGGTGGATACTAGTTCAAGTAGCGCTAGTGAGATGATTACCCTATTTGCCCAAACAACCCAACTTGCCTTGTCAGATCGCGCTGCTGAGTTGCTCTTTGCAGGAATTGTCGGTGATACAGGTCGCTTCCTTTATCCTTCTACGACTGCACGGACTCTTCGCCTGGCCGCTTATTTGAGAGAACATAACTTTGACTTTGCGTCTCTCACTCGCAAAATGGACACTATGAGCTACAAAATTGCTAAACTTCAAGGCTACATCTACGACCATCTGGAAGTGGATGAAAATGGTGCTGCTCGCGTTATCCTGAGTCAGGAAATCTTAAAACGATTCAATGTTACCGATGCTGAAACTGCGGCTATTGTAGGAGCTCCTGGACGTATTGACAGTGTAAGTCTCTGGGGAATTTTTGTAGAACAGGCTGATGGTCACTACCGTGTTCGCTTACGTAGTAAAATCCATCCTATCAATGAAATTGCCAAGGAACATGATGGTGGAGGCCACCCTCTAGCAAGCGGTGCTAATTCCTATAGCCTAGAAGAAAACGAAATCATCTACCAAAAGTTAAAAAACTTGCTTAAAAACTGATAAAATACTTGCCAAACTTTTTAGAATCTGATAGACTAGTATGGTAACAATCTATGGCTCGCAAAGAGACCATGGCAGAAAGGAAATATTGCAAAATGAAAAAAGATATCCATCCAGAATATCGCCCAGTTGTCTTCATGGACACAACTACTGGTTACCAATTCCTTAGCGGTTCAACAAAACGCTCTAACGAAACAGTTGAGTTCGAAGGTGAAACTTACCCATTGATCCGTGTGGAAATTTCATCAGACTCACACCCATTCTACACTGGACGTCAAAAGTTCACTCAAGCAGATGGACGCGTGGATCGTTTCAACAAAAAATACGGTCTCAAATAATCAACCGCATTTATTGCTTAAAAACGTTGATACAAAGCCAATTCCAAGAAGTTGGAATTGGCTTTTTTTGTTTTTGGTACCGTCTTGGAAAACTAACCTTTTGCACTATCCAGGTAATCTACAAATTTTGTGATAGCTTTCTTCTCTCCTGCTACTGTAGAATGGCTATAAGTATCCAAGGTCATCTGACTACTTGCATGCCCTAACCTTTTGGCTGCATTGACAGGGTCAACCCCTACTTCAATCATCAAGGTAGCATGAGTATGTCTGAAACCATGAGGTGTTATCTTCTTCAAGCCATGTTTCCTGATAATGGCTATTGATAGTGCGGTAGCTGACAACCAACTCTCCTGTTAGGTACTGCATAGCGAGATTTTCAAGCATCATTTTTTCAATTTTTCGTCCAGAGATAATCCCTTGTGAACAGGCAAATAGAAGAGCAGATACAAGCATTTTAGAGTGATAAGACGGGCGACTAAAGGCATGATAGAAGGCATGGAAGTGGCTATCTTCCAAGGTATTTACCACTTTTTCAATAGTAAAGACGAGATGGTCTTGTGGCAAGAAAGAACGGATTTCTAGTGGTAAAGTTGTTTGATTTGTGTTATAGTGAATATGCATGAGATAGCCTTTCTAAATGGTTTATTGGGCAATTCTATTTTACCAAGACTATCGCAACCATGCAAAAAAGCAACGGCAAATCCGTTGCTTTTTTGAAGATAAGAGACTATTGTCCCAGCCTCTTTTTCTTGATTAAAATCTATATCTAGTATATAATCAATCTATAACGTATAGATTGGAGATATATCATGGCTATAACATTATCAAAACAATACAATTTTAAACTGAATGAAGCTACTATGGAACAAGCTCGAAATATTATCAAGGAAAAGGGAATGACAATGACAGATGCTATTTCTTTATTTGTGGAGCAAATAGTCCTGGAGCAAGATTTGCCTATTAAGACGGCCGAAGATTTACATAGAGAACAGTTGATTGAGGAATTACAAGCCCAATCTGAACGAGCCTTGAGAGAATACGAGGCAGGAGAAGGCACTTCCCTAGACAATATGAGGGTACGCTATGGCTTATAAAGTGATTGCTTCAAAAGAGGTCGAGGAAGCTATCGACAATATACACGACTATATAGCTACGGTACTTCTATCACCTCAATCTGCCAAAAATACTGTGGCTAAAATTTTAGACAGCTTAAAAATTTTAGAAATTTTTCCTGAAGCAGGTTTTGACGCTGATGAGAAAATCGGAATAAAAATTAACAGCAAGTATCCAACACGAGGAAAAATTATTGACCAATATGTTTTGCTTTACTTCATCGATCAAAAACGAAACACTGTTTTTTTATCTCACCTATTCCACACTAAAAGTGACTATGTCACTTTGCTACAAAAAGACAATAAAAAAAGCTCAACTGATTGAGACAACTTTCATTATTTTATAAGCTCCGAAACCTTAATTTTTGGTACCTTTTTGGTCCCGTCTTGGTTTAACAATACGGTATATATAATATTTTACAGCTATATCCCCTTTAGAAACGTTGATTTAATAAGGATTTAAACACTATAGAGTATATCTTTGTAAAATTGGAATAAATCAATCAAGGAGAAGTCAAATATCACAAACACCTAAGTTAATAAAAATTATTGTTGACATTCTCTCTTATTTATCCTAAACTATGGATAAGGATAGGATGATGTCGGGTGACTGGTAACAGTTTGCTCAAAGGTACTTGTTTTAGGTACAGGTTAGGTACTGCCTTCAGCTTTAGGCTGTAAAGAACCCGCTCCACCACTGGTCCTATTCGTTTTACTCTTGGATTATATTCAAGAGTTTTTTCTTGTCAAAAAAAATCTCAAACACCTGAGACATCTTTCTTAATTTTATAAGCTCCGAAACCTTAATTTTTGGTACCCTTTTGGTACCGTCTTGGTTTAACAATACGCTATATATATAATATTTTACAGCTACTTTCCCTTTAGAAACGTTGATTTAATAAAGATTTAAACATTACAGTGTATACCTTTGTAAAATACGGTCTCAAATAATGATAAAAAAGAACAGTTTCAACTGTTCTTTTTTTATTCTTTTTATAAACCAATCACTACTACTTTCTATTTGGCAACCGTCACGCTGACACTATAATTGATTTCAAACGGGGTTAAAAAATATCGAAAAGAAGCTTGATATTGAGAATAGTCAAGATGATTGAAACTACGTAGCCTAGGATTGTGTTCCACTTGGCATTGGTAAATTCTCCCATCACTGACTTCTTAGAAGTCAGATAAATTAAGGGAAAAATTGAGAATGGAAGAGCGATTGAAAGAAAGACCTGTGAATAGACCAATAACTGATCTAAGGTCTTTTCTTGATGCCCAAACAAGACAGCAACTATCATCACAGGTAGCAAGGCAAAAATACGTGTACCGATACGGATAAGCCACTGAGGTAATTTCAGATGCAAGAAACCTTCCATGACAATCTGTCCTGTCAAAGTTCCTGTAATGGTCGAATTTTGACCACTTGCTAAGAGAGCCAGAGCAAACAAAGTTGACAAAGTTGAGCTTGCTATCGCTCCTGCTATTGTCGAATCCTGTAAAGCATTGTACATTTGGGAGAATGCCGAAATTTCAGATGCATGACCAAAAAAGAGGGAGGCACCCAAAATGAGCAACAAGGAATTGACAATAAAGGCTAGGGACAACTGAAGATTTGAATCCCAGGTCATAAAGCGCACTGCTTTTCGGACGTCCTTCTTATCTTTGTGATTGATTTTCCTTGTTTGCGATAGGGATGAATGAAGATAGAGGTTATGGGGCTGACTGTCGCTCCTACACTCCCTAAAGCCAAGGTCAATTGGCTTTCATGACCTGGCAATGGTGTCTCAAATAATGTTGGAGTCGGTAAATAGCCACCAAAAATTCCCTGAACACTTGGATTGGATAAAGCAACCAGATAAGAAAAAATACCTAATATAGTTAAGATAAGAGTCGTAACAATGGCTTCAATTTTTTTGAAACCAAATTTCATCAACAACAACAAAAGAAATACATCCAAAACAGTTAAGAGGATAGCGACCATAATCGGTATTTTAAACAAAAGATTTAAGGCAATCGCTGAACCTAAAACTTCAGCCAAGTTTGTCGCCATTAAAGCCAATTCTAAAATCACCCACAGACTATAGCGGAGCCATTTGGGAGCATGATGTGCAGTTGCCTGTGCTAGGTCCATCTTAGTTACGATACCGAGCTTTCCAGCCATCTGTTGCAGCTGCATGGCAATGATAGATGAAATCAAAATAACAAATAAGAGACTATACTTGTAAGAAGCGCTACCAACTACACTGGTAATCCAGTTCCCAGGATCCATATAACCAACTTATATCACAATTTAGAATGATTCTTAAGGAAAGAATGATGGTTCAAATAAGTAACATCAGTATTGTAAAAGCCAGCGATTTCTGACGCTGGCTTTAAAACTATGAAAAATTTTCTAAACTAGATTGCTTCTGTGACAAAACTACGGCTTTCAAGTACCTTAAGCATTGCATCAGCTGTATCTAGGGCTGTAAAGAGGGGAACTCCGTGTTCAATGGCTGAACGGCGAATCTGCTCTCCATCTTCGTCAGCAGTTCGTTTTGTTCCTACTGTGTTAATGATAGCTTGAATTCTTCCTTTACGAACAAAACTTGGGATATCTTTATCGTCATCACCAATCTTACCAACAGGTTGGGCTTGCAATCCATGACTGGCAAAGAAGGCTGCTGTCCCTTCTGTCGCGAGGATTCCATAGCCAATATTTTGGAAACGACGAGCCAAGTCCAAAGCTTCTTCTTTGGCATCATCAGCGATAGTAAATACAACGTTACCAAAAGTTGGCAAGTGGAGGTAAGAAGCTTCAAAGGCTTTATAGAGAGCTTTTTCCAAAGTAGTATCAGAACCCATAACTTCACCTGTTGACTTCATTTCAGGACCGAGCAAGCTGTCTACCTTAGCTAGTTTGGTAAAGGAGAAGACAGGTGCCTTGATATGAACGCGAGTACTTTCAGGGTAAAGACCATCTTGGTAGCCCAGTTCTTCAAGGTTTTGACCAAGAATGAGCTTGGTCGCAACCTGAGCCATAGGAATATTGGTTACCTTAGAAAGGAATGGAACCGTACGGCTGGCACGTGGATTGACCTCAATAACATAGACTTTTTCATCCTTGATAACAAACTGGATGTTCATCATTCCAAGACAGTTAAGACCAATTGCTAGGCGTTTAGTATAGTCTGCGATTGTTTCTTGCACCTTTTGCGACAAGGTTTGTGGTGGGTAAACGGCCATCGAATCACCTGAGTGGACACCGGCACGTTCGATATGCTCCATGATACCAGGAATAAGGACATTTTCCCCATCTGAAATGGCATCAACTTCGCACTCTTGCCCAACGATGTAAGAGTCGACAAGAACTGGGTGGTCTGGACTAGCCTTAACAGCAGTTCGCATGTAAGAACGAAGATCTTCTTCGTTTTCAACGATTTCCATAGCACGACCACCCAAGACATAAGATGGGCGAACGAGGACTGGAAAACCAATCTTGCGAGCTGCAAGCACTGCTTCTTCTTCATTGGTAGCCGTTTGTCCTGGTGGCTGTGGAATATCCAAATCTTTAAGAGCTTGCTCAAAGAGGTCACGGTCTTCAGCACGGTCTAGGTCAGCAACCTGTGTACCAAGGATGGTCACACCTGCTTTTGCCAATGGCTCCGCAAGGTTGATGGCTGTTTGACCACCGAACTGAACGATAACACCTTTTGGTTGCTCCAAGTCAATGACATTCATAACATCTTCGAAAGTCAATGGCTCAAAGTAAAGCTTATCTGATACAGAGAAGTCTGTAGAAACGGTCTCTGGGTTTGAGTTCATGATGATGGCTTCGTAGCCAGCAGCCTGGATAGCCTTAACCGAGTGAACAGTTGCGTAGTCAAACTCAACCCCTTGACCGATACGGATTGGACCAGAACCCAGAACTAGAACGGATTCCTTATCAGACTTGATAGACTCATTTTCCCAACCATAGGTTGAATAGAAGTATGGTGTTTCAGAGTCAAACTCTGCCGCACAGGTATCAACCATCTTGTAGACTGGGACAATCTTGTTTTCCAAACGAAGTTGACGAACTTGGTCAGCTGTTGTTTCCCAGAGTTCAGCAATCTTACGGTCTGAGAAGCCATTCAGTTTGGCAGTTTTCAAAATGTCTAAATCTTGTGGATGTGCTCCCAGTTCTTGCTCGATTTCAAAGATATGTAAGAGTTTATCAAGATAGAAGATATCAATCTTAGTCAATTCAGCAATTTCTTCTGGTGTATAACCACGACGAATAGCTTCAGATACATAGAAGAGACGGTCATCTTGAGCTTTCACAACCTTTTCAATCAAGGCATCATCTGAAACACTAGCAAGTTCTGGAATTTCATTGTGGTGCACCCCAATTTCAAGGGAACGACAGGCCTTAAGGAGAGATTCTTCGATGTTTCGACCGATTGCCATGACTTCTCCAGTGGCCTTCATCTGTGTCCCAAGACGGCGCTCACCCTTTTCAAACTTGTCAAATGGGAAACGTGGAATCTTGGCAACCACGTAGTCAAGGGCTGGTTCAAACATGGCATAGGTTGAACCTGTAACTGGGTTGATCACCTCATCCAAGGTCAAACCGACGGCAATCTTGGCAGCCAATTTGGCAATTGGGTAACCTGTCGCCTTAGAAGCAAGGGCTGAAGAACGCGACACACGAGGGTTTACTTCGATGACATAGTACTTGAAGCTGTAGGGATCAAGGGCCAACTGAACGTTACATCCACCTTCAATCTTAAGGGCACGAATGATGCTCAAACTCGCGTCACGTAGCATTTGGTTTTCATAGTCTGACATGGTTTGCGCAGGGGCAAATACAATGGAATCCCCTGTGTGAATCCCAACTGGATCAAAGTTTTCCATGTTACAAACAACCAAAGCATTATCAGCCGAGTCACGCATGACTTCGTATTCGATTTCCTTGAAACCGGCAATAGAACGCTCAATCAAACATTGGGTAACAGGTGACAATTTCAAACCATTTTCAGCGATTTCACGCAATTCTTCCTCATTGGCACACATACCACCACCAGTACCACCTAGGGTAAAGGCTGGACGGACGATTACTGGGTAGCCAATAGTTACAGCAAAGGAAACTGCTTCTTCAACAGTGTTAACAATTTCAGATTCAGGGATTGGTTGGTTGAGCTCTTCCATCAATTGTTTAAAGAGGTCACGGTCCTCCGCTTGGTCAATGGCAGATAATTTAGTCCCCAAAAGTTCTACTCCAAGCTCATCAAGAATACCATTTTTAGACAATTCCATGGCCATATTGAGGCCTGTCTGACCACCGAGCGTTGGTAGCAAGGCATCTGGACGTTCCTTACGAAGAATACGTGTCACAAACTCAAGTGTAATCGGTTCAATATAAACCTTGTCAGCAATTTCCTTGTCCGTCATGATGGTGGCAGGGTTTGAGTTAACCAAGACAACCTCATAACCTTCCTCTTTCAACGACAAGCAAGCCTGGGTCCCAGCATAGTCAAACTCAGCAGCCTGACCAATAATAATCGGACCAGAACCAATCACCATAATTTTTTGAATATCAGTACGTTTAGGCATAGTTTATGATACAAAGCCCGTAAAGAACACAGTAAAAATAGGAAACTCGGTGCAGACGCCTTCAGCGTCAAGACGATGTTTATCTTTTTCACACAGTTCTTAGGCTGTGTTCACTTCCGCGAACAATGTATCTTCTCCTTTCTATTCGGCAACTCTCGGGTTGACATTAAATAAATAAATTTATTTAGAAATTTTATCAGTTAATTAACTTAAGTATGAACTTTTCGAAATCCTCTGTTGTTGTTGTTTTAATAACTTGGTTTCCTGTCCTTAAAGTAATAGCAAACAAATGGGAACCAATTACTTTTTCCTTTAAAAATTTCTCTGTCAAATTCCAATAATGAACTGAAGTTTCATACTTTGGTACTACCTCACTAAACGTAATGTAACCAAAGCTAAAATCCTTATTTAACCTTCTAACCTCATTAACAGCTTTTGCAATACTATCCGTATTTTTTACAGGATCATATAACCCATTAACTTTACATTCTATTATTGCTTTTACATCTTCATAATTATATGCAAAATTATTACAAAGAGAATTTTCTTTTAAAATTAATAAATCATACTCATACTTGCTACCTACCACAAAGGCATTGATTTCTGATACTTTTAAAGGTAGATTATTTTTCTTTATGATATTAGAAACTTCACTTTTTACTAATTCATTAGCAACTTTTCCTTTATATTTTAAGTAGCCTTCATATTCGTCAGATTTTTCTTCAAAAATTTCCTGAAATTTATTAAATAAATTATTCATTGCCTCAATAACCTTTCAGTTCTTTAAAAGCTTCCATCATCTCGATAAACTCGTCAAATAGGTAGCTAGCGTCGTGTGGACCAGGGGCTGCATCTGGATGGTATTGAACAGAGAAAGCAGGTTGATATCTGTGGCGCACACCTTCCACTGACTTGTCATTGATTTCTTCGTGGGTGATAATCAAGTGCTCTGGCAAATCCTCACGGCTAACTGCATAGCCATGGTTTTGACTTGTAAAATCCACACGTCCAGTAGCAATTTCGCGTACCGCATGGTTAAATCCACGGTGACCAAATTTCATCTTGTAAGTCTTAGCACCATTTGCCATTGCAAAGAGTTGGTGCCCCATACAGATACCAAAGATTGGAATTTTTCCTTGTACACCGCGAATCATATCGAGTGCTTGTGGAACGTCTTCTGGGTTACCTGGACCATTTGACAACATAACTCCGTCAGGATTGAGATGGAGAATTTCTTCTGCCGTTGTCGAATAAGGAACAACCGTCACGTTACAGTTTCGCTTAGAAAGTTCACGTAAGATTGAGTGCTTGAGACCAAAGTCAACTAGCACCACGCTCAAACCAACTCCTGGAGCTGGATATGAAGTTTTAGTAGAAACCTGCTTGATATTGTCTGTCGGCAAGACTGTCGCTTGGAGCTGATCCGTCACATGGTCCATGCTGTCCCCAACATGGGTCAGGGTTGCACGCATAGTACCATGCTTACGAATAATCTTGGTAAGGGCACGCGTATCAATCCCTGAAATACCAGGAATTTTCTTAGCTTTCAAAAATTCATCCAGCGTCATTTGATTGCGCCAGTTACTTGCTCGCCGCGCCTCTTCGAAAACGACAACTCCCTTACAAGTTGGAATGATGGATTCGTAATCATCACGATTAATGCCATAATTTCCTACCAAAGGATAAGTAAAGGTCAAGATTTGTCCATTATAAGACTGGTCTGTAATGGATTCTTGGTAGCCAGTCATCCCTGTATTAAAAACGATTTCGCCTGTTACATCAATATCTGCTCCGAAGGCCTTTCCTTCAAAAACTGTGCCATCTTCTAATACTAGAAGTCTTTTTGTCATATTTTCACCTCTCGTGGACGCTCACTGGCGTCTTTTAACGTCTTGTGTTTTAGTTGGCGTTTCTACTCGCCAGTACGGATTCTAAGATTGCCATTCGAACAAAGACACCATTGGTCATTTGTTGGACAATCCGTGATTTTGGTGCTTCAACCAAGTGATCTGCGATTTCTACATCACGATTAACTGGAGCTGGGTGCATAAGGATTGCTGTTTCTTTCAAACGGTCATAACGTTCTTGAGTCAAACCATGTTGGGCATGGTAGTCTTCTTTTGAAAAGACAGCTCCACTATCATGGCGTTCATGTTGCACACGGAGAAACATCATAACATCCACCTGATCAATGATTTCATCAATAGTTACAAACTGTCCATAGTCTGCAAACTCTTGACTTCTCCATTCCTCAGGTCCAGCAAAGTAAAGTTCAGCTCCCAAGCGTTTCAAAATCTGCATATTGGATTTAGCAACGCGTGAGTGGTCCAAGTCACCTGCAATAGCAACCTTAAGACCCTCAAAGTGACCAAATTCCTCATAAATAGTCATCAAATCAAGCAAGCTCTGGCTAGGGTGTTGGCCCGAACCATCTCCACCATTGATGATGGAAGTCGTAATCGTTGGACTTGCAATTAACTCTCTGTAGTAGTCAACCTCTGGGTGGCGAATCACACAGACATCCACTCCTAAAGCAGACAGAGTCAAAATGGTATCATAAAGTGTCTCACCCTTATTGACTGAACTAGTCTTCACATCAAAGTCAAGTCGCTCCAATCCCAGTTTAATCTCTGCCACTTCAAAGGACTTATGTGTCCGTGTAGAATCCTCAAAGAAAAGATTGGAGACAATTGGATGGTCTTCATAGGGAAGCTGAGCTCCGTTTTTAAACTCAATTCCTCGCTTGATCAATTTCATCACTTGATCGACAGTGAGGTCTTCCATGGACACCACATGGTTCAATGCTTGTTGATTTTCTGACATGGCTACTCCTTTAGCTTTCTAAGCTTCTTCAGTAATCAGAACTCTATCTTGGCCATCAAGTTCTGCCATCTCTACGATGATTTCTTCAGAACGACTGGTTGGGATATTTTTCCCAACGTAATCTGGACGGATTGGCAATTCTCTATGTCCACGATCGACTAAAACTGCTAAACTCACGCGCGCAGGACGGCCATGACCGACAATATTATCAATAGCGGCGCGGATGGTACGACCTGTATAAAGCACATCATCCACCAAGATAACTTCACGGTCTGTCACATCAACAGAAACCAAAGAAGTATCTTCTCCACTTTTAACATCGTCACGGAAAGGTTTTGTATCCAATTCCACAACAGGAACTGAAAGATTTTCTAACTGCTCCAAACGTTCTTGGATACGGTGGGCGATAAAGACACCACGAGTTTTAATACCAGCCAAGACGATTTTATTCAAATCTTTGTTACGTTCGATAATCTCATAAGTAATACGCGTAATCGCTCGTTTGACGGTCAATTCGTCTACAACTTCTTTTGTCTTCATGACAAACCTCCAAAAAGAAAAGTCTCCTTAAACAAGGAGACTTGAAATGTATAGCCAAGCGAGCCCTACTGCAAACAGTATAGACTTCACCCTTCTACTTTATCGTGCTCCTTGCCTGCCTCACGGGACAGGTTTAAAGGAATATTTAGTTATCAATTACTATAGCACAAAGCATGCTTAAAATCAAGTAAAAACTTTCGATGTTCCAGCTTACAAATTGCTAAAATCATATAATTGTGGGTACTGGTCACACTCTGGATTTTTAGGGTGACATATAGCCCGTCCAAAGTAAATCATGGCTTGATGGGCTGCCAACCACTGCTCCGGTGGCAAGATATCCATGACCCGCTTTTCCACCTCAAGCGGTGTCGCTGATTTTTTAACAATATCATGGTGTTTGCAAATACGCTCCACATGAGTATCCACTGCAAAGGCTGGGATTCCAAAGCCCACACTCATAACTACGTTGGCTGTCTTGCGACCAACTCCTGCTAGACTTTCTAATTCCTCTCGAGTCTGAGGCACTTGACCGTCAAAATCGTCTAATAACTGTTGAGCACATTTTTTAAGGAATTTAGCCTTATTCCGATACAATCCCAAACGAGAAATGTGTGAAGCAATCTCATTCTCTGTCGCCACAGACATGGCTTGGGGCGTTGGAAAGGCAGCAAATAGGCCTGGCGTAGCCTTATTTACTGCAGCATCCGTCGTCTGGGCTGACAACATGACCGCAACCAAGAGTTCAAAATGATTGGTAAAATCAAGACTGGGCTTGGCATCTGGAAAAAGAGCAATGATTTCTTCTAGCACTTTTCGTGCTCGTTTTTTTGACAAGACCATTATTCGTCTCCATCAAATAGTCCTTGTAGGCCAGCAAAAGGACTGTTTTCTTCTTTCTTAACTGCTTGTTGAGCTTGGTATTCTTCCTCAGTCATGATTTGCCAATCATTTCCTGAAACAAATCCTTGACCCGCTTCTTCTTCAGCCGTCAAGACCTTGATAGGAATGTTTAGTAGGATATTGTCTGACACGCTCTCAGCAAGATTAAGTTCTCCATTTTCGATAGGCAGGACCAAATCATCATCTAAAACTTCTTGATCTAGCAGATTAGTTGCCCCTTCCATGAAAACTTCCGTTACTGGATAAGATTCAACTAACTCAACTGGCTCCATACTGCGACTTGAAGCAAGAACAATGGTATAAGATAATTGATAATCTAAGAAATACATACGATCTTCGTATTGAACCTTCCCAACTGCAAGGATATCTTTTACATCTAAAATTTCTTGATTACGTGCACGCAGTTCTGCGGCTAGGTCTAACGTTTGTTCAAAATGCAAGCCTTCAGACTGCTTACGAATTTCTTGAATATTTAATTTCATACTTCCTCCATAAAGATTTACTCTCTTGATTATACCATGAAAAGCCTACAAATCAGCACAGCAAACTTTATAATTAAAATTCGATTTTTTTAACATATTTACTATGACATTTTTGTTTTTTAGTGCTATACTATAGGCAATAATACATCAGAGCAAGGAGGATGCTAACATGGAAGACAAAGAACTCATTACTAATGCAACCCAACTCCTATCCGAGTTAAAAAAAAGTTTCCAAAGCTGCAAACAGGGTACGGCAGATGATATTCGACTGCAAGAGCTACTAAATACTACTCTGCAAGAGCTCAAAAAAGCGGAAAAGTTGGACAACAGTATCTTAATAGATCTTGAGAAATTTTACCAACGTACCAGTCTTCTGATTGGTCTTGGTAGCCTAAAACTAAACGATCAAGCACGCTGCGCTTGGCGAAACTACGACAAATTCCATTACGAGCATATCAAACACGTACTAACTCTTTATGGACCTGTTTTCGGATTTTAGAGATTAGAATTGTCAGTTTTCTGTTGACAAAATATCCTGAAAGGTATAGGATAGAGGTACTAATACTCGGAGGTAAGGGAGACATGAACAACTAAGTCTATCGAATAAAGAACTTTATTTAGTAGATCTTGTTTTTGTCTCTTTTTGTGTGCTCTTTTTGTACTAGATTTTCTAGTACTTTATCATCTATGAAAATCAAAAAACTAGAAAGCTATGCTCCTCTTGGGTTGGGTTAGGCAACTCCAAGCTAGTTTGACGAGTTTTTCAACGAAGATAATAGAGTTTTGACAGTGACTTTGGGCTCTACTAGATAAAGTAGAGCTTTTTGTTATGCACTATCGACATTCTAGAAAGGGCAACAATATGATAAAAATCAATCATCTAACTATCACTCAAAACAAAGATCTACGAGATCTTGTATCTGACCTAACCATGACTATCCAAGACGGGGAAAAGGTTGCTATTATTGGTGAAGAAGGAAATGGGAAGTCAACTTTGCTGCGAGCTTTAATGGGGGAAGCTTTGCCTGATTTCACTATCAGGGGAGACATTCAATCTGATTATCAATCAATAGCCTACATTCCTCAAAAACTCCCCGAGGAGCTGAAAAAGAGAAGTCTACACGACTACTTATTTTTAGATTCTATTGATTTAGACTACAGTATCCTTTATCGCTTAGCTGAAGAGTTGCATTTTGATAGTGATCGCTTTGCTAGTGACCAAGAGATTGGCAGTCTATCAGGGGGCGAAGCTTTGAAAATTCAGCTCATCCATGAGTTAGCCAAACCCTTTGAGATTCTATTTTTAGATGAACCTTCAAATGACCTGGACCTTGAAACAGTTGATTGGCTAAAAGGTCAGATTCGCAAGATTAGGCAAACTGTTATTTTCATTTCCCATGATGAAGACTTTCTTTCTGAAACGGCAGACACTATTGTCCACTTGCGACTGGTCAAGCACCGTAAAGAAGCGGAAACGCTAGTAGAGCATTTAGACTATGATCGCTATAGTGAGCAGAGAAAGGCTAATTTTGCCAGACAAAGCCAGCAAGCTGCTAACGACCAAAGAGCCTACGATAAAACTATGGAAAAACATCGACGAGTCAAGCAAAATGTAGAAACTGCGCTTCGAGCTACTAAAGATAGTACTGCCGGTCGCCTATTGGCTAAAAAGATGAAAACTGTCCTCTCACAAGAAAAACGCTACGAAAGGGCAGCTCAGTCCATGACCCAAAAGCCACTTGAAGAGGAACAAATCCAACTTTTCTTTTCAGACATCCAACCATTACCGGCATCTAAAGTCTTAATCCAACTGGAAAAAGAAAATTTGTCCATTGGCGACCGAGTTCTGGTGCAAGAACTACAATTAACTATCCGTGGCCAAGAAAAAATCGGTATTATCGGCCCAAATGGTGTTGGAAAATCAACTCTGTTAGCAAAGTTACAGCAACTTCTTAATGATAAAAGAGAGATTTCGCTTGGTTTTATGCCACAAGATTACCATAAAAAACTGCAATTGGATTTATCCCCAATCGTCTACCTCAGCAAAACTGGGGAAAAAGAGGAACTGCAGAAAATCCAATCTCACTTAGCAAGTCTCAATTTCAGTTATCCAGAAATGCAACATCAAATTCGCTCCTTATCTGGCGGGCAACAGGGAAAACTCCTGCTTTTGGATTTAGTCCTGCGCAAACCAAACTTTCTCCTGCTGGATGAACCCACACGAAACTTTTCTCCAACTTCTCAACCTGAAATCAGAAAACTCTTTGCAACCTATCCAGGCGGTCTCATCACTGTTTCGCATGACAGGCGTTTCTTAAAAGAGGTCTGTTCGACTATCTATCGCTTGACAGAACACGGTTTGGAGATAGTTAATTTAGACGATTTATAAATTTGCAACATAGCAGATAGGTGGGGCAAAAACACAATTTTAGGAGAAGAGAAAGTAAATCTTCCCATAATAAAACGCATAATATCAAGTTTTTGCACACCTGATATTATGCGTTTTTAAGATTTTAAAGACTTTTTCCCAGCCTTCATTTTACATATGTTTTAAACGTTCAATCCGTTCTGAGATAGGTGGGTGGGTATAAAAGAGTTTTTGGAACCCTCCCCCTTTCTTGGGATCATTGATATAAAGTGCACTGCTGGCATCATCTACAGGACGACTCATCGGTTTACTATTATCCAACTTACGTAGAGCATTGATCATTCCTTGAGGATTGCGAGTCAACTCGACGCTGGAAGCATCAGCTAGGAATTCCCTCTGACGAGAAATGGCTAGTTGCACCAAGGTTGCGGCGAGAGGTGCCAGCACAATAGCTAGTAGGGAAACCACTAGCATAATGATTTCAAGACCATTTCCATCTCTATCATCGTCACTTCGTCTGCGACCTGCTCCACCCCACCACATCATACGACCTGCCATACTAGAAAGCATGGTGATAGCACTAGCAAGGGCAACAGCAATAGTCGAAATGCGGATATCGTAATTACGAATATGACTGACTTCATGTCCCATAACAGCTTCTAGTTCTTCACGATTCATGATAGCTAGGAGACCTGACGTCGCAGCAACCGCCGCATTTTGGGGGTTAGAACCTGTCGCAAAGGCATTTAAGGCTGGATCATCAATGATGAAAACACGTGGCATAGGAATCTGAGCCACCATAGCCATATCTTCTACTACATGGTAGAGGTCTGGTGCCGTTTGTTCATCCACCTCACGCGCTCCATTCATGGACATGACAATCTCTGTGGATTGAAAAATCATGGACAAGGCATAGATAAAGCCGATAATCAGCGCGATAACCAAGCCACCAAGCCCAGACCGCATAAAGAGGTAACCAACCGCATAGCCAACAAGAGCTAAGAGTAGGAAAAATACCAGCAACAAAATCCACGTTTTTCGTTTATTGCTTGCAATTTGATCAAACAACATCTTAGTCACCTAAACCGCTAAAATCAACCTTAGGAACTGCCTTTTCCTCTTCTGGTGTTTGAAGGAAATCTGCTGCTTTAAATCCAAACATTCCAGCAATAATATTGCTTGGGAAAGTTTCTAATTTTACATTGTAGTTGCTGACAACACTGTTGTAGAGTTGACGAGAGTAAGAAATTTTATTTTCTGTATTTGTCAACTCCTCTTGCAATTTAACAAAGTTTGCACTAGCTTTCAAATCTGGATAGCTTTCTGCAACTGCAAAAATACCTGAAACTTGACGAGTGAGGGCATCACTAGCTTTCATAGCTTCTGCTGGTGAAGTCGCTGCAGCAACTTGATTGCGAAGTTCTGCCACCTTTTCAAGGGTAGAACCTTCATATTTAGCATAACCTTTTACAGTCTCAATCAAGTTTGGCAAGAGATCATTTCGACGTTTCAACTGAACATCAATCTGACTCCAAGTCTCCTTTGTTTGCATACGATTCTTAACCAAACCGTTATAGCTAACAATCACAAAAATCACAATAAGAGCTAAAACTCCAAGAATAATCCAAGTCATTATATAAGTCCTTTCTGCTTTTAGATTAGTACCAGTATATCAAATTTTTAATGATTGTGGTAAAATAAGATGATACTAAAGAAGGAAAAAACTATGAAACCAGAAACATTTTACAACTTGCTTGCCGAGCAAAATCTTTCACTTTCTGACCAGCAAAAAAAACAATTTGAACGTTATTTTGAACTCTTGGTCGAGTGGAATGAAAAAATCAATCTAACAGCTATTACAGACAAGGATGAAGTTTATCTCAAACATTTTTACGATTCGATTGCACCCATTCTTCAAGGTTTGATTCCCAATGAAACTATCAAACTTCTTGATATTGGAGCCGGGGCAGGATTTCCTAGTCTACCTATGAAAATCCTCTATCCTCAGCTAGATGTGACCATCATTGATTCTCTCAACAAGCGCATCAACTTCCTCCAACTGTTGGCTCAAGAACTGGATTTGAACGGAGTTCATTTCTATCATGGACGTGCAGAAGACTTTGCCCAAGACAAGAACTTCCGTGCTCAATATGATTTTGTAACAGCTCGTGCGGTTGCCCGTATGCAGGTCCTATCTGAATTGACCATTCCTTACCTTAAAGTCGGTGGCAAACTATTGGCACTCAAGGCCAGTAATGCGCCTGAGGAGTTGTTAGAAGCCAAAAATGCCCTCAACCTTCTCTTCAGTAAGGTCGAAGACAATCTCAGCTACGCCCTACCAAATGGAGATCCGCGTTACATCACAGTGGTAGAAAAGAAAAAAGAAACACCAAATAAATATCCACGTAAGGCTGGCATGCCAAATAAACGCCCGCTCTAAATTTTTTACTAAAAATGATTTACAAAGTCAGCCTCGCTCTTTTATTTTTAGGCTCGGGAAAAAATGATTTACAAAATCAACCTCGCTCTCTTATTTTCGGGCTCGGGAAAAAATGATTTACAAAATCATTTTTTTCTGCTATACTATCCTAAGCAAAGGTTTTTAATGTCATCCCGTGAGGTGACGAAGACGCAGAAATATTTAAAACTCTTTAAAGTCTAGATTTTAGAGAAGTCTTACTCTGAGGGCCTATTGCTGTAAAATAATGGGCTCTTTTTTGATGCCCAAAAGTGAGGTTTATATGAAACAAGAATCAACTGTTGATTTGTTACTAGACGTTGACCAACGTCCTTCGGCTGGAAAAGGAATTCTCCTTAGTTTCCAACACGTTTTCGCCATGTTTGGTGCGACCATCTTGGTACCATTGATTTTGGGAATGCCTGTATCTGTTGCCCTTTTTGCTTCAGGTGTTGGAACACTCATCTACATGATCGCAACTGGTTTTAGAGTTCCAGTTTATCTAGGATCATCATTCGCCTTTATCACAGCTATGTCCCTAGCTATGAAGGAACTAGGAGGGGATGTATCAGCTGCACAAACAGGGGTTATCCTTACAGGTTTTATCTATGTCCTTGTGGCTGCAAGTGTTCGTTTTGCGGGTACAAAATGGATTGATAAACTCTTGCCACCAATCATCATCGGACCTATGATTATCGTTATCGGTCTTGGACTTGCAGGTTCAGCTGTTACCAATGCTGGTCTTGTAGCTGATGGAAACTGGAAAAATGCTCTTGTAGCAGTTGTTACATTCTTGATTGCTGCCTTTATCAATACAAAAGGAAAAGGATTCCTACGAATCATTCCATTCCTCTTTGCCATTATCGGTGGTTACCTCTTCGCACTAACTCTTGGTTTGGTTGACTTTACACCAGTTCTTAAAGCCAACTGGTTCGAAATTCCTGGTTTCTACTTGCCATTTAGCACAGGTGGTGCCTTTAAAGAATACAATCTTTACTTTGGTCCAGAAACCATCGCCATCTTGCCAATCGCTATTGTAACAATTTCTGAACATATCGGAGACCATACTGTTTTGGGTCAAATCTGTGGCCGTCAATTCTTGAAAGAACCAGGTCTTCACCGTACTCTTCTTGGTGACGGTATCGCAACTTCTGTTTCTGCCTTCCTTGGTGGACCAGCAAATACAACTTACGGAGAAAATACAGGGGTTATCGGTATGACTCGTATCGCTTCTGTCTCAGTTATCCGTAACGCTGCCTTTATCGCGATTGCCCTTAGCTTCCTTGGTAAATTCACTGCCTTGATTTCAACCATTCCAAACGCTGTACTTGGTGGTATGTCAATCCTTCTCTATGGAGTTATCGCCAGCAACGGTTTGAAAGTCTTGATCAAAGAACGTGTTGATTTCGCTCAAATGCGTAACCTAATCATCGCAAGTGCTATGTTGGTACTTGGACTTGGAGGAGCTATCCTTAAACTTGGTCCAGTTACCCTTTCAGGTACTGCCCTATCAGCCATGACAGGAATCATCTTGAACTTAATCTTGCCATACGAAAATAAAGACTAAATGTCTTGACACAAAAAGTCCGCTCAGACAACTGAGTGGACTTTTCTAATTTTCAAGTCCCCCAAGCAACCAATAGATAGATCAGGCTAGAACCAAACATATCTGCTAAAGCATGCATGAGAAAGAATGGAAGGAGATTTTTAATTTTATATTTGTATAAGAAATAATAGAATAAGCCATAAACTACACCGATTACCAAAGCCCATACTAATCCTTGATAGGTGTGGAAGGAAATACGAATAATCGTAGAATAAAGCAAAACCAACCACTTGTATTTTTCCTTCACTGAAGTTAACAAACCTAGAAAGAAAAACTCTTCATAAAATCCATTTAGCAAGGCATAGGCAATCGCTATCGGGCTGAGAGCTAAGAACTTCCCTATTATTTGCGTGAAATCTATATAGGCAAAAAGGTCTGGATTAAAGTAATTATATTTACCAGTGAGAGTTGTAACCAAGTCTCCAAACAATCCCACTAAAGCAAATATAAATGGAACCCAAAAGATAATGGACCAATTCCAGTGAATAGGAAGCTGTTTAAAATCATAATTTCGAATCAAAAGATAGAGTAAGGTCACAGCCAGTAATATAGTTTGCAGGGTAAAATTACTAAAATAAGCAGCACCTTCGCTTGCAGCCTGTCTAACTGTCCCTTCTGTACTTGATGCACCCGTTGGAAACGTATTTGCTAAAAATAGCTCGGTTGAACGAATTATAAACTGACCAAACATTATGATCGTAATAATCACAATGTCAAACCATCTCAAGTATTTTAGAGGTTTAGATGGATGTATTTTTTTTAAAATATTCATATCTTCTCCAGGTATTCTATACTCATATAAATATTTTAAGAAAAAAGGCTTAAACTTTTATAAAATTTCATTAATTCATTTAGATTCAAAAGCTTTTATTAGTAAAAATAACCCCTCTTTGAGAGTGGTTATCATCTACTTTCATTTTTTTGTTTATTTCTCTAACAATAAATCTTTCAACGAAATCAAAGTGACTGCAATTAAAATCATTGCCATACCAAGAAAATCAATAGGATAAAATTGTTCATTCATAATTAGGAAGGCAAAGAAAACCGCCGAGATTGGTTCAATTGAAGCCAACAAACTTGACTTGACCGGTCCTATCAGACTGGTTCCTTTAAGGAAAGCTGTATAGGCAAAGACAGTTCCGATAAGGATAATACCCGCAAAAGCGAGGAGAAAATCAAGACTAGTTGGGATAGCAGTCTGTAGAACTCCTGTAAAAGGAAGGGCGACCAAACCTGCTATGACCATTCCCACACCAATGACCAAACTACTCCCCCATTTCTTAATCAAGGCTATGGGCAAAATGATATAAAGTGCGTAAGTCAGAGCAGAAAAGAGACCCCAGAACAGACCTGCAGGTGTCATAGATAACTGGTCCAACTGCCCATGAGTGGCGATCAGGAAGGTCCCTCCAATGGCTAATATGATGGAAACAATCTCTCCAAGCGTCGGCGCCACCTTATCCTTGATACAGCTATAAATCAAAATCCCGACAGGACAAACATACTGAAGCACCGTCGCGGTCCCTGCATTGGTCTCCTGAATAGCAGTTAGATAGGCAAATTGATTGAGGAAGAGGCCAATCAGAGCAAAAATAAGAAGAGACAACAAACTCTTTCTATCCTTTAAAAAGGCCAGCATTTTATCCTTTGCAGTAGCATAAGCCAAGACCATGAGAATCCCACCGGCGATTAAAAGTCGTAAGTTAGTTAAAACCAGAGCCGAAATTCCGTGTGCCATCAGATATTGGCCACTCGTTCCTGACAAGCCCCAAGCAATCCCAGCCACAACTGTTAATAGAGTCCCTTTTAAAATATTTGGCATGTCTCTCCTTACTCTTCTTTGCGAATCAAGTCCATCACTTGATTGCGGTCTATAATCCATTGAGCCCTCTCATCCTTTTCATAGGTACGATTCGATAGGAAAATAGCCGCTTCTTGCTTCTGGCGATTCCACATGATAAAGGTACCTGTATAGCCCGTATGGTCTAGCCAATCTCCTTCCAAATTCCATGCCAAAGAACGTTCCTTGTCATCCAAAGGAGAAAAATTTTGACTCAAATCTCTTGCAAAATCATCTGCTAAATAGTGTTCTAAAAAGATTTGTAAATCCTTTACAGTCGAAAATAAACCAGCGCTACCAGCATGTCTGCCCAGGAGACGAGCCTTGGGATCATGTACTACGCCAGCCTCGACACCTCTAACTGTTGGAACAGCAAGCTTAACAGACCCAAACTGGGTTTCCATCATTCCCCAAGGTTCCCAGACTTGCTCCTGTAAAATCACATCCAAGTCTTGATTAAAGATTCTTTCCAAGATAAAACCTAACAGCAAAAAATGGACATCCGAATAAAGAAAGGCTGGCTGATTTCGTCTATTGAGATGAAACATCGCTTCCTTTAATTCTGAATCTGTTAAAAGATCACGATTGGGAATAAACGGATCAAGGTCTGTTGCGTGAGTCAAGAGCTGGCGAATAGTGATGTCTGGATAATCACTTTCAGCTAAAAAATCTGTTACCGGTCTATCAATATCTAATTTGCCTTTTTCCCACAAGAAGGTAAAAACGGTACCAACTCCAACAACCTTGCTGACACTGGCTAGGTCGTAAACTAGTCCTGCCTCTGTCTGCAAGCCATGCTCTGGGTCACTCTGGCCTAAATAGAACTCCGTCCATTGATTGTCCTTAAAATATGCAAAAGAGGCTCCGGGATAGATCCCTGCCTCGATTTGTTCTTCTATTTTTTTAATAATCTTGGTCAACTTCATACTTTTTCAAACCACAATTCAACATTATTTCTATCTTTACCAAGGAAGAATTTTTCAGACTTAGGAATAAAATATTCGGTAGACTCAAATTTCTTGCGAAGACTTGCTATATCTAGTTCACTGACCAGGAACTTGAGCATAGATAAGTCCCAAGTAACCGAATTGTCCACAGTCAAATCCTGCCCCTCAGCTGGGATAAAACCAAGTGATGTCCCAACTTCAGATGATTCCAAGTAACTTTCGATATCAGTTGGGAGATGTAATTCCATAGAAATCTCAAATTTACTTAAAGAAATTGATTCCAAATCTGTTTGAAATTCAGGTTTTTCTCCTACTTCTACTAGACTTTCTCTATCATCTTCCGCATGAATCAAAACCAAATCATCTTCTGGAGAGTAAATTTCAAAAGCGTAGCCATTTTGACCTTTATATAAGCGATGAATCGAATCTGTTTTAGATAAGATTCCTTCAATTTCTAAGGGATTTTCCACCTTGACAATTAATCTAGCTAATTTTTTTCTTCCCTCCACCTTACGAGTACGCATACTTGGAGCTTCTTCTAAAACCAGCTTTTCTAGACCTGTTTGATCACCTAGTGACAGAAAGGCTGACTCTTCTAACAAGGCCTTCATACCAAGGGTCTCTATATAAAATGTTTCATTTAATTTTCTATTATTTACTTTTAAAGTAGGAATAATCCGTACAATCTGATTTACATTCATAAACTCCTCCAACTCTTTTATTTTAAAGGATTTTAGAATTTTTTACAAGATATTATGCTCAAATTTACCGATTTTTCGTAAAAATTTCATCTAAAAAACCGAGGATTGCCCCGGTTTCAATTTCTTATAGGTAAAGGAATTTGAAGATAGCTACTGCCGCAATTGCTGCTGCGATCGGTGCTACTACTGGTACCCAAGAGTACCACCATTTTGAATCACCTTTGTGCTCACCAAGAACTGATTTTGGAAGGAAAGCATGAAGGAGACGTGGTCCCAAGTCACGGGCTGGGTTCAAGGCAGGTCCTGTAGGGCCACCAAGTGATGTTACCAAGGCCATAACAAGGAATCCAAGTGCCAAGTGAGCAATTCCAAGACCAGATGTCATAAATGGTGCTACTTGTTCTTTAGCTTGGTCAAGTGCTGCTGTTACTTGCTCTTGAGGAATTGTTTGACCTTGAGTAGTTGCTTGAGCAACTTGAGCATTGATAGCTGCTTGTGCTTTTGATACTAGTTCAGCACCAAAGAAGTTTTTAGTCATTCCAAGAGCTGCAAAGAAAAGAACAAATGAACCAACAAACTCGTTTACAAAACCGTTAACAGTTGCTGCGAAACGTGCTTCTTTTGTACCATTATCCAAACTTGAAATGGTTGAGAAAGTACCCAAGATGTTGTTTGGATTTTCAGTTTTCAAGTAGTATGGGCGGTGTGTTGCCACAACCAAGGCTTGACCAAAGATAGCACCCAAAACTTGTGCGATGATATAAGGCGCAACTTGTGCCCAAGGGAAGAGACCGCTGATCGCAAGTCCAAGAGTGAAGGCTGGGTTAATGTGGTTACCAGATACGTTACCAAACATCAAGGCTGGGATCATAACCCCCATACCATAACCAACAGCGATAACGATCCAGCCACTTTGGTGACCTTTCGTACCTTTAAGTTCAACGTTGGCAACTGCACCATTTCCAAGAATGATCAAAATAGCAGTGGCCAAAAATTCAGTGGCATATTTAATTGCCCATGTGAAATCCATTTGATAGATTCTCCTTAAAATTTTTTAGACAATCCTTATTCTATCAATTTTTATATCTTTTAGCAACAGGTTTTCTAAAAGAATGTATGAGAAAGCGGTTTTATTTCTCTTATTAAAACAAAAGGATTAAGGGGATCCATTTCCTTAATCCGAGAGTTCTTATTCTTGACGTTGTCCGAAATCTGCAATCATCTGCTCCATTTCTTGTCGACTCGGAGTTGTCAGCATATAAAGGTAATCTCCTTGAAGTTCCGCAAAGGCCGCTGGCATGATTTTTTTAACCTTGAACTGATGGCTGTATTTGGCAAGCAAGTCCTCCTCAGAATAGACATAATGAGCATTTGCACGGCGAGACGTAGCCAAACAATACTGAGGTTCAAAGTCTAATACTGGGAACACTTCTCCTGCGACAATAGCAGCATAGCCACGATAAAGATCCAAGGAATGAGCAAAGTTATAAACATCAATGGTAAAACCACCTGCAGGACGGTTATTGTACTCAATGGCGATGTAATCATCCCCTTCACGGAAGAACTCAATATGGAAGAACCGTTCTTTCATACCAAATTCTTTGACAATTGCCTCACCATATTTACGTAATTTAGGATCCATATCCTTGAGGACGTAATAAGAATTGTCCATCTTGTAAATCATGAGATCAAGCGGTGTATAGGCGTAGTCGAAGGTCGTTGAAAAGACAATCTTTCCATCCTTGTCTACGAGCCCGTCAAAGGTACAGATTTCACTAGAAGTAACAAATTTTTCAAAGAAATAAACGGTCGAATGGTCCCATTCTTGCTTAAAGTGATTGATATCATCTTCTGTCTCGAGCTTAAAGGTTGCGGCTGCTCCAACTCCATTATCAGGTTTGGCAATCATTGGAAGACCGATTTCTTTCACTGCTTGATCAACATCTGCTTCCGTCTTGATAACAGCTCCAGGTACCACAGGGACACCTGCTTTTTTGAAAAGCTTCTTCATTTCAGACTTAAATTTTGTCTTTTTGAGATCCTCTGGTTTGGCACCAAAGACATTGAATTGCTCACGAAGACTTGCATCTAACTCAAGCCAGTACTCATTATGAGACTCAATGCGGTCAATTGGGCCATATTTATAGAAAAGGAAAGCAACTGCACGTTTGACTTCATCTATATTTTCAAGATTGTCAACACGGAAATACTCGGTCAGGCTATTACGTAAAGGTTCATCCAATTGCTCGTAAGGTTCTTGGCCAATTCCCAAGACTGTGATGCCTTTATTAGCTAGCTCAATTGTAAACTGTTGAAAATTTTGCGGATAGTAGGGAGAAATAACAAGGTAATTCATAGATAACTCCTTTTATAAATAGAGATTTCCAAGGAAATAAGGCATTTGTTTACGCCACCATTCCCAATCGTGGGCGACATCGTGTCCCCATTCAGCAAACCAGGCTGGAATTTGTTTCTGGTCAAAGGCTTCTTTGAGCTTGTAAAAGGATGGTAGACCGTCTTGTTCCCAGGCACCAAGACCCGTACACAGCACAATCTCTGCCTGACGATAACGGTCAATAAACCAGCCGTCGTTCTGGTTCCAGATATAATCTACTGGCGAGTTTTGGTAAATAGCATCGTCATTGTAGTAATCGCCGACAAAGAAACGTGAGTCGTAAACACCACTGAGAGCAATCACCTTGGTAAAGACATCTGGATGTTGGAGGAAAAAGTTGACTGCATGGTAGGCGCCCATGGAGCAACCTGTCGCCATCATACCATCAAACCAACCTGTCTTGTGCTTGATAAAAGGAATAGCCTCCTCAATCACATAACGCTCGTAGGCACGGTGCATCTCTGCTTGGTCATGACCATTTTTCCAAGTGGCCAACCAGCTCTCACTATCTACACTGGATAGGGTAAAGAACTGAACACGGCCTTCCTCGATAAAAGAAGCACAAGCATCAATCATGCCAAAATCATAGTATTCATTGTGACTACCACCTGATGAAGCAAAGACCACAACTGGAATCCCTGCATGTCCATAACGATTAAGGTACATTTCACGGTTAAGATTGCCACTCCAGTGGCTAAGGTTTTCAATATGCATTGACTTTCTCCTTTTCTAACTTACCATTTCTCTGCAAAAAATCTCAGACAGTCTGGTAAATTCTCCGACCAAGGGATTTCACTATGGATGGCACCAGATTGAACTTTCAAGACAAGATTGTCCAGATGAACTCCCCCTGCTATCAAATCATGGTAATAGCGAAGCGACGAATCGATATAGGCTTGTTTGATATTACCAGCCATCAGGGTCTTGTCCGTATCATCTGCTTCTTCAGTTCCAACATAGATAAAGATACGCTGGTCAGGCGATAGTTTCTTGCGTTCAATATAGCGATTAAAGGCTTCTTGATGGAGCCAGTTGGCAGATGAAAAGACGCCCAAGCAACCAATTTGGTCTTGGTATTCCAAACCGATAAACTGGGTAATATTGCCTCCTAGTGAAGACCCAATCATAGCCGTATGCTGGCAGTCAGCTTTAGTACGGTAGGTCTCATCGATAAATGGCTTGACCACCTCCATAACAAACTCGGCATACTCCACGCCCTTACCGCCAAATTGCTGTCCTGGGATAGGAGATTCTTGGAACTTCCAAGCCGCATACTCATTCATCCGCCCCATACCATCATTGTCAATGGCGACGACAATCATGCGACTGATATCAGGATTACGCTTAATAGCTGGGATAATCTTCCATGAATGTCCAATGAAAGACTCCTTGCTATAAAAAACATTTTGCCCGTCATGAAAGTAAACAACAGGATAGGAACGATCCGTGTCTTTCTCATAATCTTTAGGCAGAAGAACACGTACACGGCGTTCCTTACCTGTATAAGGAACCTTGAGTTTGTGTTCTTTCATTTTTAAATAAAAGTAGGATAGATTCATTGTCAGAAAACTCTCTATATTCAAAATTTTATTTTATTATATCACAATTATAGAAAAAAAGTTAGTTTTGCTTCCACTTTTGGAATTAAAAACTAACTTTTTCATCTATTTTTCTAAATTCTTCTGGATTTTCTGATTAGAGCAGATTGTCAATCAAGTCATCGACTTCATCTTTTTCGGCTTGAGGTGTAATCTCAGTAATCATAATTCCAGCCACTGCTCGCTCAACTAAGCCTTCAACATCCATACGCGCTTCGTACTGCTCCGCATTCTTAATCTTAGGATTTGTTTTTGGACGATCTGGCGCAAAAATGGTACAACAGTCTTCAAATGGCTGGATTGAAATGTCAAAGGTATCGATTTCTTGTGCAATATCAATGATTTCCAACTTATCCATAGTGACAACAGGACGGATGATGGGAGTGTTGGTCACAGCGTTAATAGCCTGCATGCTTTCCAAGGTCTGGCTAGCTACTTGACCAAGACTTTCCCCATTGATGATAACCAAACCATTTCGTACCTCACGAATACGGTCCGTAATCCGCATCATAAAACGACGCGTCAAGGTCATGAGATAAGCTTCTGGCGCTTTGGCCTTGATTTCTTCTTGAATCTCTGTAAAAGGAACTTCGATAAACTGGATATTTCCCCCAAACTTGGTTAATTTACGGGTCAAATCTTGGGCTTTTTTTAGTGCACCAGGACTCGTGTAAGGTGGGCTAGCAAAATGAACAGCCTCAATATCCACTCCACGTTTCAAAGCAAGATAACCTGCTACAGGGGAATCAATTCCTCCTGACAGCATGAGCATGCCTTTACCTGAAGTTCCAACTGGCAAACCACCAGCCCCACGAATAGTTTCATAAGAAAGATAGGCTGCTTCTTCACGGATTTCCACTTGGAGATTGATATCAGGACTTTTCATTTGAGCTTGTACGTTTGGAATGGCTTCGAATACAGCTCCTCCAAGTGTTTGATTGAGTTCACGACTATCCAACTCAAAGTTGTGGTCGCTACGCTTGCTAGAAATTTTAAAGGTCATGCCATCCTTGTAGATGTCCTGCATAATCTCTTGGACAGCAGACTTCAGAACTTCTACAGATTTTTCAACCTTATAAACAGGGGAAAAGTTTTGAATTCCAAAAACTTGTTTGAGCGATTCTGCTACTGCTGTGTAATCTGCTCCATTGAGGTAAGCGTGGGCACGGTCGCGATCTGCTGTTACCTTAACTTGGGGATAGATAGACAAAACGTCTGAAATATTATTGCGAAGTTTATTGATGAAACGCATACGGTTTTTACCCTTGGTTGACAACTCTCCGTAGCGAATCATAATTTCTGAATACTGCATGAATGCTCCTATCTTACTTTTCTAGTTTGATTGTAAATCAATTTTAACTTGGTCAAAAACTGCTCGACCTGACTCATATCATTTTCAAGGTCTAGGCTAAGACGCACAGCTGACTGGGCCTTATCTTTATCCACTCCCATGGCAATCAAGGTACCTGCAGGTTTCCCTGCCTTGGATGAACAAGCAGAGGTCGTTGAGATGAAAATATCATAGTCTTCAAAGGCATGAACAATGACTTCACCGCGAACACCCTTGATTCCAAAAGTCAGGATATGAGGTGCGAAGTCTTCCTCATCCGAAAAGACAAAAATATCTGGATAGTCCAGAAGGGCTTGACGAATTACTGACTTCATCTGCCCAATCTTGCTCCTAAAGATATCTAGCTTTTCCATAGACAAGCGGAGAGCCTTGGCAGTCGCTGCAATTCCTGCCACATTTTCAGTTGTCGAACGGTAATCACGTTCCTGACCACCACCAGTCAACAGAGGCGTAATCTTCTTGCCAGACTTGATATAGACAAAACCAACACCACGAACTCCGTGGAACTTGTGACTAGAGAAGGTCGCGAAATCCACTCGATCAGTCAAATATTTTTCAGTCGGAATCTTGGCAAGCGCCTGAACCGCATCAACGTGGAAGGAAATAGTCGGCTTGTCTGCTAACAGTACTGAAATAGCTTGAATAGGTTGAATCGAACCGATTTCATTGTTCACAGCCATGACGGAAACGAGGGTCGTATCAGGTCTTATCAAATCTGATAACGCTTCAACATCTACAAATCCTTTGTTATCAACTGGAGCAAAATCTACTTCAAATCCTTGACTTTTCAACCAGAGGGCTGACTCTTTGACTGCCGGATGTTCAATGGCTGATACAATGATGTGTTTTCCAAACTGAGCCTTTTCAAAGGTCACACCCTTGATGACCCAGTTATCTCCTTCTGTCCCACCAGAAGTAAAGAAGATTTCATCGCTTTTCTTACCGATTAAATCTGCAATCTGTTGGCGAGAAGCATCTAAGATTCGTGTTGCCTGGTCTCCCAAACGATGGAGACTAGATGGATTTCCTAAAATTTTTGAAGCGACCTGCATATAAGTTTCAAGGGCTTCAGGATAGGGCTTGGTCGTCGCCGAATTATCAAAGTAAATCATGTTTTCTCACGCTTTCTAAAATCACTCCTTCTATTGTATCATGAAACGGAGCTTGCGACAAGAAAGGGCAATTCCTCTTTTTTTAAGATTTTTTTAAAGAAATGCGGTATAATAAATTTTAATCAAAGGAGAGAATGTATGTCTAATTATCGTAGAACTTCAAAACCAAAAACAGAACACATCAAAAAAGGCTTTACAGTCTTTCAAAAAACCGTTGCTACTATCGGTAGTATCCTCGGCTTGATTACTGCTAGTATCACGATTATGAACGCCTTGGATAATAACAAAAATACTAAAAAAGAACCTACGACAAGCCAGACGACAACAATTGTCAAAGAAATTCAAAAGGAATCCCCTCAGGAAAACACTAGTCCCAATAAGGAAACTAACACTATCCAAGAAAAAACACAGCAAGAGGAAACACCAAAATCTAGCGTCAAGGAAGAGAAAAAAGAAGAGCAGAAAGCAGCAACTCAGGATTCTTCTACTCCTACTCCAAGTAAACCTGCTACTGAAAATGAAAAACAGTCCAATACCCCAACTTCGGAAAATAAAACTAATCAATAATCACTAAAATAGCCTCCTTCCAAACTTGGAAAGAAGCTATTTTTTTATTGTTGTAAAACTTTTCTTGGTTTGGTACCTTCAGCTGGACCAATGACACCTGCCATCTCAAGCTCTTCCATGAGACGGGTCGCACGGTTAAATCCAACTGACAAACGACGCTGAATCATAGATGCGCTGGCTTTCTGGGTTTCGATTACCAAAGCCTTGGCTTCTTCAAAGAGCGGATCACCACCAGATTCACCATCTGAAAATTCTCCGTCATTTTCAGAAACCTCACCTGGATCAAAACTCTCATCGTAGTCCGCATCAGCCTGAGCCTTAATGAAGTTTACGATACGTTCGACATCATCATCCGAGATAAAGGAGCCTTGGAGACGAACTGGATGATTTTCATCAATTGGTTTAAAGAGCATATCTCCACGTCCAAGCAGTTTCTCAGCTCCATTTTCATCTAAAATAGTACGGGAGTCTGTTCCTGATGAAACTGCGAAAGCGACACGAGATGGGACATTGGCCTTGATCAGACCAGAAATGACGTCAACGGATGGACGCTGGGTTGCAAGAATCATGTGGATACCTGCAGCACGCGCCTTCTGTCCGAGACGAATGATAGCATCTTCCACTTCCTTGCTGGCTACCATCATAAGGTCAGCCAACTCATCCACAATTACAACAATGAGTGGTAGCGGAACCTGCTTGTACTCAGACTGAGCATTAAACTCTTCTACCTTGGCATTAAAACCTGCAATATTCCGAACTCCCACCTTGGCAAAGAGTTCATAACGATTTTCCATTTCATCCACGACCTTTTGCAAAGCCTTGCTGGCCTTACGTGGATTGGTCACGACTGGAATCAAGAGGTGGGGAATATCATTGTAAACAGACAACTCAACCATCTTAGGATCGACCATCATAAATTTAACTTGGTCAGGTCTCGCCTTCATGAGGATGCTAGCGATAATGCCGTTAACAGCTACTGACTTCCCTGAACCCGTTGAACCTGCAACTAGCAAGTGGGGCATCTTGGAAAGGTCAAAAGCTCTTGCGGTGCCATTAACTGCCTTTCCTAGAGGAATTTCTAAGAGATTTTCTGCTTTCGTTTGAGATTGTTCCCATAGTTCGCGGAAGGATACCGTCGCAATCTCAGAGTTAGGAACCTCAATCCCGACTAAGGATTTACCAGGTATTGGAGCCTCAATCCGGACATCCTTGGCTGCCAAGGCTAGAGCGAGGTCATCTGCTAGATTGGAAATGCGGTTAACCCGTACACCGACTGCTGGCTTGACTTCATACTTGGTCACTGACGGCCCAATTTCAGCCCGTTCAACCGTTACCTTAATACCAAAACTAGCAAAAGTTTCTTCTAGGATTTTGATGTTTTCACGAACGATTTTCTTCTCTTTCGACTGGTCTTTTGGTTTATCTGGGGCAAAGAGTTGTAAGCTTGGAAGTTTGTATTCAAGGGCTTCCTTTGCTGAAAAATCGACCTGAACATCTTCGTCATCAGAGCCATCTCCCTGTTCAGTGAATTCAAGTTCAGCTTGAGGCAAGATGATCTCTGGTTCTACCCACTCTTCTTCTGGAACAGGTGGAACGTCAAGCACAACATCTTCTGTAAGAATTTCACCCGTTTCCATATCAACAGGAGGCATATCGAGTAAGGCTTTTTCAGCCTCTTCTTTTTCTAATCTAGCCTCTTCCTCAGCCTTTTGACGAGCTTTTTCTTCTTGTTTGACAAAGCGTTCCTCTTTTCGACGCTCATGCCCTTCTCGCCATTTGGCAAAGCCTCTACTGAAAAATTCAGCAATATCGTAAACAGACCAAGGACTGACTAGGAGAGCACCCACTAAAATCAAGATAGAACCAATAAAGTAAGTACCGATATTTGAGAAGAGAAAGGCTGTTGGCACATAGAGTCCAACACCAATCAAGCCACCTCCAGCAAAACTGGTCGTTCGAAAACCAGTCAAATCCGTCACAACCTGAGCCATGGTTCCTTTTAGAACGGACTTGTCCAAACCATATTTCCAAACTAAGTAGGCCTCAAAAATCAAGAGCAAACCTGCAAATATGGTGAAAAAGCCAGATAGGAGCCCTTCCTGTTTTCGTATCCACTTGAAAAAGAAGAGGTAGAGCAGGATACCAAATATTGCCAGATAAGCTAGGCTACCCACTAGCAAGCGAATTAAATTGTAAAGGGTTATACCTGCAGCCCCTAATTTGAAGGCTGCGAAAATCAATAAAAGGGCGATTCCTAACGAAATCAACATTCGTTGAATCGCTTCTTTTCTTTCGAGTTCTGCTTTAGACGGTCTCCGTCTTGTTTTACTTGTATTCTTGTTTGCCATTCTTCTATTATACCATATTTCACAGGCATTTCGGAAAGAGAAAAAGACTGCACCAAACGGTCCAATCTTTTTATTTTCTATCTAATTTTTATGCTTGTGGTTTGCGTAGGTAACCATAGACCACACCACTTACAATTGCTCCTACCAAGACAGAAACGAGGTAAAGGAGAGCATTTGAAGTAAGGGCGATAACGAAGATTCCTCCGTGTGGCGCCATGAGTTTGATACCAGTAAGACCAACGAGGCCACCTGCTACTGCTGAACCAAGGATGAAGCTTGGGATCGCACGAGCTGGGTCAGCGGCACCAAATGGAATTGCTCCCTCAGTGATAAATGACAAGCCCATGATAATATTTGTCAAACCAGAGTTGCGTTCTTCTTTAGTAAATTTGTCTTTAAAGAGAAGAGTTGCGACAAAGATTGCAAGTGGTGGTACCATTCCTCCAGCCATAACTGCTGCCATAGCCACAGAACCACCTGAAGAAACAGTTGCTGCAAGCGTACCTGTACCAAAGACATAAGCCGCTTTGTTGACTGGTCCCCCCATGTCAACAGCCATCATTCCACCAAGGACGATACCAAGAAGGACAGCTGAACCTCCTCCAAGACCGCCTAGGAAGTCATTCATAGCAGTATTGATTGCTGCCATTGGGATATTCACAGCTAGCATGACAAATCCAGTCAAGATTGTTCCAAGAAGTGGCAAGAGAAGAATTGATTTAGCACCTTCGAGTGAACGAGGAACTTTAACGTATTTCTTGATAGCAAGAACCAAAGCACCTGCGATAAATCCACCAACAAGGGCACCTAGGAAACCAGATGAGACACCTGCAAGAGTTGAAGTTGCTTCACCACCTGCGGCATAAGGAATTTTACCAAAGGCAAAACCTTCTTTGGCAATAGCACCAGCCACGAAACCTGCTACCAAACCTGGTTTTTCAGCGATAGAGTAGGCAACATAACCTGCAAAGACTGGGAGCATCAAACCAAAGGCAGCTCCACCAATTTTCATAAACATAGAAGCTAGCTCATGGTAGGAACCAAGATTACCAAGATTTTCATTTGGAACACCCAAAGCACCGTCAATCAAGAAGGCAAGGGCAATCATGATACCACCACCTATAACGAATGGCAACATTTGAGATACACCACTCATCAAGTGTTTGTAGAAGGCACCACCAAGGCTTTGTTTTTCGTTGCTTGCTGTCGAAGCTTTTGCTCCATTAGCAGCACGGTAGACTTCAGCATCTCCTGAAAGAGCCAAGTTAATCAATTCTTCTGTTTTACGGATACCGTCAGCAACTGGACGATTGATCAATGGTTTGCCATCGAAACGATCCATCTCAACCGCCTTGTCTGCAGCGATGATAACAGCTTTAGCCTTGCGGATGTCCTCAGCAGTTAGTTGGTTTCCAACACCGCTAGCACCGTTGGTTTCAACCTTGATTCCAACACCCATTTCAGCAGCCACTTTTTGAAGGGCTTCTTGAGCCATGTAAGTGTGAGCAATACCTGTTGTACAAGCTGTAACAGCAACGATAAACTCATCAGAGTCATTAGTAGGTGCTTGAACAGGCTCTTCAGTTTTTTCGGAAGCTTTGTCAAAAAGTTCGATAACTTGGTCAGCTGATGTTACTTGGCGAAGTTTGTCAGCAAAACCGTCTTTCATCAAGTATTGAGACAATTCTGCCAAGGCTGCCAAGTGAGTATCATTGGCACCTTCTGGAGCTGCAATCATAAAGAAGAGGTCAGTTGATTGTCCATCCAAGCTCTCGTAGTCAACACCCTTGTTTGACTTGGCAAAGAGAACTGTCGCTTCTTTGACAGCAGCATTTTTGCTGTGAGGCATTGCGATACCATCACCCAAACCTGTAGAAGTGAGAGCTTCACGCGCCAAAATTCCTTCTTTAAAGGTTTCAAAATCTGTCACATAACCGTGGTCTGTCAAACTTTTAATCATCTCGTCGATGACAGCTGTTTTTTCAGTTGCTTGCAAATCCAGCAACATAACATCTTTTCTCAATAGGTCTTGAATTTTCATCGTTTTTCTACCTCAACTTTTTCATATGTTTCTTTAATAAATTCTGCTGTTGCCAAGTCATCCGAGAAGGTAGTTGCCGTTCCACAAGCAACTCCCCATTTGAAGGCTTCTACTGCGTCTTTTGATTTGACAAATTCACCTGTGAATCCGGCAACCATAGAATCACCAGCACCAACTGAATTTTTGACTGTTCCCTTGATAGGTTTTGCGAAGTAAGCTCCCTCAGATGTGACAAGAAGGGCACCGTCACCAGCCATAGAGATAATGACGTTTTGAGCACCTTTAGCCAATAACTCACGAGCGTATTTCTCGATTTGATCCAAACTTTCGAGTTTCACTCCAAAGATAGCTCCAAGCTCGTGATTATTTGGTTTGACCAAAAGTGGTTGATAGTCCAAACTATCAATCAAGGTCTGTCCTTCAAAGTCACAAACGACTTGCGCACCAGTCTGGCGTGTCAAGGCAATTAGATCCTTGTAGATGGCATTGCCTAGATTTTTAGTACTTGAACCTGCAAAGACAACTATATCTTCTGCTGTCAGACTAAATAAAATAGCTTTCAATTCTTCTAGCTGATCCGGCTCAACAGTTGGACCAGTCCCATTGATTTCTGTCTCTTGGTCTGCTTTGATTTTAACATTGATACGAGTATCTTCTGCTACTTGGACAAAACGTGTCTCGATTTCTTCCTCTGCTAAAGTATCTGTGATAAATTTACCAGTAAAGCCTCCGATAAATCCAGTCGCTGTATTTTGAATACCCAAACGTTTCAAAACACGACTGACATTGATTCCTTTCCCACCAGCAAACTTATCATCACTATCCATTCGATTGACACTACCGACTTGGACTTGGTCCAAACGAACGATATAGTCAATGGATGGATTGAGTGTGACTGTATAAATCATACTTCTATTACCTCCGTTTTCTCCTTAATAGCCTGCAAGAGCTCATGCCCTTGACTTGTGATAACGATAGCGCGTTTGAGTGGTGCTACCTTGGCAAAGCAAGTTTGTCCAATCTTAGACGAATCCACCAAGACATAGGTCTGTTTGGCATTCTCCAAAATAGCTCTCTTCACAGCTCCCTCCTCCATATCAGGAGTCGTATAATAACCATCGTCCACACCATTCATCCCGATAAAGGCACGGTCAAAGTGCAATTGGTTAATCTGGTTAAGAGCAACGCCCCCGATGCTCGCATCTGTCGCCATCTTGACACTTCCTCCAACCATGACAGTTGGAATCTGCTTTTCAACCAACTGAGCAGCATGGTGTATCGAGTTGGTCACGACTGTAACATTCTTATTGACCAATTCATGAATCAAAAAGGCAGTTGTTGTTCCAGCATCGATAAAGATGACATCTTGTTCCTTGATGAGAGAGGCTGCTTTCTGAGCCAACAACTTCTTCTCTTGAAGGTTTTTGACAGATTTTTCTTGAATGGTTTCTTCTTCCTGCAAGGAGTGGGGTAATTCTGCTCCACCATGTACACGGCGAAGCTTATTTTCTGCTTCCAACTCATCCAGGTCTCTTCGAACCGTTGATTCTGACGTTTCTAGCAAACTAACTAATTTCTCTAGAGAAACTACATGATGTTGATTTAACTCCTCTAGAATCAGTTGCTTCCGCTCTGTTTTTAACACTGAATCACCTCCTGTTATCGTTTACACTATTCATTCTATCATACTTTCTTTCAAAGTCAAGCATTTTTTATCATTTTCTTTCATAATCTATCATTTTTCTTATTTCTAGAATTTTTATTGCAAGATGAGAGCCTTTATGGTAGACTATTTGAGTAAGTATTGGAAGATTACTCAAGAGGCTTAAGAGGCCGTGTTGGAAACGCGGTAGGCGTGTAACAGCGTGCGTGGGTTCGAATCCCATGTCTTCCGTTTATTTTAAAAAAGATACCCAAGAATGTACTGACCCCAAAAAGTTAGACAATTAATTTAAGCAAAGGATTTAGTTCTATATTGTACAGGGCTAAGTCCTTTTAGTTTTACCTTAATTCGTTTGTTGTTGTAGTAATCAATATAGTCTACAATAGCTTGTTCCAAGTGTTCAAGTGACTGAAACGTATTCTCATAACCATAAAACATTTCAGACTTAAGAATGCCAAAGAAAGATTCCATCATACCGTTATCTGGGCTATTTCCCTTACGTGACATAGATGGTTGGATTCCCTTATTCTTTAAAAAATGATGATAGAAATCGTGTTGGTATTGCCATCCTTGGTCACTATGGAGAATTGTATTCTCGTAATGGTTCTCTGTAAAGGCTTGTTCTAGCATAGCTTTCATTTGTACTAAGTTCGGCGAAGTAGAAAGATTGTAGGAGATAATTTCGCTGTTAAAGCCATCTAAAACTGGTGATAAATAAAGCTTTTGGCTGCTTGCTGGAATGGCAAATTCTGTCACATCCGTATAACACTTTTCCATTGGTTTGGTTGCTTCAAATTGACGTTGAATAAGATTATCTGCTTTCTTGCCAACCTCTCCTTGGTATGAAGAATACTTCCTTTTACGGCGAATTCGAGCCGTTAAACCAAGTACTTTCATCAGACGCTGCACCTTCTTATGGTTCACTACGAAGCCACGATTTCGTAATTCTAGAGTCATGCGACGATAGCCGTAATTTCCTTTATGCTCAGTATAAATTGACTGAATTTCAGCTTTAATATCATAATCTTTATCGCTTTGATCCAGCTGTTTTAAGTGGTAATAATAAGTTGAACGGGCAAGCTTAATAATCTTTAGAAGGATATCTAAAGAAAACTCTGTTACCAGTCCTTGAACAATTTCCGTTTTTCTTCTTGCTCCTTTTCGTCCCTCAATCGGAGTTCTCTCAACTTTTTTAGAATGGCATTCTCCGCTCTCAAGTACTCATTCTCTGCTTGAAGACGTTCTAATTCTGTCATATCTTCAAATCTCTTCTTTGGCTTACGTCCCATTTTAGGTGGTCTCCCTCTTGTTTTCTCAACAATAGTATACCCGTTTTTCTTATATTGTGCCAGCCAATTCGAAAGTAATCCACTACTTAGAAGAGCATAATCCAGAGACGCCCTAATTTGTGAATGCCCCTCAAGAAGAACTTTATCAATGATCTCTTGTTTTAGTTCAGGAGAATAGTAACAATTCTTTCCTTTTTTGACGAACTCTATTCCGTAACGATCAATCAATTTAATCATGTACCTAAGATTAGAATTGTTTATCCCAAATTTATTTGAAAGCTTCTCTAAGCTATATCCTTGTTTTCTAAGTTCATAGATCTGAACTTTATCATCATAACTCAATTTCATAATAAAACACCCCAAAAGTTAGATTTTTACTGTCTAACTTTTGGGGTGCAGTACAGAAATCTTGGGTATCTTTTTTCTTATATGCTTGTTTTATAACTCGGGTGAATTTCTTAGAAAATATCAAATAACAATTTCACATTGAGAATTGTTAAGATAATGGAAACGATATAGCCAAGGATGGTATTCCATTTGGCATTGGTAAATTCTCCCATCAGTGATTTCTTAGAAGTTAGATAAATCAGTGGGAAGATTGAAAATGGAAGAGCAATCGAAAGAAAGACTTGTGAATAAACCAATAACTGATCTAATGTTTTTTCCTGATGACCAAACAGAACCGCTACAATCATGACAGGCAACAAGGCAAAGAGACGAGTTGCCAAACGAATGAACCATTGAGGTAATCTCATATGCAAGAAACCTTCCATAACGATTTGTCCAGTCAAGGTACCCGTAATTGTCGAATTTTGACCACTGGCTAATAAAGCCAAGGCAAACAAGGTTGATAAGGTCGAGCTAGCTATAGCTCCTGCAATAGTAGAATCCTGCAAGGCATTATACATTTGAGAGAAGGCAGAAATCTCAGATGCATGGCCGAAAAAGAGAGCCGCCCCGAGAATTAATAGAAGGGAGTTAACCACAAAGGCCAAGGATAATTGGAGATTTGAATCCCAGGTCATAAAGCGCACGGCTTTTCGAACATCATTCTTGTCCTTGTGATTGATTTTCCGAGTTTGAGACAAGGAAGAATGCAAATAGAGGTTATGGGGCATAACCGTTGCTCCCACGATCCCTAGTGCCAAGGTTAATTGACTTTCATGCCCTGGCAAGGGACTTTCAAATAAGGTTGCATTCGGTAGATAACCCTCAACGATTCCTTGGAAGCTTGGATGTGACAAAGCTACCAGATAGGTAAAAATTGCTAGAATGGTTAAAATCAGTGTTGTCACAATAGCTTCAATCTTCTTAAAGCCAAATTTCATCAGAAGCAATAAGAGAAAAACATCCAACACGGTCAAGAGAATTGCTATCATAATCGGAATCTTAAAGAGAAGATTGAGAGCAATCGCTGAACCTAGAACTTCTGCCAGATCTGTCGCCATCAAGGCTAATTCTAAAATCACCCATAGACTATAACGAAGCCATTTAGGTGAATGATGAGCCGTTGCTTGAGCCAGGTCCATCTGGGTTACAATACCAAGCTTTCCTGCCATCTGCTGAAGTTGCATGGCAATGAGAGATGAAATCAAGATAACAAACAAGAGACTATACTTATAGGAAGCACCACCGACTACACTGGTAATCCAGTTTCCTGGATCCATATAACCAACTGCGACAAGAGCACCCGGACCTAAAAAGGCATTTAAATTTTGCCAGAAATGATTGTTATTTGGAGTATCGATAGATTGATTAATCTCAGAGAGTGACACTTTTTTATGAGAAGACATAGATACTTACCTCTTTCTAAACCTACTTTTTCATTATTTTCTATTAGAGAAAAATAAGATTGACTTTAAACTATTAAAACAATGAAAACTATATGAAAAACATTTAGTTTTTTCATTATTTTTCTTAAGGCACCTTAATTATAACAGAAAATATGATAAAAACTTAAGAAAATTCAGGACTTGATTTAATATTTAGGATACAACAAAATGTTGTATTCTTTTTTTGCAAAAGAATACCAAAGAATAAAATAAAAAACGTTGTAAAAACAACGTTTTAGAAAGATTTACAAAACAATGTAAATTATCAATGGAGCCGGTGGGAGTCTCTGGTGCATTATTAAATCAAACTATATTTAATTTTATAACTCCTTTTATAACTCTTTAACAAAAAACGCAATCGCTCACTGTTTTTATTTTTGATAAAACCGCTACTCCCCCAAGCAGATGATTTTACACATTTGAAATGCGTTTATTCGATTTACATTGCATGGATTTTAAATCCAACCTTTTTCAGAGCAAACAAAAAAACCGCAAGCCTGAGCCTGCGGTGAAAGAACATTTTAGAAAGTTTCCTTTCTATTTATTTTAAGATTATTTAGTGGTAATTAAGCCGTCTGGCTCAATAGCGAACGCTTCCTTGTCAGCCAATCGTCCATCTTCAAGCATGAGGTAATAGCCACCGTTGTATGGCACGAAAGTATTCGATACCATATCGCCATTCTCTGAGTCGAGGTAATACCACTTCTCGTAGTATTTAACCCAGCCAGTCTGCATGGCACCGTCTGCATTGAAATAGTACCATTTGCCATTGATCTTCTTCCAACCGCTATTGGCCATGTAGCCATCTTTGTCGAGCCAGTACCACTTACCATCTGTATGAAGTAGCCATTGACTCTCATACATATAGCCGTTGTCATTGAAATAGAACCAGTTTCCATCTACTGCTTCAAATTTAGATGTTGGATATGAACCGTCTTTGCGACGCCACCACCAGCCAGTGTCATCATGCTTCCAACCTGATTCATCTTCTTCAGGCGGAACGATATACCCCACAATAGAATCAACAGAGCGCTCGTTATAGCGACAAGGACCACCGACTTCCAAGAAATCAGCGTTACCGTCAATATTCTGTTCAATAGTCTTGATTGTAGAGCCATCTGAGTCCTCATAGACAAGACCAGTATGGCCATAATTCACTCCATCGCCTGCCACAAAGTTCTTAACGAAGAACCAGCCAGCCTTAGGATATTGAGCGCCATATACCACTTGCAAGCCTGCTGATTCTGCGGACCGTAGTAAGTCGATAGCGTTACCCCATAGACGAGTACCGAAATACTCGTAGATTCCGTAGCACGTCACATCAGCACATTGATAGCCGTACATTTTATCATAGTCAACCCCAGTCCCTGCATCAGCGTGAGCCATGAGGTCGTTAATCATATCTTGTTTCTTAGACATTGGCATCGTCTCCTTTCCAAGCGTCATTCATTTGCTTAACTGCTGACTCGACAAATGTATCGAGGTCACGATCAGTCATGCTTATATTGTATTTTGTAAGCTCAGCTCGGACTTTATCACGAGCTTGCTCCAACTTTTCATCACCTTTGTAGCCTGTTTCAGCTGCTACCTGCTCAACGGCATTGACTGCGTTCTTAGCAAGGATTTCAGCGATTTTTACCGCTTTTTCTCCACCTTTGCGCAAAAGATACTCTTTTACTGCTTTTACAATACTGCCTGTGGCTACTGCTAAAAAGCCTGTAGCAAAAGCGATAATGATTTCATTAAATTGTGACATTGTTATTTTCCTTTCTATTATGGCAATTTTGTTGGCCAAGGGTCGTCTGTCAAGTATGAGATGGCACTTACACGGATATCTCCGATGTCTCGGTCGGTCGGAATGTTCTCGTTAAAAGTGAATTGGATGAAATTTAAGTCAGATTTACCACCTAAATACCAAATTCCATAAGGTCTACCCTTATCGTCATAAGTTGGCCCTACAAGCGAATTCTCGCTTCTAAAACCTTCTGGAATTCCGTTAGGATAAGTAACTTTGGCCCCTTTGTCTCCACTACTATTGTGTCTTACAAATCCAGGTCCATTTCTGCGAACAATCCCAAACCAGCCCCACTGAAGACCTCCGAATTGAAAGGTAACTAAATTGTTAACTCTTCGTATCTTAATGAACGATGTTTTACCATTTGCTACCAATTTAGAAACTGAGTTCAGGGTCCTCCAACCTGTATCACCAATTAAGACACGCCAGCCTGTGTTGTCACTCCCTTTTTCTTTTATCCATTTCAGAGCGCCATTTGTCACGTTGACATCGACATAGGTCGTCCCTATTTCGGCTGTTATACGCCCTTCTGGCGAACCTGTACCACGGATTTCATGGCCTACGTTCTCCGGTAGTGGCAGAGTGACATTATTACCCCCGATAATTCCGAGTGTATTTCCTGTCAAGGTCAGCATTGGTTCAGGCTTTTGGTTCAGCACCTTCACATCACGGCCAACCGCTTTAGCAAATTCCTCTAAATTGCTCATAGCAATCACGCTTTCGCAGCGTTATAAGTTGCGACCAGGTCGAGATTGGCAAACTCGTCAATACGACGGCCGAGGTCAGCTAGTTTTTGCACAACTGCGCCTTCAGTATCACCGCTCATGCCTGCGATCATTGTAGCAATCTCTTTCAAGGTGTCGAGATTTTCAGGAACACCGTCACCTAAAATCTCGTTTTTGACTGCCGTTTTAGCCTGTTCAATCAGTTGTGTGACTGTCGCATTGTCAACTTTACCATTAAGCAGTTGTTTCAATTCCTTGATGTCAACCCCAACTGCTTGCGCAAATGCCGTTAATTTCGTTGTGTCCATATTCCTACACCTTTCCTAAGTTGTAATAAAAGAGTAGGTCAGGAAATTCCTGACCCACTGTGCCATCGCTACCTACAGACCTACCTGCAAGTTGATTCTTAACTTCTTCAGCAATATCCAACTCTTTAAGAGCATGGATTTCTTCTGTGACCAGATTCTTATCTGATTTTGTGATTTGAATTTGAGTCGAGTCGTCGCTTGGGAATGTATATCCACCCACAGCTACCTCGATTCGATATAAGCCAGCAGGTAAAATCATGCCCAAATTAAAAGAAACTGCACCATTTGTCACGACTGCCGTTTTGCGTAATTGCTCCTGACTCTTCGTCAACATTCTCGTCAACGTAATAGATGACTCTTGTCCTTCAAGATGTGGAATAGGCTCATGATTTTCATCAAGCAAAGAAAAGGCAAATGTGGAAGCCACATCGCCTTGCTTGACTAGAAATCCACCGTCCACTTGTTCGAGATTGGTTGAATTAAGAACATAAGCCATTCTGCGCTCCTTTCTTAATTGTTATTCTGTATCAATGCTTTCAACTCTCTAACATCTTCACCTAATGATTTAACCTGCTCAGCCAGAACCAAGATAGCCTTGTTCTGTTCGTCGTGGTTATCCAGACGTTTATTGGCCGATGTTTTAAATTCGTGCAAGTTCTCGATGTCCTTTTCCATAATTGTGATGCGATTCTCTTGTTTTGTCGCTCTGTCTTTCATCGAAAAATAAAGACCAATCACAGGGATAAGAGATATGAAGATTTGCAAAATTAAACGTTCATATTCTGGCATAGTCACCTCTATTCTTTAGGCTCAAACTTCCATGCTGCGCCTGTTCCGTCCATTTCAAGACGACCGTTGCGAGCAAAATCGCTAACTGGTTCACCGTTGTATGTAAATTCACGGTTAAGCTGAACCAAAACACGCTTACCTTCGCCGTTTACTTCCACATGATTAGGGTCTTCGATAGTAATCAAGTCATGTGCCATGTAATGCTTACCAACTTCAGCAAGCGGAATCAACTCAACCAATTCCTTGTAGTTGGTTCCATAAGCAATTGTCTTACCTGCTACGGCATTTAAAACGACCGCATGGATAATCTTACCATAACGGTCTGTCTCTTCCTGATTGTGCTTAACTGCTTCATCTGTCGCAGTCTGTTTCGCTTTAGTTTCAGCAAGTTCATGAGTCGCTTCTTCCAATTTCGCTTGCGTCTGAACGATTGCACTAGCTGGGTCAAGTTCAGCCTTAACCACATCAAGAACTGCCTGGATAAGCACTTCCTGACTTTCATGCGTACGGTCACCAGACAAGCCTGCTTGCTCGTAGCTATAGCGTTGGCCATGTTCTTTCTTAATGGTCACGATTGTGACATTTTCTGGTTGACGAAAATAAGGGGCATTTGCTAATTCGTATGTTTGTGTCATGTTCTATTCTCCTTTTTGCATTTTAGCTTTTGTTTCTTCGAAAAGTTCTTTGAGTGCTGGGTCATATTCCAGCACTTCGTTCATTGCTTTTAATTCGCTTGTTGCGAGTTGATAAAAGGCTTCGTTTTGAGCCGATTCCAACTCACTTTTAGCAAGTTTGGTCGCTAGTGATTGTAGCACTAGCTGATTGATTGCTTCATTCATGCTATTTCCTCCAATTTCTCCAATCGTTGATTTAATTCTTGAATTGCCTTAATCAAATAAGGTACAAGTTCAAATGTGCGATATGAGTACGCACCGTCTGGGTTTTCAAAGAACGCCTCAGGAGCGTACTTCTGGACATCCTGCGCCATGATACCGCAAGCTATATCTTCTATTTTTCCATCGTACTCCTTGCGGTAGCTGTAAGTTTTCAAGCTGTTGACAATATCAAGGCCTGAGACTGTACTGTCTTCGATATTGTTCTTATATCGACGGTCTGAAATCTCTTTATTCATTGGGATCCAGTCGTAACCTGAACCGCTGTAATAAAGATATAAATAACCGCTAGATGGATCAATTCTTGAGTATTTTGGTGATGAAATCCAGTAACCCTCTTTATTCTTATCGTACGTATATACAATATTTCCGGTTACTTCAAGGTTTCCGTGAACTATAGGTCGATTCCAAAAATTAGCTTGATTATAACAATACATTTCACCGTTATTTTTGACATACCAAGCGTAATTGCCTGGCTTCTCCCAGTTGTTTCCCCAGTTAACCCAAAGGGCAGTCTGGCCCCATCGCCCATTACCTGAACCCATTCCGACTGCGAATTGGTTCTGGCCAGTTAGCCAGTAAGAGTTCGGGTCTTTATCATGAGTACCAATCTGGAATCCACCGATTTTCCCCTTATACCCCTCAAGCAAGGTAGCAGTAACCACAACAGACCGAAGCTTGTTGATAAAGGCCTGTTTAGCTGCAAGCGTATCTGTGAAGATGTTACTTGCTACAAGCTTGTTCGCAAAAGCTTGGTCCATTCTCACTTTGTCAGCGGTCACTGCTTCAGCATCCAAAACAACTGTAGTCACTGAACCAGCTTCAAAATTACCTGTAGTCAACTTATCAACCATGGCCGACTTGATAACTGCCTTATCAATCAAAGTCTCGCCAGTTATGTGGGTCAACTTACCAGTAATACGATTGTGGCCATTTGCTCCAAGATTGATACCTGAAATCAAATCGCCTGCGCTGTTGATATTCTGAACAGACCACGAGCCGGCTAACTGACTTTGAACCGAGCGAACAGCTTCGGACATATCATCAAATTGACTTGCTTTATATCCGTGCGTTTGAGTAGCACGAACGAGCATAATCTCTTTAATTTCAACCCAGCCATTTTTAGCTAAGTAAAAATAGAGTGGATATTTATCACTATTCCCAAATTCAAAATCTCTACTGATGGTATATGTTTCGTTGAACTCTTTCCAACTGCTTGAAACTGCAGTTGAGCTTGTGGCTACATCTGAAGAAATAGCCGTTTCATTCGTTCCGTGATTTTTGGCAACAACTACAAAATTATGGTCTAATCGTCCCATAATGCGATACTTAAAATTAAGAGTGTATGTCTCACCTCTGGCCATTCTATCGATGTAGAGTGGTAGCGTGAATCCTGCGAATGTATATCCTGAATTACCAGTACATCTAATGCTAAATATACCGTTATTCACGAATACTCGCTTAGTATTGCCTTCATTGACTAGCGTATGCCTGTCCATCGCCTTAGAGCGGACAATTAAGTTATTATCACTTCCAATGTTTTTAGCGACTTCCACTTGAAATAGCTGATTAGTCAGTGCCATGCGAGCAACTTTATTCGAGATAGCATTCTCGTTGCTACCAATAATCCGCTCATAGAGCTGACTAGTCTCTCTGACACGTTGGAAGTCTGTCTGATTGACCTTACCAGCAATCTGCGATGTGATGCTTGCAAATTGACCGTCTACTGTCTGCTTGTACTGAGCGATTTTTGTAGCGATGTCGTTGTTCGTCTGCGTGCTTATCGCACTAAACCGACGTTCAAGACCTCTCACATCTTCTTGATAAGCTGATTTACCAACATAATCTCTGGATATCTGCTCACGAATTGCAGACGCTTGACGAGCGCTCTCATCTCGAGCATAACGCTGCAAGCTCTCTTGTCGTTGACCGTCCTTGTTGATATAGGTCTCAATCGTACCAATCTTGGTCAAGATACCGTCTGCAGTGCTTTTAACCTCGTTCAGCTTCGTACCATACTCAGTTTTGAAAGCCTCAATCTGGCTGAGAGCATTTTGAGATGATACTTGTAGGTTAGTAAGGTCTGCTCTTGCTCGCTCGCTAATTCGTTTCGCTTCCTGAGCGAGTGAACTGCTTGCACCAGCACTTCGTAGGGCCTCTTCGGCCTTACGCTTAGCTTCTTGGATTGAAGCGTTGTCGAACGACTGAAACTTCTTGTCGATTTCGCTTGAGATTTGACGTTTGATTTCTTCGGCTCTTGCTTTAGCGAGTTCGAATTGATCATTAAAATCTTTTTTGATTTTTGCGACCTTTTGGTCAAAATCGTTATCTGCTTCTTCGATTTGGTTTTGGATTTGAGCTTCAAACTCGTTGAATTGCACAATCTTCTTCGTGATGGTTCCTGCGTATGAATACTGCGCATCATTACCAGCTTTACTGTCTGCACTAATACGACCACGCAAACCGCCCTTAAATGTGAATAATTGACTCAATACAGGCGATTTGAAGGTTTCGCCAGTGTTTGTCTTGATGGTCACCCATTCACCCACGTTAAGCAAGAGATGGCCTTGATAATTCAAATTGAAAGGGTAATAGCGAATATTCTTAATCTTGTGGTAAAGGTTATCTAAAACCGTTTGAGACATGAACAGATTATCCAGTTCCAATGAACGACCAGTACGCATGCCGACTGTAAGAGTCTCTTTGTCTTTCTTACAACTTATCCCAGCAATCTGATACTCAATTTCACTCTTGGTCAATCCGTGCATAAAGTAGCTATCTGCTGTAATTGTGATACCTGAGTCAGTCAATTCCTTGATTTCGAGTTTACCCTCTCGATTGAAAAAACAAGACATCCCGAGCATTTGAGAAGCAAGGCTCAAAACATCTCTGAATGTCATTTTTTTATTTTTGGGAATCTGCTCAATTCTGTAATTCATGGATGTAATATCCATGTATTCATTTGCTAATGTGATACCTGTTTTTAGGCAAACCTCTTTGATGACGTGCCTGATTTCAGCTGGATAAGTCAAGTCCGTTACATATTCACGGTTAAGCTTGAACATTCCATCCATAAGGTCAAGCTTGGTCGTTTTACGATTGCGGTCAATCTCAATATCATTGATGAAATATTCACCCATTTTGACCCATTCGTAGGTTCCGTCGACCAAAAGGCCGATTTCAGGGTAAATCTTATCTAATTTATTGAAAGTAGTGATGATTCTTGTGAATGTGATTTTAGCACTACCAGCGCAGGTTCCGCCTGGCTTGTAAGTGTCACCCTTGATATAGCCATAATCAAAATGAGCCTCTTTAATATCGCTTGACTGATATTGCCCTACTCTGATAGCAAGAGTACGGTTCTTAGCAAACATAGCTTCATCAAATTTCTTTCGTCTGAATATATCCATGTTCTAACCTACCTTTCTACCAAATTAAATTTTGCGCCCGACCACGGCTTGAACTTCTCAGTAAATGAATAACTCGGAGCCGTCCTATCACCGACATAAAAAGTCCCTGTTGTTTGACCTCTTACTGGATCAGGATATGAAACTTCAAAAAAAACTGCTGAAACGGCATTTAAAAGCTGACTCATTTCATCTTGAGTCAGCATACCCCATTCACAGTCTAGCTTGCGTTTAGTCGTGATACGGTCACGCATCATGTCTCCGTTCGCATTGCGACCCGTTTCTCCGTCGATGTCTTGGATACCCACTTGAAATTTTTGAGGAGGTTTAACAGCCACCCCATTGATAATTAAGCGTGCCATTTTACCTCCCTTTAGATGTTAAGCAAGACTTGTCCTGCACGTTCTTGTTCTCGATTTATTTCTTGAATAGCCACACGTCCGAATTCGTGTCCGCCGATTTGAATAACGATGTCGCCGTCGCCAGAAAATCCACCTTGTGGACTTACACCAGCCATGGCATTTACTACCGCACTGCTGACAACTCGCCCAAGTGTTTGGATGAATCCTGTATTTTCAAGTGGTACGACTGCTTCTTTACCAGCTTCACCAATCATGGCTACAGTCGGACTATCAACAATACCACCACGGGCAAGACGAGGAAGACTAACGTATCCAACGCTACCGACCCATCCTAATCCTGGAAGACCTCTGACAGTATCCAAAACTCCGTTAATCATGCCAATAAAACCATTGACTACGTTCTCGATAGTTCCAAGAACCGCATTGACTGCACTTCTGAAAGCTCCACCCACTGCGCTACCAACCATTTGACCAGCGTTAACAAAGATACTTTTAACCGTATCCCAAACTCCACTGAAGAAGCTACCAATTGAACTAAACGCGTTCTTAACTGCATTATAAGCACTAGTAAACATATTCCCAAACCAAGAAGATACATTCGCAAGAGCATTTGTGACATCGTTCCATCTCTCGCCAAACCAAGAACCTAGTTTGCTAAAGATATTGGTTAGACCAGTCCATGCTTTTTCGAACATGTCAGTAAACCATGCTCCGATATTAGCCAAAGCACTAGTCACATCAGCCCAACGTTCTCCGAACCATGATCCAATTGGTGTGAAGATATTAACGATAGCGTCCCATGCGCCTTGGAATACACCAGAGAACCAATCTCCGATACCAGAGAAGATGTTTACAATGGCATCCCATGCTTGCTGGAATTTCTCACTAAACCATTGGCCTATTGGCTCAAAGATTTCTTGTAGCTTTGTCCATAGATCACTGAAGAATTCGCCAATCGCTTGACAAATACCACTAATAAAATCACATAGTCCTTGCCATGCATTTTTAGCAAACTCAACAACAGTATCCCAGTTTTGGTAGAGCAAAACACCGATAGCAATTAAGGCTGCAATAGCAGCAATAACTAAAGTTATCGGACTGGTCAATACCGCAATAGCTCCATTGAGTGCCCATGTTGCCGCTGCTGCGACTCCTGCAGCAATCGATTGAGCGATTTCCGCTGCTGCTGCAAGCCCCATCTGCGCTGCATGAACACCCCAAGCTAGTGCTGATTTACCAAGTTCTAAAGCAGTTTTTCCTAATTGAACTATCAATTTACCTGAATTGACCACAAAGTCTTTTGCATATAACGCATTCAAATAGATGGTTTCTCCGAAGCTAACCAATTTATCGAATGTCAAAGCTTTCAAAGCTAGTCCAAGATTTTTAATTCCGCTAACAATAAGGGAAACCTTGCCACTTAATGATTCGAATGCCCCTGCAAGTCCTCCAGCTTGTTCAGCCCAAGACAAGAACTTGATTCCTTGCCATACGGTTGCAAGCGTACCAATCACACTAGCGATTGTGGAGATAATCTCTTTATTTTCTTTACACCAATCAGAAAAAGCAGTAAAACCATCAGCTACTAGCTTGATTGTATCAGCTAATAACTTCAATGCCTCTAGTATGATACCGCCTAGTAAATCAGCGACGGTTTCAATACTTATGCCGAATGTGTTAGACAAGAACTCTGCAAAAGGTTTCCAACTTCCTTCCCAAAGTATTTGAATAATATCAATTAGTCCGTTAAAAGCATTCGCAATAGAGTCAATAGCAGGGGCTACGTGTTCATCGTAGACACTACTTAATCCATCGCCAAACTTATCAACAACGCTCTCGATTGTTTCAAATATTGGAGCTACAATGTCTAACAGACTTTGGAGCATTGAAGAAATTTTAGGAGCGCTTGTCACAACGATTTTTTCAAATCCGTTAAACAAACCTCCTGCTAATTTACTACCAACTTCAACAATGGTAGATGTCAAGCTTAATAGAGTCGACACAATAGCGCTACCGATACGAACCGCACCGGTTGAGGTAATGGCATCGTAGAAAGCACTAGAAAAAGCCTGAGCAATGTTCCCTACCGCCTCTGCAATGTTGCCAACATTATCAAACAAAGCGACTAGCGCCCTGATAATGCGTTCTTTCTGCCTTTCAAGGCCGTTTGCAATACTTTCAGTAAGGAGTACACCAATACCAACGCCGATAGTAGCTATTGATCCTATCACTTGCCCTAAAGCATAAGCGATTTTCTCCGCCATTCGGTTAAAGGCATTCACAACCCTTTGGTCAGTAGCGATTTCTTCAAGAGTTTTCTTGATTCGTTCTAAAGCAGCTTTAATACGCTCTAAACCTTCTGGTCTAAATGCTGCATCAAAACCTTTTTTGAAGAGGTCAAACAACCCTTTCAGCTTATCTCCAAGACCATCGAAAATGCTCTTAAATTTATTGTCCATGTCGGTCAACTCGACTTCTGGCAAGATGTCTTTGAAAGGTCTGCCACCGCCTCCCTTTCCTTTACCACCTTTGCCTCCGCCTCCGCCTCCACCGCCAGAACCGCCTGCATCGTCGTCTTTTGGCTTTTGTAAGATATTAATCTCATCAAATCCTATAAGACCAAGCAATTCTTTAGCAGCTTTCTTAGCGTTTTTGGCTGAGTCTCCAAGATTGTCAGCAAGTCCTCCTGCTGAGTCTCCTGCATCTCCGATTGCGTTTCCTAAATCATCTGCACCTCCTGCAGCGTCTTGCATGGCGTTTCCTACGTTGCTGATTGCTCCTGCAGCGCCGTCTTTTACCGTAGCTTTCTTGTTGAACATCAAAGCAATAAACTCAGCGAGTTTAGCCGTTACATTCTTCAAAACCATAGCAAAAGAGTTCAAGACAGGCATAATTGCATTGATAATCGGTAACATAGAGTTACCAAGGTTCAATGCACTATCTTTCATCAGAGATTTAAACAGACTGATACTACCATTGACCGAGTTGGATAAGGTGTCACCGTACTTGGCTGTGGCCTGTTCCAAGATTGCCATAAGGCGGATTTGTTGCTGTGTTTGATAGTCCAACTGTTGCCAACTTTGTCCGTTTGCGAACTTCTTAAAGGCTTCAGTGGACTCAATCATAGCCACATTGACGTTGATTCCTAGGTCCTCAATTGCTTCCGTGTTCCCTAGTAAACCTGAGCGAATCCGCTCCATAACGTCTGTAATGCTACGCCCTGACCCCTCTGCGACCACTGCCGATGTCTGCAACATCTTAGCAGTATAAGCACTTAGCTTGTTGGTATCTTTGATAAATCCAGAAAATAGGTTTGAGTAGACCGCACCGTAGTTGGTCGCCTCACCCACACCCATATTCATGGCGTTGGCGTTATCGTTAACCCATTTTAAGAAAGATTGCGAACTCTCGCCCATCTGTCGCTTGATTTGGTTCATAGACGCTGATACTTCAAGAGCTGTCTGCGCTGAATACATCCCAACATCAAGCAATTTCTTACCAAGGATTGCAAAGCCAGCGAACTTGGCTAGCTTACCAAACGCACTACCGATTGAGTTCGACTGTTCACGAACTTTGGCAGTGGCATTTTTCACTTGGTCAGATGTTCCCTTGACCTGATTCTCGACTTCTTTCATCTTCTTTCTGAAAGGCGCTATCTCAGCGTCAATCATGACTTTTAATTCGTCAAGAGTTGCCATTCATTTTCTCCTTTCTTTTGCGATTGTGTCTCTCTGCAAAATCACGCATCCGTTCCTTATGCAACAAAAGCGCTTGTCTCTGTCGTTCCTGTTCTACCGCTTGTTGTTCTTCTGCAAACAACTCAGGCGCATATTCCCAGAACTCAAAGACCTTGGCGTCTTTAGATAACAATAAGGAAACTTGGTTGGATATCATCTGCGAAAGTCTATAAGAGTCAATAATCTTTTCTTTACGCTCTTGGGTTTTGACACGGTTGTAGCTTTCTATCATTTCCCTGATTTCAAGCACCGTCAAATCCCAAAAATCAAGAGGCTTACCTCCGATGTCCAAAAACATAGGGTAAAGCCTCTCAATAATCTGCGTTACCGTTAAGATTACTCGACTACTGTCATTTTCTTCTTGGAAGTTTTCTTGTCCTTGCTTCCTCGTGGAGTAAAACCCGATACTTCAAATAGTGGCATTAAAACCTCTGTCATGAAGGTTGTTTGGTCTCCGCCGTTATCGACGTACTCATCGTATAGATCATAGACATCCTCGAGAGAATACCCATTTTCATACTTCTGCAAGGCTCCATGAATCAAGAGCAATACAACTTTCAAAGGAGGCAAAGAAAACTCTTCGCCAGCCTCAAGCATGAAGATTTTCAGTAAGTTCATACCGATTTTTTCTTCAACTTTTGCTGCTTGATGAGATGAAAGTCGTAGTTTCAACTCTTTCTCATCGCTAATCTTCCAAATTGAGTAAGGTAACGCCATTTAATTAACCTCCAAGACCGTCTGTAAATTCCAAATCTGACTGCAAGGCAATCTTAAGTGTGAACTCGATAACGGCATTAACACCGCCACCGCCTAGTTTTACAGATACTTGACCTTCAAAACGAACTTTAGTACCGTCTGGGTAAGCTTGTTCAAAGAAGAGTTTTTTCTTATTGTCTGCCGCTTTACGTAATACACGATAAGGTGCAGTTTCGCTATCGTTCTTGTAAGAGAATTTGTATTCCAATTCCCCTGCGTCCCCGATACCGAACTCATACATTTTCACTTTATCTTCAAGAGTAGTGTTCTCTACTTTTTCAGGTTCAATACCAAACTCTGGTACTTCTTTCAATCCAACAAGTTTAGTATAAGTTCCTTTAGCTTCGCCATAAGATAGCGTAATTCCATTTGCTAACATGTTTAATTCTCCATTCTAAATTGAAAAACAAGCTCTGAATCTAAGTCAACAACACCTTCAAAACGCATGACCTTGTGTCTCAAATGAGACGGGTCTGGCACGTCTTGGCAGTCGGTTCTTCGCAAACCTAAAGACTCAAAGATCTGATTGATTTTAACAGCTAACTCACTAGTGCTGGTATCATCAAAGATATCTACCTTATAGCGGATAGATGATTTTTGTTCCTTGTCGTCAAACCAATCACCCGGCTTGTTTTGTTCTTCCAAAAAAATAACGACTGGGAAAGTCTCCCAATCGCTAGGATAAGTATCAGTCACATTATCTGCGACCTTTTGCAATTCTTTATAAATAACAGGCTTGATATTGATCATTTTATTTGTTCTCTTATCTTTCTACTCACATAATTCGAAATATTCTTAGACACACGCTCTTGATTGTCTCTCAAAGCTGGATAAAGATAAGGCTGGGCAGGTTGACCATACATCTTGTAGAACTCCCCAATCTTTTGAAAGTGGTAAGGTCCTACATTGATTTGGTCTTCGTGCACATACCACGGGCTAGACCGATAAGACACGCTGATCTCTGGCGATATACCCGAATGGCTAGCTTGTCCTTTTGGCCCTGTTCCAAACTCAACATAAGGAGCATAGTGTAGATTTATGTAAACCTCGCCTATAACCTTATCTCCGTCCATTTTAACCCTAGTCTTAATACTATTTCTAAGTTCTCCATTGTTCCCTGGTGCAAGCCTTTTAGCATCAGCTTGGACAATGGTTTTGGCTGCATGATGAACCGCCTTTGAAACAATATCCCGTCGCGCAACATCTGACAACTTTCTGAGCTTAGCTATAAGTCTATCTGCCCCTAGTAGCTCTGACACGTTCCAACTCCAAAACTTGATGATATGTGTAGACCTTTTTAGAAATAACCTTGTGAGTTACTTCCGTCTGGCTATCGATACACACGCCATCTTTCACTTTGATAGTAGCTGACTTGTTGGCGTTTGCGTTCAAAATGTCGTTGACACGCTCTCCATACAATTCAGATTGTAGTTTGCTACTAGCTGGCCACAATTCAAGGCGGACTGTCTCGGCTTCTTTGGCATATCCTTCTTTTACGACGCCTTCTTCTGTGACAGTCTTTTCAAACCGTCGTATCGGATAGGGTTTCAGTCTACTCTGCTTCAAAAACATGGCCTGCCACCCTTGCTAGTCTGTGCATGCGGATACGCTGTAAAAGACCCATAGACAGGCCGTTTTCTCCGTAGACTACTGCTATACCACCTTCGGTTCTAGAATGCTCTCCTTCCGCTCCTGAGCGGTTGTGGAGCTCAATAGCAACCTCAGGTATTAAGAGACTTAAAGCAGGTGTCAAAGATGTGCGATTAGTCTCTGATAAGATAAGATTTGTAGCCCTCGTTTGGAGCAACATGAGAAGCTGAGTATCTTCTTCGCCTGTTAATTTCTTCAGCAACTCTATAGACATATCAATCCTCTTCTAAAAACTCGGGGTCAGGGAGGATTTCCTCAAGAACATCTGAGATGGCGACACCATTGCTGGCAAAATTGTCTGCCAGCTCAGCATAGCGATCCTCAGTAATCTCAAGTTCCTCCCCTGCCAGTCGTTTCACATTTGATTTCCAATCATAGAAATCTTGTTTGATTTTAAATTTCACTTTTTAAATCCTCCAACACCTCTACAATTTCGGCTTTTGATAACTTATAGGCCCCAGCTAAGCCAGCTTCTTTAGCTAGATTCTTCAACTCTTCTAGAGTCTTATTCTCTAAATCAGAATACTGGCTAGCTTGTTCCTCTTGGATATAATGACGTCGTAGCAATAAGCTCATATCATCACCTCTTACTCACCGAATTTTACAACTCGTGTAGGGTCGTATAGGTAAACACCATAGTGTTCATCACCAGTGATAACCGTTGTCTTTTTAATGATGTCACGGTCTGTTTCGATAGCTACGTCACGTTTCATCATGATAACAAACGCACCGTATTTATTAGCGTCGTCTGTCTGAGTTTGGCTAGGAGAGACTTTGACGATAAATCCTTTACCTTCATCAACTTTTTTAGAACGGACGATTTGCACACCGGCAACTTCACCAAAGGTTCCAGAAACGACCATATCTGCGCCAATCTCTGACCCCTTAGTCCATTCTTTCGCTACTGCAGTTTTTAGCTTAATAGCATCTTTAGGGTTGATGATAGCAACATATCGCGCATCTTCTTCATCCTCAAAAATATCAAGAGCTTTATCGATTGCCTCAATAGTTGTAGGAGCGTCTGCAACGTGTTGTGTTGCTGTTTTCGCTACTGCCACCAAATCGTTATCAATTTTATTAGCGATAGCCAACCCAAGCTGATAAGTAGCTTGACCTAGTGGGTCACCAAGACCTGACAAAAGAGCTTCATCGGTAATTTCATAACCTTTAGCAGCCTTTTTAATAGTCATTTCTTTTTCTTTTGTTGATAGTTGGTCTAGAGTAATAGCTTGACCTTCTCCAACCTCTGCAGCATCTCCTGCATACTCCCATGCTGGAACTTTTAGAGTATTCCCTGGTCGGCCTTGGAGTGCTGTTTCCACATAAGCGAGTGAAGTGAATTTAATCAATTTAGGTAGTTTAGCGGAAACCATATCCGCCATTACCTCTGGATTAACCATAGCGGCTAATTTAGTTTGTCCTGCTGTCATTTATTTAACCTTTCAATTTCTTATAGAGTTCTGGGTTCTTTTGATAGAGTTCATTTCGACTCTGATAACCCATACGAGCAAATTCTTCTTTTGTGATACCGTCGCTGTCAACTGGTGCTTGCTTCATTGGAGCTCCGCCTTTTAGCTTTTCTTGTACGCCTTTCTGTACAGCTTGCTCCCATGATTTCTGTAATAATGCGACAGACTGCGATACCGTCTCTGCGCTTGTCAGATTAACTACATTCACTAACTCAACAGGTAAGTCACGTTCACTTAACATTTCTTTAGCTTCTGCGGTCAATTCCTTGCGAGCAATAGCCTTTTCACGGTCAGCTAGTTCTTGTTCACGCTGATCTAACTGATATTTCTGTTTCTCATCAGCGTTCATCTTGGCGAGTTTCTTAGCTTCGTTTTCCTTGGCCTCTTGCTCTGATTTCCACTTGGCAAACTTCTTATCGATGATAGCATCGACGTCTGCGTCCGTGTACTTCTTCTCGTCTTGCGGTTGTTGTGCAGGTTCTGCAGGTACCTTTTGTTCTTCAACCGTTTCGACTGTTTGTGTTTCTTCGTTCATTGCGAACCTCCTATTTTTAAAGTCGTCCCCGACTGTAATTTCCATAGCTTTTATAGTCTTCAATGCTTGGACAATATAAAAACCGTACGGGATTCCATACGGTTAAGTTTTATAATTCGATTCCTTCGATTTCTGATCGAACTTCCATCCAGTATAAATACTGACCCATGGCGCACTTTTGATTTTTTAAAACTTCAATTGAGCATTTTGGCTCAAAATTGAGCGTACCAGCTTCGTATTTGATAACCATTTTATGTAATTTTGTATATTTATCCTTAAGCGCATTGTATTCATCGATAAAACGTCTTTGCCAATCTTCCATTTTTTCTATTCCTTTCTTCAATTCACTAATTTATAGCAATTTATAGTAATTTATAACAGTCTATTCCTGCCAGTCAAGATGTCGAATCACCTACTTTCTATTTCTGAAACCTGTTAAAATCGCAAGAATAGTTCCTACAATTAAAACAAATAGCCAAAAGAATACCAACCACCCAAAGGCGATTGATACCCAATCCCAAATGAACATAAGCTCCTCCTTTCTGGGCACGAAAAAAGCACTTAGATTTCTCTAGGTGCTTTTTATTGTTAATAAGCAAATTCAAGTTTTGGTTTTATATCTTGATAAAGTTTTAAGATTTCAGCAGGAGTATCTTCACGGAAGATAAATTGTTTCTTTCCTGAAATAGTTTTATCTCCAACAATCCAGTGGCGGATTTGTTTTGTAAAAATCAAAACTTCTTTGCTAGGCATAGCCATTACTTCCATGATGGAACCTCAACACTTTATCCAAAACCGTAAGAAAATTTATCTGGCAACTCTTTACCCATTTTAATACTTTTAGTTAAAGTATCTTTTACAAACGAAGCGAATTGTCCTAAATCATCTCCTGTATAGCTATATTTTAAAGTGGTTTTATCAACTGTTGCAATACCTTGACATTCTCCACTAACGGCAGAATATTGTCTCATAGCAGTACCATCTTCTATTTTACGCATAGTAATAATTTGTTTATCAATCTTCGCCATTTTCGCTTGCCTCCTGATAATTAAATTTTAGGTTAGCTCTTTTATGAGCTTCATCATAATCCATTTTTAACTGATTCATGTAATATGATTCAAGGCTTTCGTGCTGTAGCATCAATATATCGTATTTCTTTGGATTACCCAAGTATAATCTTTGGAAACTTTGAGCCATGTCATAGTGCGGATAAAAGTTCATCATCCTTTCTTCAAAAGCTTCAAAATCCCACAACAAATACTGGTTATCCAAAATATGTTCTAATGCTTTCGATACTGTAGAATGAGGAAGGTTGCTACTTTTTACCATTTTTTCTACAACATCTGCACGATTCGAATTTTTCAGTTGCTCATAGTATTTTATCGCAAAATCACTTTTTTGCTTTTCTACATCTCCGCGAGCCTCACTTATTGAACCGCTAGAGACTAAAGAGTCCAACTTATCCATACCCTGATTATACATCTTTTCCCCGTCTTTCGCAACATACTTGCTATACCACTCTTTATAAGTCATATCAGCAGGTACTAGCTCGGTCTTACCTGTCACTGGATTCCTTGCTCTGCGCTTCAGCTTGCTGTAGTCTGCGTCCTCATCGTATGCGACAGTAGTAGACCTACACCACGGATGCATAGGCGGACAATTGACGCCAGGGACAGCCTTATCCCTATCATAGATCTGATTATCATGCTCTTGGCAAATGCGTGATGTACGCTTGTCCAAGACGGCCACAAAGATATACTTCTCTATGTCTGCTTCTTCATAACTAAGCAGCTCCATCTGGTTATGAAAAAAGGCTGATTCTGTCCGAACCAAACGCCTTGCATCGTTCTGACCTACATTGAACCGCTCAGCAATTGCTTGTGCAGTTTCTCGTGTTCCTCGTCCTGTCATGAGGCTCATAAGTAGTTCATCTTTTATGCTAGAAGTAAGCTTACCTGTATTCTTCCAGATGTTTGTTGAATACGTACTTCCGTCGCCTACCCAACTAAAAGACTGTAGATGTTTTATCTCGCTCTCAGGAAGCTCAGAAAAGCCATATGCCAGCCCTGTCTGCTGTTGCAGCTCAAAGGTAGCCTTGTAGTAGCTATCCTTCATCAGGTCGCTATAAAAAGCGTCTGAGCCTGTCTTCTCCGAATGATAGATAGATTCACGCATACGGTCTAAATCGTCGCTCAATCGTTCTAGGCGCTTCATACGAAAAGAATAAGCCGGACTGTCTAAGTCAGCCAGTAGTTTTTGGATGTTCGGGTCATTCGGTCTCGCTTCAAGCACCTTACGAAGTTCATTCAAGTCCTTCTTGTCTTTCATATTCTTCAAGACTTGTCTAGCATCTACCTGACTTAAGCCATAATCCCGTTGGAACTTATCAAAAATCTTGTTGATTTCCTTATCCAAGTATGTCTTAGCTTCCTGATAGACTTTATCGAACTTGTCTGCCTGCTCTTCGGCCTTGTCCATCTGCTGGTAAATCAGATTGGCTTTCCTCTTCGCCCAGTACTCCTGATTCTTCATCTGCTACCTCATCTTCGGGTTTCGTATTGTCTTGGTTGAACATCGGCATTCTTTCCATGTTCTTCTCTTTCTCTTCTTCCAAGGCTTCCAATTCAGCATCAGGGTCTTCCACAAACGGCAAGAGAGAAATAAGCTGCCTATTGGTCACTTTGCCTTCCAAGTTGTTCACAATCTGAGAGATTTCCAGTAAGTTCTTAGGTAAACCACGGCTGAACTGTGGAACGATTGAATGAGACTCTAAACCAATCTGTTTCATACCCAAGTAATGAGCGAAAATTGCAATCCGTTGACGTAGTCCACGTTTGTAATTGGCCTCTTTGGTTTTGGTAATCATCTCAAGTCCCATCAGCTTGAATTCCATAGCTACGCCTGATGTATTCCCTGCGAAGTTCTCATCAGTCAGGTTAGGCACATGGCTGAATGTGTAGATATCCTCTTTCAATGCTGTACGCAAGATTTCAGTAGCACTTTCGTCCAGCGTATTCTTCAAGAACTCAGCCCTTGCACTATCGCCCGGCAATTCCAAAAGACCTTCTTCAGAAAGAATCTTCATCGCTACCTTAGCGTCTTCTGGCGTGTCTGCTAACTGCGTGCCATACAAGACAAGGATAGACTCTACCGCCTGTTCCTTGTCATTGACACGGTTACCCATCAAAGAATTATAAGCGTCTATCAAGCTAATCTGTTGCTCGTAGTCGCCAATCGCAAAGTGATTGTTGCGATATTCTATAATTGGAATTTGACCAAGGTTATGAGGTGTTGCCTCTTCAATCTGAGATGTTCCTGAATCTGTACTTCTCAGCACCATGTGATAGTGCAGATTCTCGGTAAAGACTTCTGCTTGATACTTAGTAGTATCTTTCGTATCATCCTTGACTTGATAGTAATAAACCGCAAACAAAGGCTTCCGCTCAATGCTATCATCATAGACCATGAAGGTATTTTCTGGATCAATACTAGTAGAGTCCAACTCAGTCAATCCCTCTTTGGCATAGATGTACTCATAAGCACGACCATAGATAGCCATGTTCAAAGCATTCTGTGCATCCACTTGGTCAATCTCAGCACCGTCAAAGGCTGTAAGTAGTTCATCGATATCACCGTCAGCAGTGTTATTGTACTTGATAGGATTGCCCATGAAATAGCCCGTAGCCGTGTCTGCGATATCCTTGGCATGATTGGCTACCGTTTTGTAATTGGGTGCGTTCTCGTTGCGTCTTTTGTGTTTTAAGATAGCATGCTCACCCAAGTAGTAGCTTTTAAGTTTCTTCAAACGTGAGCCTTCAGTGCTATGCTTCGTTATCAATTTGTAAATCAGGTCTTTCTTCAAAGAACCCTCATCATATCCATCCCGTGGATAGGTTAAATATTGGTACATACCTTTCCTCTCTATAAACCATAATCAGAACGTCTGCGGACGGTTGCTTTCCCACCTTCGATACATTGAAGGCTGTAACGCAAAGCATCCATCAAGTGGTTGTTTTTATCTTCTGGTTTGTTCAACCAGTTGCCTTCTTTATCTCGTTGGTAGCAGTAACTATAAAATTCATCCATGATATGTTCACAACTCGGATGTACATAAATAGCGTATCCTTGTAACTTGGACACGCCTGCCATAATACTATCCTTACCTTTACGACTCTCTTTAATTCGAGTTATACCATGTTCTGACCTTAATTCCTCAATCAGTCGTAATTCAGCGCTATCAGCGATAATCCGTGAGCGATGATAACCTTTGTCTTTTATCATCTTCGCAACTTCTTTGGTTATCAATCCAACTTTATACGCCTCGTCAAAGACATAAATCTCTTTCGTCGTATCATTTATCAACGAACAACACAAAGCGGTTGGATCATGAGTGAAACCAAAGTCAAGACCGATACATAACTTATAAGCTGAATCTTGTAGTAATTCATCTTTATTGAATTCTTTGATAGTTACGTTCTCATAGATTAAACCTTCAGCAACTCCCCACTCACCATCACAAACGATTCTCGCACGTCTTGGGTTCGTATGATACAAATCCTCATAACGCTTGATATCGACTTCATCCAGCCACTCATTGCATTTATAAGTGGTAGTAATAGCGAATGTATCAGCTCGTCTCGTATCTTCATCAAAGAAGACACGCTTGAGCCAGTGCCTTTCATTCCACGGGTTAAACGTAATTGTAATCTGTTTAAAGAAATCAGGTACGTCTAAGCTACCACGGATTGACTCAACTACTGTACTGAACTTATCTTCAGTTTCGATTTGATACGCTTCCTCAAACCATGCCCAGCATAGACTACCGACATCGACCGTAATAGATGTGATTTTAAGTTCATCATCTAAACCACGGAATAGGATTTTTTGGCCAGTTGCTTTTACAGTTATTTCGGGTAAGGACTCGTTAAATTTAAATAAATGAGTCACACCCAACACATTACACGCCCATTTAAAATCCGTATAGGTCGATTGCTTGTTCGTATTCGAATATCTACGAATAACAAGCAAGTTAGCCCAGGGATATTTTAAAAGACGGATAACATAATTCAATGCAGTTGTCTTGGACTTCTTCGAACCACGGGACCCTTTGACTACACGATAAAGACTTCTTGAGCGCCAAAACTGGCCGTATCCACTGCCTACTACCTTAGGTAGGTCAATAACAATATCATTCTGTTTAATCTGGTATTTCTGACTCATTTGCAAACACCACCGTTCCAGAAACGTCAGCCTCTACCTTGTCAGTCCAGAGTCTATGACGTTTTCCTAATAGTTCGGCTGCCTTGATTCTGTCTTTTGCTCCAACATCTATATCCGTAATCGTTTGACCCAATTCTCCGATGCTTATCAAAGTCTGTTCTTGCGTCTCCCCTCGCATTACTGAGGTTAGATAACTAAGGACTTCTTGCTGGCCTGCGATTTTCTCAGAATCAAGTTGTTTCAGTCGTTCATCTATATAGCTTTTAATCTTAGGATTCTTTAGTAATTTATGCCCTTCGACACCTGCCACTCTATCGCTAGAAGCACGATAACCTGCTTTCTTATAGGCTTCCGTCGCATTACCTGAGATGATGTACTCATCTGCAAATCTCTTTTGTTTTATTCTCAATCCACTCAATTTTCCATCACCACCTTTCGACAAAATAAAAAGCCACACAATGTGCGACCTTTTTAAGACCTCTCTCTGCGAATTAAAATCGCAATTGGAACGACAGGATGCGAACCTGTGACGTCTCAATTCCCTAAACAGGATTTAATCCGTCTACCATATATCCATTAATCAGCATGAGACTACTGCTTTAAGCGAGTGACTTTCGATAACTTATAGTTTATTATCTTGTCCACAAATATTCCTACTTGTATCACTCATGCACGATTGGTTAGACCAATCACTCCTTACATCACAAACTACTAAGCCATTTTTCAATTAACGAAGACCCCGCTAAAAGTCTAAGCTGCTTTACTCTTTGACTTTACTCTTATCCTTGCGAGACTTGAGCAGGCAATCTAATTGCCGAAGTACACTTTCGTTTGTGACGGGCGATGACTTTTGCTTTTTTGAGTTTTTTCTATCTTGAATAGCCTTAAAATATAAAAATCATCTTTTATCTATCACAGACACGCATCGCCATGTGTTTCATTCTCTTTTGAAGAACCAAATCCACAGCGCCTGCTTGTTATCGATTGTTTTGCGGACAATCAACTCACCTTACATACTTTTGGGAGGCGCCCAATTTTTGTAAGATATGGTATTAAGCTCTTGTTGCACCTCGAACCAAATACCTCTTTCCTCTTATAGACTCGTCTCACAGCCAAACTGCCACGTTTGCATTTCCTCAACACCCTTGCCGTTGGAATCTTTTCTGCTTTAACTTCGCCTACCTATTCCAAAACTGAAATAGTTAAGATTAAATTGCTTAGATTGACCATTGCTGGCAGGATGTTTGATAGATTTAAAAACATCCTTTTCCTGAGTTACCACAGATTATCTAGGCTAAGCCCTAAAAATGCAAGGCGACTACAACCTTGCGAGTTAATTACGTTAGATTATTTATAAACAACAATATATGTCGGTTTATTCTTAATCATTACAGGTTCTTTGATACACAACAATTCTTTTACAGTTTTCGCAAATTGTTTTGCATCTTCCAATTTATTAAACATTGCTTGCTTCATTTTAAATACCTCGTTGCAAAATACAATATTAACGGCGATGTCCGGAATCGAACCGAAAAAAATACATAGGAGATAAACCACTTACCTGTCACCGCCATGTGAGGCCGAAGCCTCAGAAATAAAATGAAAAATATAAGGAGTCATCAGTGCGCTTACCGCTTTCAGCTGATAATACTATTTTATCAGATTAGAATCATCATTTACTATCGTTGGTATCAAACATTTTGGATAATTTAACTAAAGCTCTTGCCTGCGCCCTTTGAATAGTAGCAGGACTGCATTTCAATTTGCGTTCAATTTCATTCCACGTCAATCCATTGATGTAGATGAGTCTCATCACAAGACTCTCAACTGGGTCTTCCAGTGACTCAATCAATCGAACCAACTCATCGCGTTCACGATATATACCTTTGATTTCCTCGTATAACTGTTCTGACTTATCGATAATCAAAACATTTAATTCCTCAGTCTTGTTTTTATTATCCTTGGCTTTTGGCATACTATCGAAGGTCTGTCCTTTTAAAATTCCTGAACGCAAGCTAATCAATTCCTGATGCTTTGACATAGCCTTAATATCTATGTACTTCAAACCTTTTAATCTCTGTTTAATATCTACTGTCAATCATACACCTCGATTCCAAAAAATGTGCAGATATCTTCCGCTTCACATTCGGAAATTTCCAAACCTCTCTCCCAACAACTTATGATTGTTGAGGGATATCCTAAATGCTTTGCTAGTTCTGTACGAGTAAGACCTTGCTCCAAACGTTTTTCTTTCAAGAGCGCATTAAGATTTCCAATCTCGCACTTCTTGAATAAAACATCTCTGTCCAATCCTAACTCTTTTGACAGACGTTCTTTCTGACGATCACTTGGTATCAGACCTCGTTCCCAATTTAAAAATGTCCTTGGACTAATACCAAATCTCTTTGAAGCTTTTCTTAAAGATAGACCTTTACCAATTCGCCATAATCTAATCTGTTCTGAGAAAAATATCCTATTCTTCATGCTCCATCTCCTCAACCAACCAGTCGATGTTTTTTCTAGCTTTCTTCAGGTCTTCAAGACCGTTCTTCTCTTTGTATCGAAGTAAATACTCGACAGCGCTGCACCAGCGATGTGCTTCCATTTCTGATTTACCTTTGATGAAATTAGCTGTAACATCCTTTGCTTCGAGACCATAAGTCCCGATATAATGGTTTGGTTTGTTTATGTTGTCTTCCATTTTAAATACTCCAAAAGTTCTAAGATTATTCGATTCCATTCTTCAGTTGTTGATTCTCTAAAATCAAACTGAGACATCATTTCAGCTCTTTTGAATAATGCCCTCTTAAAGAATGAAGTTTTTTTAGAAAAAACCATATCATCTGTTTTGAATTCGGTTTTGATTTTCTTTCCGTAACCCTCTATCTCTACATAGACTCTTGTTTTTCTATAGAGAGGGAGAGGTTCAGCACAAACACTTCCTTTCAAGTTTGATTCATCGACTTTTTTAAGCATTAACGATATCTTCTTAGTTTCACTCTCTTTTTTAGCACCGCTGAAAGGGTATCTTTTCGGTCTCATTTCAAATCCTCCTCTTTCACAAACGAACCATCTACCATCTTACCCTTACGGTCTTTAATCTCGTTCCAGGCCATTTGGAAGCACTCAGCGATAGACCAACCTTTCTGCTGGCAGTAGATGGTCAGCACTACCAAAATATCACCCACGGCATCCTTGCCCTCATCATCTCGCTTCTTGAGATGTGCCTGCGCTAGTTCGCCTGCTTCTTCAAACAGCTTCAATGCTTGGGCCGTGCTATTTTCGGGATTGTCTAACCCTCGTTCTTTCGCCCAATGCTCAACATGATGCGCTAATAGTTCCATGTTTGTTGTCATAACATCACCTCATCCCCAACTTTCACTTTCTCATACACGTCCTTCTTAACCACGAACACCCCGTAATCACGAATCGTAAGCGTGTATAGCTTGCCGTGTCGTCCTTTCTCGACGACTCTTCCTTTGATTTCTGCGCCTGCGTTATCAGCCTTGTAGATAACCATAGGGCGCTTTTCTTCTAATTTCTTAATCTGGATACTCTGCCAAATGTTCAATCCAGCAGACAATAATATCCAAATTGCGATAAATCTTTTCAATCTGTGACCTCTCTAATCTTTTCTTCAATAGTTACGATTGTGTCATTATGATTTCCACCGTGTGGGACTAATAGAACACGAATTATTTCAAATCCATTCTTTTTACCTATCCCACCACTATTCCATCCAAATGAAATAACTTTTCCACCTATTTTCACAATTCTCGCTATCTCTTTCTTCTGCTTTGTCCAGAATGTAGATTGAGTTGTTTCTTTGTTTACAGGCAGTCCAACCCCTTTATAAACTTCTGAGATTTGTCTTGTCGAGTATGGAGGGTCATAAAGCACCCCATCGACAGTATTATCAGGAAACATTTTTAAAAAATCTAGGGCATCAAGGTGATAATCTGTGTCAAAGTCAGTATTTAAGTCATTTGTCACCGTAGCGATTTTAGCATTATTTGCAAAAGGGTCAACCCAAAAGCCATCTGTGACCTCTTCGCTTAAAATGTCTGCGATTGGTTTTATTGAAAATGTATTTTTAGATGGATATCCCCAAATTCGTTCAATCTTCATCACTCCACCTCCTGAACTTTCACACCTGGGCAATCGAATACCCAGCCGAAACCAGAAGAAATTATTTCTGCTTTTGTAAGTTTAAGACTTCTTGGGTCAAATTGTGTTTTCTTAGTGAAGAAAATAATATTCTCTCCAAGAATCCTGACATTAACAAGATTCAAATGTCCATCGTTATAGTTTAATAGAACTACTTTGTATTTCTTCTCTTTCTCGACTAATCGCTGTACTTTCATCTTCCAACTCCTTTATTCTTTTCTTCCAGTTTTTCACTTTCTTTTTAAGCAAGTCTCTTTCCTCGGATCTGCTAAAAGCAAGCGATTTGACACACGGCTTAGATAGTTCCACTATCCTTGTCTCCGTCTGCTCGATTGTGCGTTTCAGTCCATCGATGACTGACTGTTTGCTGTATTCCATGTTTTATCCTGCTTGTTTTTCTAGCCAGCTAAAGAGCAGACCGAACTGCTCCGTCACTAGCTCATCATCATTGTATTGTTTGCAAATTTCACTAATTGACGACGCTGCCCATAGCCAATAAGCATCTGAACCGAAACCGACTTCTTGGCTCTTCTGATTACTGAGCGCCATCCATTCCGGAATGACCCTGCTAAAGAAATCAATATAATTGATTTTCATGGCAATTCCTCAATCTTGATATAAATTCCGACTGTGTCTGCCCAAAACTTTTCTACAATCTCGCTGGCCACTTGTGCATCATCTTGCCAGTATCCAAGTTTCGTCATGCAATCCTTGAGCAACTTCTGTAAATTATCTGTATCCGGCTTTGTGGTCTTGTACTGGCCATTAACTTTATCCCAAACGATACGGCCAGAACCAAAAGAATAGTTGAAGTAGTTCACACCCCAAATGATTTGATTTTTTGAAACTCTAAATAACTCATCAAAATAATCTCTATTTGGAATTTTCCACTCTGGTGTTTTACCATAAAGTCTATTGACACCAATCGGACTGATTTTGTTCCCATAAAATTTTCTTTGTTCTGGACCAGAAAAATATGGTGGATCTACAATAGCTAAATCAAAATAGTTATCAGGATATCTTTTCATGACATCCATACAATCTTCGTTGAGAAATAATTTCAAGTTCTCACCTCATCCATCTTAACTTTATACATTCGATTCCCTCGATACTTGCTTTCTAGCTGAGCCTTGCATTTAGCAGCATCACCCACTTTCTTAAAGAAGTGAGTTTCATCTACCATATTGTCAAAATATAGTGTTACTGTGTATGACATTTTTACCTCTTTTTTCTAAACTGCTACCGTGCTACCGATAAATTCTAAAAAGTAAAAAGTTTTTTTCAAGAATCCCTATTTTATAGGCTTTCTTTATTATTACTATTATTTTATATACTTTTTTTAAAAATATAGGTAGAAGAGTAGCATTATATATAAATATTAAATAAAAGCCAGTAATATCAAGGGGTTAGACTGCTACCGATGTGCTACCGATGTCTCATTTTATCGGTAGAATGCTACCGATCTACCCCCTCAACTGCTACCGATGACTACCGATAATTTTTAAATTGCTACCGATTAGTTTTTTTCCGAATTCTTCACTCTTACGAACCCTTTTGTACTTTTACCTCCTGCCCGGAAAACACTTTTTTTCCAATCAGGATGATTATCCATGATCATGTTAATCTTCGTTGACAGCTTCCTGTCATTCGAATTTCTCATAAATAAGTTGTACATCATTTCACGAGTTGAGACCTTATCTAGTTTTTTGCTTCCAGGATCAAAATCGCTACTATTATCGAAATATTTACTTGTGTATTGATGTTGTTGCTGAATAGACCAGTTTTGCCAATTTTCAGGGACGGGCATATCAAGATATTCAAGCACTTGTAATTCAACTTCATCACGATACATGAACTGTTCACGGTAGATATTCAATTCATCCTCTGTATTTTCATCAAACATCAAATCAGCACCAGCACGATAGATTGTAACGGCTTCGCCCCAAATTTGTTCGATTGTATCAGGTTCGATTTCCATTGGATGTTTCTTTTGCTGCTTGCTATCTGCCATAATCGGGAGAAATCGACGTTCACCGGTTTTGTCCTTCAGGTATTCTGTTTGGTTAGTAGTTCTGGCTAAAATGAAGTTTTTGGCAAACTCTTCTGTGCGTTTCATGTAGGGCTTACGATACCGTAAGCTAGTTTTTGATATAAAGGCTTTCGTTTCAGCAAAGCTCATACGATTACTGGCCACCATTTCGTCATCATTGACGATTAGACTTTTTAACATGATGTCGTAATTATCTTTATTAGAGAAATCTGTTACGGCATCCGTATACCATTCGCCACCCAATTTTTGAAGGAGTGACGTTTTCCCAACTCCTTGTCCACCGACCAGGTCCAGAACATAGTCAAACTTAATGTATGGATCATAAACTTTAGCAACTGCACCAACTAGCCACATTTGAGCAATTTTAGAAATTAAAGGGATATCTTCAGCGCCGAGATATACTTGAAGCATGCGGTCAATCCGATTTCTGCCATCCCACTTTTCAGCTGCTCTCTCCATATACTCAATAACTGGATTGTATGATCTTTCTGAAAAGAAAGTCTCCATGCCATCCAGCATCGCTTGATTCGAGAAAGCAACACCTAATACACTTTCAAAGTAAACTTTTACAACTGAATCAAAATTGGAAGGGAGTTCTCCTTTTTTGAAAAGAGTATTACCAATTTTGATGTCTTTAAGGAGTTCATGTTCCTGAGAGAAATCATTGTGTTTTAAATAAATACTTAGTTGATCATCAGCTTTAAACGCCACAAGTACATTCATCGGGCTATTTGCTTTGATGTCACCTTTTGCATTTGTAATCATTTTATCTTGTGAATTTATACTTACTACATCACCGATTACTCTCACCTCCTATCTTTTTTAATCATACTTTCAACAGTACGCATCACTTCCTTTTCAGTTAAAGGGTTTGGGCTATTTGCATTTGCCAATCTTGCAAGTTGAACAACTACACCATCGTCGACAGCCCGATATAAGAGACCACCTACAAACTTGGCTAATTTGTCATTTCGTCCACCCTCATCACCAAAACCAAGGGCAATTGTTTCAAAGAGATCTGTTGTTTGGGTTCGGTCTCTAGTATGCGAACGTCTAGCTAAGTCCCTAAGACCGTCCTTACCATCATACTTATAGCCGTGAGTTTCGCCATACTGTTTTTTAATAGCATGTATTAATTCTTTGGAAGGAGTAACCATCGTACCACCTTCCTTGGATTTTTCCAGATCCCACTCATACTGTCCTTTTTCTGTTGCTGATGGAGCAACCAAAACATAATTGTTTTCATGGGCCTTGATGTCCACACCAGGTAAAAAACCAATCATCTGCGTTATGGGGGTGTCATCCCTTTTGAAGTAGAAAAGGTGTTTTCCGCCGCTGGCCGTTTTGGCTTGCAACGTTGGTTCAATCAATCCCAGATATTTCCATTTTTTCAAGGACTCAAAACCGTTTGACTTGCCGTGTTTATCAATATCGATGACAAAGAAGTTGGTAGTTTTTAGGGCAATGTTTGCATTAGGGTAGCCATCCCAAAAGTTTTCAATCTCAGCAGGAGTCATGGCAGGCTTATCAGCAAATTCAATCAAAGGCATCTTGTTTTTAGGATTGATTGGAATGACTGAGAATCCTAACTTTTGATACTGTAATGCGTATTCTTTCATTGACGGCATATCTTAACTCCTTATTTCTTAAGATGAAAAAATATCATATCCTTCAATCTTCTTTCCTTGTTTTAATCGGTTACTTATATAACCTGAACAAAAACCGAGATATTCACTAGCTTTGGACAAACTACGAAAATACTGTTTTTCTCCTGTTTCTTGATTAACTAAAGTTACTGCATGGGAAGTCGAAATTAGTTTATTGTCAAAAGCATGATTATTGTTTTCGTAGTATGTCGCCCATTCTAAATTATCAATATGGTTATTTCTTGGATTACCGTCAATATGGTTAATCGTCGGTTTGTTATCAGGATTTTGAATAAAAGCCTCAGCTACTAAACGATGAACTAAGTAGTCTTTACGTCTACCATTTTTCCACAAACTTATTCTTACATCGCGATTAGTCCTAGATTTCTCTTTTAAGATTCGTTGTTTCCAATGACGAATACCATGCCTTTGAGTATATGTTATTTTATCTTTATGGGTTCGTACTCGACCATAGTTTGAAACTTCATAAATTCCCTCATAACCTACAACATCTTTCCAAATTTCTACCATTCTTTCATCCTACTTTTATATTTTTTTTTATTATATCCCTATGCTCAATGGACAAGCTATCTATTCTAAATCTAATCAGATTAAGCAAAGCAAAGTATTGACCGTGAAATGCTATTAAGTCGTGATAAGACCAATAATCTTCAAATTTGGGTTCAATTGATAACCATTCGTGTAATAGATCAAGGCTTTGTCCGATTTCCTCCACATAAGCTAATAATTCTTCGTAACTATCTAAAAGTTCATTTTTTGCCATAATAAAAACACTCCTTTGTATATGTTGAAAAGAAGTGTCTCGCATGATATAATATTTCATGCGGAAACACTTTCTGCAGCGATAGGGTAAAGCTGATGTTTGGCGACAGGGGCTTTATCCTATTTTTTATGTTCAGACTGTAAAAGTTTTATACCTCTAATAATAACATCTGTCTTATTAGTGTTGAGTTTATCAGCTAACGCCTGTAACTCTTCTGCTTCAGATTTAGTTAATCTAATTTCAAGACGAACGTTTTTAGGATTGGAACTTTTAGGCCTTCCTGTTCGTGGGCTCATTCAATCACCTCTTTTCTGCCCGTACAATAAATTATATAACTGTACGGGCAATTTGTCAAGTGTTTTTATTAAGTTTTCAAAGAACGAACATTTTTTTAGTTATCAAAATGGTAAGTCTGAATCCTCAATTTCTTCTACATTTACAGGTTGCATGGTATATTCTTCAAGATCATAGTTGTAACCTGTCGATTTGTCACGTTTGGTGTATTCATCAATAACCAAGAGAAATTTTGTACCGACTGCCTTACGCTTCAAAGCCTCTTCCATAGACTTATTGTCCTCAAGGTCTGCACCACGCATTTTGTCATCTGCTAGTTCAAGAGTTTTTTGGAAAAATTTGACCGTTGTTTCAACCATATTTGTCAAGTCCATCTTCTTACCGTCTTTTACCCAATCAACAAGGGTTCCCATGCCAATGAATTGTGTACGACCGTTGAATGGACTTTCTGGATCACGGACTTCGAAGGCGTAATTGATAGATTCCCATTTGCTATCAGCAATACGGGCCTCAACACTTGTTAACATAACCTGATACTTACCACCGGGAAGATGCTGGTTTCCGTTAACTTTGTCTTTCCGTGGATCATATCCGTTAGCCTTTAATTGTTTTGCAATATCATATAAACTCATGTTTTTTCTCCTCTATTTCTTAAAAAATATCATCTTCGGCAGCTACTTCAACTTTTTCAGGTGCCTCTTTTTTTGTGCTCTTTGTTGATTTGGTAGTTGTCATAGCAACAGCACCGTCAATTGTCTGCAAAATCTTCAAAATTGCTTTATCATCAATCTGATCAGATTTGTAAGTTTTACGTTTGCGGATAACCTCTCGGTTGTAGTTGTTCCCAAGTTTTTCAGTCCGAATCATCAAGTCTGAGTTTCCATTGATGAGGTTGACATATTTTTCACGTAAACTTGGTAAAGTCTTAACTGCTTTTCCGTCGTCATTGTATTCAGTGATTTCACGGCTGATGTAGATAACATTCATTGGCAGAGCTTTAAGATCAATAACCAATTCTGTCAAAGCTTGGTTGAAATAATCATAACCTTTACCGTAGCCGATTTCTGATAGTGACTTAACATCAAATTCACCACATACAGCAATTTTGATCATGTCAATAACATCGTCAATAACATCAACTACTACTGTTTCATAAGTATGTTTCTGTGTTTGAAGAGCCAGTAAGATTTCACTAAGCTGCTCAATCACTGATTTTATGATATGACCGTTCTTGTCCTTTTCGTTGACAAGTTGGATTGCTGGAACACTATTTGCACTAGCGTTTCCATCTGTGTTCAAAATAATTGGGTTGGGAAATTCGTTAGCTAGGTAAGATTTCCCACTCATAGTTGCTCCATAGAAAAAGAAATTTCTTGGAGTATCCACTGGAACTCGTGGTTTATTTACTGGAAGTATAAATGCCATTAGAGAAGCCCTCCAATAATATCCTTAATCATGTCCTCAATTGATGAACGGTCACGCTTGATAGATTCAACTTCTGAGCCATTTGGATAGGTCATTTTGTATTCCGCTTCAACTGCGACAATTTCACAGTCAAAAGCTGTAGCAAGAGCCTTGTAAGTCTTTTTGTTGTCTTCGTATTTTTTACGAGGAAGCTTCAAACAATGTTCCAAACAGCAAAAGTCAGCTGCAAATGCCAAAGAACTTCTGTCCTTGTAAGATTTAAGAAATTCTCCAGTTTTACGGCTACGAAATACGATCATTTTAGTTGTTTTATTCATTTTGTTTCCTCTTTTTTTAACTTTCTTTATAATAAAATTCAATAATATTCACATCATGCTGCTGCCGTGAACCAGTCACGCGCCACAACAATTGACGATAGTCGTCATATTCACCAGAAGACTTATCCACCGGATCCAGCACGACAACCGTTTGATATTTATGCTGCAGACCATCAACCCCCACTCCAAGAACTTGACTGGTAGCAACCACGATTTTCTTATCAAGTCCTTCTTGGATATCGCCCGTCCAGATTCCAATTTCAGGGTGGCGCTCGCGAATGACGTTGACAATCTGCTTAGACTTGCTGACAATCAGCATGTCATGAGGTGCTCTCTCAATCAAACCGTCTAGCTTTAGCATGAGAGGGGTATCAGCGTTAACTGGTTTCAACTTTGGAAAATCAACGGTTACACCAGTTTGATTTAGGTACTGTTCAAAGGTCTTGCGACCAAAGGACTGTTTGGCAATAGCCGTCTTGTCTCCAACAGTGACCAGGTTAAGCTGCCTAAACTCAGCTAATTTCTCAGGGTTTCCAGCTTTAACTGTGACTGGATAGAACTTGGTTTCAAAACCGTTATTTTCAGTGGCATTCTCAATCTTTTCAATGTCTTCCCAGCGGAAGAAGTTCGGCAAGTTTGAGATATAACTTTCATAATTCCTGAAATCTTCCCACTTCTCTTTTGAGTAGCTGAATGGATCATAGACCATTTTCCCATGAGTCTTTTGCCAGTCAAATTTATTATTTGGGGTTGCCCAACCAAATACCGTTTTTTCAAGCGGATAGAAATTTTGTCCTTTTTTCCGGATTGGTGTCGCTGAAAGACCTATCGTGTATTTTCGCTTTATTTTGCGATATAAGGCCACTTGTTTGTCAGATGACATGTTCTGCCATTCGTCTACTATCAGCACATCACAATCTAATTTATGCCCCTTTTTGACTTTATTTTGAAGATATCTATCCGTTTGAATGATAATCTCAACATCTTTATCAAAATTCATAAACTTGACTGCATCAATCCAACCATTCAAGATTGACAATCTGTTGTTTGTGATGATGATTTTCTTAGCCTTTTTATGTTTTGAGATAGCTAGAGCACATATAGTTTTACCCCGACCCCCTAAAGCTTCAAGAAAAATTCCATTTGATAAGTGATCACTTCTTTTGACTGCTTCAGCTTGCCACTTTCTTAACGTTATTGTTATACTCACTCACCACCTTTCCAATATCTTGAATTACTTCTTCAATATCATTTCTCATTGCCCAAAATAATCCAAGTCTTGCTGCCGCTCTGACATCCTGGTGATGGCTTTTCTCGAATTTCCAAAGGCCTAAAATTTTCAAAAGATCGTCTGGAATATCCGACTTATAACCTGCATTGTTTTGCAAGATTGCTTCCTGATAACAAAGCTGGATATAAGCAATGGTGTCAAGTACACTATTATCTTTTGACTTGTCGATATCCCTTACTTTGTATTCCTCGATAATAACGACATCGCACTCAAGACTTTTTCCGATTTCGTGAAACCACTTAGCAAATCCCTTCATACCATAAGGGACCACCCAATAATCAACCAGCTTTGCATTATCCAAGAGTACAATCCCTGTTGTACTGGTTTCAATTTTGTTGCTTGATGGATCAATTGCTAAAATTTTCATCAAACACCAACTTTCTCAGTCAGCACTCCTGGATAAAGGGCAGTGTTAAACCAATTTTGTTTATTTACCTTTGCAAAGGCAAATAGCGCCTTAATTTCTTTTGCTTGTTTTTCGAATTTTCGAATATCTTCCTCTGATTCAAAAATAGGTTTTTCTTTGTATTTAGCGACTGTGACCAGCTTGTACTCCGGAGTAAACACCGGCTTTTCATTTCCCTGATCAAGATTCGTTTCGTCTACTTTCACAAAACGAATCGCAACATCGAATAGAAATCCTTCTGTAACAAGCACTTCGATCGATTCTGGTCCAATCACAACTGCTAGTGAATCCGTTACTCGTGTTTTATTCATCAATTCCATTACTTAATCACCAACTTTTCTGTTCGAATGAGCTCAGCTCCTTTGACTTTCTTGCCAGATTTAAGCAACTCTTTGAGTGTTTTTTTGTCCGGCGCAAGCGTCACTTTTTTTGTAAAATATTTTTTCGGAAGATCGTCTTCATTGACCTTGATTGATTCTGGATTCTTAGTAACTTTTATAATCAGGGCACCACTCTTGACCTCAGTTTGACCTGTGACCTTCATCGCTGTCATAATGTTGTCTTTAACATAATCCAGCTTTTTTTGCGCTGCCTGTTTCTTTGCTTTGAAGCTATCTTCCTCAGCCTTGTACATGGCCACGTCTGCTTCTAGATTCTTGATAACATGGGCATATCCTTCGGCTTTCTGTTCGAATTGCTCTTGCCAATCGATCGCCTCAAGCGTATCCGTTTTTGTTTCGTCATCAATATCCATTTGGTAAATTGCCAGAAACTGACCTGTCAATTCATATAAACTAGCCATTTTTTTCTACCTCTCTAATTTTGTTTGATAGTTTTGTTAGTCCAATACCTGATTTAGTTAAATCAGCGTTGGACGTGAATAAATGATTTTGATTCATTCTAGCTATTTCGTTCTTAGATAAACATGCCAGATTTGAAATATCATAGTTTGTTTTATCGCCGTCCAGAAAAACGATTGAGTACCCTTTTGGTATCGGCCCGTGATGTTCTTCCCACACTTTACGATGTTTCAAAACCCATTGATTAGGTTCTCCAAACTTTTCTTTCGGATAGCCATCTGTTGTGTAGTTGATAGTGCCGACAGGTACATAATTGGGAGGTCTATTACCTTTTTTGAAGTAACCACTATTGGGTGGCCGATTCGGGTACTTCTTCCCCTTATTGTGAGGAGTCTGACCTTTCTCGAATCTTCCCGTCAAACCACTATGTAGATTATTATTTCTCCGATAACTCTTAATCTGTTTCTCAGTTAGTGATAAGCCAAATTTTTGGTTCATTTCATTTGCGACATCACGAGAAATCTTATTTTTTTGGATGGACACAAGGTAGTCGTGTTGCTCCTTAGTCAGCAATTTACCTTGATAAGCTTCACCAACAAGCAAGCCTAAACGTTTACGCACACCGCCTATTTGAGTCTTGTTGTAATTCGTACCAAATTTCTCATTCAGTAACTTAGTTACTTCAGGAGTTAATCGACCAGGGCAAATTTCATGCATGTACTCCGTGTACTCATCCTTCCAGCAAAGCGATCGGGGCATTGACTTCACCTACCTTGTCTTTGAATTTTTCAGCATCTAGCGCCAACTGGCCAGCTTGTAGGATTTGACCCGAGATTGCGACCATCTGTTTTGATCGTTGAAGCTCGGTCTTTAATTCATCAGCAGTAAGATCCCTATCGTCCAATGTTTCCAACTGAGCGAAAAGAGTATTGGTTAAATCTGATAATTTATTTCGAACCATCTACTTCGTCACCTCTTTCATCAATTTATTTGCTTCTTTGATTAGCAAACGCATAACGTTGCTATCAGTTTCTTTCTCTGCTGCTCTTGTCAGCATATCCACCCACTCACGTCTGTTGTCATTCTTCCAATCAACCAACTCAGTGAGTGCCTGTGTATGGTTATAGTAAGGCGAGTAGTCGTATGACTTATCTTCCAAGCGAACGCATCTGCCTGCCTTGATGTCTTTGGCCAGATTTGCACTTACGTTGCTTTTTGTTGTTCCGACAACCTCAGCCACTTCATCATATGAGGCAGCAGGGTGCTCTCTATAATATTCCCTGATTTGTTCAGCTTGAGTCATGTTCTTCTCCTTATTTCAACCCTACAGGTGGCTCTACATCATAAGTAAATTGCTTGTCTGAATTTCTCGGGTTCATCCGTGCGACATTGTTAGCTATTCGCTGGCGCTCTTTCTGCTTCATTTCAGCGTGGTCATCCAGTGTATTCACTAGCGACCACAACCCGATTCCTATGATTATTACAAAGTAAATGTATTCCATCATTTTGCATTTTCCTTTTCTTTATAAATTGCTACAATTTCCTTCAAATCTGCAATTTCTTGATTCGCTTTTTGAAGTTTTTCTTGTGATTCAATTAACGCCTGGTTTAAGTCTAATGCTACGATTCTCCAGTCAGTGTTGATTTCTTTGGATAACCAGTTTTTTAATCTTACTAATAGATTCATTCTTCCCTCACTTTGCTAACTGACTTTGAAAACGTAGTACGTCGTTCATGTCATATAAATATTTACCGCCTTTAGCATTTTGCTGATAGCGGAATTTCCCTGCATCTCTGAAATCTTCAATTTTCTTACGACCCCAACCGGTCTTCTCTTGGACGTCTTTAATTGAAGCCCAGTTCGTTCCTCTTGCCACTCGTAATTTAGCCTCAGTCATAGCTTTCACATTTAACTGGACAAGTTCTTCTAGCAGTTCATTTTTGAAATCTTCCCCAAACAATTCTAAAGCCATTGGCAATTTCCTCCCTTTCGTGATATAATTTGATTAGTTATTTTGATAAGCGCCTGACTTCTGTTAGGTGCTTTTTTATGCTACTCAATTCCATAATCTTCAATAACCTGAAGAATAAAGCTATTCGCTCGTGGTCCTTTTGTTGTCCCACTCAGAATATTTGTTACTTCCTGTCGCTTAAAGCCGTAAGCAACCGCTAAAGTTGTTTTTTTGATTCCTTTCTCTTTCAAGAAAGTATTAATCTTTTCACGACCGTTTGTGATATCTGGCATATACTTCCCTCCTCTCTTTTTTGTACTATTGAAATATTGCGTTACTCTCCTTATCCCCTTTTTTTCTAAATATGGTATAATCAAGAAAAATGATTGGAGAAGTTTTATGGAGTTATCCACTGTTGATCATTACTTCGGCATAATTGGAAGAACTGTAACTATTCAAATTCCTCAAACTTGCCCTTGGTGCGGAATTGGAAATAATCCCACTAACAACGAGGCAGGACATTTAGAAATTCAAGAAGGTCGCATTTTCACTATGCACCATCGTTGTCCATCCTGTAAAAAATACCACATGACAAACCAAGAATGTTTGCATCAAGCTGATAAAACGACCATGGTTCTTGTTTACCCTAACAAAGTCGCTATCAACATAGACCCTCTTTTTATTGAGCACGCTCCTAGATTTGTAGAGTTTTACAGTGAAGCGGTCGAGGCAGAAAAAATGGGACTAGAGAATATCGCAGGAACCGGTTATCGTTCTGCCATTGAATGCTTAATTAAAGATTATGCTTTAGACTTTAAATTAGATAACAAAGAGTATCTATCTAATCCAAAACTATCATTTAATAATGCCATTGACCGGTACATAAAAGATGACGAACTCCTAAAAGGTGCATTGCACTTTATAAGAGAAGTGGGCAATGACTACACCCACTGGGATAAAAGCTCCAGCATCTCTCTTCCTACAATGAAACATTATGTTGAAATTATTATTCAAATCTTTAAGTCTAAATTTATGATGAAGTATCTTCCGGATGCTTGATTCCCAAACGCATTTCAATTTCTGAGATGCGTTTTTCTTGTTCTGCAACCTTCTCGTATAACTCTTCGACAGAGTAAGCGATGATTTTTTCCATAGTTACACCTCCCTCTTCACTTATTTGTAAATAAGAAACAACTAAAAATTTAACTATTTTTTGTGTTATTGCTTGACTTTTTACAATCTATTGTTTAGAATAAAAGCATAAGAAAAAGCACTAATAAAACTATAAATACCGTTCGCCAAAACTTTTTATAATTTATTTCTTAGTTGTTTTTTTAGTTGTAACTTACTTACAAAAACTATTGTAAACTATTGATTGTGTTTTGTCAACAACTTTACACACAAAAGTTTAAATATTTTTTGTCATGTCTTAGAAAGGCTGATAAATCAATGTTTTCTTTGTTTGAAAAAATTAAAGAACTCTGCCAAAAACGAGGAATTTCTATAAATTCCCTCGAAGAAACACTTGGATATAGCAGAAATACAATCTATAGCATGAAAAGTAAAAAACCAAATGCTGAAAGATTACAAGAAATCGCAGACTACTTCAACGTATCTACAGACTACTTACTTGGTCGTACAGATAACCCAAATATTGCCAACTCAAAAGAGCAATTCTTTTTTGAAGGCAAAGAGGTAAATATTGAAGAACTCGCTTCGACTGCTATGCGCTTCAATGGTAAGCCATTATCAGACGAAGATAAAAAAGCAATCCAGAATATTATCGAAATTTATCTACGAAAAGGATAGTCTATATGACTGAAAAAGAACTTGCCTCTAATTTAGGTATCAAAATAGAGGTCTTTGAAGATGTCTTATTTCCTGATGAAGCATTTTATATTCCTGCTTTAAAAACAATGTTCCTTAGCGACGCAATCTCTGAAGATAAGAGGGTACAGGTCGCTCTGCACGAAATAGGACATCGCAACCACTCGACAGATATTTACGAAAATTTCCGTGAGAGATGTGAGTTGGAAGCAAATCGCAACATGATTCATCATCTCATGAAAGCTGAATTGGATATCGCTGAAGATAAGACCGTATTTAATTACTTGGTCTTTATGGAAAAATATAACCTAAAAACCATTGCTGATGAAACGATGGTCAAGGAAGAATATAAGTCGCTAATTGGATAAAGGAGAAAATATCATGGGAAGCAACAGAACTAACCAAGAAATAGCTATATATACTGCAACGATAATACAAGAACTAGAGGATTATATCCACCATCTTCAGAGAATGAACGACGAAGAGAATAAACGAGCCGAAAAAATAGCTCAGTGGGTAGAGAACTGGACAAAATATTTAAAAATAGAACAAACTTTTAATCCAAAGAGTATTCAGGCTTTGAAAAGAGGAAGCATTGTTTATGCAGATTTTGGCTTTAATGTTGGAATGGAGTATGGCGGACTACATTATGCAATAGTTTTGAACAAAGAAGATGCACGTTCAAACCATCTTCTTCATGTACTGCCTTTAACCTCTGTGAAAGAAAAAACTGATATGAGTAATTTGAAATATTTTCAATTCCCAATTGGTAACGAAGTATTTCAATTACTATCAAATAAAGCTTTGCAAAAAGTTAGAGAATTATCTGAAATGTACGACCGTTATTCTAACAAAAACTATGAATTAACGACAAGAGCAAAAGCAATTGATTCTTTAATCAATGAGAATAAAAAACTAATCGAAAACCTTGAGAATTCCTTGCTTTCGAATTCGGATGAATTTTTTGTTAATCAAACACCTACTATTAGAAAGAACATAGAATTTGGACTTTCCGAGGCACTACAAATCAAACAAGAACTCAAAGAAAATGAGAAGTTACTTACAGAACTTAATAAAAAGTTGACATACGCTAAAAAAACCATTACAAAAACACAAAATATGAACAAAGATAGCATTGTTTTATTGAATCAGGTTACAACAATTAGTAAAATGAGACTTTACGATCCCAAAAATAATAATTCAATTTTGAATGGTATTGTACTTTCCGATGATACTATGGAAAAAATTGAAGAAGCACTTAAAAATATTTTTTAAAATTTGAATATTTTTCTTGACTTTTATCATAATTAGGGTTAGAATAGAATCATAAAGTCGCTTGACGACAAAATATATGATACTGTCCCAAGAGGACAATTCTAGCCCTGCTCTTATGAGTAGGGCTTTTAGTTTATTAAAAAGCCCCCATATTCGCCAATAGCAACCATCTTTTTATGGTCTATTGTGCAAGATTGATATTTTTAGAAAATTATATTACAATACAGCTATCAGGAGTTTAGCTCCATAAAGTTTAGGTTTGGATTTTAGATCCATAACGTGATGGTAGCCGTATTTGATACGGCTACTTTTCTTTTTATCTAGCAACTGTTTCCATTTTGGAAATAGTTGGCATGTAAAAAACGGAAATAAAAAATGTGCAACAACTGATTCACACTAAAAGCTGATAGAGAGGTTTCATTATGAAACAAGAACGCAAAGTTTTAGGTATTTTAGCTATTATTTTCGGAGCACTTGCTCTACTTGGCTCATGGATGCCTATTATCAACAATTTTTCATTCATTTTGGCTATTTTGGCTCTTATCTTTGGTTTAATTGGTTTTGCAGTAAACAGAAAAAGACCAAAAACACTAGCTATTATCGGAACTGTTTTATCTGTTGTTTCGATTGCTATCGTGCTTGCAACTCAAGCTATGTATGCTAAATCGCTTGATAAACTTGGTAAAGATGTGGAACAAGCAGTTAGTTCAGCAAGTTCTTCAATCGAATCTTCACAAAAAGAAGAAGATGCTAAATTTAACTGGACAAAAGAGCAGTTTGATGCGCTTGTGACTGGTGATATCGCTAATAGAGGTGCAGGCGGTTCTAAATATGATGATATCGTTAAAGAACACGGTGAGCCGAGCGATACTAACACAAGTACAGTTAATGACCACGAAAACAAAACAATCTCTTACACTTCGATTGGTACTAAATATAAAGCTGTTATCTTGTCATTCGCAAAACAAGATGATGGAACTTTCTTATTGATTACCAAAGTTGGTAACGGTTTGGAATAAAAAAGACAACAAAAAAAATCCCCACGCTCTCAAACTTTGGCGAGTCTGAGCATGAGGATTAGCAGTATAGTAAAAGGCATTAAAAAGCCCTCTTTACTATACCCATTTTATCAAGAAATGAGGTAAAAATCAATGGAAATCAAGTCTTATAAAAAGAAAAACGGAGAGACAGCTTACATGTTCCGTGCCTATATCGGGAAAATTAACGGATATAGTCAATACGCTACTCGCCGTGGTTTTGAAACAAAAGCAAAAGCAAGAGCAGCACTACTTCAGCTTCAGGACGATATTGAGAGTGGTGAGCAAAGCAGGAAAGAAATCACGGTTGAGGAGATTGCGAAAAAATGGCTTAAAGATTATTCTGAAACCGTACAAGACAGCACCTACATCAAGACATCTAGGAACTTCAAGAATCACATCTATCCAGCTTTTGGTAATAGAAAAATAGCTAGTATCACTCCCCTTCAAATGCAAGATCAAGTCAATGAATGGTCTAGAAAATTAGTTTATGGTCGTAAATTGAAGGGATTGATGAATAATATTTTTAAATACGCAATTAGGCATGGATATATTGATACAAATCCAGTTGATAGCGTGATTACTTCGACAAGAAAGAAATCAGATGGCAAAAGCGACTTTTACAACAAAGATGAACTTCAAAAATTCTTAAAACTTGTCTCCAAAACAAAGGATCTAGAGAAAATAACTCTATTCCGTCTTCTGGCCTTCACAGGGGCACGGAAAGGGGAAATTTTAGCTCTTGAATGGAACGACTGGACAGATAATACTCTGGACATAAACAAGGCTATTACAAGAGGTTTTGCAGGCGAAGAGATAGGAAACACCAAAACGGTCAGCAGTAATCGACTAATAAGCTTAGATAAGAAAACAAAAAGCATTTTAAAAAAATGGAAAAAGCAAAATCCAAATACCAAATACATTTTTGAAAATGAATTTAAAAAGCCAATTCCAAGTACATTGCCCAGAAAGTGGCTTATCAAGATTGTGGAAGGTAGCGACCTGCGTCCGATTAAAATCCACGGCTTCAGACATACACATGCCAGCCTTTGTTTTGACGCTGGTATGACTTTGAAGCAAGTCCAACATCGGTTAGGACATTCTGACTTGAAAACAACCATGAACGTTTATACTCACATAACTAAGCAAGCAAAAGATGACATCGGAGAACGCTTTGCGAGTTATATTGATTTTTAAGGAGGTTCGCCTCCTTTTTGTGACTCCTTTTGTGACTCCCTTTTTCGCAAAAGAATGCCAAGGAATACCAAAGACAAAAATAAAAAACGTTGATTTAACAACGTTTTACCAAGGAATGCAAAAGAATGCAAAGGAATAATGGAGCCGGTGGGAGTCGAACCCACGTCCAAACATCTGCTAACATATTTGTCTACAACCATAGGTTATGTATTCGTTTAACAGTCCCTCGACACATAACTCAAGCCTAGAAACCGCGAGTCTATCAATCTCTTATCAAGCCGCTAGACAAGACTTAATCGTATCTCGCTAATAATAAGACCTGTCATTGAACACGAGCAATCCAAATCGGGTCACGCCTGCTGGTTTTTAGGCAGCTAGAGCGTAAGAAGTGTTATTTTTTGCAGTTATATTTAACTGAGCGTTTACGTCGCCACACGAGTCGCAAAATATGCCTCATAATGCCTGTCGAATCCGTAACGACCCCAAAAGACAATAAAACCATTATACCTTATCTAACACAAAAATGCAAAAAGGAAAGCAATTAACTACAAAAGATAGTCTTTCAAAGATTTTGTCAAAACCTGATAACCAGCAACACTAAGGTGCAACCCATCAGTTGTATAATCTTTTTTGAGTTGACCTGCCTGGTCTGTCAAACTATCAAAAACTGGCACAAATTCTACCTGCATATAGGCAGAAGCAAGCTCTTGATAGGCTTGATTCCATTTCTGAATTTTTTCATTCGTGCGGATATAGACTGTCTGCTTGTACTCCTCTCCCTCATCGACTGGCAAAATAGAAAGCAATTTTATCTCTGTCAGTGGGTAATCGCGAGCAATAGACTGTATGATAGCTTCGAGATTATTGAGAGTCTCATTCACAGGCACATCTTTTCCGATATCATTTGTCCCAATCAGAAGGACAATTTTATCTACCGCTCCACCGTAAAGATGCGCATCTAGATTCTCTAGTAACAGCCCTGTCTGATAACCTCGAATGCCTCGATTGACAATCGTCTTTGCAGTCCCAAATAGTTCCTGTAGAGGATAATATTCGACAATGGAATCCCCAATAAAGAGAATATCGGGCTCTAGAACAGAAACTTGATTTAGGTGACGATACTTGGTTTGGATTTTTTCTTGTTCCTTTAGTAACCAATTTTCTAATAACTGTACTGCCACTTCATTCTCCTTTTTCTAACCAGTTTTCCAAGATTTGATAAACTCCTCCTTGGCTATTGGCTGGCGCTAGAGCAGTAGCCACAGCTTTGGCTTTATCATCAGCATTTTCCATCGCATAGGCAATTCCAGCCATTTCAAGCATTTCAACATCATTTTCACTGTCACCAAAAGCCATGATTTGTTGGGAGGTCAAGTCCCAGCGCTTGAGTAATTCTTCCAAGCCCCATGCTTTATGAATTCCAGCTTGAAGGATATCAATGCAACCATAGCCACTCGATACAGCACGAACACGGCCATCAAAGAGGTCATTGATTTCTTCCAAGACCGAACTCAAACGTTCCTCACCAACAACCATACTCATCTTGAGCACACCACCAAAGAGGTCAGAGGTTAATTCGTCCACAAATTGCATCCGTTGGTAGAATTTTTCAATCATTTCTGAAGTCATAAAACTTTCAAGGTCTGTAAAAATCGTACCTTCCTTGACGAAACCACCCTTCATAGCCGTCACAACAAACTGGTCCTGACACGCTCGACCCTTGAAATGAGCCAAAGCCTTATCGACAATGGCATCATCCCAAGTCTGTGCCTGAATCAATTCATTGTTTTCAAAAATACGAGCACCGTTTGCAACAACCAGAACCACTCGATCGACCAAGTGCTCCAGTAGTTGCCTCATGCGGTGAATTTCATTCCCAGTCGCGATGACAAAACGAATACCCCTTTGATCCAACTGATCTAAAATCTTTTCCAAGCGTGGGAGATCAAGCTGGCCTCTAGCATCCAGCAAGGTCCCATCCATATCTGTCGCAATTACTTTAATCGTCATTTACTTTCCTCTGGATTTAAGCTAGTCCCACTTCAATCCCACATGTTCGTTCATTTCTTTATAGGCTGTATCAATTCGCTCCTTAGTCGCTTCATCTAACTGGTCACGATGGCTACCACCCTCGATAAAGTCTTCTAAGATATAGGTTTGGTAATGATATAGGGGATATCCTTCTGGTGAAAAAGTTCCTTTTGGTGTTCGATTGACCCAAGTAGGATGAGCTTTAGCTGTTTCAATAGTTGTTTGTCCATCTTTTTTCTTGACAGTTACATCCATAAGAACACCACGCTCTGTCCACTTAGCATTGTCTACACCAGTCATTGTTTCAATACGTTGGTTAGAAATGAAGTTCCCCATTGAATAGATAATGAGTTTCTTGTCTCCATCTTTTTCAACAATCTCAGATGGTTCAACTACGTGTGGATGGCCTCCAAAGATAATATCCGCTCCCCAATCAATCATCTTGTGGTACAAAGCCTTTTGCTCTTCAGTCGGTTCTATTCGATACTCAACACCCATCTGAGGCATGATAACAGTAATATCCGCTTCCTTCTCTGCACGCTCAATTTCAGCCTTCATCTTATCTTCGTTTAGGTCTGAAAGATAGCGGTTATAATCTTCTTGAGAAATACTTTGCTCAATTCCATTAAATCCATAAGAATAAGCCAAAAGTGCAACCTTGATACCGTTCACTTCCTTGATAACGAGCGGAGCTTGATCACGTGACTCGTGCGTATAAACTCCAATAGGTGTCATTCCTGCCTTTTCAATTGCATCTGCCGTTGAAATGACTCCTTCAATTTGCGAATCTAAAACATGATTATGGGCTAAATCTAAAACATGATACCCAGCATCTTTAATAGCATCCATTACTTGACCAGGAGCATTAAATAAAGGATAGCCAGCTAGATAATGATCTTTATTAATGGTCCCTTCAAAATCACCTATTGCCAAATCTGCCTGCTTAAGCCAAGGAGTTACGTATTCAAAATTCTCATGAAAATCATAGCTGCCATCTTCCTTTTTAGCTGACATATAGATAATATCATGGTAAAGTAAATCTCCATGGGCCATAATACGAGCACTTGTTTCTTCTTCCTGATCTTTAGATTTTTGATTTGTCTTATTTGCTTCTTTAGAAATGGCATCCTTTTTTTGACTGGTCAAGGGGATTCCTTGGAAACTTTCAAACAGCAAGACCAAGCCCATTGATAAAGCAACTGCTAGCAAGAGTATCGCCACAAACCCCTTATTACTCCACTTACGATAACGTCTAAAAAAGTTGACCAAACCTTTCACAAAGCGAAAAACTGGTCCACGTTTATGTCTATCTTGTCTTCTTTGCATCTCCATTCTCCCTACTTTCTAATGCAAGCCTTTTCTTTTTATTATATCACAGATAAGTAATTCTTTCACAATTGATACTCTTCGAAAATCAAATTCAAACCACGTCAGCGTCGCCTTACCGTACTCAAGTACAGCCTGCGGCTAGCTTCCTAGTTTGCTCTTTGATTTTCATTGAGTATGAATTGAACTTCTATCTATTTTCTATAAATCCTAAAGGCTGTAATGCTTTCATTCCTTGTCATTTTGTGATATCATGTAGAGGTAATGAAAGGAGAGAAAATGTCTGCAATAGAACGTATTACAAAAGCTGCTCACTTAATTGATATGAACGATATTATCCGCGAAGGGAATCCTACTCTACGCGCAGTTGCTGAGGAAGTCACTTTCCCCTTGTCTGACCAGGAAATCATCCTAGGCGAAAAGATGATGCAATTCCTGAAACATTCCCAAGATCCTGTCATGGCTGAAAAGATGGGACTCCGCGGTGGGGTTGGACTTGCTGCTCCTCAATTAGATATCTCAAAACGTATTATCGCTGTTTTGGTGCCAAACATTGTCGAAGAAGGCGAAACTCCACAGGAAGCCTACGACTTGCAAGCCATTATGTACAATCCAAAAATCGTCTCTCACTCTGTTCAAGACGCTGCTCTTGGTGAAGGAGAAGGCTGCCTCTCTGTTGACCGCAACGTGCCTGGCTATGTAGTTCGCCATGCCCGCGTTACTGTTGACTACTTTGACAAGGATGGAGAAAAACACCGTATCAAGCTCAAAGGCTACAACTCCATCGTTGTTCAGCATGAAATTGACCACATCAACGGTATCATGTTTTACGATCGCATCAATGAAAAAGACCCATTTGCAGTTAAAGATGGTTTACTGATTCTGGAATAAAGAAAATCCCGTTGCAAGACGGGGTTTTGTGTTATAATAGAGGCATGAAAACAAATGATATTGTCTATGGCGTCCACGCCGTTACCGAAGCTCTCCTTGCAAACACAGGAAACAAACTTTACCTCCAAGAAGATCTCCGAGGTAAGAATGTTGAGAAAGTCAAGGAACTAGCTACAGAAAAGAAGGTCTCCATTTCTTGGACCTCAAAAAAATCCCTCTCTGAGATGACTGAAGGTGCTGTCCACCAAGGTTTTGTTCTACGAGTGTCCGAATTTGCCTATAGTGAGCTGGACCAAATCCTTGCCAAAACACGCCAAGAAGAAAATCCTTTGCTATTAATTCTGGATGGCTTAACCGACCCTCACAACTTAGGCTCCATCTTAAGAACAGCCGATGCGACCAATGTTTCAGGAGTCATCATTCCCAAGCACCGTGCTGTCGGAGTTACTCCTGTCGTTGCCAAAACAGCCACAGGTGCTATTGAGCACGTTCCAATTGCTCGAGTGACCAATCTGAGCCAAACTCTAGACAAACTCAAGGATGAAGGATTCTGGACCTTTGGAACAGATATGAATGGGACTCCTTGCCACAAGTGGAATACAAAAGGGAAAATTGCCCTCATCATCGGAAATGAAGGAAAAGGCATCTCTAGCAACATCAAAAAACAGGTTGATGAGATGATTACCATTCCGATGAATGGACATGTTCAAAGTCTCAATGCCAGTGTTGCTGCAGCCATTCTCATGTACGAAGTTTTTCGAAATAGACTATAAAAAAGTTTCCAGTCATCTGATTGGAAACTTTTTTATGATTAACTATGTTCGGTGATAAACTTATAAGCTTCTTGACCAGCGATAGCTCCATCTCCAACTGCTGTTGTTACTTGGCGAAGGTCTTTCAAGCGAACATCTCCAACGGCAAAGATACCATCAACCGCAGTTTTCATGTGGTTATCTGTCACAATCCAGCCAGCCTGATTTTGGATATTCAATCCTTTAACAAAATCGCTAAGAGGGTCCAAACCAACATAGATAAAGACGCCACCGAAGGCTTGTTCTGTCACTTGACCTGTTTTCACATTTTCAAAAACGACAGATTCTACTCGGTTTTCGCCCTTGATTTCCTTCACTACAGAATCCCAGATAAAGCTGATTTTCTCATTCGCAAAGGCGCGGTCTTGTAAAACTTTTTGAGCACGAAGTTGGTCACGACGATGAACAATGGTAACAGTCTTAGCAAAACGAGTCAAGAAGAGGGCTTCTTCAACAGCTGAATCTCCGCCACCAACTACCAACAAATCTTGGTCACGGAAGAAAGCACCATCACACACGGCACAGTAAGAAACACCACGACTGTTCAGTTCTTCTTCTCCAGGTACTCCCAAAGGACGGTGTTTTGAACCAGTCGCTACGATAACTGTACGTGTTTCGTATGTTTGGTCATCAGTCATCACTTTCTTAAAATCACCATGGTCTTCGACATTTTCAACATAACCATAAATATGCTCAACACCAAGATTTTCAAGTGGTTCAAACATCTTTTCAGCCAATTCAGGTCCACTAATATTAGCGTATCCTGGGTAATTTTCGATATCCGATGTATTATTCATCTGACCACCTGGCAGACCACCTTCAATCAAGGCTACTTTGAGATTGCTTCGAGCAGCATACAAGGCTGCAGTCATTCCTGCAGGACCAGCACCGATAATAATAGTATCGTACATATAGATTCCTTCTTTCTTGTTGTAACTATCTTTATTCTAACTCTTTCTTGTCAATGAAGCAAGGATTATGCCTTGAAAACAAGAATTAAACTCATAACCGCAAAGGATAATACTGGAACAACCAAGACCCCAATCATAATCATATCATAGAGATGGGCTTGGCGAGCCTTAGCAGTCTTATCAACTCCCGACATGGCTCTCAGTCCAATCCAAATCCCTAAAAAAATCAGGACGAGGATGGTGGTCAAGATCAAACTCTCGAAATATAAAGAAAATAGTTGCAGTAGCATGATTTCTCTCATTTCTATCTTTTTTAAAGAGTAAACTCAGCTAGTCCAGCTAACTGAGTTTTCCTTTATCTATTATATCAAATATAAGTCCGTTTGTAACTAGCGAAGAATTCTTTTGTCCGTTCTTCTTTAGGATGGTGGATAATCTCATCCGGTGTTCCAGACTCGATGATTTTCCCCTTATCTAAGAAAAGAATCTTATCAGCCACTTGGGCTACAAAGGACATGTCATGACTGACCAAAATCATGGTTTGACCTGACTTAGCAGCATCTGCAATAGACTTCTCTACTTCACCGACCAATTCTGGGTCAAGAGCTGAAGTTGGTTCGTCTAAGAGCAAGACATCTGGTTTCATAGCAAGAGCACGCGCCAAGGCAACCCGTTGCTTCTGTCCACCTGATAAATGGCGAGGGTAATGGTTTTCACGGTCCGAAAGCCCAACCTTAGCCAACTCTTCCTTGGCAATCTTAGTCGCTTCTTGGTCAGACAATTTCTTGACAACAACCAAGCCTTCTTTTACATTATCAAGTGCTGTTCGGCGTTCAAACAAATTAAACTGTTGGAAAACCATAGACAACTTACGGCGTAGGGCCAGGATTTCTTCTTGAGTGATTTTAGAAAAATCAACTGAGAAATCATCAATCTGAATAGAGCCACTGTCAGGAGTTTCAAGATAATTGAGACTGCGTAAAAAGGTTGATTTTCCAGCTCCTGAAGAACCAATCAAGGCTACGACTTCCCCTTTTTGGATATCCAAGTCCAGATGATCCAAGACAGTCTGTCCTGAAAAGGATTTACTTAAATTCGAAATCTTAATCATTAACGAAGGTCTCCTTTCACATCTGCTTGCACTGTATCGGGTGCAGAAATAGCCATTTTTCTCTCGATGAAACGACCGAGGCTCTCAATACCGATATTTACTACCCAATAAACAAGGGCGACGGATATGAAGCGTTCAAAATAGCGGTAATCAGCACCACCCAAAATCTGAGCTTGGGCAAAGACTTCCACAACACCCGCACTAAAGGCTAGAGATGTTCCTTTGGTCAAGCCGATTAGGGAATTAATCAAGGTTGGAGTCGCCACAACGGCCGCATTTGGAATAATCACGCGACGATAAACTTGTGCTCGGGTCATTCCCAGACTGCGTGCCGCCTCAATTTCACCAGGATTAACTGAGAGAATCGCTGCACGAATGGTTTCACTCGCATAAGCTGCCTCATTAAAAGCAAAGGCAACAATCGCAAAAGCAGCAGCTGGAATCGCATTGATATTAAGACCTGTTCCCCATTGCTGATTGAGGGCTTTCAAAGCCAAAGGAATCCCGTAGTAGGTCAACATGAGTTGCACCAAAATCGGTGTCCCTTTGAGGAAACTAACAAAGAAGGCCTGCAAGGGGTATAAAATCTTGACACGATTGATTTTCACAATAGCAAAAAGAAGCGCCAAAACCAAGCCAAAAAGGGCACCACCAATGGTCAACATAATCGTTGTTGGAAGCTGTTGAACAATTCTTGGAATTCCATCAAAGACCGAACGCAGGCTAAACAGCTTGCCATCTGGAATCAATTGCATCAAGTTTTGGTACCAATCTGATGCTAAAATCGTTGTAACATTCATAAAAACATCCTCTCCTGATAATGATTCATTCTACCATACTTCTGCCGTCAATGAAATTATTTGCTACGGTCAGATACAGACTTTGTCTACCTACTAGTTTATCATACTTTGAAACAGGGAGGTTATATATTTTATCTATCAAAGAGATAAGTAAAAACTATTTCAGTCCCAATTCTTCGTAAGCTTTTCGATAACCGATTTGCTTAACAGTTCCATTCTCCACTAAAATGGGACGTTTTAACAACATACCGTCGCTTGCTAGCAATTTAGCTGCTTCTTGGTTTGACAGACTTCCTACCTTATCTTTTAGTCCTAATTCCCGGTATTTGATTCCACTGGTATTGAAAAATTGCTTCAATTCAAATCCTGAGGTTTCTAGCCAGTTTAAAATGACTTCTTGGCTTGGTGTTTCTTCGACGATGTGAACAGCTTTGTAGTCCACACCGAGTTGGTTTAATTCTTGTTTTGCTTTTTTACAAGTTGAACATTTTGGGTATTCGATAAATTCTAACATGTGTTTCACTTTCTATTTTATATCTTTAAAATCTGCGCCTTCATGCTCTAAAAGCCAGACTTTCTTTTCCACTCCTGCAGCATAACCAGTCAGACACTTGCCTGCTCCAAGAACACGATGACAAGGTACTAGGATAGACCAAGGATTGCGTCCCACTGCTCCACCAATTGCTTGAGCAGAAGGCACTTGCAGGTCTTGCGCTATTTGTCCATAGGTCACTGTCTGACCATAAGGAATTCCTTGTAAATAGGACCAAACTCGCTTTTCAAAATCCGTTCCAATTGGAGCCAAGGGTAAGTTGAATAAATCCTGAGACTTGCCTTTAAAGTAATCATCTAAGCAAGCAATAACTGGAGCTAAAACAGGATGACTAACAACTTCTTCTATGGTTTTGTCTCCTATTCCTCTCTCAAAATGCTTCTGATCCTGTACCCAAATGCCATACAGATAGTGGTCATCAGCTACGAGAGAAAGAGAGCCAATTGGCGAAGAGTAGAGCCTTTTTGCGTACTTCTTTTGCATTATTTCTTTAATTTTTGATAGGCCAAGCGTTCGCCATCAACCGGCACTTTACCAACCTGTTTAAAACCGAGTTTTTCAAAAATATGTTGCATGGCCTTGTTTGCAACGTGCGTATCTGAGCGAAAATCTAGATAGTCAAAACCTTCAATCAAGCCCTCTAAAAAAGTTTGAGCAACTCCCTGTCCCTGGACATCTGCTGCCACAGCAATACGGTGAAAGACTAGGTACTCTGACTCTCCAGCTTGCCATTTTCCTTCATAAATGGCTTCATAGGCTGCCTCTGGACTCTTGGTCACAGCAGCATAGGCTAGCAGTTCTCCCTCTCCCAAGGCAACATAAGCTTGACCTGAGATAATATCATCGATAATAATGTCCGCATTTGGATAGCCATTTTGCCACTGGTCACTACCAGCATCTGCTAAACATTTTTTAGCATCCTCAATTACCTGCATAATGGCATCTACTTCATTTGGAAAAGCTAAACGAATCTCCATCTTTTCTCCTCATTTCTGACTAGTTTCTCCCATCATAGCATAATTTAAGCCTTTTCACAAGCAGTTAAAACTTGACTGTTTGTTTTTATTATTTTATAATCTAGTTATTAAAACTAGATAAAAAGGAGTTTAAAATGAAAACTGCTTTTTCTTACCCAAGATGGGAAGAAATTCCAAACATTGACCTCTATCTGGACCAGGTTTTGCTTTATGTCAATCAAGTCTGCGCTCCTGTATCTCCAGATAAAGACAAGGGCCTAACAGCATCTATGGTCAACAATTATGTCAAACATGGTTACCTGACAAAGCCTGACAAGAAAAAATACCAACGCCAACAGATTGCCCGTTTGATTGCTATCACAACCCTCAAGTCTGTATTTTCTATTCAAGAAATAGCTCAGACACTGAATACTCTACAAAGTCAAGCAAGTTCAGAGCAACTCTACGATGCTTTTGTAAACTACATGAACCAAGGAATTGACCCAGCTAACCCTATTATCCAAAGTAGCTGTCAAACCGTTAAACTCTATCATCAAACTCTAGCCTTAATCGATCATACTCAAGAAGAGGTAATCCAATGAACACTAGTCTTAAACTCAGCAAACAACTCAGTTTTGGAGAGGAGATTGCTAATAGCGTGACCCATGCCGTAGGAGCAGTCATCATGCTCATCTTGCTACCTATTTCATCCACCTATAGTTATGAGACACACGGATTTTTATCATCTATAGGTGTATCCATTTTTGTCATCAGTCTTTTTCTCATGTTCCTCTCATCCACCATTTACCACTCTATGGCCTATGGTTCAACCCACAAATATGTCTTGAGAATTATTGACCATTCTATGATTTATGTGGCTATCGCAGGCTCTTATACGCCAGTCGTATTGACCTTGATGAATAACTGGTTTGGCTATCTGATTATTGCTATTCAATGGGGAACGACCATCTTTGGTATCCTCTATAAAATCTTTGCTAAAAAGGTCAATGAGAAATTCAGCCTTGCTCTTTACCTGATTATGGGCTGGTTGGTTCTGGCTATCATTCCTGCCATTATCAGTCAAACAACACCAATCTTTTGGAGTCTCATGGTAAGCGGTGGACTCTCTTATACAGTTGGAGCTGGATTTTATGCCAAGAAAAAACCTTATTTCCACATGATTTGGCATCTCTTTATCCTAGCAGCATCTGCCCTCCAATACATTGCCATTGTTTATTACATGTAAAAAAGTTGAGAAATTCAATCTCAACTTTTTTCTTTACACATATTGATAAAGTACTGGTGCAAGCGCACATCATCAGTCAATTCTGGATGAAAAGAAGTTACTAACATATTTTTTTCTTGGGCTGCAACGATTTGATTATCAACTGTTGCTAGAATTTCTACATCTTCTCCAACACTACTAATAATCGGACCACGGATAAAGGTCATTGGAATCTGACCGACTCCCTTACATTCTGCTTCCGTGTAGAAACTTCCTAATTGGCGCCCATAGGCATTGCGCTCGACCACCATATCCATAGTTCCTAGATGACTCTCTTCCTGAGAAGTAATTTCCTTAGCCAGCAAAATTAAACCCGCACAGGTCCCAAACACCGGTAAGCCAGATAGAATTGCTTCTCGAATGGGAATCAGCATGTTCTGCTCACGTAAGAGCTTGCCCATGGTTGTAGATTCCCCACCAGGTAAGATCAAACCCGACAAGTCACTCTGATTTTGCTGAAAATCCTCTAAATTTCTGATTTCAACACTCTCGACACCTAATCGATCTAGCACTTTTGCATGTTCTGCAAAGGCCCCTTGCAAGGCCAATATTCCGATTTTCATCTATTTTCCTCGCTCAGCCATGAGGATTTGGATCTCATTTTCATTGATACCAACCATGGCTTCTCCTAAATCTTCAGAGATTTGAGCTAAAATTTGAGGATTTCGGAAATTAGTTACCGCTTTGACAATGGCACTCGCTCGTTTAACAGGATCTCCTGACTTAAAAATACCTGAACCGACAAAGACACCCTCTGCCCCTAATTGCATCATCAGCGCAGCATCTGCTGGCGTTGCAACACCTCCAGCAGCAAAGTTTACAACTGGCAATTTCCCATGTTCATGGACATATTGAACCAATTCTACAGGGACTTGCAATTCCTTGGCAGCAACATAAAGTTCGTCCTCACGTAGGTTTTGAATACGGCGAATTTCCTGATTCATCATACGCATATGACGAACAGCTTGGACGATATCCCCCGTACCCGGTTCTCCTTTGGTACGAATCATAGAAGCACCTTCAGCGATACGACGCAAGGCTTCACCCAAATCCTTAGCCCCACAGACAAAAGGAACTTGGAATTCTTTCTTGTCCACATGGAAACGATCGTCTGCTGGAGATAAAACTTCACTCTCATCAATATAGTCAATCTCAATAGCCTCTAAAATCTGAGCTTCAACAAAGTGCCCGATTCTGACCTTGGCCATCACTGGAATACTAACCGCTTCTTGGATTTCCTTAATCATCTTTGGATCACTCATACGGGAAACACCACCAGCTGCACGAATATCAGCTGGAATTCGCTCCAAGGCCATAACAGCAGCCGCACCAGCGGCCTCTGCAATACGAGCCTGTTCAGGGTTCTGAACGTCCATGATAACCCCACCTTTGAGCATCTGTGCCAAGTTTTTATTTAGTTCATAACGATTTTCAGTCATTTCTTTATCCTCATCATTTGTATTGGTAGCTACCATTTCATTTTAAGTTAGATTAAAATGAAGTACAAGATAAAAAAAACGTAATTGTATGGGTACAGAATGATGAAAAAACTATCTGACCTTAACTTAAGGCCAGATAGCTCATCAAATTTTATTTTTCAGCTGTAAGTGCAGCCATTGTGATGTAGTTGTATGGTTTGTTGAAGTGTGGCAAGAAGAATAAGTCTGTCAATGCCAATTTATCAATTGTCACATGCTCTTGGATAGCAAGTGAGAACATATGGATTCCCATACTGATAGCAGAATCACGTGATACCATTTGAGCACCAAGAATTTCACGGCTATCTTTATCAAAGACAATCTTGATGGCAACTTCATGGTTATCATGTTTCATAAATTCTGGTTTTTGAAGATCGTTAAAGCCTGTTTCAGTTGCGTTGTAACCAGCAGCTTTCGCTTTTTCAAGAGTCAAACCAGTTGAAACCATATGAAGACCGTAGATTGAGATACCGTTTGAACCTTGAACACCGATTCCTTCCAACTCATGTCCACAAGCGTTGTAAGCACCAACGATACCAGTACGAACAGCGTTTGAAGCAAGGGCAATGTAGCTAGTATCTTTACGAGCATTGTCATAAACAGTCGCACAGTCACCTACTGCGTAAACGCCTGGGATAGATGTTTCTTGTTTCTTGTCTACAAGGAAGGCACCGTTGCGGAAAAGTTCAATTTTACCATCAGCAAGGGCTGTGTTTGGACGGAAACCAACTGCAAGGATAACCATATCCACATCGAAAGTTTCTTTATCAGTAATCAAGCGTTCAACTTTACCGTCACCTTCGATTGCTTTAACAGTTTGACCAAGAGCTAAGCGGATGTTGTGGTCTTCCAAGTTCTTCGCCATCATTTGAGTGAAGTCTTTGTCATAGTAACCGTTCAAGACAGTATCAACGATATCAACAAGGACAACTTCTTTTCCAAGACGTTCAAAGGCTTCAGCAAGCTCAACACCGATATAACCACCACCAACAACAGCGATACGGTCAAGGTGTTGACTCTTATCAGCAAGTTTATTGATAACTTCTTCAGCGTTTTGGTACAATTTCACAAATTGTACGTTTTCAAGAGTTGCTTTAAATTCGCGGTTTCCTTTAACAATTTCAACACCTTCGATTGGTGGCAAGATTGGTGTAGAACCTGTAGCGAAAATCAATTTATCGTATGATTCTTTGTGCTCTTTCCCTTCAACTTCTGCTGTAACTACTTTGTTATCATAGTCGATTGAAAGAACTGGTGAGTTCATGTATACCTTAGCACCTTTAGCTTCCAATTTTTCTTTATCAGAATAGAACAAGCCTTCAGCACCGTCAATTTGTTCACCAATCCAAAGGGCCATTCCACATCCTAGGAAAGAAATGTTAGAGTTTTGGTCAAATACAACGATTTCGTTCTCATTTCCAAAGTTATCCAACATAGTGTTAATACATGCTGTACCAGCGTGGTTAGCACCAACTACAACGATTTTACTCATAGAAAAATTCCTACCTTCAATTTTAAATTTACTCTTCTAGTATAACATTTACTGTTAGCGTTTACAAGAGTTTAGCTAATTTTCCCGATTTTTTTGTAAAAAAATGTAAATAATCTGTATTTTATCAGCCTTTCTTACAATTACTCTTTATTTTCTGAGCATATTTCTTGACAAGTTTACAAATTTTATTTGTGAAAACGCTGACTTTATGGTATGCTAGTATCATGGAAAGAAAATGTAAGGGGTTAAATTTAATGTAAATTTACTATATTTCAGCCGTCTTTTCATAAGAGAAAGGAGTTGGTAGCTTGCCTCTTAGTTCACATTCCGAACGGCTAATGGGGACTACTATCACTATTTCATTAGTAGATGAGCAAGCCGATATCTTGCTCCAAAAATCCTTTGATTTGCTCAAAGAGTTAGAATATCGTTTCAATGCCAATAGCCAAGAATCTGAGTTGATGGAAATCAATTATCAAGCTGGAATAGCTCCAGTCAATGTTCATCCTGATTTGTTTGAATTGATTTCACTTGGATTAGAACATAGCCTAGCGCCCTCTAGTCATCTCAACATCAGCATTGGTCCCTTGATTCAAACCTGGCGCATCGGTTTTTCAGATGCCAAAGTGGCCCAACCTCAAGAAATTGAATCGGTTCTACCTTTAATCAATCCTCATTCTATTGAGTTAGATTCTTCTACTTCCACTGTATTCTTGAAACAGAAAGGAATGAAGATCGATCTAGGTTGTTTAGCTAAGGGCTATAGTGCGGATAAGGTTGCCCAATTTCTTAGAGAAGAGGGAGTGACATCTGCCTTGATCAATCTTGGAGGGAATATCCTGACTATTGGAAAAAATCAGGCAAGAGGAAATCAGCCTTGGCAAATCGGGATTCAAGACCCAGCCAATCCGAGGGGAAATCACTTAATGACCATCCCTGTTGTCAATAAATCTGTCGTGACTTCAGGCATTTATGAACGTCACCTGACTGTCGATGGAAAAGATTACCATCATATTTTTGACAGCCAAACAGGATATCCTGTTGAAACGGAACTAGCTAGTCTAACAATCATCTCTGATAAATCAGTTGATGGTGAAATCTGGACAACTCGTCTATTTGGAGAAAGACCTGCTTCTATCCTCTGGCAAGTCGAAAGTTTGGAGGGCATCGAAGCTATCCTCATCGATAAAGAAGGTCACCTAAGCTGTTCTTCAGGAATTCCTACTCTATAGAAATAGATGTTTCAATGGAGTTTTAAAATCGTATTATGTAAAAAGAGAAAGGAAATCTCATGTTAAAACTTATTGCTATTGTTGGAACAAATTCAAAACGTTCTACAAACCGCCAATTGCTTCAATACATGCAAAAACACTTTGCTGAAAAAGCTGAAATTGAGCTTGTTGAAATTAAAGACATCCCTGTCTTCAACAAACCAGCTGACAAGCAAGTACCTGTTGAAATTCTAGAAATTGCTGCTAAAATTGAAGAGGCAGATGGCGTTATTATCGGTACTCCTGAGTATGACCACTCTATCCCAGCTGTTTTGATGAGCGCTCTTGCTTGGTTGTCATACGGTATTTACCCACTTTTGAACAAACCAATCATGATTACTGGTGCTTCTTACGGTACGCTTGGTTCATCACGTGCCCAATTACAACTTCGCCAAATCTTGAATGCCCCAGAAATTAAAGCAAGTGTCCTTCCAGATGAATTCTTGCTTTCACATTCTCTTCAAGCTTTCAACCCAAGTGGAGACCTAGTAGATCTTGATGTTATCAAAAAAATGGATGCTACTTTTGACGACTTCCGTATCTTTGTAAAAATCACAGAAAAATTGCGCAATGCACAAGCACTACTTCGTAAAGATGCAGAAGACTTTGACTGGGAAAATTTGTAAGATAGGAGACCAAAAAGAATGAAATTTGTTGGACTTGTAGGATCAAACTACGATCAATCATATAACCGTAAACTCTTGGAATTCATCCGTCGTCACTTCAAACTCAAATTTGAATTAGAAGTTCTCGAAATTGACGAAGTTCCAATGTTCAACCAAGACGAAAAATGGGACGAAAGTTTCCAATTACGTTATTTATATAACAAAATTACTCGTGCTGATGGTGTTATTATCGCTACTCCTGAGCACAACCACACAATCTCAGCTTCCCTAAAATCTGTTCTTGAATGGCTTTCATATGAAGTTCATCCATTTGAAAACAAACCAGTCATGATTGTGGGAGCTTCTTACTATGACCAAGGTACTTCACGTGCCCAAGTTCACCTTCGTAAGATTCTTGACGCTCCAGGTGTCAATGCCTACACACTTCCAGGAAATGAATTCCTTCTTGGTAAAGCTAAAGAAGCTTTTGATGTTAATGGAAATATCACAAATGAAGGAACTGTTAATTTCCTTGAAACATGTTTAGACAACTTTGTAAAATACGTGGGAGTCGTTTCAAAATTGAAAAAACCAAAACCAATTGAGCCAGAAGATTTATATTGTACAAATTCAATTGCAACTACCATCCAAGGTGTTGATCCAGATGATCCTGAATGGGTAGAAAAAGCTGCTGAACTTGTTGGAGCTGTTTCTGGAGATACTTACGTTAAATTAGACCACGGTATCTTGACAGTTAACCAAATTGACATGTTCTTGAAAGCAATGCCATTTGAATTGACATTTGCAGATGATAACAATCAATTTTTGTACTTTAATAACGCACACCAAGACCCAGATACAATGTTTGGTAAACGTGTACGTGCTCAATCAGGAAATAGATTAGGAACAGTACACGGTACATTGCCAGATTCTAGAATGAAAAACGTTGAATGGGTTGTCGGCGTATTGCGTAACGGGGATCAAGAATATGTCCGTACAATTGTGCCAGGAACACCTGAAGGTGTTATTAATACCCATAATTACCAAGCAATGTACTACCCAGATGGTTCATATGCTGGAATTAATGAGATTATCTTTAATTTCCAACCATGGCTTGATTGGTACCTCAATACAACTGGTCAACGTTTAGTCGGTGGAAATGCTGCAGCTCCTGCTGGCGGACATGGTCACGGCGATGCAGATGCTACATCTGGAGCTTCTGATTCAGGTGATGCCGGTGGTCACGGTGGTGGCGCTGACGCTACATCTGGAGCAAGTAACTAATCATTTTAGGAACCATCTTGGTTCCTTTTTTAGCAAAAAAAAGACTAGCAGTTTTTGTGTACTGCACCCCAAAAGTTAGACAGTAAAAATCTAACTTTTGGGGTGTTTTATTATGAAATTGAGTTATGATGATAAAGTTCAGATCTATGAACTTAGAAAACAAGGATATAGCTTAGAGAAGCTTTCAAATAAATTTGGGATAAACAATTCTAATCTTAGGTACATGATTAAATTGATTGATCGTTACGGAATAGAGTTCGTCAAAAAAGGAAAGAATTGTTACTATTCTCCTGAACTAAAACAAGAGATCATTGATAAAGTTCTTCTTGAGGGGCATTCACAAATTAGGGCGTCTCTGGATTATGCTCTTCTAAGTAGTGGATTACTTTCGAATTGGCTGGCACAATATAAGAAAAACGGGTATACTATTGTTGAGAAAACAAGAGGGAGACCACCTAAAATGGGACGTAAGCCAAAGAAGAGATTTGAAGATATGACAGAATTAGAACGTCTTCAAGCAGAAAATGAGTACTTGAGAGCGGAGAATGCCATTCTAAAAAAGTTGAGAGAACTCCGATTGAGGGACGAAAAGGAGCAAGAAGAAAAACGGAAATTGTTCAAGGACTGGTAACAGAGTTTTCTTTAGATATCCTTCTAAAGATTATTAAGCTTGCCCGTTCAACTTATTATTACCACTTAAAACAGCTGGATCAAAGCGATAAAGATTATGATATTAAAGCTGAAATTCAGTCAATTTATACTGAGCATAAAGGAAATTACGGCTATCGTCGCATGACTCTAGAATTACGAAATCGTGGCTTCGTAGTGAACCATAAGAAGGTGCAGCGTCTGATGAAAGTACTTGGTTTAACGGCTCGAATTCGCCGTAAAAGGAAGTATTCTTCATACCAAGGAGAGGTTGGCAAGAAAGCAGATAATCTTATTCAACGTCAATTTGAAGCAACCAAACCAATGGAAAAGTGTTATACGGATGTGACAGAATTTGCCATTCCAGCAAGCAGCCAAAAGCTTTATTTATCACCAGTTTTAGATGGCTTTAACAGCGAAATTATCTCCTACAATCTTTCTACTTCGCCGAACTTAGTACAAATGAAAGCTATGCTAGAACAAGCCTTTACAGAGAACCATTACGAGAATACAATTCTCCATAGTGACCAAGGATGGCAATACCAACACGATTTCTATCATCATTTTTTAAAGAATAAGGGAATCCAACCATCTATGTCACGTAAGGGAAATAGCCCAGATAACGGTATGATGGAATCTTTCTTTGGCATTCTTAAGTCTGAAATGTTTTATGGTTATGAGAATACGTTTCAGTCACTTGAACACTTGGAACAAGCTATTGTAGACTATATTGATTACTACAACAACAAACGAATTAAGGTAAAACTAAAAGGACTTAGCCCTGTACAATATAGAACTAAATCCTTTGCTTAAATTAATTGTCTAACTTTTTGGGGTCAGTACATTGTCTGCTAGTCTTTTACTTATTATTTCATCTATCTTTGTTAAAAGAAAGAATATTTATTATGAATTTGGGTCATCGAGACTACGACCATGTAATCCTTTTTCACGTTGTACCTGACGTAGTTTTTCTGGTGTAACATCGTTTCCTTCTTCATCCACAATTTTAATTCCTTCAATGTGATGGCGAACAGAACGACGATATCCTTCAATATACTCTTCACGTAGTTTGGCTTGTTCAACTTTTTCTTCTGGGGTCAAGCCTTCTGTTTTTTTCTTTTTGGCAAGCTCGTTAATACGATCAATTTTTTTAGGATCCATATTTCTCTCCTTTATGATAAGATTTAATCCGTTTAACAGATTTTTATTTGGTATTGATTTGGTTAAAACGTGCAAGTTTAGCTGCTTTTTGAGTTAAATGAGACAAGATTGCCAAACGATTTTGACGGACAGCCTGATCTTCTGCCATTACCATGGTATTCTCAAAGAAAGCATCAATAACTGGGCTAAGTGCAAAGAGTTGTTTCAATTGTTGACTTGCAGATCCTGATAAAGTAAGTGTTTCTACTGCTTCTGCCAAGGTTTTCTCTTCTTCATTCTCAAAGAGAGCTGAATCAACTGTAGTAATCCCTTCTGCCTTCTCAGCCAAGTTAAAGGCACGAGAAAGTGATTCAACAGATGGTTTGAAATCTTCTTCCTTACTTGCTTCTACAAGAGCACTTGCTGCTTCCAACATATCCGCCACAACAAAGTTTGATCCTGCAAGAACGGCTTCCTTAATATCTTTTGGAGTAGAACTCATCATCTTATCAACACGAGCCTTGATAAAATCCATAACCTCTGCCTTATTTTCATAAGTCAAGCTATCAAATTTCAATGCATAAAGGCTATCAATCAGCTCATCCATAGCAATATGCCAACCAAAGGCATCCAAGATACGAACTACACCTTGAGTTGCACGACGAAGGGCATAAGGGTCATTAGAACCTGATGGAATCAAGCCTACTGAGAAGAAACTCAAAATCGTATCCAATTTGTCTGCAATGGCAAGCACTGCGCCGACCTTGCTCTCTGGAAGTTCTCCTTCAGCTGATGTAGGCATGTAGTGTTCACGAATAGCAGCTGCCACTGCTGGAGTTTCAGCAGAAAGAAGGGCATATTTCTCCCCCATAATTCCTTGGAGTTCGTCAAATTCACCAACCATACCTGTCAACAAGTCAAACTTGTAAATGGCTGCCGCGCGGGCTAGATCAACTGTTTCATCCGCTGACAAGCCTGCTTTTTCTGCCAAGAGAATAGCAATCTGACCAGTACGAATCATGTGTTCACGAAGGGAACCAATTTTCTCATGGAAGGTTACATTGTTTAATTTTTCAACAAGGTCTGAAATAACCAATTTTTGGTCTTCACGCCAGAAGAATTCTCCGTCTTCCAAGCGGGCTACCAAGACTTTTTCATTTCCTTTGATGACATTTTCCAAATGCTCTGCGTTTCCGTTACGGACAGAAATGAAGTTTGGCAAGAGGTTGCCATCTTGATCGCGAACAACAAAGTAACGTTGGTGTTCCTTCATCGAAGTCACCAAGACTTCTTCTGGAACTTCAAGGTATTTGGCATCAAAACTTCCCATAAAGGCAGTTGGGTATTCAACCAAGTTCAAGACTTCATTAAGCAAATCAGCATCAATTTCGATGCGTACACCATGTTCAGTTTCGATTGCTTTGATTTGGTCAACAATCATTTGCTCACGTTCACGAGGATCCGCAATTACAAACTGTGCACGAAGGTCTTCTTCATAGCTCAATGCTGACTGAATCTTAGTTTCTTGTCCCAAGAAACGATGACCACGGCTAACACGACCACCCTTGATATCAAGGAAATCCAAATCAAACTCTTCTTCATCTAAAAGAACAGTCAAAGTGTGTACAGGGCGGATGTATTCAAAAGTGTTGTTAGCCCAGTGCATGCTGACAGGGAAAGTCAAGGACTTCAAGACATCTACAACACCAGGAACAATGTTCTCAACTGGTTGGCCCACTTCTTCCTTAGTGACATAGACATATTCTTCACCCTTGATTTCACGAAATTCGATATCTTCAACCGTCAAGCCTTTCCCACGGACAAATCCTTGAGCTGCTTTGGTGAAGTTTCCATCACTATCCAAGGCAATTTTCTTTGCTGGACCCTTGAAGTCTTCTGTCAAATCAGACTGCTTGTCTGCAAGACCAGTCACACGAACAGCCAAACGACGTGGTGTTGAGAAGGTTTGAATAGCTTCAAAAGATAGGCGGTTTTCCTTGAGAAAGGCTGCCATTTTTTCGCCTAGTTGTTTTTCACTTGGTGTGACAACATAGGCTGGTAATTCTTCAAGACCGAGTTCTACTAATAAGTTTTTTGTCATGTTTTTTCCTTTACATTTTCTTCAATCTTTTTTGATATGCACCTTAGGTACTTGGGACGTCGCTAACTAACTTTGTGAGTCTGTAGGGAAATCTAATGCAAAATTGTTCAAGATTTCCAACAGTCTCATCAAAGTGGATTTAGCTGACTGATTTTTGAACCTAAAGTTTCAAAAATCCCCACATAACAGTACAGCGGTGCATATCCCTCTAGCAAGTCTTCGACTTGCCTCTAACGATTTTAGAGCACAGTATTACTCACTATTCTGCGTCTTCTGCTAGGAGTTTAGCTCGTGTTTCTTCATCCAAAAGTGGGTAGCCTAGGCGTTTGCGTTCTGCGACAAAAGTTTTGGCTACGACACGAGCCAAGTTACGGATACGAGCGATATAGCCCGCGCGCTCTGTTACAGATACGGCACCACGCGCGTCAAGCAGGTTAAAGGTGTGTGAACATTTGAGAACATAGTCATAGGCAGGGTGTACCAAGCCTTCTTCTAATGCACGACCAGCTTCTTTTTCAAACTTATCAAAGTTTTCAAGTAACATTTCTTGATCCGAAATTTCAAATGAATATTTTGAGTGCTCATACTCAGGCTGGATAAAGATTTCTCCGTATTTTACACCATCAGCCCATTCGATATCATAGACAGAGTCCACTTCTTGAATGTAAGAAGCCAAACGCTCCAAACCATAGGTAACTTCCGCAGTCACAGGGCCAGTTGCCAATCCACCAACTTGTTGGAAATAAGTGAACTGAGTGATTTCCATCCCATCAAGCCAAACTTCCCAACCAAGACCAGCTGAACCAGTTGATGGGTTTTCCCAGTTGTCCTCAACAAAACGAATATCGTGTTCCAAAGGATTGATTCCCAATTTTTCCAAAGACTCAAGATAAAGTTCTTGGATGTTTGATGGAGATGGCTTCATGACAACCTGGAATTGGTGGTGTTGGTAGAGACGGTTAGGGTTTTCCCCGTAACGACCGTCTGCAGGACGACGTGATGGCTCTACATAAGCCGCATTCCATGGCTCAGGTCCGATAGCACGAAGAAAAGTATAAGGACTCATGGTTCCCGCACCTTTCTCATTATCATAAGCCTGCATAAGCATACAACCTTGGTCATTCCAAAATTGTTGCAAAGTCAAAATAATTTCTTGAAATGTTAATTTCTTAGACATTGTTTTCTCCTTTTTATATAAATTACTTGCGACACGAGTCTGCCTCGTCGATCATACGAGGCAAGACGAGTTAGTACTGCTTCTAGCTTAAACAGACCTAAAGCAGTAAGACTATATAGAAAATCAAAGACTGATTTTCTTGAAAGAAGACTTAGGTTCAAAATCAAAAAGAACCGAATTTCAACACCCAAGCCTTGCGACTAGGGGCGTCAGAAACGCGGTTCCACCCTAATTTATTACTTCATTGTTTTTGAAAATACTACAGAAAGTGCCAGTTCTTTATTTTATCCTACTTGGCTCCCACTATCCCAAGCTCGCTTGAAGAACGCCATAAGACTTTCTTTCCTGCTGACTATTATATCAGAATTGTAACATACTGTAAATCAAAAACTATAGAAAGATGTATTGTATTCTCTACTCACTTTTTGAAAAAGTTGCAAGTCCAATAACTGACAATAAGAGAGCAATTCCGGAAATACTTAGCATAATAGAAATCATGTTATTATCACCAGTGGCTGGTAATTGTTTTCCTTCTTTGTTGACTGTAGCTAAAAATACTTGTTGACCACTTCCAGCTAGTGTTTTATTCTCATGCTTAGCTTCTATAATTGATGGATCTTTCTCAATTTTATCATTGCTAATTGAAGGCTTAATAGTTGAGACTTGTCTATTGTGACTTACTATTTTAACAGGTTGCACTTGAGAAACTGGCTTAACCGTTACAACTGGTTTAGTTGGATTAGCTGGTTTAATCGTTACAACTGGTTTAGCTGGATTAACTGGCTTAATCATTACAACTGGTTTAGTTGGAATAACTGGTTTAATCGTTATAACCGGTTTAGTTGGATTAGCTGGTTTAATCGTTACAACCGGTTTAGTTGGATTAGCTGGTTTAATCGTTACAACTGGTTTAGCTGGATTAACTGGATTAATCGTTATAACCGGTTTAGTTGGAATCTCTACTTTATTAGCATTAAGTTTTACAGCCGTTTCTTTTAGAGCATTAATTACTTCATTAATTTCTTCTTGACTAGCTTCTGCATTTTCCAAAAGTAACTTAGCTTTGTTGAAAATAAGATTATATGCATCTTTCTCCTCTTTACCAGCTGTCAAAAATCTTGGATCTTTGTCTTGGAACTTCACTTCATCCACGATAACATTCTTCAGGCTCATGAAATCTGTTTCTTTCCCATTCAGCTGGTCTTGTGCTTGCAAGAAAGTGGTCAATAGACGGTCGATTTCATCTTGAGTTATCAAATCTTTTGTAATTAATAATGCCAAGAGTTTAAATTCACGATCATATTGACCTTTGCGTTCTTGATCAGAATTTATATATTTACCTTTTTTCACTGTCTCAGCATATGCTTTAATTGCATTCTTCAATGATGTGATATCAGATTCCTTACCATCCAATGTTTGCATAGCAGACTCTAAAGCATTAACAATTTGATCAATTTTATCTTGGTTAAGTTTACTTCCCAATGCTAGTTGCGCATCTTTGACACTTTGATCAAAAATCTCTTTTAACTTCTGTTTTGTATTATAATATCTCGGAGTTTTAACTACTTCCATTTGTTTATTTAAAGCTGCAATCAGAGCTAACTTAGAAACAACTGAAAGTGACAAAACATTATTTTTACCAAACAGAACTTTAAATGGTTGAAGATTATCAAGTAATTCATAACCATTTGACAGATTTACAAGAACCTTATATTCACCAGTAACTACTTTCTTACCATAAGAATGTTTACCATATGTTTCAGCTGGCAAGACTTGACTCTGACCCTCCTCACCTACCAAAGTAATCGTTGTAGTTCCAGGAACAGCTTGATTAAAACCAATCGTTACTGGGGCATATTTCATTTTGTTAGCCAAGAAGGTAATAGTTTGAAAACTATTTTCTTTCGTTAAATCAAATTCCTTAGATAAAGCACTCACAAATTTCAACTCTGTACGGTCATAGCTAAAAATCTCTGCAACATAATGTCCAAATTTCAAGAAATTAATATCTTTTGACTTATCAACAGTTACATATTGACCTTCACTATTTTTAATGCGATAAACATAAGTTGTATCAATCTCATCGTTGGTTTTATTGTCTAGTATAGCAATTTTTACACGACCACTATTTTCTTCACCTACAAGATCTTTGAGAGATATAAAATCTACATTTCCCGCAAAGTCTTCCACATAATAAAAGATTTTCGATTTATCAACGTTCTTAGGAAGTGTATAACTACCATCTTCATTTTGTTTGATAATCTGATATTGTTCGATTTCTGAATCTGTCGCTTCTCTATTTTCAGAAGGACGAATATAAAAGACTTTTTCTAGAAGAATTCCCCCATTTCCGACATCCTGAGGTTTACGAGCTATAAATTGTTCTTGATCTTTTTGAGAACGAATATATCCCGAAGTAATCAGAGGTTTTTGTGTATCGATTTGAATTTTAAATATTGTGTATTGTTCCTCAGCTCCAGGGACATCTGGCTTATAACTAATAACATAGTCATAAATTCCATCAGAGACTCGATTTCCATTAGAATCCTGTCCTCCCCAAGCTGTTTTATCTACAATGTAACTTCTTGGATTTCTAGTATCGCCATCAAAATAATTTTTTACAAGGTCTGTCGGACGACTTTGCCAAATAGGCTGACTGTGTGTTGTATCCGAAGAATCATAAACCGTCGCACGAAGATTTACCAAGTTTCTATAGACAAGAGTTTTAAATTGAACAGAATCCTTATTTCCATCCTCATTTGGCGAGATAGCAAGGCGGATGTTCCCTTTTTCATCTAATTGAAGATGGTATTTCCCTTCAGCATCTTGTTTCACTCCGAGTACAGTCACTCGATTTCCTTGACGCTCTGCTTTTAAAACATTTACATCATTTTCAGAACTTGTTAAATAAGTTGCATCGTCTGAAGGTGAAATTCCTGGATTATCCTTATCAATTTCAGAGTAAAATCCACTGTTTCCTTCCTTAATCAATTGATAAATTGGTTTTTCAATTGCAGGTAGATTTTGGAATTCTCCCTTAAATCCCATAAATGGTAAACCAATAACAGAACTATCATCTGCAGGATTGACAAATCTAACAAATCCTTCTAGAAAATATCCATTTGGCATTATTTTGCTAAGTTCTTCAGTAAACTTACTTGTATCTACACTAACTGTTACCGTCTTTGTACTATGAGCTTTCACAGTTACTTCAGGCCAGACTGTTTCAGTTAATTTTCGTGGACGGAGAGTGAATTTCCCTTCTTCAACTTCGTCCGTATTTGTATTTACAATCATCTTCAATGTTCGGTCTTTATCCGAAATATTATGAATTGTAACTTCAAAGGTAAATTTATCACCAACATTACCAAGCGTAACACTTGGATAGTTATTTGCACCTGTTACAAATAGGTCTGTGCTGGTTGCCGCCATCGTGTCAACTACACCGGCACCTTGCTGACGTGGAGAAGTATAGGCTCCAGTCTGTTTATTAAAATGTGGTTTTGCAGTAGACATAATTAAAGCTTTTACAATCTCTGAAATTTGACTAGCTGATAATTCAGGATGTTTCTTTGCTAAATATTCTTTGACTAATGCTGCGACACCAGCTACATGAGGGGCCGCCATACTTGTTCCACTGATACTTCCATAACTGTTGTCGTTAAATGATGAATAGATATTTCCACCAGGTGCAGTAACATCTGGTTTCAATTGTCCATCTGTTGTAACTCCCCAACTTGAAAAATCTGATAATTGGTCTGCAACATCTGATTTACGATTATCCATCTTGTGATTAAAGACAATTTTATACTGACCAGACTTAAGAACTTCACCATAATGTTTTGAAATAAAGACAGATGGGATTTTCTTAGCATCACCTGTAACAGACATACTAACATTTGCACCTTCAACGTTGTTATAAATTAAAACTCCAGCTGCACCGTGTTTAAGAGCATTTTTAATCTTATCAGAAAAATTAATTTTACCACGTTGAATCAGTGCTAACTTGCCTCTCACATCAATATTGGCAAAATCTTCTTCACGACCAATACCCGCTGCTATATATTCGTATTCTTTCCCTTTTTCAAAATCTTTTTCTGTTTCAGGTCTATTAAAATCAAACTTACCATAATCAAGGGTAGCGTCATTTTCTAAACCTTTTACTTCAAATACCTCAGTAGTTAGAATTTTATTATTAATCGAAGCAACAGAAATTGAATCTTCTACTGTAGAGGGATTTCCAACGAGACCATAATCAGGATTTTCTGCTAATGGTTGTGAAAAACCTCTACCGAAAGTATTACTATTACCAGCAGCGATAACAACAGATACTCCTTTAGCGCGTGCTCTTTTTACTGCATCAATGATATCTGAACCTGCATCTACCGTTGAACCCGCACCTGCACCCAAACTCATATTGATCACATCCGCACCTAACGCAACTGCATCATCAATGGCTTTTACATAAAGGGCAGAGGCTGTAGTTTTATCTCTGTCTGAAAAAACTCTCATAAACATAATTTGAGCTTCTGGCGCCACCCCGTAAACCTTCTCAGAATTCGGGGCTTTATTAACAGGATTTCCAGCTACAATACCAGTAACATGCATTCCATGAGACTCTTTTTCAGCCTCTTTTATATTATCAGTTCCATCAAAGTAATCATAAGCATATACTACTTTATCACTGTACCATTTCCCATAGTCAATACCAGCAGCCTTTTTAGCTTTTTCGATATCATCCTTATTTTTAAATTTCGCCTTTGACGGATCAGAAATACGCAAAACCTCATGATTCAAATCAAGACCTGAATCTATAACAGCGACTACAGTTCCTTGTCCTTTATGTCCTGCTTCCCAGGTTTTAGGGACAGTAATAATTTCATTACTGGAGATACTGTTTGGCTTTTCTTTATGTCCACCTTGAGATAACGACTCTGATTGTAAGCTTTCCGAAGAAGAATTACTTTTCACTGCTAATTCTTCCTTCTTCTCTTCACTTTTTATAGCAATCGTTTCTTTCTGTGTGGTTTCATCCTTGTCTGACTTATTATCTCTATATTCATCTTGTTTTAATGACTCTGTCACTTCTGTTTTTTCCTTCGAAGAAGAATTTAGAGCATTCTTGTCAGCCGTGACTGGCGGTGCGATATTATTTGAATCATCTAATTTATTAATTGTTACCAAATGTGTAACTTGATTTGATGATTCAAATTTTCCCTCATCGGCACTAACCTGTGCGAAAGCAAATCCGAATGCAAAGACCGATAGCAGAAAAATCGTTGCTATTTGGTACTTTTTATGACAAAAATCTTTGCAATCTCCCATAAAATCACTCCTTTTTATTTAAATTAAAAGTATTATATCCTAAATTGTCTGAAAATTCTATCAAAAACTTATTTTGTAACAAAATTGTAATATTAATCAATTATCTCTCGAGATTTAAACATAAAAAAAATTTAGCCTCGATTAATACAAGACTAAATTTATTTATTAAATAATTACTTTCTATTCAATTACTCATTTAGTAAAAATCTTACTGATCACGGTCATAGAATAGTTCATGTGATTTCAATCGTGAATTAAGCATTTCAGGAACTGTGACAAAGTCATAACCTTGCCCTTTCAAATAATCAATAACCTTCGGAAGAGCATTTACCGTCTCAGCATGGATATCATGCATGAGAATAATAGAACCATTCTTGACTTCACGCTGAATTTCTGTCAAAATAGCTGCTTCATTTTTACTCTTCCAGTCCAGACTATCCACATCCCACATAATGAAGCTCAAATCGAGACTATTTCGAATGTCATCTGTAATAGCTCCATAAGGCGGACGCATAAGTTTAGAACTAGAACCCAGCACCTTAGTTAGCGCATCCTCAGTATCAGTAATTTGTTTTTTAGCTTCATCAAGGGAAAGTTTTGAAAGCACTGGATGACTCCAACTATGGTTTCCAATAACATGGCCGTCCGATTTCATACGTTTCAAAATCTCTTCATTTCCAGAAACATTCTTACCCAGAACGAAGAAAGTTGCTTTAATTCCGTACTTAGAGAGAGTATCTAAGGCTTGATTTGTCGTTGCAGGATTTGGTCCATCATCAAAAGTCAAGGCTACTACTTTACGATTTTTCTTTTCATAATAAGCCTTATATAGCTCTGCATCCTTATCTAATAAATAAGAGGACTGAATAACTTCAAAGAAACTAGATATTGGTAAGGCAATCTCGTCTAGATTTTCAACTGCCTGACTTGGATAAAGGATAATCTGACTATCCTTGTAATCAAAATTCCATGCAGACAAGTCTTGGTCAGAGAAGCCTTTAACAAGCTGATCGATCTTTTCTTGCTCCAATTTCTTATCCTGTAAGAAAGAGGTGATTTCTTTTAACAACTGCTCTTTGGCTTTACTAGGATCTGAAAATAATTGATCAAGTGTAAAAGGTTTACCATCTTCTGTCAAATGGACTTTTGCCAGACTAGTTTTTTCAGTCTCTTCAACTTTTGACGAAGTTAAATCATAGACTTGTTTCATCACACTTCGGTTAACAATCCCTTTTAAAGTCGAATCCTGTTTCTCCGTATAATAAAAAACCAGATTTTCCTTGTCTTCCAGATTTTCCTTAATATCCTGTGTCATGATTTCTTTTACAGATGAAATCACTTGCTCCCCTTGGAGAGGATAATAGGCAATTACTTCGGCTTGTCCCTTACGAAAATGATCTTTCTGATTTCCCTCACTCAATTGATCATCTTTCTCTTTCTTGAGCGTTTCAATCCTTTGTTCAAAACTTTGCTTTGTATATATTTTGTATCCAATCATTGAACCAAGGACACAAATACTTACTGAAAAGATAGCTACTAGGGCTATTAAACCGATTCTCTTTTTATCGTGCTCAACACGATTTGCTCTACTTTTATCCATAGAAATATCATATCAAATTCAGGCTATAATTTCAATGAGAAATAAGTACTATTACTCGTTTTGAACAAAAAAATACGCTCTATAATATCTATAGAGGGATTTACCCACTACAAATATTATAGAGCCTTTTATTATGTTAGAAACGAATCGTCTCACGTGTTTTTTCGTATGAAGTAACAAAACGGTTGGTTACACCTGGTTCTGCAACTTCCAAAGCTTGCGAAATCTTATCAAATGAAGCATGATAATCAAATTCTTTTTCAAAAATTTCTAATGATTCATTAAAGGCTTCTTGAATTCGTTCATCAAATGAGCGGTAACGGTTCGAATACTGTAGCAATTGTTCTGTCAATGTTGCATATTGAACAATATTATAGGTTTCTTCTTCAAGTGCTTCCATATCATTTGTTGTAATTTCAAGCATACGGTTCACAGCTTCGATATTGACCCGAGCTTCTTCTAGTTCAGCCATCAACTCTTCAGTATGGTTACTTGCTGTAAAGAACAACTGTAAGAAATTCTGAGGAATACCTGGAAGATTACGTTTTTCCATGTATCTCTTAATTGTGTGAAGACGATTAACATAAACATTTGCCTTTTGGCGAGCATTGATATCATCTTTTTCAATCTGAGCAAGACGTTGACTAACCGCAACTTGTTCATCTTCAATTTCTTTCAAAGTCGCTTGTAAGTTTTCCAAACGTTCTTCAAGGAATGAATAAGGTTCAGAATGTTCTTCTTGTTCAGAAGTTAATTCCAATACAGATTCTTCCAGAGATTCTAACTCAGCTTGTAATCTGTGAACATGACTAACATCCGTTTCAGAAAGCAGGTAGTTATTACTTAATCGTTGAATATCTTCTACTAAAACAGCATTACTATCTTTCATGTGTTTCAAATATGTAGGAAGGGTTGCAACTAAGCCTTCTACTACTTTTTGAGCAGCAATTTCTCGTGTAAAGATATCATAGAGTAAATTGATTTCTTCTTGAACTTGAGTATTTTCATACTCAGCATTATCCAACTCTAATTGTGCAATATTTTCGTGATTTTTCTTCAAAGCTTCATAAAGCAATTGGAAGCGAGATTCAATATCCGTCTCAGCAAAATGATAGTTAGCGTCTAAAAGCTTACGGTAACCATCCTCCAAATCTTCCAATTGATCAGGTAACTCTTTAGATAATGTTTTTACAATTGCTGGCAGGCGGTCAACAATATGACTCAAAGCCAAGATATGATTCTCAGCATTATCCAAAATCACAGCAGCTTCTACTGGGTCACCTGAGGTATTCAAAGTAACAAACTGAGAAAACTCTGATTGGATATTTTCCAATTGTTTTTCGATTTCAGACAAACCTTGGCCATATTCTTCAGAATGATCAGCAACTCGGTGTTGCAACTCTTCAAACAAGTCCAAGGTATGAAGAACACGTCCACTATTTTTGGACTCTTGTTTCTCCAAATCTGCCAAGGCATTGCGAATTGCCGCAATATCTTCTTCAATCAAGGTAATTTGGCTCTCAATTTGGTCAATTTGATGACTGGCCTTGAAAAAACGGAATGAATTGTTATAACCTTCTGCCTCGAAAAGATTATTTTCGATATCGGCAAAAGAATTAAGAGATAAATCAACCCATTTTTGATTCCATTCACGGAAAGTCACTTGACTTTGTCCAATCAAGTGCATATTTTTAACAGCTTCAACTTCATCATTAACTGGAAGATTATACAGCTCTTCTTTTTTCTCTTCTAAAATTGCTAATTTACTTTCATTGCGTTTTCGTACGTAGATTGCGATAGCATAAGCAATCACTAAGAAAACTGCAACTGCAATTGCAAGATAAATTACTAGTCTACCAGACATATTAAACTCCTTTTTAACTTGAAACAATCGTAATGATTATATCATATTTTTTAGACCAAGGGAACTACTTCTCCCTATTTTTTAGACATCAAGTGTACTATAGACGGCATTTTCTTCGATAAATTCACGACGAGGTTCTACTCGATCCCCCATCAACATATCAAAGATTTTATCTGCTTCTGCAGCATCGTCCACAGAAACTCTGGCCATCAAGCGATGTTCGGGATCCATGGTTGTCTCCCACAACTGGTGATCATCCATCTCACCTAAACCTTTATACCTCTGAATAGTTGGTCTGGCACGTCCTTCACTATGGCGAGCCAAAGCTTCTTGGAGTTTAATCTCTTGGTCTGCTCCTGGCTGGATATATTCTTTAATCTCGCTTCCAACCTTGACACCATAGATTGGTGGTTGGGCAATATAAACATAACCAGCTTCTAGGATTGGTTTCATATAACGATAAATCAAGGTTAAAAGGAGGGTACGAATGTGGGCTCCATCGACATCGGCATCGGTCATCAAAACGAGTTTTTGGTAACGGGCTTTTGAAACATCAAATTCTGCCCCAAATCCTGTTCCCATCGCTGTGAAAAGACTACGAATTTCTTCGTTAGCTAGAATCTTATCCATACTTGCCTTTTCAACGTTCAAAATCTTACCGCGGATTGGAAGAATTGCCTGGAACTCACGGTTACGACCAGATTTGGCTGACCCACCAGCTGAGTCTCCTTCGACGATGAAGAGTTCTGTTTCAGCAGGATTGTTAGAAGAACAGTCTGCTAGTTTCCCTGGAAGATTGGAAATTTCCAAACCAGATTTTTTACGAGTGACTTCACGCGCACGCTTGGCAGCCACACGAGCCTTGGCAGCTAAAATCCCTTTTTCCACGATACGTTTAGCAATCTGTGGATTTTCCATGAGGAAATCAGAGAAAGCATCGCTGAAGAGGCGATTGGTAATTTTAACCACTTCACTGTTTCCCAGTTTGGTCTTAGTTTGTCCTTCAAACTGTGGATTTGGGTGTTTAACTGAGATAACTGCAGTTAACCCTTCACGGACATCTTCCCCTGTCAGGTTGTCTTCATTGTCTTTCAGTAACTTATTTTTACGAGCATAATCATTGATAACGCGAGTTAGTGCCGTACGGAAACCTTGTTCATGCGTACCACCTTCATGGGTGTGAATGTTATTGGCGAAACTCATGACATTCTCATGGTAACCCGTTGTGTACTGCATTGCTACTTCAACGGTAATATCATCCATCTCACCATCTGTGTAGATTGGTGTATCAAAGATAACATCCTTGTTCTCATTGATATATTCAACGTAGCTAGCAATCCCACCTTCATAGTGGTAATGCTTAGTTTGTTCTAACCCCTCACGCTTATCTGTAATGGAGATTTGAAGACCACGATTTAGAAAGGCCAATTCTTGAATACGTTTATTTAATTTATCAAAGTCAAAAGTGGTTGTTTCAGTGAAAATTTCTGGATCCGGTGTAAAGTGAACTGTTGTTCCCGTTTTATCCGTATCTCCAACTACTTCAAGATCTGCGACAACATGACCACGACGATATTCTTGGTAATGAATCTTACCATTTTTGTGGACATGAACGTCTAATTGAGTTGAAAGGGCGTTAACAACTGAGGACCCCACTCCGTGAAGACCACCTGAGACCTTATATCCGCCACCGCCAAACTTTCCTCCAGCGTGAAGAACAGTAAAGACAGTCTCAACGGCAGGTCGACCTGTTTTTTCCTGAATATCGACTGGGATACCACGCCCATCATCAACAACTGTAATCGAATCATCGGGCTCAATAAAGACTTGAATATGGCTAGCAAATCCTGCCAAGGCTTCATCAATTGAGTTATCAACAATTTCCCAGACTAGATGGTGAAGACCTTCTTTTGAGGTCGATCCGATATACATCCCTGGACGCATACGAACAGCCTCTAAGCCCTCTAAAACTTGAATTTGACTGGCATCATAATCTTGTGCCTGCAGATTTTTAATTTCTTCTGTCATCTTATTCCTTTTTCTTACATGTCTAATACTTGTCTTAAATTCACGATACTGGTAAACAAGTGGGTATCGAGTCCAGCAGCTTGCCCTGCTTCGATATCAATCGGCCGATCACCGATGACAAGACCAGAGTTAATTTGATACTTTTCTCTTAAATAAATCATGGACTCAGGATCTGGTTTTCTCTTAAAGCCTGAGTTAGAAGTCACCACTTCTGTAAAATAAGCTGCTATAGAGGTTTTTTCTAAAATTTCCAAGACCTGATCATTTCGATGAGAAACTAAAAAATGACGGCCACCTTGATTTGAGATATCTTCCAATAAACCAGAAACTCCATCAAATAAAATCGGATGTTCTAGCTCTCTGGCTTCATTTTCCTTGTACTTTTCTAAAAAATTCTCTAAGTTGGGAGCGAATGTCTCAATCGCAAAATCAGTAGAAACCTTTAAAGCCTGATAGACACTGTCATGGTCTTGTGTGATGCCATACAATGCCAATGTTTCAACAAATGCAGCTGTTGAAGTTTCGTAATTATCTAGTAAAGTTCCACCTAAATCCCAGATGTAATCGTGATATTTCATACCCTTCATTATAGCATTTTTTTATGAAAAAAGCGATGATTTCCCTGAGTTTTCCACATAAAAAATGCTCTATGATATTTATATAGGATAAATTTCTTATAGATATTATGAAACCTATTTTCTTGTAGAAAAAAGCCCCATATAATCTATAATGAAAAGTAACCAAACCATCATTAGAGAGAATCATATGGAACAATTATATTTTAACACAAAACTACTTTATATTAAAAATCCTAATATCCAATTTATGGATGTTATTAATAAGGGGGTGGGGAACTTCTCAAAGTAAGTTCCACTTGAGTGGTATTGAGACTAGCTTTTCACTAATCTTGTCTTGAAATTTTAAAATAAATTATAAAACCTTACTCAAGAAGTCCTTAGTCCGTTGTTCTTGGGTTTGTTCAAAAATCTGTTCAGGTGTTCCGTCTTCAACAACCACACCGTCTGCCATAAAGATGACACGGTCTGCCACCTCACGAGCAAATCCCATCTCATGCGTTACAATAACCATGGTCATTCCTGACTTGGCTAGGTCTTGCATAACAGCCAGCACTTCACCTACCATTTCAGGATCCAGGGCTGAAGTTGGCTCGTCAAAGAGCAAAACATCTGGTTCCATAGCTAAACCACGCGCAATAGCAATCCGCTGTTGCTGACCACCTGACAAACTCTGTGGATAAGCAGTTGCCTTATCTGGTAAACCAACTTTTTCCAAAAGTTCCTGAGCTCTCTTCTCTGCAACTTCCTTACTTTCACCTTTAGTCTTGATAGGAGACAAGGTGATATTTTCCATCACAGTCATATTAGGAAAGAGATTAAATTGTTGGAAAACCATCCCCATCTTCTCACGCATGGCAAAGAGGTCATTCTTCTTGTCCGTAATATCAACTCCCTCAAAGATAACCTTCCCTTTGGTTGCTTCTTCCAACAAATTCATAGAGCGGAGCAAGGTAGATTTCCCGCTTCCTGAAGGACCAATGATAACGACAACTTCCCCTCTTTTAATCTCGAGGTTGATTCCCTTCAATACTTCATTCTTTCCAAAGGATTTATGTAAATTTTCAATTTTTATCAAGGTTTCTGTCATTATTTCTTATCTCCTTGTCCCATACGTTTTTCAAAAGCTTTCAAGGCTACTGTCAAAATAGAAGTCATAATCAAGTAATAAAAGGCTGCAAATAAAAGTGGTGTCAAAGGTAGATAGGTTGTTGTAGAAACTGTTGTAGCTCCGTTCCACAACTCCATGACACCAATAGCTGATAAAAGAGAACTATCCTTGATAATGGTGATAAATTCGTTCCCCAATGCTGGCAAAATATTTTTGATAGCTTGTGGCAAAATCACATAGCGCATCGCATTTTTAGGACGAATCCCTAAAGAATAGGCCGCCTCTAACTGACCCTTAGGAACTGCATTAATCCCAGCACGAACAGTCTCAGAAACATAAGCACCACTGTTCATAGAGATAATCAAAATCCCTGGAATCAGACGAGAAAGGTCAACACCTAAAATTCCAACCTGAATAGTCGGAGCATTGATGTGCATAAGGGCAAAGGCAATCATAATCTGAACCATCATCGGTGTCCCACGGAAAATCCAAACGTACAAGTTGGCGAGCCAAACAAACGGTTTAAACTTTGAACGTTGCCCAAAAGCCAAGACAACACCCAAAATAGTTCCCAAAAAGACAACACAGATAGAAATGAGAACCGTCACAACAGCCCCATAGTTAAAATAAGGTAAATACTTAGGTAAAAAAGAAAAATTCATAGTCTCACTACTTTCTAAAATAGAATACTGTATGATTATAACATGTATTGAATTAAAATTCAAACCCTTTATCCAATTTATTCAAAAAAACTTTAAGCTGGTAGAATTAGCGAGAAATCTTAGTTTTTTCTAGGCAAGTTGGCCTCCTTTATGGTAAAATAGTAACGATAAGAAATGAAGGAGAATCAAAATGGAATCACATTTGGTTAGAATCATCAATCGCCTTGAAGCAATGGCAAAAGACGGCGGAAATTTAAAACGTAATTTTGAACGCGAAGGAGTTGTTGTTGCAGAAGTTGCATACAGCCATGATGAAGAAAATGGCTCAATTTTTACCCTTCGTGATGTAGAAGCTCGCGAAACTTATACGTTTGACAGCATTGACTTGATTGCAATGGAGATTTACGAACTCCTCTACTAATCTAAAACAAGCTGGGATTACACCCTGCATGTCTAACCAAAATCCTTTTTGTCTCACAAATAGGATTTTTTTTATAGTCCAAATTTACAAAGATTTTCATTGTAACAACTTCTCAAAGCTGCAATCTTTTTACTTGCTTTACACCCCAATCCTGTTATAATGAGAGTATAGAAATTTGACTATTTTTGACCTTTAAACAGGTCAGCCTAAAGAAAGAAATGAGGTAGATGTATGCTTTGTCAAAACTGTAAAATCAATGACTCAACAATTCATCTTTATACCAATCTTAACGGAAAGCAAAAACAAATTGACCTTTGTCAAAACTGCTATAAGATTATCAAGACAGATCCTAACAATAGCCTCTTTAAAGGTATGACGGATCTGAACAATCGTGACTTTGATCCCTTTGGTGATTTCTTCAATGACCTAAACAATTTTAGACCTTCTAACAACACTCCTCCGACTCCCCCAACCCAATCAGGTGGAGGCTACGGTGGAAACGGCGGTTATGGTTCCCAAAATAGTGGACCTGCTCAAACTCCTCCACCAAGCCAAGAAAAAGGCCTGCTGGAAGAATTTGGTATCAACGTAACTGAAATTGCCCGTCGTGGAGATATTGACCCCGTTATTGGGCGCGACGATGAGATTATCCGTGTTATCGAAATTCTCAATCGCAGAACCAAGAATAATCCTGTTCTTATCGGTGAACCAGGTGTCGGAAAAACTGCCGTTGTCGAAGGTCTAGCTCAGAAAATCGTTGATGGCGACGTTCCACATAAACTCCAAGGTAAACAAGTCATCCGTCTGGATGTGGTTAGCCTAGTTCAAGGAACGGGTATTCGAGGACAATTTGAAGAACGCATGCAAAAGCTCATGGAAGAAATTCGAAAACGTGAAGACATTATTCTCTTTATCGATGAAATCCATGAAATTGTTGGTGCTGGTTCTGCGGGCGATGGCAATATGGATGCAGGAAATATCCTCAAGCCCGCCCTTGCTCGTGGGGAACTGCAACTGGTCGGTGCCACTACCCTCAATGAATACCGTATCATTGAAAAAGATGCTGCCCTAGAGCGTCGTATGCAACCTGTTAAGGTCGATGAACCAACAGTGGACGAAACAATCACAATCCTCAAAGGTATTCAAAAGAAATACGAAGACTACCACCACGTTCAGTATACCGATGCTGCAATTGAAGCAGCTGCAACTCTTTCCAATCGCTACATCCAAGATCGCTTCTTGCCTGACAAGGCCATCGACCTCCTGGATGAAGCTGGTTCTAAGATGAACTTGACCTTGAATTTTGTGGATCCTAAAGTGATTGATCAACGCTTGATTGAGGCTGAAAATCTCAAATCTCAAGCTACACGAGAGGAAGATTTTGAGAAGGCAGCTTATTTCCGCGACCAGATTGCCAAGTATAAGGAACTGCAAAAGAAAAAGGTCACAGACCAAGATACTCCTATCATCAGTGAGAAAACCATTGAGCACATTATCGAGCAGAAAACCAATATCCCTGTTGGCGATTTGAAAGAGAAAGAACAATCTCAACTCATCCATCTAGCTGAAGACCTCAAGTCTCATGTTATTGGCCAAGATGATGCAGTCGATAAGATTGCCAAGGCTATTCGCCGTAATCGTGTCGGTCTCGGTACGCCTAACCGCCCAATCGGAAGCTTCCTATTTGTTGGCCCAACTGGTGTCGGTAAGACAGAACTTTCCAAACAACTAGCCATTGAACTTTTTGGTTCTGCTGACAGCATGATTCGCTTTGATATGAGTGAATACATGGAAAAACACAGTGTGGCTAAGTTGGTCGGTGCCCCTCCAGGTTATGTCGGCTACGACGAGGCTGGGCAACTAACTGAAAAAGTCCGCCGTAATCCATATTCTCTCATCCTTCTAGATGAAGTGGAAAAAGCTCACCCTGATGTTATGCACATGTTCCTTCAAGTCTTGGACGATGGGCGTTTGACAGATGGTCAAGGACGTACCGTTAGCTTCAAGGATGCCATCATCATTATGACTTCAAATGCCGGGACTGGTAAAGCCGAAGCCAGCGTTGGTTTTGGAGCTGCTAGAGAAGGACGTACCAATTCTGTTCTCGGTGAACTCGGTAACTTCTTTAGCCCAGAGTTTATGAACCGTTTTGATGGTATTATCGAATTTAAGGCTCTCAGCAAGGACAACCTCCTTCAGATTGTCAAGCTTATGCTTGCAGACGTTAACAAGCGCCTTTCTAGCAACAACATTCATTTGGATGTAACTGACAAGGTTAAGGAAAAATTGGTTGACCTCGGCTATGATCCAAAAATGGGGGCGCGCCCACTTCGTCGTACTATTCAAGACTATATTGAAGACGCAATCACTGACTACTACCTTGAAAATCCAAGTGAAAAAGACCTCAAGGCAGTTATGACCAGCAAGGGCAACATTCAAATCAAATCTGCCAAAAAAGCTGAAGTAAAAACTTCTGAAAAAGAAGTATAATTCCTATAGAAAAGGAGTAGAAAATGAAAATTTTCTGCTCCTTTTTACTAAAATAACTATAAATTCTTGACAGCTCGGCCTTTGTCCATTAAGATAATAATAATAATAAAGATAATAAATAATGAGGAAAATGCAATGGCAAACCCAACTTTCGGAGAAAAAAAATCGAATACAGACTATGTTTCACGCTATGGCGTATATGCAGTAATTCCAGACGCTGAACAAAAACAAATTGTTCTTGTTCAAGCACCAAATGGTGCTTGGTTTCTACCAGGTGGCGAAATTGAAGCAGGTGAAAATCATCAAGAAGCCCTAAAGCGTGAATTGATTGAAGAGCTTGGCTTTACAGCTGAAATTGGTACTTATTACGGACAAGCTGATGAATATTTCTATTCTCGTCACCGTGACACCTACTACTACAATCCTGCCTACCTCTATGAAGCGACTTCCTTCAAAGAAGTACAAAAACCATTAGAAGACTTTAATCATATTGCCTGGTTCCCTATTGACGAGGCTATTGAAAACCTCAAACGTGGTAGCCATAAATGGGCTATTGAATCTTGGAAAAAACAGCATAAGATTGACTAAATCAAGCTACTTTATTTAAAAAGTGCTATAATAGAATTAGAAAATCGGAGGAAATGTTATGAAGCTTATCAATACGACAAACTCACACTCGCAACTTGTAAAAAGCCAGCTAGAAAGTACAGATGCAACCCTTGTTGAGGTTTATTCTGCAGGGAATACAGATGTTATTTTTACTCAAGCTCCGCTTCACTATGAAATCCTCATCTCAAACAAACACCGAGCTATTCGTGAACCTGAAATCGAAGCTATTCAAGAATTTTTCTTGAAACGTAAAATTGATAAGGACTCTATTGATGAGGCCAATATCAAAACCCTCTATTCAGAAAAATTAATTGGAATTTCGATTCCAACCAAATAAAATCTTGGAGAGATTAGAAAGTGCTTTAAACCTTATGGAACAAAATTGGGTTTATTTAGCTTTTTAAATCATCTCCAATTTTTTATCTTGAAATCCTATCATACACAATTTTATAGATAATTAAGGAGACAAGCATGGGAGACATGATATATCGAGAGGCAAGACTTGAAGAATACGAAAAAATTGGAAAACTATTAGCTAATTCTTTTCTTGACTATCCCTTTTTAACGATTATAACTGATGATTTGAAGAAACCTGACTCCTATCCTGCTTTTGTAGAAACATTGCAAATTCTGCTTACTAGAGTCTATATTAAAAAAGGAAACTGTTTGGTTGCGGAACAAGATGGAGAATTACTTGCAGTTGCCCTTTTGCAACAAAAGGATTTCTGTATACTATCCTATCTACGAAATGGTGGGACAAACATTTTTCGCTACATTCGACCACAAAATCTCCTTAAATACTTTGACTTTGTAAAACGTTCCAAAAAGCATTTAGAACAATCAGGGGAGTTTGATTGGTATTTGATGGCTTTAGCTGTCAATATAGAAAGTAAGGGGCGGGGAATAGGCAGTACTTTTCTGACACAAGGGGTTGAACCTTATGTCAAATCAAAAGGCTGTAAACACTTGGGACTCATAACTAATACAGCTAGAAATACCTCATTCTACAAAAAAAACGATTATGTATTACTGGACCATATGGACTTAAAATACGGGTCAAAATCAATTGGTAACTGGGCATTTTTAAAAACAATGAATAAATTATAACAGGCCAGCAATTTACAAATCCTATTTAAATAAGGATAACTTATATTTATAAAAACCAACGTTCAAAACGTTGGTTTTCTTATCTATTTGACTGCTTCTTTCAAAGTATCTACCTTATCCAAACGTTCCCATGGAAGGTCAATATCTGTACGTCCCATGTGTCCATAAGCCGCTGTTTGACGGTAAATTGGGCGCTTGAGGTCCAGCATTTGGATAATTCCTGCAGGACGAAGGTCAAAGATTTGACGAGCAGCTTTTTCAAGTTTGCTTTCAGCTACTGTTCCTGTACCGAAGGTATCGATACGAACAGAAACAGGCTGGGCAACACCGATAGCATAGGCCAATTGCACTTCTGCCTTCTTAGCAAGGCCTGCTGCAACGATATTCTTGGCAATATAACGAGCAGCATAAGAGGCTGAACGGTCCACCTTAGTCGCATCCTTACCAGAGAAGGCACCACCACCATGACGAGAGTAGCCACCATAAGTATCTACGATGATCTTACGACCAGTCAAACCTGAGTCCCCTTGCGGTCCACCGATTACAAAACGACCAGTAGGATTGATGAAGAATTTGGTTTGCTCATCCAAGTAAGAGGCTGGAATAACTTCTTTGATAACCTTGTTAATGACATCATTATGAATGTGTTCGTTGCTAACTTCTGGGTCGTGCTGAGTAGAAATAACGACTGTGTCCACACGTACTGGACGGTCATTCTCATCATATTCAACTGTAACTTGTGATTTGGCATCTGGGCGAAGATAGCTAATTTCCCCAGACTTACGAAGTTCTGCCAGACGACGAACCAATTTATGACTGAGTGAAATCGGCAAAGGCATGAGCTCTTCTGTTTCATCCACTGCAAATCCAAACATGAGTCCTTGGTCTCCAGCACCAATCAAATCAAGTGGATCTTGGTCTGCATTCCCACGAACCTCCAAGGCTTCGTTAACACCTTGAGCAATGTCAGGAGATTGTTCCACCAAAGATGGATGTACTCCTACAGTCTCAGCAGAAAAACCATATTCTGTATTGGTGTAGCCAATCTCTGCAATGGTATCTCGAACCACACGGTTAATATCTACATAGGCATTTGTAGATATTTCACCAAAAACATGGACGGAACCAGTATATACAGCTGTCTCAGCAGCAACGTGCGCCTCTGGATCCTTAGCTAAAATAGCATCCAAAATCGCATCTGAAATTTGGTCTGCAATCTTATCCGGATGCCCCTCAGATACAGATTCAGACGTGAATAATTTACGTTCTGACATAAAAATGTCCCCCCTTAAAAATAGTGTTATAGAGTTACAAAGTACTGATAGGTATTTTTATTCTATAAGAGTTACGACGCAAAAGAAATAAAAACGATACTTTTTTATTTCTGAAGCTAGTAAGGCGCATAGGATGACCGCACTATAGCGGCAACCGTATGGAGCCGTCAGTCTTTGCGAATTACAAAGTACTGATAGGAAAACTCTTAGTGATAAATACCTACCATCTTATCGGGACTATATAACTTTATCATTATACCATTTTTTAGCGCAATTTGCAGTCTTTAATGTAGTGTTTCTGTTTAGATAATTCGTTCTCATAAATAAAAAAGTTGGAGCTCAGTACTCCAACAATTGCTATTAAAATGTTTGGCGTTTTGCTTTACGCTCGGCACGACCTCGAGCTCGATTTTCAGCACGCTTGGTCTTGCGGCGTTTTTCATCAACCGCCCATTGAATTTTCTTCTTATAACCCGGTTTGACTTTTTTCTTTTTCTTTTTAACCAAACCAATCATTTCGATATCAAGTTTATCTTGTTTTTTCTCACGGTTGGCACGACGATCACGGTCATAAGTATCTTGAAATTCCCCGTCTTTGACCATCTTAGGAGTAAACTTGATTCCCAATTTCTCCAACTCACGGATATCCGAGTCATCACTTGGCTGATAAAGGGTAATAGCTGTACCTGGTAGGCCATTTCGTCCAGTACGACCAACACGGTGAACAAAGAAAGACAAATCTTGCGGAATGGCATCATTGATGACATGGCTGACACCTTCAATGTCAATTCCACGCGCTGCCAAATCTGTTGCGACAATATACTCAAAATCCAGATTTTTAACCTGGTTCATGATACGTTTGCGCTCACGAGGGGCAATATCCCCATGGATTTTTGCCACCTTCAAGCCTTGAGCAGTCAGATATGAATGCAATTCATCAGCACGCGTTTTAGTGTTAACAAAAATCATTGCCAAATACGGTTGCATCAACTGAGTCAACTGGTAAATTTGAGCATTCTTATCGCGTCCTTTTGTCGAAATCAACCAATTATCAATGGTGTCAGAAATGACAGTTTTAGTCTTAATTTTCTCCATAACAGGATTTGACAAGTATTTTTTCAAGAATGGTTGCAGTTTTTGTGGGATAGTCGCTGAGAAGACCATGAATTGAAGGTCTTTTGGAAGACTTCCAGCAATCTTATCAACAGTTTCTAAGAATCCCATATCCAAAGTCATATCTGCCTCATCGACCACAAAGGTCTTAGCCTTGTGAATAGCTAGGTCACCAGATTTAACCAAGTCGTAGATACGACCAGGCGTTCCGATAACAATATGAGGCTGATTGCTTGCCAATTTCTCAATCTGGCGAGCCTTATCCGTACCACCCACATAATTAACCACACGAACTTCCACTTCTGAGTGGGCAGCAATCTGACGGGCTGCTTGGTAAATTTGAGTAGCTAATTCACGGCTCGGTGCAGTAATGACTGCTTGAACACTATCGCTGGTTTCATCTAATTGCTGGAAAATCGGTAGTAAGAAAGTGTGAGTCTTACCTGAACCTGTTTTTGATTCACCGACTAGGTCACGACCTGCCAAGACAATCGGAATCAACTTATCTTGCACCTCTGTTGGAGTTGTAAATTTTAACTCCTCCAAGGCCTCTCTAATATAGTTTTTAAATTGAAATTTCGTAAATGACATAATATCCTCGATTCTATCTATCTTATAAATTATACCACATTTTATTCCATTTCAGTAGTCTCACTTATTTAGGCTATTTCCAGTAGCATCTCTAGTCAGAAAAAGGCTGGAATTTCATGATTCCAACCTCTTTTCATACTCAATGAAAATCAAAGAGCAAACTAGGAAACTAGCCGCAGGTTGCTCAAAACAGTGTTTTGAGGTTGCAGATAGAACTGACGAAGTCAGTAACATCTATACGGCAAGGCGACGTTGACGTGGTTTGAATTTGATTTTCATTGAGTATCAGTTATTATTTCCAGTTTAAAATAGCACTCAAGCCATAGTGATCACTAACTTGTGGACTCTTGTTGCCATCAAATACGACATGTAAATTTTCCACCGCTAACTCTTTGGTAGTAAAAACATAGTCGATTCGAAGGGGTTCTGTGTTCCCTTTCCAGCCATCAATTTCTGGTGGAACAGTATAACTACCACTTTTCTCTTGAGCAACTTCAAATGCGTCTTGTAAGCCTAATGGACTAGCTAAAATAGCTTGGTAACCTTCCTGACCAGCTGGGTTGTTGAAATCTCCAGCAAGCAAAAGTGGCTTGTTCAATTCTTTCAAGACAGCCTCAAATCGTGCCCATTCTTCTTGGAAACCTTTATCCCACCAAGAAAGGTGGACACTGGCAACTGCAAGCTCCTTACCATCAACTACAGTTTCAGCTAGAGCGACACGGCGAGTATGATAGTCTGTTGGATCATCCACATCTGAAACCAAAATTTCTCTTGCTTCAATAGGTGTTTTAGACAAGATAGCCACACCTTCATGGTAGCGGTCATAACCAATATGGTTATAGGCCCAAGTCCAGTAGTAATCTTTCCCTTGCTCTGACAACTTTTCAACCAAAAGTCTAACATAATGATCTTGATGAATCGGCTCAGCTGCTGGCAAAGCTTGATAGAGAGCATTAACTTCTACCTTAGGCGAGGTGATTTCCTGATTGATTTCTTGGAAACAAATCAAATCATAATCTTTATCAAGAATATCTTCAAGCAAAAGCTGGAATTTTTCCTCGGCTTCTTTTTCCATCCAGCTATGAGTATTGAGTGTTAAAAATTTCATGCTTTTCTCCTAAAACAAGAGGTTGGAAAACAGCTTCCAACCTCAAGTGTATTACAATTCTACTTTAGCAACTGCTGTTTTAGCTGCAAGAGAACCTGTTTGTTCTAATTTAACTGATTTAATAGCTTCAGCATTTGTGAAGACAACCACTGTTGAAGTTTCACGACCTGCTGCACGGATAGCATCCAAGTCAGCTGTGACAAGAAGATCACCTGCTGCAACTTTTTGTCCTTCAGCTACATGAACAGTAAATGGTTTTCCTTCAAGACTTACTGTGTCCAAACCAATGTGAACAAGTACTTCAAGACCCGCTTCAGTCACAAGACCAAGAGCATGTTTTGTAGGGAAGATGCTTGATACAGTACCTGAAACTGGAGATACAATGTTTCCATTTGCAGGTTCTACAGCAAATCCGTCACCCATCATTTTTTGAGCAAATACTGGATCTTTCACTTGTTCCAAGGCAACAACTTGACCGTCTGCTACTGAGTAAACTTCCTCAGTAAGACCTTTGAATTGAACAGTGTTTTGTTGCGCTTCTGTCATTTGACTTGGAAGAGTTTCAGGAATGATTTCACCTGAATCAAGGATATCTTGGATATCAGATTTCAATACGTCTGCTTTTGGACCGTAGATAGCTTGAACTCCTTGTCCTTTCATGACAAGCCCCATAGCTCCTTCTGCTTTCCATTGTTCTGCATCACCAACTCTATCTGCATCCTTAACAGTAACACGAAGACGAGTCATACATGCATCAACATCAACGATGTTCGCGCGTCCACCAAGAAGGTTGATAATGTTTACAGCTTGAGAACCTGCTGCAACTTTCACTTCGTTGCTAGCTCCTTCTGAAGCTCCTTCAGCAGTTTCATAGTTTCCGTTGCGTCCTGGAGTTGCGTAGTTGAATTTTTGAATCATGAAGTTTGCGATAAAGTACATGATTACAGCAAAGAGAACAGTTACCCAGATAAAGTTAACGATATCCATACCAATACCAGCATTAATTGCTAGTGGTGTACGAGTCAAGAATTCAATTGAACCGAATGAGTGGACACGTAGGTTTACTACGTCAGCCATAGCGAAGGCCGCACCTTGAACAAGTGAGTAAACAAGATACATAGGTGTTGCTACAAACATGAACATGTATTCGATTGGTTCAGTAACCCCTGTCAAGAATGTTGCAAGAGCTGTCGCAATCATCATACCTTTATATTGATGTTTCTTATCAGCATCGACATTACGGTAGATAGCCACGATCACACCCATCAAGATACCGAATGAACCGATCATTTGTCCAACTTTGAAACGAGCTGGGTGAACAGTATCCAACAATTGTTGGTAGTGACTTGCATCAGTACCTTTGAGGTTTACAAGGTCTGTTACCCATGCAAGCCATAGTGGGTCTTGACCAAATACTTGAGTACCTTTAGCTGCACCAGTTAAAATGTCATAAGTACCACCAAGAGCTGTGTAGTTCATTGGGATAGTCAACATATGGTGAAGACCAAATGGCAAGAGCAAACGTTCCAAAGTACCAAACAAGAATGGTGCAAGGATTGGTGCAGTTTCTTGTGAGTTGGCAATCCAGATACCAAAGCTATTGATACCTGTTTGAACTACTGGCCAGAAAGCAGCAAGTAGAATTGCAGCGATTGCTGAACGAAGAATAACTACAAATGGTACGAAACGTTTCCCGTTGAAGAATGAAAGTGCATCAGGAAGTTTACGGAAGTTGTAGTATTTATTGTAAGCAGTTGCCCCTACAAAACCTGAGATAATCCCTACAAACACACCCATGTTCAATGCTGGAGCTTCAAGAACACTGATGAAGTAATCAGCAACTTTGATTGAACCACCAAAGAGAGTTGTGACCATAGCATCTGGATTTTTCAACATATCTCCTGATACACCAAAGATTGTACCAGTGATACGGTTAATCAAGATGAAGGCAAGACCAGCGGCGAAAGCACCACCAGCACGTTCTTTAGCCCAGCTTCCTCCAATTGCTAGGGCAAACAAAATGTGAAGGTTACCGATAACCCCCCAACCAATTTGCTCAAGAATTCCACCTGTCACTACAAGTGGTGCAAAAGTTGGGTTAATCATTACGATAGACTTACCGATTGAAATCATCAAACCAGCAGCCGGCATAACCGCGATAACCACCATCAAAGCCTTACCGAATTTCTGCCAAAACTCGAAAGACAAGACATTTTTGAATGTATCTTTCATCATTCAAATCTCCTTTATTTTTATTTAGGCAAACGTTTTACGAAAACGTTTGCACTTAACTATGTATTAATTATACCACTTTAATTTTTTTTGTAAAGGCTTTTATAAAAAAAAGTAGACTTTTTTCTAAAATTTTTGTAGTAAAAAAGGAGATATTAAAATCTCCTCAAATATACTTCTATTTTAGATTTTCAGGAATCGGCGCATTGAAATTCCTGATCCGATTGAACCGATAAAAATTCCAATCACAAATAATAGAGCAATCATCAGTGGACTGAATATTTCTGGTGATATCATCGAAAGGTTCTGACCAACCAATGACTTATTAACCGATTGGTAAACCATTTTATAGACAATAAATACCAAAACTGACGGAAGTGTTGCTCCAAGCAAACCGATGAAGGCACCTTCAAGCAAGAAAGGTCCGCGGATATAACCGTTCTTAGCTCCTACTAAACGCATAATTTGAATTTCACGGCTTCGTGAAATGATGGTGATACGTATAGTATTAGAAATCAAGAACACCGCAATGAAAATCAATAATCCAGCGATAACTAGTCCCCAGACACGAATAAATGAGGCTAACTTAAACAAGCGTTCTGTATTAGCACCACCATCTTGAACTTCTGATACACCTTCGATTTTTTTAGCCTCTTCTGCTACTGTCTTTACATCACTTGGTGTATTGGTATCAACGATATATGCATCATAGAGAGGATTGGCATCGCCTTCAAAGATTTTCCAGTTGTCCCCCATTGTTTCTGTCAACTTTTCATATTGTTCTTCTTTACTTGAAAACGTAACACTTTTAACGGTTGACATACCTTTCAAAGCATCATATACCTTATGGTAGTCGTTATTTGTAACAGTTTGACCTTCTTTTTCAATCGTCTCACTATTATCAGCTACGTCCTTACGAATGTATACCATTACTCGAACATTATTTTCAATATCTGTAGCTAGTTTAGCCGTATTAAAGATAACAGATGCAAATATTGCAACCAAGGTCAAAGTAATCATAACTGAACTGACAGCAGCTACTGTCATCCAGCCATTTCGTTTCAAACTTTTTAATGATTCAAATAAATGACGAAAAAATCTACTAATCATCGTATCCATATTCTCCTTTAGCTTCGTCACGAACGACACGGCCATTTTCAATGGCAATGACACGGTGGCGCAAGGTATTTACAATCTGACTGTTGTGGGTCGCCATCAAGACAGTTGTACCTTGGAGATTGATGCGTTCCAGCAAGTTCATAATTTCCCATGAATTATCTGGGTCCAAGTTTCCTGTTGGTTCGTCCGCAATCAATACTTTTGGATTGTTTACAATGGCACGTGCTATCGCAATACGTTGCTGTTCTCCCCCTGAAAGTTCATTTGGGAAAGAACGAACCTTATGCTTCAATCCAACCAAGTCTAAAACTTCCATAACACGTTTTTTGATATTACGGCGGCTCTCACCAATAACTTCCATTGCATAAGCAATATTTTCATAAACGGTTTTCTTTGGTAACAGTTTATAATCTTGGAAGACAACCCCAACACTACGACGTAGGAGAGGGACATCTTTCTTTTTAATTTTAACCAGATTAAAACCAGCAACAGTTAAGCTTCCTTTTTCGATTTTTACTTCGCGGTACAAAGCTCTAATAAATGTTGATTTCCCAGCTCCTGACGGACCTACGATATAGGCAAATTCCCCGGGTTCAACAGTGACTGAGACACCTCGCAAAGCAGTCGTTCCGTTGTCGTATTTTTTGACGACATCTCTCATTTCAATGATTGACATGTGAGTTCCTTTCTATCTTAGCTGATTCGCCACTTGAGGTAGGCATCAATAAAACCATCTAGGTCTCCATCCATAACCTTATCTACCTGCGCAACTTCAAAGCTAGTTCGATGATCTTTTACCATAGTATAAGGCGTGAAAACATAAGAACGGATTTGACTTCCCCATGTGATTTCCTTTTTCTCACCTTTGAGGGAATCAACTTCCGCAGCTTTCTTTTCTTGCTCCATTTGATAGAGCTTAGCCTGCAACATCTTCATGGCACGATCTCTATTTCCATACTGAGTACGATCGACTGTTGACTGGACAACAATCCCAGTAGGAATGTGTGTCAAACGCACACCTGTTGAAACCTTGTTGACGTTTTGTCCACCAGCTCCACCTGAACGGAAGGTATCCATCTTGATATCATCTTCCCGAATTTCCACTTCAATGGTATCATCCAACTCTGGCATCACTTCTACAGATGTGAAAGAAGTATGGCGACGTTTAGCAGAGTCAAATGGTGAGATTCGCACCAAGCGGTGAACACCCATTTCTGACTTGAGAAGACCATAGGCATTAGGTCCTTCAAATGATAAGGTTACTGACTTAATACCAGCTTCATCTCCTGCTTGGTAATCCAATACTTCTACTTTAAAGCCTTTAGCATTTCCATAGCGAGTGTACATACGAAGCAACATATCACCCCAGTCCTGAGCCTCAGTACCACCGGATCCTGGATGGATTTCCAAAATCGCATTATTATGGTCATAAGGTTCTGACAAGAGCAAGGTCATCTCGTAACTGATCATCATCTTATCAAGTTCTAACAACTGTTCAACCAATTCTTCATGCACCGACTCATCTTCAGCTAAAAAGTCTAATAAAATTTCGACTTCATCCTGCAACTCTTCCATTTTGTGGAAGGTGTTATAGGTATTTTTTAATTCATTTAATTCTTGCGACGTTTTTTTGGCCGCGATATTATCGTTCCAAAAATCAGGTTCTGTCATCTTGTTTTCCAAGATGGCAATCTCTTCCTCTAAACCTTCGAGGTCAAAGAGACCCCCTGAAAGAAGCTAATTTTTCACGATTTGCGTCAATTTTCTGACGAATTTCTGAAATGTCCATAAATACTCCTTTTTTACATTATTTCATTATAGCATATTTTATCATTTCTTTCCATCTTTTGCTCTAATCCCTTATTACACGTAAAAAGAAGCCTTTCGGCTTCCTTTCTTACAAGACTTTTGCTGAAGTACGAGTAATTTCTTCTACTTGAATATTCTCTGATTCAAATTTTTCTTTCAAGGCTGGTAAATCAATTGATCCATCGATTTGAACTTCTATAATCACCTTACCATCTTTACGCGGAATATTGACTGTATGCGAGATATTCAAATTTTCTTCTACAATCAAAGAAATAATTTTTCCAAGAACGCCAATTTCGTTTTCCGTAACAAAGCGCACACGAATTCCTTCCTCACCATAACCAGCAATTTCAAGAAAGGCTTGGAAAACATCACGGTCCGTAATAACCCCATAGACTTGATGGTTATCTACTACAGGAAGAATACCAATCTTATTTTTCAACATCAGATAAGTTGCATCCTCTAGACTCGCATAGCCTGAAACAGTGACAACTTCGCGAATCATCACATCTTTTACTTTTGTCTTATTTAGAAGATAGTTCATCTCATAGATAGAAAGACTGGTTGCTTTGGATGGACTAGCTTGCGCAATGGTTCCTTCAGTTACCAAACCAACTAATTGATCATTTTCGATAACAGGCAAGCGATGCAACCCTTGCTCTCTCATCAAATCTGCTGCATGAGATACTGTTGTATCTGGACTAATATACACTACCTTACGGGTCATAAAATCTTTAACTGCCATGAGACTTCTCCTTTTCTGTTCTTATCCCTATTATACAATCTTTTTGTAAATCTATCAAACGCTTACATTTCTTTTTCAAAATTCAGAAAAGTATGAATAAGCTAGCAAAAAGAGCTCTGAAATCGAGCTCTGTGAATGAAGAGTAGGTGTACGCTTCATTCGATTTTATTTTAATTATCAGAAGCTAACCTTCCAGTGCAGATGAGAATTGCTTCGTAATCTCTATTTACCGACTAAAAAGGTCCCCCGGACTATAATGATGATTGCTTCGTAATCTTCATCTGCCGACTAAAAAGGTCCACCGGACTATTAATGGTGATTACTTCGTAATCTCTATTCACCGACTAAAAAGGTCCCCCGGACCTTTTTAGCCACCTAGATATGCTTTTCTAACTTCTTCTGATGAGGCGAGTTCTTTTCCTGTTCCTGATAGAACGATTTTTCCTGTTTCC